>NZ_JAYRMI010000009.1:0-85883 GCF_041904905.1 Zoogloea sp. | reverse complement strand
CGAGCAGCTCGCCGAGCGCTTCCGCGAGACGGCCCGGGTGCTGGTGCGGCACCGCTCCTTCAAGACCTGACCCATGCCCGATCTGCCTGCCGTCCGCGGCTGGCTGGCCGCCTGGGCTGTTCACCTGCGGGTGGGCGACGGCGTCGTGCTGGCCCTGGCCCTGGCCTGCTGCGTCGGGTCGGCCCTCGTCCTGTGGCAGGGCGGGCGGCCCGACAAGGCCATCGTTAAGGCGGGCGGGCAGGTGTTCGCCGAGGTGGATCTCTCCGCGCCGCGCATCGTCGAGGTGCCCGGGCCGCTGGGCACCACGCGCATCGAGGTGCAGCCCGGCCGGGCCCGCGTGGCCAGCGACCCTGGCCCGCGCCAGTACTGCGTGCGCCAGGGCTGGCTGGCCAGCGCCGGGGCGGTGGCGATCTGCGCGCCCAATCAGGTGAGCCTCACCCTCTCCGGGCGGCGGGCCGACTATGACTCCCTCAACTACTGAACTCCGCCTCGTCCCCACCCCCGACGACCGGCGGGTGGCGCGTCACGCCGCCGCGGCCATCGTGCTCACCGTGGCCGAGGCGGCCATCCCGCTGCCGCTGCCGGGGGTCAAGCCCGGCCTCGCCAACATCGTCACCCTGGTGGTGCTGGCCCGCTGGGGCTGGCGCGAGGCCGCCTGGGTGGCGCTGCTGCGGGTGCTGGTGGGCAGCCTGGTGCTGGGGCAGTTCCTGGCGCCGGGTTTCTTCCTGAGCCTGGCCGGCAGCCTGGCCAGCCTGGGGGTGCTGGGGGCGGCGATGCACCTGCCGAGGCGCTGGTTCGGGCCGGTGAGCCACAGCGTGCTGGCGGCCTTCGCCCACATCGGCGGCCAGCTGGCGGTGGCCCGCCTGTGGCTGGTGCCCCACGACGGGGTGTTCTACCTGATGCCGGTGTTTGCGCTGGCGGCCACTGTCTTCGGGCTGGTCAATGGGCTGGTGGCGGCGCGCCTGCTGGATGCCGAGCTAGCGCCGCCGTCGCCGCGACGCGGGGCGTAAGGCGGGTTTGTCCGGCAGGCCGATGGCGGCCCGGGAGAGCCGGTCGGCGTCCGGGTTGCGGTGACGGGGCACCCACTCCAGGCGCACCGAGGCAAAGCGCGCCAGCAGGGCCTGTGTCTCGTCGATCAAGGCCAGCAGCCGTGGCACCCCGGTGTGCGCTTCGCCCCGCAGGTGGCGCACCGCGAAGTCGCTGTCGCCCATCACCACCAGATGCCGGGCGCCCGCGCCGAGGGCCTGCTCCAGCGCCCGGCCCAGGGCGAGCATTTCGGCCTCGTTGTTGCAGCCTGCCCGGCCGCCGGGCTCCGAGATCTCCACCTGCTGGCCGTCCGGCCCCCGCAGCACGGCGCCGAGGCCGATCCGCCCCGGATTGGGGCAGGCGGCCCCGTCGAACCAGATGTGCCACAGGTTGGCGGGCGGAGCGAGGGGAGCGGGCTGGGGCACGATGGCGAGGGGGATCGGCGGAAGTGGGCCAGCCCGGACTTTACGGGCTTCCGCGCGGTTTGTCGCCCAGGGAAGTTCCCGGTGAAATCGTCGTTTTTGTAAAAAATCACCAATCGCCCCGGGGCTACGGTAGGGCCCGACATATCTCGTGGCTAAATGACGGCCGAGATCAACCGGATTGCGGGCCATCGGCCCACGGCCAGACGTCCAGCCATGACCGAGCTACCCGAGAACGCCGCCCCTGCGCCGCCCTATCCCTGCCTTGCCCTGGAGCGGGGCTGCGTGCGCCGCTGGTTCGAGCTGGATTTCCAGGGGGCGCGGGCCGGCTTCCGGCAGCTACCGGAGGGGGGCGCCCCCGGCGTCGATCTGCTGTGCCTCGTGGACAACCCCTGCGCCGAGCTGTCGCTCCTGGCCGCCTGGCTGATCGGCCCGCCCGGCGACACCCACCCCGACCTCCAGGCCCTGGGCGTCGCCGCCGCCTGCGACGCCCTGCTCCGGGGCGAGGCCGGGCCGGAGCGGCTCGACACCCTGCGCAGCCGGCTCGGTGCGCTGATCGGCCTGGGGCGGGCCCTGTCGCCCCCCGCCCGCGCGGCCCTGCTGCTGCGCCAGGGCTTGCTGGCCCTGATCCTCGACAGCGACGCGGAGAAAGCCCGGGCCGCGTTTGCCGAAGGCGAGCGGATCGCCGTGGCGGCGGCCTCGCTGCCGCTGGAGCTGGTCCACCGGGCGCTGGCCAGCCTTGTCGACTGCCTCGCCGGCGAGGTGACCCGGGCCGACGTGCAGCTCTCCGACACCGAGCTGCTGTGCCACCTGGAGGGCGCCGGCCTGCTGCCGCGGGTGCTGGTGCATGGGGTGCTGGGGCTGGTCAGCCTGCTGCTGGGCGACGCCGCCCGGGCCCACGCCATCCTGAGCGCCGGGGCGGCCCTGCCGGGGGCGGACGCGCTGCCCGATGCGGTGACGCTGCCGCTGCTGGCCCACCGCATCTACGCCGCCGCCGACCTGGGCCGCCGCGACGAGACGCGGGCCCTCGCCCAGGCGCTGGGCGAGCGGGTGATCCCGGCCCGTAACGCGCTGCTCCAGGCCTACCGCCACCTCGCCCTGGGCACCCTGGCGCTGCGGGAGCGGCAGCCCCTGCGGGCGCTCGTGCATGCCGACGAGTGCCTGGGCGGCCCGCCCGACGACGCCCGCCTCACCGCCAGCGTCGCCCGCCTGCTGCGGGTGCAGGCGCTGGCCGACCTGCAGCGCGGCGCCGACGCGCAGGCCCTCGCCGCCCTCTGGGTGCCCCGCTGGCTGCACCTGGGGCTGCGCCGGCTGGCGGCGGTGGCTCGGCAGGAGCAGGCCATGCTCGAGCTGCGCGCCGGCGAGCTGGACCGGGCCCGGCGCGTCCTCGCCGCCGCCCGCGAGCTGCTGCCGGCCGGCGAGCGGCTGGTGCCCCTGCACCGCAGCGCGGCCTGGGTTGCCGAGCTGGAGGCCGTGCTCGCCCCGCCCTCCGGCGGCACGGAGGCGCCACCGCCGCGGGTCAACGTCCGCACCCTGGGCGAGCTGGTCGTGGAGATCGACGGCCGGCGCATCTACGACCGGGACTGGAAGGGCGTGCGCACCAAGATGCTGCTGATCGCGCTGATCTGCGCCGGCGGCCAGAAGGTGCCCGCCGAACGCCTCGCCGACATGCTGTGGCCCGATTCGGACGGCGCCCAGGCCATGCAGAACCTCAAGGTCGCCCTCCATCGCCTGCGCCGCCTGGGCCAGCGCGCCGGCGACCCGCCCCTCAACTGGGTGCACGTGAAGCACGGTCTGGTCACCCTGCCGCGGCAGCTGTGCCGGGTGGATGTGCACGAGCTGGAGGCGGGCCTGCTGGCCGGCACCCCGCCCGCCGCGCTGCCGGATGGCGGGGAGGACTTCCTCTCCCCGTCGGAGTGCCAGCCCTGGGTGGAGCGCTATCGCCGGCGCCTGCACGCCTTGCTGGCGCGGTGCGGGCACGGCGTCGCCCCCGGGTAACCGGTTTGGAACCGGCGCTTCGTCACACTCCGCCCTGCGGCAATGACAGCCGTTCCAGAACACAACACGGGGAGAAGTGAAATGCGTTTCATGACACGGACGGTGCTGATCGGGGCGCTGGGGATGGGGCCGGGCTTGAGTTTCGCCAATCCGGTCGATCCGGCGACCATCCTGCTGATCGCGGAGTACGCGGTCGAGGCGGTCAAGCTGATTTCCAACATCCCGACCACGGCGGCCACGTCGGGGGCCTCGGCGTCCTTCGCGCTGACCGATTCCCAGGGCAACCCGGCGAGCCTGTTCGCGGCCGACAAGCTCTACCGCGGCACGGCCGGCGCCACCGCGGCGGTGGATGTGAACAGCCACGTCTTCGGCTCGACCGCCACGGCGCAGGGCAGCACCAGCTGGAGCGCCAGCTTCCAGGTGACCCAGCCCGGCTTGTCCGGCATCTACCTGGGCTGGGCGCCCAGCGGCTCGGTGTCGGTGTACTCCAACTTCAACGCCACCGCGACGGCGCAGGTCAGCGCCGACCTGGGGCTCAACGGCCAGGGTCTGGATTCGGCGAGCATCCAGAGGAGCGTCTCCACCTTCACGTCGGATCGGTCGGACAGCGGGGCGCTGGCCGGGGGCAAGACCTTCGTCTTCGAGAACAGCCCCAAGGTGGGCGACGTCTACACCGTCACCGGCAGCCTCACGAGCTATGCCCACGCCTTTGGGGCGGCGGGGTCGGGCGAGGCCAGCGCGTCGGGGGCGGTGGGCTGGACACTGGTGCCCTTCCTGCTGCCGCGGCTGACGGTGGCCTCGTCGGTCAGCTCACCCCAGTCGATCGCCACGCCGACGACGGGCGCCTTCCCCAGCGCGCGGCCGTTCTTCGGGATCGCCGCCACCTTCGCGAACCCCAGCAGCAAGGATCTGACCGTGACGGGCGTGGATTTCGATCTCTACGAGCTGGACGCCGGCGAGGGGAGCGGCAACGACTTGATCGGCCACTACACCTTCGGTTTTGGCGCTGGCGATACACTTTTGGTGCCGGCCGGGCAGACTTTGTATCATGTCTTCTCGACGCCCATCACCCTGACCGCCGACCTGCTGAACGCCACCATCGACACGGCGACCGATCTGGCGCATCTCGATCTGGCGACGCGGGGCCGCTTCAGCTACCGGGACAACCTGGGCTTTACCGACACCGTGGCCTTCAGCAACGTGCCCGAGCCGGCGTCGGCCTGCCTGGCGCTGCTGGGGCTGGGGGTGCTCGGGGGCTTCGGCCGGCGGCGTCGGCAGGGCTGACGGCCGCCGCGGCCTGCGCCGGAGATGCGCCCGGCGCGCCGCGGATCGGCCCGGCAGCCGGAGCCTGCCGTCCTTCACCGGCGGGCACCGGAAGCAGGCGCCGGAGAGCGGCCGGGTGAAGCGGAAGAGGGCGTCGACGATGCCGTCCTCCAGCCCCACCATGCGCCGCAGCTGGGCTTCGAAGGCGTCTACGCGGTGGCCGAAGGCGACGAACATCAGGCCGGCGGGGGCGGGCGTGGCGTCCCCGCCGCGCGGTCAGCCAGCCTGGGCGTCGGCCCGGGCGAGCCGGTAGAGGGCCACGCTGGCAAGGAAGTTGGGCTCGTCCACGATCACCTTGTCCTCGTCGAAGGCCAGCCGCTCGCGGATCGCGATGCCCTCCTGGCCGCACAGGGCGTCGAAGTCGTCGATGGTGAAGAAGCGCACGTTGGGGGTGTCGTACCACTGGTAGGGCAGGTTCTTCGACACCGGCATGCGCCCGTTGAGGATGGACTGGCGGTGGCGCCAGTAGGCGAAGTTGGGAAAGCTGACCACGGCCTCGCGGCCGACCCGCAGCATCTCCTTGAGGATGCCCTGGGTGTTGTGCATGGCCTGCAGCGACAGGCTCATGATGACGTGGTCGAAGAAGCCGTCTTCGAAGCCGGCGAGGCCCTGCTCCATGTCGATCTGGATGACGTTGATGCCGTTCCTGGCGCAGGCCAGGACGCGCTCGGGGCTCTTCTCGACGCCGTAGCCGCGCACCTGGCGCACGTCGGTGAGGTAGCGCAGCAGGCCGCCGTCGCCACAGCCGAGGTCGAGGACACGCTCGCCGGGTTCGATCCAGTTGGCGATCACGTCGTAGTCGAAGCGGTGGAAGCTCATCGCGGTCGTCCTCAGGTGCGGATGTTGTCGATGTAGGCCCGCAGCACGGCGTGGTATTGCGGGTCGTCGAGGAGGAAGGAGTCGTGCCCGGCGGGGCAGTCGATCTCGGCGTAGCTCACCCGGCGGTCGCTGTGCATCAGGGCGTAGACGATCTCCCGGCTGCGGGACGGGGCGAAGCGCCAGTCGGTGGTGAAGGACACCACCAGGTAGTCGGCCCTGGCGCGGCCCAGCGCGGCCACCAGATCGCCGTTGTAGTCGAAGGCCGGGTCGTAGTAATCCAGCGCCTTGGTGGTGAGCAGGTAGGTGTTGGCGTCGAAGAAGCCGGCGAACTTGTCGCCCTGGTAGCGCAGGTAGGATTCGATCTCGAATTCCACGTCGTAGCTGAACACCGGCTTGTCGTGACGCAGCGCGCGGCCGAATTTCTGGCCCATGGCGTCGTCCGACAGGTAGGTGATGTGGCCGATCATCCGCGCCAGCGCAAGGCCGCGGGTGGGCACCACGCCGTGCTCGTAGTAGTGGCCGGCGTGGAACTCCGGGTCCTTCAAAATCGCCTGGCGGGCGACTTCGTTGAAGGCGATGTTCTGGGCGGTGAGCTTGGGCGCCGAGGCGATCACCAGGGCGTGGGCGACGCGGTCGGGATATTGCAGCGTCCACGACAGGGCCTGCATGCCGCCCAGGCTGCCGCCCACCACCGCCGCGAAGCGTTCGATGCCGAGGCGATCCGCCAGCCGGGCCTGGGCGTCCACCCAGTCTTCGACGGTGACGAAGGGGAAATCGGCGCCCCACGGCTTGCCGGTGGCCGGGTTGGTGGCGTTGGGGCCCGAGCTGCCGTAACAGCCGCCCAGGTTGTTCACCCCGATCACGAAGAAGCGGTTGGTGTCGAGGGGCTTGCCGGGGCCGACCAGGTTGTCCCACCAGCCGACGCTGCCGTCGGCGTGCTCGCCGGCCACGTGGTGCGAGCCGGACAGGGCGTGGCACACCAGCACCGCGTT
The DNA here is from genome assembly GCF_041904905.1 of Zoogloea sp. GTDB lineage: Bacteria > Pseudomonadota > Gammaproteobacteria > Burkholderiales > Rhodocyclaceae > Zoogloea. The sequence continues at coordinate 79,303 of NZ_JAYRMI010000009.1, read as the reverse complement.
GCTGCGGGCGGCGTTGAGGGTGCCGTAGGTTTCATAGACGAGGTCGTACTGGGGCAGTACGCCGCCGCTCTTGAGGGGCAGGGGGTCGCTGAAGTGTGCCGTCTGGGGTAGGACCAGACCGACCGATTGTGCGAGGGGTTGCGCTTCTTGCATTCGTGTTTCGTCCCAAAAACGAAAAACCCAGCCGGCGAACGGTCGCGGACTGGGCTGCCGTCGCTTTAGCCGTACTTTTAAAGCGCCCGCAAGCTGAAGGGTTCAAATCGGCGCTGAGAACCAAGATTAGCGCGATGGCCGGGGGCAAGTCAAACCCCGCCGCGCCACCGCCTAGAGCTTCTCGACGGCCTCGCGCAGCCGGTCCGGGTCGTCCAGCTTGAGCAGGCGCTGGACCTTGGGGGTGAGGTCGGCGGCGTCGGCCCGCAGGATGGCCTGCTTCACCTCGAGGATCTGCGCCGGGTGCATCGAGAACTGGCGCAGGCCCATGCCGATCAGCAGCCGCGCGCAGTCCGGGTCGCCGGCCATCTCGCCGCACACCGAGACGTCCACCCCGGCCTTGGCGCCGGCCTGGATGGTCTGGTGGATGAGCCGCAGCACGGCCGGGTGGAGCGGGTTGTAGAGGTGGGCGACGGCTTCGTTGCCCCGGTCGATGGCGAGGGTGTACTGGATCAGGTCGTTGGTGCCGATCGACAGGAACTGCAGGCGCTTGGTGAAGGCGCCCAGGCACAGGGCCGCGGCGGGCACTTCGATCATGCCGCCCACCGGCACGGCTTCGTCGAACTTGATCTTGCGTTCGCGCAGCTGGGCCTTGGCCTTTTCGAGCAGGACCAGGGTCTGGTCGATCTCGTGGCTGCTGGCCAGCATCGGGATGAGGATCTTCATCCGGCCGAAGTGGCTGGCCCGGAGCAGCGCCCGCAGCTGGGTGAGGAACATCTTGGGCTCGGCCAGGCAGTAGCGGATGGCGCGCAGGCCGAGGGCCGGGTTGTCTTCGGCGCGGGTGGCGCCTTCGAGTTCCTTGTCGGCGCCCACGTCGAGGGTGCGCACGGTGACCGGCTTGCCGGCCATGGTCTTGACCACCGCCTTGTAGGCTTCGAACTGCTCGTCCTCGTCGGGCCAGGTGTCGCGGCTCATGAAGAGGAACTCGGTGCGGAACAGGCCCACGCCGTCGGCCTCGACGCCCTTGGCCTGGATGGCGTCCGGGGGCAGCTCGATGTTGGCGAGGATCTGCACCTCTTCGCCGTCGAGGGTGGCGGCGCGGGTGGACTTGAGGCGCTTGAGCTTGGAGCGTTCGAGTTCGACGGCGGCCTTGCGCAGGCGGTATTCCTCGAGCACCCGCTCGTCGGGGTCGACGATGACGACGCCGCGGATGCCGTCGATGATGATGAGTTCGTCGTCCTTCACCACATGGCGGATGTGGCGCAGGGCCACCACCGCGGGGATCGACAGGCTGCGGGCGACGATGGCGGTGTGGCCGGTGGGGCCGCCTACGTCGGTGATGAAGCCGGCGACGGCGTGATCCTTGAAGCCGATGGTGTCGGTGGGCGAGAGATCGTGGGCGACGACGATGGTGCCCAGGCCGTCCTTGCGCTTGGGCGGCAGGTGGCCCGGGTGGCCCAGCAGCACCTTGACGACCCGCTCGACCACCTGCACCACATCGGCCTTGCGCTCGCGCAGGTAGGCGTCCTCGATGGCCTCGAACTGCTCGACGAGCTGCTCCATCTGCTGCACCAGCGCCCACTCGGCGTTGGCGCGGCGGGTGCGGATCAGCGCCTCCGCGGCGTCGACCAGCATCGGGTCTTCGAGGAACATGATGTGCATGCCCAGGAAGGCGTCGACCTCGGACGGTGCCGAGCCGGAGACTGCCTTGAGCCCGATGAGTTCGGTCTTGACCGTGGCCACCGCGCTGCGCAGCCGGGTGACTTCGGCCTCCACGTGCTTGGGCGCCACGGTGAAGTGGGCGACCTCAAGCAGGGCGTGGGAGACCAGGTGGGCGTGGCCGATGGCGATGCCCTGGGAGACGGCGAGACCGTGGACGGTGAAGCTCATGGCGGGGCCTTTATGGGTGTGGGCGGCAGGTGGAGGCGCGGAGGGCGCTGGGGCGGGCCGGGTGCTTGCCTACCCATTTCCCGGTTCCCAATGCCCCGTTCCCCGCCTTACTCCCCTTCGCCGAACTTGTCGGCGATCAGGGCCTGGATGGCGGCCATGGCCTGGTCGGCGTCGGCGCCGTCGGTGTCCACCACGATGGTGCTGCCCTTGGCGGCGGCGAGCATCATGACGCCCATGATGCTCTTGGCGTTGACCCGCCTGCCGTTGCGCTCCAGCCAGACATCGCAGGCGTAGGCGCTGGCGACCTGGGTGAGCTTGGCGGAGGCGCGGGCGTGCAGCCCGAGCTTGTTGATGATGTTTGCTTCCTGGCGTGGCATTGCGCTTGTCTTCCTTCCTCGCTGGTTCTTGTTTTTGTGGTGACCGGTGGGGTGCTGCTTCTACTTCATGTGGACGACGCCTTCGCAGGCGCCGGCGATGGCTTTTTTGAGCAGGACATCCATGCTGCGTTCGCGGTAGGTGATGACCCGCAGCAGCATTGGCAGATTGACGCCGGCCACGCCCGCGATGCGGCCGGGCTCGAGGAGCTTGGCGGCGATGTTGGCGGGGGTGGCGCCGAGGATGTCGGTGAGGATCAGGACGCCGCTGCCGTCATCCACCAGTTCGGCCAGGCGGCGGGCGAGGGGCAGGGCGTCGAGGGGGTCGTCCTGACCGGCGACACCCAGCTGCAGGAGCTGGGGCGGGCGACGGTTGAGCACGTGGCTGGCGCACTGGATGAGCGCTTCGCCGAGGCTGCCGTGGGTTATCAAGAGGATCCCGATCATCCGACCCATTCTAACCAATGTGCGCCGGCCGGCAAGCCGAAAAAAGCGGGGTATTTGTATCAGTTAACGACGCTGGCGGGGGCGATGCCTGCGCCGTACTGCAGCCGGCCGTGCAGGGCGCGGGTGACCTCCACCTTGCCGTCGGCGCCCACCCGCAGGGCGTGGTCGATGCCGAAGCGGCCGGCATAGTCGCGCCAGCGGTCGCCGCTCAGGTAGACCGGCTTGCTGGCAGCGTCAGACAGGGTGCCGGTGCCGGTGGGGCGGGGGGTGATGAGGAGGGTGACGGCCTGGGTCCCCTTGGCGGGGTGGCCGGTGCGGGGGTCGAGGAGGTGGCAGTAGCGCTCGCCGTCGAGTTCGAAGTAGCGCTGGTAGTCGCCGGAGGTGCCGATGGCTTCGCCGTCGCGCAGGGGCAGGGTGGCCAGCGGGCGCGGTTCGCGGGGGTGCTGGATGCCGACCCGCCAGGGCTGGTCGCCCTTGCTGCCCAGGGCCAGCACGTTGCCGCCGATGTTGATGAGGGCGTTGCCGACGCCGTGGGCCTTGAGGATGGCGGCGGCGCGATCGAGGGCGTAGCCCTTGCCGTAGCCGCCCAGGTCGAGTTGCACGGCGGGGTTGCGGCTGCTCACCTTGCCGTTCTCGATGGTGAGGTCGGCCATGGTGGGGTGGGCGCGCACCAACTCGGCGAGCTTGGCCGGATCGGGCCGCACGGGCACGAAGGTGTCGGTGTGAAAGCCCCACAGGGCGATGAGCTTGCCGAGGGCCGGGTCGAAGAGCTGGTCGCCGGTGGCGGCGATGGCCTGGGCGTCGGTGAGCATCGCAGCCAGTTCGGGCGAGACCGGGATGGCCCGCTGGCCGGCGGCGATGGCCTGGTTGAGGGCGGTGAGTTCGGAGGGTTCCCAGGCGTGGTAGGCCCGGTGCAGGCGGTCGAACTCGCGCAGCACTTCGGCCACGGCGGTGCGGGATTTGTCTTCGGAGGCGTCCCAGGTGAGCACCTCGACGCGGGTGCCGAAGACGTAGGATTCCTGCTGGTGGATGCGCTCCCGGCTGCAGCCGGCGAGCAGCCCCGCCGCGAGGGCGAGGGCGGCCAGCCAGGCGGCGGCGCGGGGCAGGGCGTTCAGGCGCACGCCGCCTCGAGGGCGTCGATCACCGCGCCGGGCACGTCGAAGCCGGTCTGGTCGGTGATCTCGACCATGCAGGTGGGGCTGGTGACGTTGATCTCGGTGAGGCGGTCGCCGATCACGTCGAGGCCGACGATGAGCAGCCCGCGCGACCACAGGATGGGGGCGAGGTATTCGGCGATGGCGCGCTCTCCGTCGGTGAGGGGCATGGCCACGCCACGCCCGCCGGCGGCGAGGTTGCCGCGGGTCTCGCCGGCCATCGGGATGCGCGCCAGCGAGAACGGGATGACCTGCCCGCCGATCACCAGCACCCGCTTGTCGCCGCCCGCGATGGCCGGCAGGTAGGCCTGGGCCATGATGGTGCGGCGTTCGTCCTGGGTGAGGGTCTCGATGATGACGTTGCGGTTGGGGTCGTCGGCGCGGACGCGGAAGATCTGGCTGCCGCCCATGCCGTCGAGGGGCTTGAGGATGGTGTCGCCGTGGGCGTCGATGAAGGCGTTGATGTCGGCCGCGGCGCGGGCCACCCGGGTGGCCGGGGTGAACTGCGGGAACTCGGTGATGGCGAGCTTCTCGGAGTGGTCACGGATGGAGCGCGGGTGGTTGAAGATGCGCGCGCCGGCCTGCTGGGCGCGTTCGAGCAGCCAGGTGGCGGTGACGTACTCGAAGTCGAAGGGTGGGTCCTGACGCATCAGCACGGCGTCGAAATCGGTGAGGGGCATCGCCGCCTCGGGCCCGCTGGGGGCGTACCAGGCGTGGTCGAAATCCGACACGCCGATGGGCAGGCAGCGGGCCGAGACGACGCCGCCTTCCCAGGTCAGGGCCTCGCGCTGAATGGCGAAGATCTCGTGGCCGCGGCGGGCGGCGGCCCGCATCATGGCGATGCTGGAATCCTTGTAGGCCTTGAGGCGGTCGAGGGGGTCGAGGATGAAGGCGAGTTTCATCGGGCGGTTCCGTCAGGCGGTGGCTTCTTCGAGGGGCTGGGGTTCGGTTTCCTCGATCTCGACCGAGGCGGCCAGCAGCGCCAGCCGGGCCACCACGCCGTAGGCGTAGAAGCGGTTGGGCGGCGCGTCGGGGCTCTGGTTGCAGTCGGGCAGGCTGCAGGGGGCTTCGAAGGCCAGGGGCTCGAAGTGCATGCCCGGGGCGTTGAGGTTCTCGTCGCGACCGCGCTGGGTGTGGACGCGGTAGAAGCCGCCCACCACGTAGTGGTCCATCATGTAGACCACCGGCTCGGCCACCGCGCCGTTGAGGGTCTCGAAGGTGTGCACGCCTTCCTGGATGATGACGTCGTGCACTTCCAGGCCTTCCTTCACCACGCTCATCTTGTTGCGCTGCTTGCGGTTGAGGCCGATCAGCTCGGACGCGTCCTTGACCGTCATCACGCCCATGCCGTAGGTGCCGGCGTCGGCCTTGACGACCACGAAGGGCTCGTCGGCGACGCCGTATTCGGCGTACTTGGCGCGGATGTCGGCCAGCATGGCGGAGACCTTGTCGGCGAGTTCCTGTTCGCCGGTGCGGGCGTGGAAATCGAGGCCCGAGCAGGTGTCGAAGGCCGGGTTGATGCGCCAGGGGTCGATGCCGATGGCCGCGCCGAAGTCGCGGGTGACGCGGTCGTAGGCGGCGGCGTGGTTGGACTTGCGGCGGGTGTGCCAGCCGGCGTGCACCGGCGGGATCACCCATTGGTCGTGGAGATTCTTCATCAGCGCCGGGATGCCGGCGGAGAGGTCGTTGTTGAGCAGCACCGCGCAGGGGTCGAAATCCTTCAGGCCGAGGCGGCGGCCGTTGCGGATCAGCGGTTCCAGGGTGAGGGTGGCGCCGTTGGCGAGTTCGACCACGGTGGGTTCGGTGATCTCGGGCAGCAGGCTGCCCAGGCGCACCTCAAGGCCGGTGAGACGCAGGATCGACACCAGCTTGGCCACGTTCTGCAGGTAGAACTGGTTGCGGGTGTGGTTCTCGGGCACCAGCAGGATCGACCGGGCGCCGACGCAGATGCGCTCGATGGCGGCCTGGGCGGCCTGCACGCACAGGGGCAGGAAGGCGTCGTTGAGGTTGTTGAAGCCGCCCGGGAAGAGGTTGAGATCCACCGGCGCCAGCTTGAAGCCGGAGTTGCGCAGGTCGGTGGAGCCGTAGAAGGGCGGCAGGTGTTCCTGCCACTGGGTGCGCATCCAGCGTTCGATGGCACAGGCGTTGTCGAGTAAGTGCTTTTCCAGCTCCAGCAGGGGGCCGGTGAGCGCGGTGGTGAGATGGGGGACCATGGAAACCTCGCGGACTGTTCTCGAAGGGGTGATGCGTCGGGCAGACCGCGGCGCAGCAGCACCGTGGACCCGCGCGGCCCGTGATTGTTCTGGCCGGATGTTACACCATCCGTCCGGCCGGCCCGGCAGGGCTCAGCCCGGGTCTGGCAGGAAGGCGCGGAAGCGCTCCGGCAGCAGCGCGTACTGCAGGCTGCGCTGCGAGAACAGGTAACGGCCATCGCAGACGAAGCCCTGGTCGGCCCAGTCCACGTTGTTGAGGGCGTCGCGGAAGGCGTCCAGATCCACGTCCTGGCGATGGGGGAAGACGCCCAGCACCGCGCCGTCGAAGTGCACGCAGGGGTGCACGAAGAAGGGGCTGGGGCGGCGGGTCTTGGTGTTGACGTAGACCCGCGGGGCGTCGGTCTGGGGGTAGCCGCGGCCCCAGTGCCACCAGTTGGTCTCGTCGAAGTTGCGGATCCGGCGGGCGATGAGCACGTCCCGGTGGGGCAGTAGCGCGGCCGGCGCGGGGCGGTCGGGGTCGCACCAGATCATCCGGCGGGTCTGGCCGGTGCGGGCGGTGGCCGAGCTGACGAAGTCCCGGTTGCCGTGGGCCTCGCTGGTGTAGATCGAGTCGAAGCCCGACACCGCGCCCACCCGCACGTTGGCCACGTCGGCAAGGCTCAGGCCGTACTCCCCGTGGGAGAACAGCAGGTGCCCGGCGCTTTCGAGGAAATTGCGCCGCTGCCAGTGGGGGTGTTCCAGGCTGTGGACGAGGTCGTCGCCCTGGCTGATCCGCGCCCAGGCGGTGTGGTGGCCAGTTTCGCCCAGCTCGTAGCGCCAGATCAGGCAGTTGGGCAGGGCGTCGGGAAACACCCGGGCGTCGCCCAGCTCGATGGCGTGGGTGATCGTGCCGTGCCGGTGCAGCCAGCGGTTGAGGGGGCGGGCGCTGGTGGCCTTGAGGAAATCCCGCGGGGTGATGAAGATCAGCTCGCCGCCGGGTCGCAGGTGGCGGACGCACTTCTCGATGAAGAAGTGATACAGGTTGCTGCGCCCGTCGAAGCCGTCCTGGCGCAGCAGCCTGCGGGTGGAGGGCGCGATGTCCTGGTAGCGCACGTAGGGCGGGTTGCCGATCACGGTGTCGAACTTCTCGCTCTCCGGGTAGGCGAAGAAATCCATGTTCAGCGCGCCGGGCGGACAGTGACGGGGGTCGAACTCGACGCCGACCGCGTGGTGCATCGCGCGCAGGAAGGCGCCGTCGCCGCAGGAGGGCTCGAGGGCCCGGCCGGTGTTCTGGCGCAGGCGCAGCATCGCGCGAACCACGGGCTCCGGCGTGAACACCTGACCGAGGCGGGCGACGTCGGTCGGGTTGGGGGAAGTCGGCGGAGGGAGTGGAGCGGGCGGAGCGGGATGGGCCATGGCTGCAGACAGTGGCGCGAAGGTCTGGCGCGCATTGTGCAGGAAGCGTCGGCGAGGGGCCAGCGTTGCCCAAGCTGAGAACAAAGAGCGCCCCCACGTGCTGAATACCGCGCGCCAACTGTGTATAACTCTTCGTCATCGAAACGTGAGGCGCGTTGCGCGAGACATGGGCATAATACGGCCCAGGCTTGTCGGGCTCTCGAGACCCGCGTCGTTACGTGTTTTGAGCCTCCCCGCTATTTTGAAGGCATCTTATGAGTCACACCCCGGGCAGACGCCTGTCGTTGCCTTTCGTTTTTCGTGGTCAGCGCCGCTTCTCGGTGCCGCTCGACCTCGCGGTCTGTCAGACGACGCTCACCGACGTACTCGCCGGCAACGCCCGCGAGCTGGCGGTCCGGCCCTTGCCCGCCGGGCTTGACGGTCATCTGCTGTGCGGGGTCATCGACCAGGGCTGGCGCACCCACAGCGTGCTGGACGACCGGGTGATGTACGTGGTCAAGCGCGACGTGTGGCACTACCTGGCCTGGCCCGGCGCCTACGAGGCGTATCTTGAAGGGCGCTTCTCGGCCAAGACCCGCGAATCCTTCGCCCGGGACGAGGCCCGTTTCGTCGAGGCGTTCGGGGTGGATGGCGCGCGGCTGGATCTCCAGGCCTACTGCGCGCCGGGCGAGATCGAGACCTTCGCCCGGTACGCGGCGATCGTGAGCCCCGGCTATGCGCCGGGCAGCGCGGTGCGCGACGCCGCGGTCGAGGGGCGGCTGCACGGCCTGGTGCTGTTCGCGGCGGGGGCGCCGGTGGCCTTCGTGTGCCTGGAGGCCGTGGGCGAGACCCTGCAGTACATGGCCGGCGGTGAGCGCGACGACTTCCGTCAGTGGTCGGCCGGCACCATCGTGCATCTGGCGGCGCTGCGGCAGCTCTTTGCCGACGGTCGCTTCCGCTTTCTGGATTTCCGCCCGGGCGAGAGCGAGGTGAAGCGGCAGTTTGCCAACGGCTCGCTCCGCTCCGCGGCGGTGTTGCAGTTGAAGCGGAACCCGTTTTACAGGCTCCTGCTTGGTCTGCATGCGCTGCTCCAGCGTCAGTCCGACGACAACACCGCCACCCAGGCGGTCAGCGAGGAAATCCAGACCCTGCTCGGCGAGCGGGCCTGACGTGGGGGCCGGCGCTCAGGCCGGCAGGAAGCGCATCAGCAGTTCGTTGAGGAAGTGGCGGCCACGCTGGGTTGGCCGGATCGTCTCGCCGTCCACCTCGATCAGGCCTTCGGCGCGGGCCTGACGCAGCCCGGCTTCGGCCGCCTCGAAGGGCAGCCCGGTGCGCTCGGCAAACAGCCGCTTCGGAAAGCCCCGGTTGAGCCGCAGGGCGTTCATCATGAACTCGAAGGGCAGCTCGGCGGCGCCGATGCTGCGCCGCTCCTGCACGAAGCTGCCGTCCTGGCGGGCGGCGAGATAAGCCGCCGGGTGCCGGGGCCGCGTCTCGCGGACGATGCCTTCGTGGGACGACAGCTTGCCGTGGGCGCCGGCGCCAATGCCCAGGTAGTCGCCGAACGTCCAGTAGTTGAGGTTGTGCCGGCATTCGCGGTTGGGGCGGGCGAAGGCCGACGTCTCGTAGTGGCCGTAGTCGGCGTCGCCCAGCCGGCCTTCGATGCGATCCTGCATGTCGGCGGAGGCATCGGGGTCGGGCACGTCGGGCGGGTTGGCGGCGAAGGCGGTGTTGGGCTCAAGCGTGAGGTGGTAGCACGACAGGTGCGCCGGGCCCAGGGCCAGGGCGGTGGCGAGATCCGCCTCGGCTTCGGCGAGGGACTGGCCGGGCAGGGCGTACATCAGGTCGAGGTTGACGGCGTCGAAATGGGTGAGCGCGGCTTCGGCCGCGGCGATGGCGTCGGCCCGGCCGTGGATGCGCCCGAGGGCCTTCAGGTGCCGCTCGTCGAAGCTCTGGATGCCCACCGACAGCCGATTCACGCCGGCCTCGCGGAAAGCCCGGAAGCGCCCCGAATCCACGGTGCCCGGGTTGGCTTCGAGGGTGATCTCGGCCTGGGGGTCGAGGAGCACCCGCATGCGGATGGCAGTGAGCAGTTCGTCGAGCCCTTCCGGGCTCATCAGGCTGGGCGTGCCGCCGCCGATGAAGATGCTGTGCACGCGCCGGCCCCAGATCTGCGGCAGCGCGCCTTCCAGGTCTGCCACGAGGGCCTCGATGTAGGCCGCCTCGGGGATGCCTTCGTCCTTCACCGCGTGGGAGTTGAAGTCGCAGTAGGGGCACTTGCGCACGCACCACGGGAAGTGCACGTACAGCGCCAGCGGCGGCGAGGCGGTGAGGCGGGATTGCCACGGGCCTGCGGCAGGTTGGGCCGGCCGCGCGGGGGCCGCGGCGATGGGGATGATGCGGGGTTCTGGCATGGGGCCGGTCAGGCAGTTTCGGCGCGGAGCTTGTCGAGCAGCTGGCGGAAGGCGGCGCCCCGATGGGACAGGACGTTCTTCAGTTCGGCGGCGATCTCGGCGGCGGTCTGTTCGAGGTCGGGCACCAGGAACAGCGGGTCGTAGCCGAAGCCGGCCTGGCCGCGGGGCGCGTCGAGGATGACCCCGCGCCATTCGCCGGTGGCGATGAGGGGCTGCGGGTCGTCGGCGTGGCGGACGAGGGCCAGTGCGCAGTAGAAGCGGGCGCGACGGTCCGGCTGGTCGGCAAGGCGTTCGAGGAGCAGCGCGTTGTTGCGCTGGTCGGACTTGGGCTCGCCGGCAAAGCGGGCCGACAGCACGCCCGGCGCCCCGCCCAGGGCGTCGACGCACAGGCCGGAGTCGTCCGCCAGCGCCGGCAGGCCGGTGGCGCGGCTGGCGTGGCGGGCCTTGGCGATGGCGTTCTCGATGAAGCTGGGGTGGGGCTCTTCGGCTTCGCTCACGTTGAAGGCGGACTGGGGCAGCACCTCGATCCCCAGCGGGGCGAGGAGGGCGGAGAGTTCCTTGAGCTTGCCGGCGTTGCCGCTGGCGAGGACGAGCTGTTTCATGGCGACGGTTCCTTCCCGGCGCTCAGGCGATCCCGAGGGCCTTTTTCTGTTCGACGACCAATTGGGCTATGCCGTCGCCGGCAAGTTCCAGCAGGGCGTCGAGTTCGGCGCGGGAGAAGGGCGTGCCTTCGGCGGTGCCCTGGACTTCGACGAAGCCGCCGCTGCCGGTCATCACCACGTTCATGTCGGTCTCGCAGTCGGAGTCTTCGGGGTAGTCCAGGTCGAGCACCGGCACGCCCTTGTAGATGCCCACCGAGATCGCGGCGACGAAATCGCGCATCGGGTTGGCGGGTAGCTTGCCGGCCTTGACGAGGCCGTCGAGGGCTTCGTGCACGGCGATGCAGGCGCCGGTGATCGACGCGGTGCGGGTGCCGCCGTCGGCCTGCAGCACGTCGCAGTCGATGGTGATCTGGCGTTCGCCCAGGGCGGTCATGTCCACCACCGCGCGCAGGCTGCGGCCGATGAGGCGCTGGATTTCCTGGGTGCGGCCGCTCTGTTTGCCCTTGGCGGCCTCGCGCGGGCTGCGGGTGTGGGTGGAGCGGGGGAGCATGCCGTATTCCGCGGTCAGCCAGCCCTGGCCCTTGCCGCGCAGGAAGGGCGGCACCGATTCCTCGACGCTGGCGGTGCACAGCACGCGGGTGTCGCCGAACTCGATGAGCACCGAACCTTCGGCGTGGCGGGTGAAGCCACGGGTGATGCGGACCGGGCGAAGCTGGGCGGAGGTGCGGCCGCTGGGACGGGCGAAGGCGGTGTTGGGCTGGGTCATTTGAACTTGTGGATGGCTGCGTTGATTTCGCGGATGGCGCGTTCGATTTCGTCTTCGCTGAGGTCTTCCTGTTCGCGCTTGCCGCGGCCGAAGCCTTCCATCTGGGTGGTGTAGGCGTCGGCGGGCATGGTGCGGGTGGAGACGGTGTCGGGGATGTCTTCCTGGTGGTCGTCGTGCCAGGTCATGGCGATCAGGGTCATGTTGTCGCACTGATGGCCGCCGAGGAGTTCGGCTTCGTTCATGATCTTGGGCACGCTTTCCATCACCCGGCCATCGGCCAGGGCGCCGATCAGTGCGTCGGCTTCGAGGGGGCCCCACACGCCGTCGGAGCAGATCGCAACGACGTCCCCGTTGGCGAGCGAGGCGCCGCGGGAGAACTCGATCTGGGGAGGGTGGTTGCCCCCCAGGCAGCTGAAGATGCGGTTGCGGCCGGGGTGGACGGCGGCGGCTTCGGCATCGAGCAGGCCCTGGTCGAGCATCAGCTGGACGCGGGAGTGGTCGCGGGTCTGGGCCACCAGGCGACCCTTGCGGATCAGGTAGAGGCGCGAATCGCCGGCGTGGGCCCAGTGGGCGACGCCTTCCTGGATCAGGCAGGCGACGATGGTGGTGCGCGGGATGTCGGCCAGGTGCTTGTCGAAGGCGTAGTCGAGGATTGCGTGGTGGGCGTTGCTGAGCACCCGCGACAGGAACAGCACCGGGTCGGTGACCTTGGGGCGGGCCTCCTGCTGGAAGGATTGGGCAATGAACTGCACGGAGATCTGGGCGGCGACCTCGCCGTAGAGGTGCCCGCCCATGCCGTCGGCCAGCACCATCAGCAGGGCGTCGCGGGTGTACGAGTACGCCACACGATCCTGGTTGGTGCGTCGCTTGCCGATCCGGCTCTCCTGGAAAATCGTGAATCTCATGTGCGGCCTATCATTGTTTTTAGTCGGGAGCCGAGACCTTCGAGCCAGGTCTTCTGCTGCGGAGGCGCTTCCCGGTGGCGTTGGGCGAGGACTTTCTGCAGGGCGAAGCAACTCTGAGGGCGCCTGAGCGGGTCGAGATGCAGGCACCAGTCGATGGTGGCAAGAAAGTGGGGGGAATACTGGCCGGCCCAGGCCTTGGTGGCCGGGACGACGGTGTCGTGCTTGATGCGCTCGTCGGAGCGCTGGGGCGAGGTGCCCGCCAGGCAGGCGTACATCGAGGCGCCCACGCTGTAGATGTCGCTCCAGGGGCCGAGGGCTTCGCGGCTGGCGAACTGCTCGGGCGAGGCGAAGCCGGGGGTGTACATCGGCTTGAGGATGGGGGTGTCGGACATCAAGGTCTGGCGGGCGGCGCCGAAATCCAGCAGCACCGGCGTGCCGTCGGCGCGCAGATAGATGTTGGAGGGCTTGATGTCCAGGTGCAGCAGCTTGTGGGCGTGCACCTCGCGCAGCCCGTTGAGCATGCGGGTGAACACGCCGCGGATGAAGCGCTCGCGCACGTTGCCCTTGTTCTTCTGGACGTAGTCGTGGAGCGTTCGGCCGCGCTCGAACTGCATCACCATGTAAACCGTGCCGTTGGCGCGGAAGAAGTTGAGCACGCGCACCACGTTGGGGTGCACCAGCTTGGCCAGCGCCCGGCCTTCCTCGAAGAAGCACTTCATGCCGTAGCGGAAGGCGCCCTGGTGAGCCTCGGTGACGTGGGGCGTGACCTCGCCCTCGCCGCGCAGGGCGAGGGAGTTGGGCAGGTATTCCTTGATGGCGACGGGCGTGCCGTCCTGGTCGTAAGCCAGGTAGACGATGGAGAATCCGCCCAGCGACAGCTGCCGCTCGACCCGATAATGGTCGAGCAGGAAACCTGGCGGGAGGGCGCAGTTCTGTTGAGTGGCCATCGGGCGGGGCGCTACACTTCGTCTTTTGGTGGCGTTCGGGTCTGCTAGTTTACTTCGACTGCCGCACTTTCTCGGGAAAAACAGGATGATCCACAGCATGACGGGCTTTGCCGTCCAGGTATGCGACCTGGGCCGCGTTGCCTTGCACCTCGAATTGCGAAGCGTTAACTCCCGCTATCTCGATCTTGCGTTTCGCATCAATGACGATCTGCGCCAGGCCGAGCCGCTGATCCGCGAGGCGATCACCGCGCGGCTGCGCCGGGGCAAGGTCGAGTGCAGGTTCAACCTGCAGGCGAAGGATAGCGCACCTCGCGATCTCGCGATCAACGATGTGCTTTTTGGGCAACTCAAATCGGCCCAGGCCAGCATTCTGGCGGCCCTTCCCCAGGCGGCGCCGCTGTCGGTGGCGGAGGTCCTGCGCTGGCCGGGCATGCTGGCCGACGACGGGGTTGCCTTCGAGGCCCTCCAGCCGCAGATCGGCCCGCTGGTCGCGGCGGCACTCGACGAACTCGTGGCCACCCGCCGCCGCGAGGGCGAGAAGCTTGCCGAGATGATCCGCGGCCGCATCGCCCACATGCGCCAGCTCGTCGCCACCGTGGCGCCCCGCGTGCCGGCGCTGGTCGCCGAATACCAGGAAAAGCTCGCCACCCGCCTGCGCGATGCCGCCGCCACCCTCGACGAAGACCGCATCCGCACCGAAGTGGGCCTGTTCGCCCAGCGGGTCGATGTGGCCGAGGAGCTGTCCCGGCTGTCCACCCACCTGGACGAGGTCGAGCGCATCCTCAAGGCCGGCGGCGCTGCCGGCAAGCGGCTGGATTTCCTGATGCAGGAACTCAACCGCGAGGCCAACACCCTGGGCTCCAAGGCCATGGCCGCCGACATGACCGCCGTCGCCGTCGAACTCAAGCTGGCCATCGAGCAGATGCGCGAGCAAGTCCAGAACATTGAGTAAGGAGCGGCCATGCCCGGCACCCTGTTCATCGTCACCGCCCCCTCCGGCGCCGGCAAGACCACCCTGGTCAGCGGGCTGCTGGCGCGTGATCCGCTGGTCAAGCTGTCGATCTCCTACACCACCCGCGCGCCGCGGGCTGGCGAGGAGGACGGCCGTCACTACCATTTTGTCGACGTCCCCGCCTTCCGGCAGCTGCGCGACAAGGGGGAATTTCTGGAGTGGGCGGAAGTCCATAACAACTACTACGGCACGTCGAAGGGCTGGCTCGAGGCGCAGATCCGCGCCGGCAAGGACATCCTCCTCGAGATCGACTGGCAGGGCGCCCAGCAGGTGCGCAAGGTGTTCCCGAAGGCGGTCGGGGTGTTCATCCTGCCGCCGTCGGTCGAGGAACTCGAGCGTCGCCTGCGCGGCCGCGGCACCGACAGCGAGGAGGTGATCGCCCGCCGGGTGCTCGCCGCCCGCGGAGAGATGCGCCATGTGGCGGAGTTCGACTACGTTATAATCAATGAAGACCTGCCCACCGCCATCGACGATCTCGTGGGCGTGGTAAGAGCATCGCGGCTGCGCTACGCCAACCAGGAGGCGCGCAAGCCGGAGTTTTTCCGTTACCTGGAACAGGATTGAGGCAAACATGGCCCGTGTAACCGTTGACGACTGTCTGAAGAGAATCCCCAACCGCTTCCAGCTCACCCTGGCAGCCACCTATCGTGCCCGCCAGCTCACCGCCGGCGCCACCCCGCAGGTCGACCTCGACCGCCACGACAAGGACAAGCCCACGGTGATCGCCCTGCGCGAGATCGCCGCCGGCAAGGTCGGCACCGAAGTCCTCAACCGCGGTCAGGCCTGATCGGCCTCCCGCCCGAGAGCAATGTCATGGAATCCGCCGCCCCGGTTCCCGTTAGCGGTGGCGGCGTTTTCCAGCCCCCGGCTTCCAGCGTCGTGCCCCTCGACTTCGGTCGGCTGCGGGCGCTCGTCTCCACCTATCTCCGCGCCGAAGACGTAGGCCGCATCGAGGCCGCGTACCACTTCTCCGCCGACGCCCACCAGGGCCAGATGCGGCAGAGCGGCGAACCCTACATCTCCCACCCGGTTGCCGTTGCCGAGATCCTCGCTGGCTGGCACCTGGATTCCCAGGCCCTGTGCGCCGCCCTCCTCCACGACGTGATGGAGGACACCCACATCACCAAGGCCGAGATCGCCGAGCGCTTCGGGCGCACCACGGCCGAACTCGTCGATGGCGTGTCCAAGCTCGACAAGATCGAGTTCCAGTCGCAGGAAGAAGCCCAGGCCGAAAACTTCCGCAAGATGCTGCTGGCGATGGCCAGCGACCTGCGGGTGATCCTCATCAAGCTGGCCGACCGTCTGCACAACATGCGCACGCTCGACCACATGCGGCCCGACAAGCGTCGCCGCATCGCCCGCGAGACCCAGGAGATCCACGCCCCCATCGCCAACCGGCTGGGCCTCAACAGCATCTACCGGGAGCTGCTGGAGCTGGCCTTCAAGCACCGCTACCCGATGCGCTACCGGGTGCTGTCCCGGGCCATCCTCGCTGCCCGCGGCAACCGCCGCGAGGTGGTCGGCAAGATCCTCGCCGCCATCGAGGAGCGCCTGCCCCAGTGGAGCATCCAGGCCGAAGTGCGCGGCCGCGAGAAGCACCTCTACAGCATCTACCGCAAGATGAGCGAGAAGCGCCTCAGCTTCTCCCAGGTGCTCGACATCTACGGCTTTCGCGTCATCGTGCCCGACGTGCAGACCTGCTACCGGGCGCTGGGCGCGCTGCACGGGCTGTACAAGCCGGTGCCGGGCAAGTTCAAGGATTACATCGCGATCCCCAAGGCCAACGGCTACCAGTCGCTCCACACCACCTTGATCGGCCCCTTCGGCACGCCGGTCGAGGTGCAGATCCGCACCCCCGAGATGAACCACGTGGCCGAGAGCGGCGTGGCCTCCCACTGGCTCTACAAGGAAGACGAGAAGACCCTCACCGAGCTGCAGCACAAAACTCACAGCTGGCTGCAGTCGCTCCTCGAGCTGCAATCCACCTCGGGAGACTCCAGCGAGTTCCTCGAGCACGTCAAGGTCGATCTCTTCCCGGGCGAGGTGTACGCCTTCACCCCCAAGGGCAAGATCTTCGCCCTGCCGCGGGGCGCCACGGTGGTCGATTTCGCCTACGCGGTGCACACCGACGTGGGCAACCGCTGCGTGGCCGGGCGCATCAACGGCGAGCTGATGCCCCTGCGCACCGAGCTGCACAACGGCGACCAGATCGAGATCATCACCGCCGCCCACGCCAGCCCCAACCCGGCCTGGCTCGGTTACGTGCGCACCGGCAAGGCCCGCGCGCAGATCCGCCACTTCCTCAAGAACGCCCAGCAGGAGGAAGCCTCCACCCTTGGCGAGCGCCTCCTCAACCAGGCCCTGCGGCCCCACGGCCTCACCCTGGGTCAGGTCAGCATGTTCGCCTGGGAGCGCTTCCTGCGCGAGTTCACCCTGGCCAACCGCCGCGAGCTGATGACCGACATCGGCCTTGGCCGACGCCTGCCGGCCATCGTGGCGCGGCGCCTGGCCGAGATCCAGGACGTGGAATCCGGCCGCGCCGACGTGGTCAAGCCCAAGCCCGCCGGCGCCATCCTGATCCGCGGCACCGAAGGCGTGGCGGTGCAGCTCGCCCGCTGCTGCCGCCCCATTCCGGGCGACCCCATCGTGGGCATCATCCGCAAGGGCCAGGGGCTGGAGGTGCACATGCACGACTGCCCCCAGGCCTGCAAGCTGCGCAGCGAGCGCGACCGCTGGATCGACGTGGAGTGGGAACCCTCCACCGACCGCCTGTTCGACGTCACCCTCAAGCTGCTCACCAAGAACGCCCGGGGCGTGCTCGCCAAGGTGGCCAACGCCATCGCCGAGCAGGACTGCAACATCCAGAACGTCTCCACCGACGGCGAGCAAGGCACCTACTCCACGCTCTACATCACCGTCCAGGTCACCCACCGTCTGCATCTGGCCAAGGTCATCCGCGGCCTGCGCACCATCCCCGAGGTGGTGCGCATCGGGCGGATGCGGGGCGACCAGAAATGAAGCGCCGGGGCCAGGGGGCGTCGACGCTGATAGAATCACGCCGCTAATACGGGAGAACACTCAATGGCAATCTACGAATCCGAGCACACCAAGTTCATGCGCGAATGGATGGAGAAGCATCCGGAAGAGCGCGAAGAGCAGAAGAAGGGCCGCGCCCTGTGGTGGGACAAGCCCCAGGACGTGCAGACCCAGGCCGAATACGCCGCGGGCAAGGTGCCCCACAAGGCCTACCCCTACGCCACCGAATAAGCCGCGTCTGCGGCCGCCGCCCGGCCCGGGCGGGCCGGCTGCGCCAAGCCGTTTCCGTTCCTGCCCGACGCGTGTCGCGTGACCGCGTCGGGCAGGGGTGTTTTCACTGGCCGTCTTCCGGCCCTGCTCCCACATCCTGCCGTGTTCGCCCCCAAGATCGCCTTCATCGACGTTGAAACCACCGGCGCCAACCCCGTGGTGGATCGGGTCACCGAGATCGCGATCCTGCGCGTCGAAGACGGCGTGCTGGTCGAGCGCTGGTCCAGCCTGGTCAACCCGGGCATGGCGATCCCGCCGACCATCCAGGGCTTCACCGGCATCACCGACGCCATGGTCGCCGACGCCCCGGCCTTTGCCGATCTCGCCGACGGCGTGCGGGCGCTGCTCGCCGACTGCGTGTTCGTGGCCCACAACGCGCGCTTCGACTACGGCTTCATCAAGAACGAGTTCTCGCGCATCGGCGAGCGCTTCGACGCACCGGTGCTGTGCACCGTCAAGCTGTCCCGCGCGCTCTACCCCCAGCACCACCGCCACGGGCTGGACGCGCTGATCGCCCGTCACAACCTCACCTGCTCGGCCCGCCACCGGGCGATGGGCGACACCGAGGCGCTGTTCCAGTTTGCCGGCATCGTGGCCGACGAATTTCCGCCCGAGGTGCTCGGCCTCGCCATCGCCAAGGCCATGAAGGCCCCCAGCCGGCCGGTGGGGCTGCCCGAGGGCGTGCTCGAGGGCCTGCCCGAAGGCCCCGGCGTGTATCTCTTCTACGGCGAGAACGAACTGCCCATCTACATCGGCAAGAGCGTCAGCCTGCGTTCGCGGGTGATGAGCCACTTCTCGTCCGACCATTCCAGCACCAAGGAGGCCAAGCTCGCCCAGCAGGTGCGCCGCGTCGAGTGGCTGCCCACGGCGGGCGAGCTGGGCGCGCTGCTGCTGGAGGCGCGCCTCGTCAAGGAACGCAAGCCCACCGAGAACCGCAAGCTGCGCGAGACCGAGGCCGTGTTCGGGCTGCGTTACGACCCCACCAGGAAGCGCGGCCCGGTGCTGCTGCGCGAGCCCCTCAACGGGGCCGACCCGGCCGACTGGGACGCTGTGTATGGCGCCTTCCGCACCAGGAAGGAAGCCGACAACGCCCTGCGCGAGCTGGCGCTGCTCTACAAGCTGTGCCCGCGCCGCATCGGCACCGAGCCGTGGGGCGACGGCGCCTGCATGGCACACCAGATGAAGCGCTGCGCCGGCGTGTGCTGCGGCAAGGAAACCCCCGCCGAGCACGACGAGCGCCTGCGGAAGGTGCTCGAGAGCCTGCGCATCCGCCGCTGGCCGTGGGCGGGCCCGGTGGCGGTGCGCGAGCACCACCCGGACACCGGGCGCAGCGCCGTGCATGTGGTGGATCGCTGGTGCCTGCTGGGCAGCGTCGGCGACGAGGCCGAACTCTCCACCCTGCTCGAAGCCCTGCCGCCCCGGCGCTTCGACCTCGACACCTACCGCATCCTCCAGCGCTGGCTGGAGACCCCCGCCGGGCGCAGCGCGGTCACGCCCCTTCCCTGATCGCCCCTCGCTGCCCCCTTGCGGCGGTGCGCGTGTATCCGCGGGCCCGTCGCGGGCGGCGACTCGGTGCTACGGACGGCTTTGTCACTCCCCGGCTGAGTCTGTCGGCCTGAGGCCCGGCCTGCAGAACGGGCCGCGACCCTCTCGATGTTCCTCGCGAAGCGTTCTGGGACAGACCAGCCCATTCGACACGCTCCTCGGGAGCAGCTTTTTGCAGCTCGGGAGAAGCTCCGGGGCAGGGGCGACCATCCGCGAACTCCTCGCGAGGAGCGTCGGGATAGACCCATCCATTCGCCGAACTCCTCGATAGCACCTTTTTTCAGCTCGGGAGGTGCTCCGGGATAGGCCAGACCACGCGGGGTGCTCCTCGGGAGCAGCTTTTTGCTCCTCCCGAGCAGCTTTTTGCTGCTCGGGAGGACCGCCGAGCTGCTCGAGAGCAGCGCCGAGCTGCTCGCGACGAGCCCGGAGATGCGCCGGTACGCCACTCAGGCCGGCGCCCGGGCCGATCAGGCGGCGGCGCGGCGTTCGCGCCAGCCTTCGACCAGCGAATACACCGCCGGCACCACCACCAGGGTGAGCAGGGTGGAGCTAATCATGCCGCCGATCACCGCGATGGCCAGCGGCTGGTTGGTCTCGTTGCCGGCGCCAAAGCCGGCGGCGGCCGGGGCGAGGGCCAGGATCACCGTCATGGATGTCATCAGCACCGGGCGCATCCGGATCGGGCAGGCGTTGCGCAGGGCGGCGTCCACCGGCAGGCCGTCGGCGCGGCGCTGGTTGGTGAGGTCCACCAGCAGGATGGAGTTCTTGGCCACCAGCCCGATCAACAGCACCAGCCCGATCATCGAGTAGATGTTGAGGGTCTGCCCGGTGAGCCACAGGGCCGCCACGCCACCCACGATGGCCAGGGGCTGGGCCAGCATCACGATGGCCGGCTGCAGGAAGCTGTTGAACTGGCTGGCGAGCACCATGTAGAGCAGGGTCATGGCCAGGGCGAAGGTGAAGCTCATGTACTTCTGGGTCTTGCCGAACTCTTCGGCCTGACCGATCAGCTTGACCTGATAGCCGGTGGGCAGCAGCTCGGCGGCGGCGGCCTTGACCACCTCCACCGCCTCGCCCAGGGGCAGGGTGGGGGTGGCGTAAAAGGTGGCGGCGTACTGCAGGTCGAAGCGGCCGACGATGGCGGGGCCCAGGGCCTCGCGGAAGCCCGCCACGCTATCCAGGCGCACCAGCTCGCCGCTCTTGTTGCGCAGGAAGATCTTGGAAAGATCGGCCGGCTGGGTGAAGGTGCCCTCCCTCGCCTTCACCCGGATGTCGTAGCGCTGGCCGTCGCCGGGCTCGTCGTTGTATTTGGCGATGTCCACCCCGCCGGTGAGCATGTTGATCGCCAGCGCCACGTCCTGGGTGGTGAGCCCGGCGTCGGCGATGCGCAGGCGATCCGGCGCGAAGATGAGCTGGGGCAGGTCGAGCTGGAGGTCGGTGTCCATCCGCCCGATGCCGGGCATCGCGGTGAGCTTCTTCTGCAGGGCCACGGCGTGGCGGCCCAGCTCCTGCAGGTTCTCGCCGGTGAGCACGAACTGCAGCGGCTCGCCCCGCTGTCCCTGGACCATCGGATAAGGCGCGGCGAACACCCGGGCGCCGGCGATCTGGGCGAACTCCTTGCGCAGGATCGGGATGATGTCCTGCTGCTTGACGGTGCGCTCCTCCCGCGGGGCCATGCGCACCACCACCGTGCCCTGGTTCACCTGCCCGGCGGTGCCGAGGCCGATCAGCGCGAACTCGGAGCGCACCTCGGGATGACGGTCGAGGATGGCTTCGACCTCCTTCAGCTTGCCGTCGGTGTAGTCGATGCTGGAGCCCAGCGGCGTGCGCAGCGACACCAGAAAGCGCCCCTCGTCCTGCTCCGGCGCGAAGGCCTTGCCCACGTTGGCGAAGAAGAAGGCGCTCGACCCGACCACCGCCAGGGTGGCCAGCAGCACCCACAGGCGGTGGGTGAGGGCGCCTTCCAGCAGGCGCACGTAGAGCGCGTCCAGCCCCGCGAAGACGCGGTCGAAGAAGCGGTAGATCGGGCCGTGCTGCTTCTCCACCTTGAGGTAGCGCGCGCACAGCATGGGCGTGAGGGTGAGCGAGACGAACAGCGACACCAGCACGCCGAAGGTGACCACCAGCGCAAAGCTGCGGAAGAACTGGCCGATGATCCCCGAGATGAAGGCCACCGGCGCAAAGATGCACACCAGCGACAAGGTGGCCGCCATCACCGCGAAGACCACCTCGTTGCTGCCATTGACGGCGGCCGAGACGGGGTCGGGGTCGAGCGCCTCCCGGTGGCGGAAGATGTTTTCGAGCACCACGATGGCGTCGTCCACTACCACCCCGATCAGCAGCAGCAGCGCCAGCATGGTGAGGGAGTTGAGGGTGAAGCCGGCGAAGTAGATCACCGCGATGGCGCCCAGCAGCGACACCGGGATCGCCAGCGAGATGATGAGGGTGGAGCGCACCGAGCGCAGGAAGACCCACACCACCAGCGCGGCGAGGAGGGTGCCTTCGATGAGGTGTTCCTTCAGCGATTGCACGATCTCGAGGATGAACACCGCGTCGTTGGAGACGACCGAGAGCGTCATGCCCGGCGGCAGGGCGGGGCGCAGGTCGCGGTCGAGGCGCTCCTGGATGCGCTCGGTGATCGCCACGGTGTTGGCGTTGGCGATCTTCACCATGCCCAGGCCCACCGTGGTCTTGCCGTTGAAGCGGGCCAGCTGGCGGTTGTCGGTGAGGCCGTCCTCGATCTGGGCGATGTCGCCCAGGCGCACCGGCGCCTTCTCGCGCCAGGCCACCACGAGTTCCTTGAGCTGCTCCACCTGGTGGAATTCCAGATCGAGCTTGACCAGGCTCTCGGTGGTCTTGCCCACCACGAAGCCGCCGGCCAGCTGCACGTGCTCCTTGGCGAAGGCGTCGGTGATGTCCTGGGCGGTGACCTTGTGGGCGGCCATCCGGTCGGGCAGCAGATTGACCCGGATGGTGCGGTCGCGCCGCCCGCCGATACGTACTTCGCCCACGCCGTCGATGGTCTCGAGGCGCTTCTTGAGGGTGTTGATGGCGTACTGGTTGAGCTGCTGCTGGGTGCGGTCGCCCTGGAGCGCCAGCCACATCACCGGCTGGGCGTTGGTCTCCACCTTGGCCACCACCGGCGGGTCTACATCCTTGGGCAGCCGGCGTAGCACCTGATTGACCTTGGACTGGACCTCGTTGAAGGCCACGTCCACCTTCTTCTCCAGCGAGAAGGTGATGTTGACGGTGGATACGCCCGGCGACGAGGTGGACTGCACGTGCTCGATGCCCGGCACGCTGTTCACGGCAGACTCGATGACGTTGGTGATGCTCGAATCGACGATGTCGGGGTTGGCGCCCTTCAGGGTGGTGGTGATCGAGATGACCGGGAATTCGATGTAGGGGTAGCGGTCCATCCCCACCCGCTGGTAGCCGATGATGCCGACGAGCACCAGCACGGCGCTCATCATCCACGCCAGCACGTGGCGTTTGACGGACAGCTCGGGCAGGGTCATGGCTTGGCGGCGGGTGCGGCTGCGGGCTGGGCGGCGGGGGGCGTCTTGACGCTGACGGCGGCGCCGTCGGTGAGGAAGCCGGCGCCGTCCTCGACGATGGTCTCACCGCTGGCCAGGCCCTTGACGATCTCGACCCGGCCGCCCTGCTTCACGCCGGTCTCCACCACCCGCTGGCGGGCCTTGCCGTCGGCGATCACGTACACCACCTTGCCGGCCGGGCGCAGCACGACGCTCTGCTCGGGCACCACCACCGCGGCGGGTTTCTGGCCGGTGACGATGGCGGCATTGACGGTGCCGCCCGAGAGCATGGAGCCGTCGTTGTCGAGGCGCACCTGCACGTCGATGGCGCGGGACAGATCGTTGATGGTGGGCTTCACGTCCTCGACGACGCCGGTGACCACCTTGCCCGGCCGATGGGGCAGGGCGAGGCGCACCGTCTGGCCGGGGCGGATGCGCCCGGCGGCGGATTCGGGAAAGGGCAGGTGGGCGCGCAGCACCCGGTTGGAGACCAGCTTGAAGAGCGGATCGCCCACCTTCACGTAGTCGCCCGGCGACACGATCTGGGTTTCGACGATGCCATCCACCGGCGCCACCACCTTGGTGCGGGCCAGGTTGCTGCGGCTGGTGCCGCTGCGGGCGCGGGCGGTGGCCAGCTGGGCGCGCAGGGCGTCGCGCTGGGCGAGGGCGTCGTCGGCGCCGTTGCGGGAGATGAAGCCCTTGGCGACGAGGTTCTGCTGGCGTTCGGCGAAGCGTTCGGCCTGGGCGACGAGGGATTCGAGGCGGGTGATCTCGGCCGCGTCGGTCTGGCCCTGGATCTGGAAGTCGGTGGGGTCCAGCTCGGCGAGGCGCTGGCCCTTTGTGACGCGGTCGCCGCCGTGGGCGATCACCGCGGTGACGCGCCCGGCCACTTCGGCGCCGATCTTGGGGTCGATCAGCGCCTCCAGGGTGCCCAGGGTCTCTTCGGTCACGTCGAGCGGCACGCTGGCGGCCTTGAAGGCGGTGACCGGGGTGGCCGGCGGGGCGGGCTTGGCGGCGGTTCCTTCCGGCTTGCCGCCGCAGCCGGCGAGTCCGATGGCAAGGAGCAGGGCGAGGCGGGAGGCGGTGCGCTGGGTGGGTGACATCGGACGGGCGGCGGTGGGGTCAGGGCAGCGGGCGTTCGCCCTTCAGCAGGTGCTCGAGGGTCTCGCGCTCGCGGATGACGTGGACCTCGCTGCCATCCACCAGCACCTCGGCGGCGCGCGGGCGGGTGTTGTAGTTGGAGCTCATGGTCATGCCGTAGGCGCCGGCGGAGAGGATCGCCAGCAGGTCGCCGGTTTCGACCGCCAGGTCGCGGTCGTGGCCCAGGAAGTCGCCGCTCTCGCAGATCGGGCCGACCACTTCGTAGCGGGTGGCGGGCAGGTTGCGCGGGGCGACGGCGACGATCTCGTGGTAGGCGTCGTACAGCGCCGGGCGGGCGAGGTCGTTCATCGCGGCGTCGATGATGGCGAAGTTCTTCTCGACGCCGGGCTTGAGGTACTCGATGCGGGTGAGCAGCAGGCCGGCGTTGCCCACCAGGGAGCGGCCGGGCTCGAAGCACAGGGCCTCGTCGCGGCCCTCGAAGCGGGCCAGCAGCGGGGCGAGGTATTCGGTGGGGGTGGGCGGCTCTTCGTCGCGGTAGCGGATGCCGAGGCCGCCGCCCAGGTCGATGTGGTCGAGCTTGATGCCCTCGCTGGCGAGCTGGTCGACGAGGCCCAGGATCTTGTCGGCGGCTTCGGCCATCGGCGCCGGGTCGAGGAGCTGGGAGCCGATGTGGCAGTCGATGCCGGAGATCTCGATGTTCGGAAGCTTGCTGGCCTTGCGGTACAGGTCGAGTGCTTCGGTGAAGGCCACGCCGAACTTGTTGCTGCGCAGGCCGGTCGAGATGTAGGGGTGGGTGTTGGGGTTCACGTCCGGATTGACGCGGAAGGCGATCGGCGCGCGCTTGCCCATGCTGGCGGCCACTTCGGCGAGGCGGTCGAGTTCGGAGGCGGATTCGACGTTGAAGCAGCCGATGCCCGATTCGAGCGCGTAGCGCATCTCGTCGCGGGTCTTGCCGACGCCCGAGAAGATCACCTTGCCGGCGTCGCCGCCAGCGGCCAGCACGCGGGCGAGTTCGCCCCCCGAGACGATGTCGAAGCCGGCGCCCAGCCTGGCGAACACCGACAGGATGCCGAGGCTGGAGTTGGCCTTGACCGCGTAGCAGACGAGCGACTTGCGCAGGCCGAGGGCGCGCTGGTAGGCCTCGTAGGCCTGGGTCAGGGCGGCGCGGGAATAGACGTAGGTGGGGGTGCCGAACCGGGCGGCGATGTCTGCGAGGGCGACCCCTTCGAGGGTCAGGCCGGTGGGGCCGGCTGTGAGCGTCGGCACGGGCAGGGCGAGCGTCATTGGGCTAAATCCTGGGAGGCGGGTTTGTTATGATCGGCGCCCGGCGCCGGCGTGGCGGCCGGGGCGGGAGCGGGCTTGGGTGCAGGTTTGGCGGCCGGCTTGGGGGGCTGCGGGAGGTATAGCGGCCCCTTGATGCCGCATCCGCCCAGCACGAGCAGGCCGCAGGCCGCGGCGGCAATGGCGATGATTCGCATGGATTCCGCGCAAAAAACGGAAATGTTAACAGATCGAGGGAGACGGCGATGGACGAAGCAGATTTCAACGCACTGGCCGATGCGGAGCTGGGCCGGCTGGAGGCGCTGCTGGATGGGTGCGACCTGGATTTCGACTATGAACTCAAGCCCGGCGGGATCGTCGAGCTGGAGTTCGAGAACGGCAGCAAGATCATCGTCAATCGCCACACGGCGGCGCGGGAGATCTGGCTGGCGGCCAAATCCGGCGGGTTCCACTTCCGCCCCGATGGCGGGCGCTGGCTGGGGACGCGGGACGGCGCCGATTTCTATGCGGTGCTGTCCCGCTGCATGTCCGAGCAGGCCGGCGAGCCGGTCAGCCTGAAGGGCTAGCCGCCGGCGCGGCCTCCGGCGCCTTGGGCGGCGGGGGCGGCGCTTCGTCGGCGGGGGTCGGGCTGGCCGGCTCCTGGGGCACCTCCGGCGGCGCGGCCGGCAGGTTCTCTTTGTAGATCATCTCTTCGGTGGTGCTGCCGGCTGGCTGCACGCGGATCAGGCCGGCCGGCGGGGTCGGGAAGCTCTCCGGCACGCCGTCGAGGGCCTTTCTCATGTAGTTGATCCACATGGGCAGGGCGGCGGCGCCGCCGGTTTCGCCGCTGCCGAGCTTCTTCGGCTGGTCGAAGCCGATCCACGCCACGGCCACCACCGTGGGCTGGTAGCCGCAGAACCAGGCGTCCACGTATTCGTTGGTGGTGCCGGTCTTGCCCGCCAGGTCGCCGCGCTTGAGCACCAGGGCCTTGGTGGCGGTGCCGCGGCGCACCACGTCCTTCATGATCGAATCCATCAGGTAGGCGTTGCGCTCGTCGATGGCGCGTTCGGCGGTCTCGCCGGCCACCGGCGGGTCGACCCGCGCCAGCACGTTGCCGGCTTCGTCGCGGATCTCCTTCACCAGGTAGGGCTCGATCCGGTAGCCGCCGTTGGCGAACACCGAGTAGCCGCGCAGCATCTGCCACGGGGTGACCGAGCCGGCGCCCAGGGCCATGGTGAGGTAGGGCGGGTGGCGTTCGGCGTCGAAGCCGAACTTGGTGATGTAGTCCTGGGCGTAGCGGGGGCCGACCGACTTGAGCAGGCGGATCGACACCATGTTCTTGGAGCGGGCCAGCGCGGTGCGGATGGTGATCGGGCCGTCGTAGCGGCCGTCGTAGTTCTTCGGTTCCCACGCCTGGCTGCCGGTCTCGCCCGCCGGGAAGGACAGCGGGGAGTCGTCCACCACGCTGTTGGGGCCGTAGCCCTTCTCGAAGGCCGCCGAGTAGATGAAGGGCTTGAAGCTGGAGCCGGGCTGGCGCCAGGCCTGGGTGACGTGGTTGAACTTGTTGCGGTTGAAGTCGAAACCGCCGGCCAGCGCGCGGATGGCGCCGGTGCGGGGATCGGCCGCGGCGAGGGCGCCCTCGACTTCGGGCAGCTGGGTGATCTCCCAGTGGTTGTCGATTCGCGTGATGCGGATCACGGCGCCGGGGCGGATACGCTTGTTGGGCGGCGCCTTGTCCCCGAGCATGGCGGATGCGAAGCGCAGGCCCTCGCCGCCGATCTTGATGGATTCGCCATACCGGTAGGCCGTGACGGAGCCGCCGCCGGCCTTGGTGACGATCGCCGCGAGCATGTCGTCGTAGTCGGGCGTCTCGGCGAGCAGTTCGTCCAGGGTCTCGGTCTGCTCGGGGTTCATCCGGGCCGGATCGACGTAGGCTTCGGCGCCCCGGTAGCCGTGACGGCGGTCGTAATCCATGATGCCCCGCCGCAGTGCGTGGTAGGCGGCGTCCTGTTCGGCCTTGTTGATGGTGGTGATGACCTTGATGCCGCGGGTGTAGGCCTCCTCGCGGTACTGCTCGAAAGCGATCTGGCGGGCCATCTCGGCCACGTAGTCGGCGCTGCCGCCGAAGTCGGAGGTGCTGGCGACGGCGCCGTTGCCGTTGCCCGTGGCGACCTTCAGCGGGGTGTCGATGGCCTGCTGCTGTTCGGTCGGGGTGATGAAGCCCAGCTCGGTCATCCGGCGCAGCACGTACTGCTGGCGCAGCGCGGCGCGCTTGGGGTTGACGATCGGGTTGTAGGCCGACGGTGCCTTGGGCAGGCCGGCGAGCATCGCGGCTTCGGCCACCGAAAGCTCGCGCAGGGGCTTGCCGAAGTAGGTCTGGGACGCCACCGCAAAGCCGTAGGCGCGGCGGCCCAGGAAGATCTGGTTGATGTAGACCTCGAGGATCTGGTCCTTGCTGAGGTTCTGCTCGATCTTGAAGGCCAGGAGGATCTCGTAGAGCTTGCGGGAGATTGTCTTCTCGCGGGTCAGGAAGAAGTTGCGCGCCACCTGCATGGTGATCGTGGAAGCGCCCTGGCGCTTGCCGCCGGTGGCGAGGTTGGCGCCCGCGGCGCGCAGGATGCCGAGGAAGTCGACGCCGGAGTGCTGGTAGAAGCGGTCGTCTTCGGCGGCGAGGATGGCATGCTTGAGGACCGGCGGCACATCCTGGATGCGGATGAAGGCGCGGCGCTCTTCGCCGTACTCGCCGATCAGCACGCCGTCGGCGGTATAGACCCGCAGCGGGATCTTGGGGTGGTAGTCGGTCAGGGCCTCGAGGGATGGCAGCGTGGGCCAGGCAAAGGCGACCGCGAGCGCGACGACTGCGATGCCGACCGCGACGAGGCCGAGCAGGACGGCAAGAGGGTAGAGAACCCAACGCATGGCGGAAAAGGGGAGCAGGTAAAGTGCCGCATTATACGAGCAGCCACCGCTGCCCGCCCGTTCGGCGGTAGCCGTGTTTTACAGGGACTTGCTTTACACCTGTCATGGTTGTTGCTAGGATTTCATGTAGATTGTTGTTATTGCGCCTAACATAAAGAATTTTCAGGATTTTTTGTGATCGACCTATCCTTTCTCAGTCCCAGGACGCGTCCCTTGATCGGTGTCGACATCTCGTCGTCGTCGGTCAAGATGGTCGAGCTGTCGGCTGTCTCCGGGGGCGGGTACCGGGTCGAGCGCTATGCGATCGAAGCCCTGCCCCGCGAAGCCGTGTCCGATGGCAATGTGGCCAACCTCGACGCCGTCGCCGAAGCGATCCGGCGTGGCTGGCGCCGGCTGGGCACCACCACCAAGTTCGTCGCGCTGGCGCTGCCCGCGTCGGCGGTCATCACCAAGAAGATCATCCTGCCCGCCGGGCTGCGCGATCAGGAGCTTGAGGTCCAGGTCGAATCCGAGGCCAACCAGTACATCCCCTTCGCCCTCGACGAGGTGAACCTCGACTTCCAGGTCATTGGCCCCGCGGCCTCCGGCGCCGAGGAGGACGAGGTGCTGATCGCCGCTTCGCGCAAGGAGAAGGTCGAAGACCGGGTGGCCGCCGCCGAAGCTGCCGGTCTCAAGGCGCTGGTGATGGACGTCGAATCCTACGCCGCCCTGTCGGCCTTCGAACTCGTCCAGGCCCAGCTGCCGGGCGGGGGAGAGGACAAGATCATCGCCCTGGTCGATGCCGGGGCCAACGTGATGAACGTGTCGGTGCTGCGCAACGGCGTCCAGATCTACGCCCGGGAGCAGGCCTTCGGCGGCTTCCTGCTCACCCAGGACATCATGCGCCACTTCGGCATGTCCCTCGAAGAGGCCGAAAGCACCAAGCGCACCGGCTCCCTGCCCGAGAACTACGAATCCGAGTTGCTGAGGCCCTTCATGGACGCCCTGGCGCTTGAGGTTTCGCGGGCCCTGCAGTTCTTCTTCACCTCCACCCAGTTCAATCAGGTGGATCACATCGTGCTGGCCGGCGGCTGCGCCGTCATCCCCGGCCTGGCCGACACCGTCGCGGGCCGGACCCAGGTCGAGACCCAGGTTGCCAACCCGTTTGCGAACATGAGCCTGAGTTCCAAGATTCGCCCAAAAAATCTGGCGGCCGATGCGCCGGCCCTGCTGGTGGCCTGCGGACTGGCGCTGCGGAGGTTTGATTCGTGATCCGCATCAACCTGCTCCCCCATCGGGAGGAAAAGCGCAAGGCCCGGCGCCAGCAGTTCTGGCTGTTTGGCGCGGTGGCGGCGCTGTCCGGTCTGGCCGTGTGGTTTGTCGGCCATACGATCATCGCCGGCTACGTGGACGGTCAGGAGACAAAGAACGTCTTCCTGAAGGAAAGCATCGCCGAACTCGACAAGGAGATCTCCGAGATCAAGGGCCTGCGCGAGCAGGCCGAGGCGCTGCTGTCGCGCAAGCAGGTGATCGAATCCCTGCAGACCAACCGCACCGAGACCGTCCAGATCTTCAACGAGCTGGCCGCCCAGATGCCGGAAGGCGTGTATCTGAAGGGGCTCAAGCAGAGCGGGTCGCGGATCAACCTGTCGGGGTATGCCCAGTCGAACGCGCGGGTTTCCAACCTGATGCGCAACCTGGAGGCCGCCCCCAATCTCGAGCGGGCCGATCTCGTCGAGGTCAAGGCCGCCACGCTCAACAACCGTCGGGTGAGCGAGTTCAGCCTGAATGTCTCCATCGAACGCCCGAAGACCGAAGAGCCGATCGGCAAGCTGAAGGGAAAGACGCCCGTGATCGCAGGGGGTAAGCCGTAATGGCGCTCAGGATACCAATCGAGCAGCTCCGGAGCCTGGATTTCCAGAGCCTGGCACGGGATTTCAAGGGGCTGGACCCCAACGATCCGGGCCAGTGGCCGCTGCTGCCGCGCATCACCTTCCTGCTGGCGGTCTTCTTTGCCATCGTACTGGGTGGCTGGTGGCTCGACTGGAGCGACCAGTGGTCGCAGCTCGAAAGCAAGCGCGAGGAGGAAACCCGCCTCAAGCAGGAGTGGAAGGAAAAGAAGGAGCAGGCCGTCAATCTGCCCGAGTACAAGCGGCAGTTGAGCGAGATCGACCGGCAGTTCGGTGCGCTGCTCAAGCAGCTGCCCAACCGCTCCGAGATGGAGGCCCTGCTGGCCGACATCAACCAGGCGGGGCTGGGGCGCGGCTTGCAGTTCGAGCTGTTCAAGCCGGGCTCCGAGGTCATGAAGGATTTTTACGCCGAGTTGCCCATCGCGGTGCGCGTCATCGGCAATTACCACGATCTCGGTGAGTTCGTGAGCGACGTGGCCCAGATGCCGCGGATCGTCACCCTCAACGACATCGCCATCGAGACCCAGAAGGACGGCGTGCTGAAGTTCGATGCGACGGCGGTCACCTATCGTTACCTGGACGATGAGGAAGTGGCCAAGCTGCGCAAGGAAAAGGCCAAGGAAAAGGCGACGAAATGAAGATCGTCCGATTGACCGCGCTGCTGCCGCTGGCTGCGGCGCTCGTGTTGTCCGGCTGCAGCGACGAGCAGGACGACCTGCGCGCCTGGATGGATGAGAACTCCAAGGGGCTCAAGCCGAATCTCAAACCGCTTCCGCCGATCCAGCAGGTCGTGCCGGTGGCTTACGAGGGGGCGAGCAAGGTCGACCCCTTCCGGGTGGCCAAGCTGGAGCCCGACAAGAAAGGGGGGCAGTTCGCCCCCGACGCCAACCGCCGCCGCGAGCCGCTGGAATCCTACCCCCTGGAGTCGCTGAAGATGGTCGGCGTGCTCATGAAGCGCGGTCAGGCTCACGCCATCGTCGTGGCGGACAAGACCCTGCACCAGGTCCGGGTTGGCAACTATCTCGGGCAGAACTACGGGCAGATCACCGCCATCACGGAGACGGAGGTCACATTGAAGGAACTCGTCGAAGACGCGAGCGGTGAATGGACGGAACGCATCAGTACGCTGCAACTGCAAGAGCAGGCGCCTCAGGAGTCGAAGAAATGAAAACGGGACGTTGTGGCGTCAAGCTTGGCGCGTGGATCATCGCAGCATGTTTTGGCGGGCTGACCCCGCTCGCGCCGGCGCTGGCGCAGACGCCGCCGGGCGCCGAGGCGCGGGCGGCCAATCGCATCGAGAACATCGTCGCCGCCGAGCAGGGGGGCAACGTCATGCTGAAGCTCACCCTCGCCCAGCCCTTGGCTGGGGTGCCGGCGAGTTTCAGCGTGGCCAACCCGGCTCGGGTCGCCTTCGATTTTCCCGACACCGCCAACGGCCTGGGGCGTAACAGCCAGGCGCTCAACGCGGGCGATCTGCGCAGTGTCAATATCGTGCAGGTGGGCGACCGCACCCGCCTCGTGCTGAACCTCGCCCGCGTCTCCCCCTACGACGTCCGGATCGAAGGCAAGGAGGTGCTCATCACCCTCTCGTCCGCCCAGATGAAGGAAGCCACCGGGCTGGGGGCGGTGCCGTCGTCGCAGTTTGCCGCACCGTCGGCGCTGGCCATGGGCGAGCGCCACGCGATCCGCGACATCAACTTCCGCCGCGGCAAGGAGGGCGAGGGCCGTCTGGTGGTGGATCTGTCCGACCCGAACGCCGGTATCGACATCCGCCAGCAGGGCACCAGCCTGATCGTCGATTTCCTCAAGACCGACGTGCCCGAGCAGCTGCGCCGCAAGCTCGACGTGGTGGATTTCGGCACCCCGGTTTCTACCGTCCTCACCCAGGCCCAGGGCGGCAACGTGCGCATGACCATCACCCCCAAGGGGCTGTGGGAGCACAACGCCTACCAGAGCGACAACCAGTTCGTCCTGGAGGTGAAGCCCGTCCGCGAAGACCCCAACAAGCTCACCCAGGGCTCCGCCAAGGGCCGCTTCGGCGGCGAGAAGCTGTCGCTCAACTTCCAGAACATCGACGTGCGCTCGGTGCTGCAGGTGATCGCCGACTTCACGAACTTCAACATCATCACCAGCGATTCGGTGCAGGGCAACCTCACCCTGCGGCTGAAGGACGTGCCGTGGGATCAGGCCCTCGACATCATCCTGCAGGCCCGCGGGCTCGACATGCGCAAGAACGGCAACGTGATCTGGATCGCGCCGCGGGACGAACTCGCCGCCCGCGAAAAGCTCGATCTCGAAGCCAAGGCCCAGATCGGCGATCTGGAGCCCCTGCGCACCGAGAGCTTCCAGATCAACTACCACAAGGCCAAGTCGGTTGCCGAGTTCCTGAAGAGCAAGGATCAGACCGTGCTGTCCAAGCGTGGCAGCGTGGTGCCGGACGAGCGCAGCAACAAGATCTTCGTGAACGACATCCCGTCGCGCCTCGAGGAGATGCGGCGCCTGATCGCCGAGATCGACGTCGAAGTGCGTCAGGTGCTCATCGAAGCGCAGATCGTGGAAGCGACCGACACCTTCTCGCGCAACCTGGGCGTGCGCCTGGGCTTTGGCGGCAAGACCGGCGGTCTGGTGGGCACCACCACCGACGGCGTGCAGGTGTATCGCAACACCTTCAATACCGGCAACCTGTCCAACACCGGTTACCAGGCCGGGCAGATCCTCACGGTGCCCAACTTCAGCGATTCGCTGGGCGTCAACCTGCCCGCCTCGACGATCAACAACAAGCAGGCCGGCGCCTTCTCGCTGGCGCTGTGGAACAGCGCGGCAACCCGTTACATCGACCTGGAAGTCTCCGCCCTCGAGGCCGACGGTCGCGGCAAGGTGGTGTCCCGGCCGCGGGTGATGACCGCCGACAAGGCCGAAGCGATCATCGAGCAGGGTACCGAAATCCCGTACAACTCCGCCACCAGCTCCGGCGCCACCAGCGTGTCGTTCCGCAAGGCGAATCTGGCGCTCAGGGTCAAGCCGCAGGTCACCCCGGATGGCAAGATCATGATGACGCTTGAGGTCAACAAGGACTCGCCCAATTACAATGTGGCGCTGACCTCCGGCGTGCCGATCGACACCAAGCACGTGAAGACGGAGGTCGTCGTAGAAAACGGCGGTACGATAGTCATCGGGGGCATCTATACCCAGGATGTCTCCAATGCCACGACGAAGATCCCGCTCCTTGGCGACCTGCCGGTGCTCGGCTACCTGTTCCGCAGCAACGAGCGCAAGGACAACAAGACCGAACTGCTTGTCTTCATCACGCCGCGTATCATCAACGACCAGCTTGGTCTGCGTTGAAACTGTTTTGAATGGAAAAACCTATGCGTAATCTGAGAACTGCCGGCTGGATGTCCCGGAGCCGGATCGCGGTGGCCCTGGCTGCCGCGCTGGCCTTGGCCGGGTGTGGGGGCGGCGGCGGCGGTTCGTCGACGAATTGCATGCCTTATCAGACCTCCACCTCCTGCACCAGCGGCGGCGGCACCACCACCACTCCCACCCAGACCGCCACCCAGCTTTCATTGACTGTGGACTCTCCTGCCATTCTGACGAATGGCAGTGCAACCGTGTCTGTTTCGGCAACACTAAAAGACGACAAAAATGCAGTCGTGCCAGGGGCGACAGTAAGCTTTAGAGCGGATTCAGGCACGATTTCTGCTTATTCTGCAGTGACTGATTCGAGTGGCGTTGCGTCTATTACCTTTAATTCAAACGCTGAAAAAGCTAATCGACTTGTAACTCTTACCGCGAGTTCCGGCAGTCTTAGTCAATCGACCGTAGTACAAGTTCGTGGAACCCGGATTGGTTTTGGTGGAGACACTACGGCGATTGTAGGAAGAGTTGCATCGATGACGGTGACGCTAGTTGATGGAGCGAACAAGGCGATTGCGTATCAAACTGTTGCTTTGACCTCCAAGCTGGGAAATATCCTGCCTCCGTCTGTGACAACGGACGCGAATGGGCAGGCTGTAATTTCCTATAATCCCACGGTTGCAGGGACGGACACAATTACTGCATCGGCGTTAGGAGCGACTTTAACTCAGGATGTGGTTATCTCTTCTGTAGTTGATTTCGTTTTCACGTCGCCCTCTGCGGACTCTTCTGTTAATGTAAATCAATGTATGCCGGTTTCAGTAGCTCTGTCTGGACAGGCTGCGACTGGGGTGATGTTCACGGTGTCTCGTGGACAGGTTTACGCTAATAGTGCGTGTTCCTCTGGAAGTGATTCTCAAGTCGTGCCGTTCTCCGGTTCGTCAGCTACTGCATATATCTTGTCACCTAACGCGGGTGCGGCTACGGTTTATGCGCAGCTAACTGGGAGTACGTCGGTTGCTAAGACCTCGTTGTCTGTCAAGTTTGTTGCCACTGTGCCAAGTACGGTTGTTGTTCAGGCCGATCCGTCCGTTATCACCGTTGGTGGCTCCTCAAGTGTGACCGCGATTGTTCGGGACGCGAACAGCAACCCTGTCGCTGGGCGCCAGGTGGTTTTTTCCGCTCCAGATGGAGGTGGTACGCCGACTCCGAATACGGCTGTGACAAACGATTCGGGGATTGCAACTGCGACATTTAATGCGGATGCCTCGGCTAGCGGCAAGGATTCCGTGCGTGTCATGGCATCAGTCCCCGGTGCAACGCCAGCGGTTAGCCCGGCGGTAACGACCCTGACAGTAGCAGGGTCAGCGGTGAGTATTGTGATCGGCACAGATAATCAAGTCGTGGCATTGGATGATCCTCCGCGCTATAGAAAAGTTTATGGGGTGATGGTCTCAGATTCAGCGAGCGGTCCCATTAAGAATCAGACAGTGACTATCTCTCTTCGTGGTATTTATTTTAGAAAGGGGTGCTTCTTGAGTCCGAATGCGGGGACCGGATCTACGTGCACATATACGGCTACTTCATCTTCTTCCAGTGGAACTGGGTCTACGCGTTGGGTGGAGTACTACCCGCCAACCCAATCGATTTGCCCATCTGAGGATGCCAATAACAACGGTGTTGTTGAAACTGGCGAGATCGGTGATGCCGATGGCGATGGGCTCTTGGAGCCGGACGGCGTTGCTATAGTGCGCTCTCCGACATCGTCTGGCGGGTTGAGCGCGACAGTTACGACGGATGCTAGCGGTGTAGCTGCTTTTTATGTTGAGTACTTGCGTGAGTACGCTAATTGGGCGGCTGTTGAGTTGAAGGCAACTGCTGCTGTGGCGGGTAAAAATAGCGTAGGTATTCGTAATTTCTGGCTTGCTGTGCCCGCATCTGAACTGTTGGATAAGGATGTCTCCCCTTCGTTCCAGTATTCCCCGTTCGGGGTTCAGTCGGGATGTTCGAGCCCGTATTGATTGGATAGTCTTGGCTTGACAAAAAGCTGGCCTATGTGAGGCCAGCTTTTCGCTTTTCGGAAAGTTTTTCCGTGAATTCAGATAACAAGCGCTGCATCGTTCTTGTCGGAATGCCGGGGTCGGGGAAGACCACGGTCGGTCGGGAACTCGCCAAGCGGCTTGGGTGGCGTTTCGTCGATTGCGATCACGAACTTGAAGCCCGCACCGGGGTCAAGATTCCGACGATCTTCGAGATCGAGGGCGAGGATGGCTTCCGGCGTCGGGAGACCCAGACCCTCGAAGCGCTTACCGAAGAGACCGATCTGGTGCTGGCGACCGGCGGCGGCGCAGTGACGCGGGCCGAGAACCGGGCGCTGCTCGCCGAGCGGGGTGTGGTGATCTACCTCAATGTCACCCCTCACGTGCTGTGGGAGCGCACCCGTCACGACCGCACCCGGCCGCTCCTGCAGGTGCCCGATCCGAAAGGGCGGCTTCAGGAGCTCTACGTCGCGCGGGATCCGCTCTACCGCGAGGTGGCGGATGTCGTCGTCGAAGGCGGCCGCGGAACGCCCCACGCGATGGTGCGGACGATTGAAAAGGAACTGCACGCCCTATGCGTACTCTGAACGTCGAACTCGCCGAACGCAGCTACCCCATCCGGATCGGCGCCCGCCTCCTTGAGCAGCCGGGCCTCATCAAGCCCTACCTGAAAACCCGCCGTGTGGCCGTGGTCACCAACGACGTGGTTGGGCCGCTCTACCTCGATGCCTTCGTCGCCGGGCTGGAGGCGGAGGGCCTCAGCGTCACCCGCATCGTCCTGCCCGACGGCGAGGCCCACAAGGATTGGCCCACCCTCAACCTGATCTTCGACGGTCTGCTGGCCGCGCGCTGCGACCGCAGCACCACGCTGATCGCGCTGGGGGGCGGCGTGGTCGGCGACATGGTCGGGTTTGCCGCCGCCACCTACCAGCGCGGGGTGCCCTTCATCCAGGTGCCCACCACCTTGCTGTCCCAGGTCGATTCCTCGGTGGGCGGCAAGACGGCGATCAACCATCCCCTCGGCAAGAACATGATCGGCGCCTTCTACCAGCCCCGGCTGGTGATCGCCGACACCGCCGCCCTCGACACCCTGCCGGATCGGGAGCTGAAAGCTGGGCTGGCGGAGGTCATCAAGTACGGCCTCATCCGCGATCTGCCCTTCCTCGACTGGATCGAGACCAACCTCGGCCGCCTCCTCGCCCGCGACCAGGACGCCCTGGCCGAAGCCGTCGAGCGCTCGTGCCACAACAAGGCCGAGGTGGTGGTGGCCGACGAGACCGAGCAGGGCGAGCGTGCCACGCTCAATCTGGGTCACACCTTCGGGCACGCCATCGAGACCGGCCTGGGCTACGGCGAGTGGCTGCACGGCGAGGCGGTGGCGGCTGGCGCCGTGATGGCGGCCGACCTGTCCCGCCGGATGGGCTGGCTCTCCGACGCCGACGTCGAGCGCGTCCGCGCCATCCACGCCCGCGCCGGCCTGCCGGTGAAGGGCGCGCCGCTGGGCGCCGACCGCTACCTTGAGCTGATGGCCCACGACAAGAAGGTGTCGGATGGCACGCTGCGTCTCGTGCTGCTCCGCCAGATCGGCAAGGCGGTGATTACCGCCGAGGCGCCGGTCGAGGCCATCCGCGCCACCATCGAGGCCTGCTGCTGAAGTGCCGGGCCGGGAAATCATGACCGATCTCGCGCCCTACGCCGTCACCGAAGCCAACTCCCGCGGGCGCCAGCTGCCCGAGCCGCCGCCCCTCGCCCGGGGCGAATTCCAGCGCGACCGGGATCGCATCGTCCACAGCACGGCCTTCCGCCGGCTCGAATACAAGACCCAGGTCTTCGTGAACCACGAGGGCGATCTGTTCCGCACCCGCCTCACCCACAGCATCGAGGTCGCCCAGATCACCCGCTCGATCGCCCGGGCGCTGCGCCTCAACGAGGATCTGGCCGAGGCCGTTGCCCTGTCCCACGATCTGGGCCACACGCCCTTCGGCCACGCCGGCCAGGAGGCGCTCAACGGCTGCATGAAGGATTTTGGCGGCTTCGAGCACAACCTGCAGTCCCTGCGCACCGTCGATCTGCTCGAAGAGAGCTACGCTGAGTTCAACGGCCTCAACCTGCTCCACGAAACCCGGGAAGGCATCCTCAAGCACTGCTCGCCCAAGAACGCCGAGCTGCTGGGCGACATTGGCCGGCGCTTTATCGAGGGGCGCCAGCCGTCCCTCGAAGCCCAGCTCGCCAACCTCGCCGACGAGATCGCCTACAACAACCACGACGTGGACGACGGTCTGCGCTCGGGGCTCATCAGCCTCGAACAGCTCGACGCGGTGCCGATCTTTGCCCGCAACCGGCGCGCCGTCGAAGCCGCCTACCCCAGCCTGGCCGGCCGCCGGCTCATCCACGAGACCATCCGGCGGATGATCAACCTGATGGCCGTGGACCTCATCGAGCAGACCCGCCGCAACATCGCCACCGCGGCGGTGTCCAGCCTCGACGACGTGCGCAGCGCACCGCGGCTGGTGGCCTACAGCGCCGAACTGCTGCCCGAACTGCGCATCCTCAAGACCTTCCTCCGCGACAACCTCTACCACCACTACCAGGTGCTGCGCATGACCGACAAGGCCCGGCGCATCATCCACGACCTCTTCGGCGCCTTCATGAACGACCCGCGCCTGCTGCCGCCCCAGTACCAGCAGATGGCCCGGGCCGACAAGCCGCGGGCCATCGCCGACTACATCGCCGGCATGACCGACCGCTATGCCATGAAGGAACATCGGCGCCTGTTTGCCGTCGGCGAAATCTGATCGCGCCGCGCCAGCCTTGCGGCAGCGCAAAAAATCCTTGAAGGACGGGCACCTGCAGCGGTATATTCGACCCTCGCCCAATGTGTTTGAACGGTCTCCTCGTCGGGATCACGCGTAGCCGGCCGGCCATGCTTTGCCGGCTTTTTCACGGTTCGGACGGGGCGTTTTCCGCAGTTTGAAGGTCCGGCGTTACAGCAACGCGAACGCCGGTGTGTGTTGTGTCGAGGAAAAACAAGATGGATCTTCCCCTGGAGCAGGGTCTGTACGACCCCGCCAACGAACATGACGCCTGTGGTGTCGGCTTCATCGCACATATCAAGGGCAACAAAACTCACGACATCGTTCTGCAGGGCCTCGAAATCCTGAAGAACCTGGATCACCGGGGTGCCGTCGGTGCCGATCCGCTGCAGGGCGACGGCGCCGGTATCCTCATCCAGATTCCGGACACCCTGTTCCGCGAAGAGATGGCCAAGCAGGGCGTGACCCTCCCGCCCGCCGGCGACTACGGTGTCGGCATGGTCTTCCTGCCGAAGGAGCACGCCTCCCGCCTCGCCTGCGAGGAAGAGATCGAGCGCGCCGCCCGCGCCGAAGGCCAGGTCGTCCTCGGCTGGCGCGACGTACCCACCGATCCGGCCATGCCCATGTCGCCCACCGTCAAGGCCAAGGAGCCGGTGATCCGTCAGGTCTTCATCGGCCGCGGCCCCGACGTCATGGTCACCGACGCCCTCGAGCGCAAGCTGTACGTGATCCGTCGCCGCGCCGCCAACGCCATCGCCGCGCTCAAGCTGAAGCACTCCAAGGAGTTCTACACCCCGTCGATGTCCGCCCGGACCATCAACTACAAGGGTCTCCTCCTCGCCGATCAGGTTGGTCAGTACTACTTCGACCTGCAGGACCCGCGTTGCGTGTCCGCGCTGTCGCTCGTCCACCAGCGCTTCTCGACCAACACCTTCCCGACCTGGCATCTGGCCCACCCGTTCCGTTACATCGCCCACAACGGCGAAATCAACACGGTTCGTGGCAACTACAACTGGATGCGTGCCCGTGAGAAGGGCACCCACTCGCCGCTGCTGGGTGAAGACCTGCAGAAGCTGTGGCCGCTGATCTACCCGGGTCAGTCCGACTCCGCCGCCTTCGACAACGCCCTCGAACTGCTGGTGATGAGCGGCTACTCCCTGGCCCACGCGATGATGATGATGATTCCCGAAGCCTGGGAATCCCACACGCTGATGGACCAGAAGCGTCGCGCCTTCTACGAATACCACGCCGCCATGATGGAGCCGTGGGACGGCCCCGCCGCCGTGGCCTTCACCGATGGCCGCCAGATCGGCGCCACCCTCGACCGTAACGGCCTGCGCCCCGCCCGCTACCTCGTCACCGACGACGACTACGTGGTCATGGCGTCCGAATCCGGCGTGCTGCCGATCCCCGACGAGAAGATCGTCAAGAAGTGGCGTCTGCAGCCGGGCAAGATGTTCCTGATCGACATGGAGCAGGGCCGCATCATCGACGACAAGGAACTCAAGGAGTCCCTCGCCGCCGCCAAGCCCTACCAGGAATGGCTGTCCCGCATCAACATCAAGCTCGACACCTGTGCCGAGCCCGAAGCCGATGCGGTCCCGACCTTCTCCGCCTCCCTGCTGGATCGCCAGCAGGCCTTCGGCTACACCCAGGAAGACATCAAGTTCATCCTCGAGCCGATGGCCAAGAGCGGTGAGGAAGCCGCCGGCTCGATGGGTAACGACAGCCCGCTGGCCGTCCTGTCCTCGCGCAACAAGCCGATCTACAACTACTTCCGTCAGCTCTTCGCCCAGGTGACCAACCCGCCGATCGACCCGATCCGCGAACAGCTGGTCATGTCGCTGGTGTCCTTCGTCGGCCCGCGTCCGAACCTGCTCGGCATCAACGAGATCAACCCGCCGTACCGCCTGGAAGTCACCCAGCCGGTGCTCACCTTCGCCGACATGGCGAAGCTGCGCGGCATCGCCGGCTACACCGGGAACAAGTTCCGCTCCGCCGAACTCGACATCTGCTACCCGCTCGCCTGGGGCAAGCAGGGCGTCGAAGCGCGCCTGGCCTCCCTGTGCGCCGAAGCCGAGAACGCGGTGCTCAACGGCTCCAACATCCTGATCGTCTCCGACCGCAAGGTCGATGCCGACAACGTCGCGATCCCGGCGCTGCTCGCCACTTCGGCGATCCACCAGCACCTGGTCACCCAGGGCCTGCGCACCCGCACCGGCCTGGTGGTCGAGACCGGCTCCGCCCGCGAGACCCACCACTTCGCGGTGCTGGCCGGCTACGGCGCCGAGGCGGTGCATCC
Organism: Zoogloea sp.; assembly: GCF_041904905.1. Taxonomy (GTDB): domain Bacteria; phylum Pseudomonadota; class Gammaproteobacteria; order Burkholderiales; family Rhodocyclaceae; genus Zoogloea. The sequence continues at coordinate 38,991 of NZ_JAYRMI010000009.1, read as the reverse complement.
GTACCTGGCCCTCGAAACCCTGGCCCAGATCGCCAAGGGCGACGCCGAACTCACCGAGAAGTACACCAAGCACTTCATCAAGGGTGTCGGCAAGGGCCTGATGAAGGTCATGTCCAAGATGGGCATCTCCACCTTCATGTCCTACACCGGCGCGCAGATCTTCGAAGCCATCGGCCTCCAGAAGTCGCTGGTCGAGAAGTACTTCACCGGCACCTCGTCGCAGGTTGAAGGCATCAGCGTGTTCGAGGTGATGGAAGAGGCGATCCGCCTGCACCAGCAGGCCTTCAGCGCCGACCCGGTGCTCGCCAACGCCCTCGACGCCGGTGGCGAATACGCCTTCCGTGTCCGCGGCGAAGAGCACATGTGGACCCCGGACGCCATCGCCAAGCTCCAGCACTCCACCCGCTCCGGCAAGTACGACACGTACAAGGAGTACGCCAAGATCATCAACGACCAGAGCAAGCGCCACATGACCCTGCGCGGCCTGTTCGACCTCAAGCCCGCCGGCGCCCCGGTGCCGCTGGAAGAGGTCGAGTCCGCCAAGGAGATCGTCAAGCGTTTCGCCACTGGCGCGATGTCCCTCGGCTCGATCTCCACCGAAGCTCACACCACCCTCGCCGTGGCGATGAACCGCATCGGCGGCAAGTCGAACACCGGTGAAGGCGGCGAAGATCCGAAGCGCTTCTTCCCGATCGCCAAGGACACCACCCTGTCCGAAGTCATCGGTGCCAGCCGCGTCGAGCGCGACATCGAACTGAAGGCCGGCGACAGCCTACGTTCGTCGATCAAGCAGGTGGCTTCCGGCCGCTTCGGCGTGACCACCGAATACCTGGTCAACGCCGACCAGATCCAGATCAAGATGGCCCAGGGCGCCAAGCCCGGCGAAGGCGGTCAGCTGCCTGGCCACAAGGTCTCCGAGTACATCGGCTTCCTGCGCCACTCGGTGCCGGGCGTCGGCCTGATCTCGCCCCCGCCGCACCACGACATCTACTCCATCGAGGATCTGGCCCAGCTGATCCACGACCTGAAGAACACCAACCCGATCGCCGACATCTCGGTGAAGCTGGTGTCCGAAGTGGGCGTCGGCACGGTTGCCGCCGGTGTCGCCAAGGCCAAGGCCGACCACGTGGTGATCGCCGGTCACGATGGCGGTACCGGTGCCTCGCCCCTGTCCTCGATCAAGTACGCCGGTTCGCCGTGGGAGCTGGGCCTCGCCGAAACCCAGCAGACCCTGGTCCTCAACCGTCTGCGCAGCCGCATCCGCGTGCAGGTCGATGGTCAGATCAAGACCGGTCGCGACGTGGTCATCGGCGCCCTGCTGGGTGCGGATGAGTTCGGCTTCGCCACCGCGCCGCTGGTTGTCGAAGGCTGCATCATGATGCGCAAGTGCCACCTCAACACCTGTCCGGTGGGCGTGGCCACGCAGGATCCCACCCTCCGCAAGCGCTTCTCCGGCCAGCCGGAGCACGTGGTGAACTACTTCTTCTTCGTCGCCGAAGAAGTCCGCGAGCTGATGGCCCAGCTGGGCATCCGCAAGTTCGAAGACCTCATCGGCCGCGCCGACCTCCTCGACATGCGTGCCGGCATCGAGCACTGGAAGGCCAGCGGCCTGGATTACAGCCGCATCTTCCACCTGCCGAACGTGCCCGCCGACGTGCCGCGCATCCACACCGAAACCCAGGACCACAACCTGGCCAAGGCGCTGGACAACCAGCTCATCGAACTGGCCAAGCCGGCCCTCGAGAACGGCGAGAAGGTCAACATCGAACTGCCGGTGCGCAACATCAACCGCACCGTCGGCGCGATGCTGTCGGGCAAGTTTGCCGCCAAGTACGGCCACGCCGGCCTGCCGGACGACACCGTCCATATCCGCCTGAACGGCACCGCCGGCCAGAGCTTCGGCGCCTTCCTGTCCCGCGGCCTGACCCTCGAACTGGTGGGCGAAGGCAACGACTACGTCGGCAAGGGCCTCTCCGGTGGCCGCATCGTCGTCCGCCCGGCGGCCGGCTTCAAGTGCGACACCCCGTCCAACATCATCATCGGCAACACCGTGCTGTACGGTGCCACCGAAGGCGAAGCCTACTTCGCCGGCGTTGGTGGCGAGCGTTTCGCGGTGCGCAACTCCGGTGCCACCACGGTCGTCGAAGGCGTGGGCGACCACGGCTGCGAATACATGACCGGCGGCACGGTGGTGGTGCTCGGCATGACCGGCCGCAACTTCGCCGCGGGCATGTCCGGTGGCGTCGCCTACGTGTTCGACGAAGACGGCACTTTCGAGTCCCGCTGCAACATGGCCCAGGTGGCCCTGGAGCCGGTCGAGGAAGAGTTCGCCGCCCGCAAGGGTTCCGAAGCCGGCGACGACCTCGAAGGCCACGGCCGGGTCGACGTGCGTCACCTGGGCATGGCCGACGAGGCCCTGCTGAAGATGCTCGTCGAGCGTCACGCCACCTACACCGGCAGCGAACGCGCCAAGGCCATCCTGGCCGACTGGGCCAACGCCCGCTGCAAGTTCGTCAAGGTGATGCCGCACGAATACCGTCGCGCGCTGGCCGAAATGGCCGCGCAACAACAGAAAGAACTGGAGGCCGCGTAACATGGGCAAGCCAACTGGGTTCCTCGAATTTGAGCGCCTCTCCGAGGCCTACGCGCCGGTCGAGGAGCGTCTCAAGAACTACAAGGAATTCGTCGTCACCCTGACCGACGAAGAAGCGAGCAAGCAGGGCGCGCGCTGCATGGACTGCGGCATCCCGTTCTGCAACAACGGCTGTCCGGTGAACAACATCATTCCCGACTGGAACGATCTGGTTTACCGCGGCAACTGGAAGGAAGCGATCGAGGTTCTGCACTCGACCAACAACTTCCCGGACTTCACCGGCCGCATCTGTCCGGCGCCCTGTGAAGCCGCCTGCACGCTGAACATCAACACCGAAGCCGTGGGCATCAAGTCGATCGAGCACGCGATCATCGACAAGGCCTGGGAAAACGGCTGGGTCAAGCCCCAGCCGGCCGCCGTCAAGACCGGCAAGAAGGTTGCGGTCGTCGGTTCCGGCCCTGCCGGCCTGGCCGCTGCCCAGCAACTCGCCCGCGTCGGCCACGACGTGACCGTGTTCGAGAAGAGCAGCCGCATCGGCGGCCTGCTCGGTTTCGGCATCCCCGACTTCAAGCTCGACAAGTCGGTCATCGACCGCCGCGTCGAGCAGATGCAGGCCGAAGGCGTGGTCTTCAAGACCAAGGTGCTGGTTGGCGACAAGAACCTGCCCGCCGGCATCAACAACGACGCCACCGAAGTGGTCTCCGCCGAGGCGCTCAAGGCCGAGTTCGACGCCGTGATCCTGGCCGCCGGCTCCGAAGTGCCGCGCGACCTGCCGGTCCCGGGCCGTGAGCTGAAGGGCATCTACGCCGCGCTGGAGTTCCTGATTCCGCAGAACAAGGAAGTCCAGCAGGGCATCGCCAACCCGATCAACGTCAAGGGCAAGCACGTCGTCGTGATCGGCGGCGGCGACACGGGCTCCGACTGCGTGGGCACCTCCAACCGCCACGGCGCGGCTTCCGTGACCCAGTTCGAGCTGATGCCGATGCCGCCGGAAACCGAGAACCGCGCGCTGACCTGGCCGTACTGGCCGTACAAGCTGCGCACCTCGTCCTCCCACGACGAAGGCTGTACCCGCGATTTCGCCGTGGCGACCAAGGGTTTCGTGGATGACGGCAAGGGCAACGTCAAGGCCCTGAAGGCCGTCCGCCTCGACTGGAAGGATGGCAAGATGGCCGAAGTGGCCGGCTCCGAGTTCGAGCTGCCCTGCGACGCCGCCTTCCTGGCGATGGGCTTCACCAACCCGGTGGGCTCGCTGCTCGACGCCTTCGGGGTCGAGAAGGACGCCCGCGCCAACGCCAAGGCGACCACCGACGGCGAAGGCTGCTACCGCACCAACGTCGACAAGGTCTTTGCCGCCGGCGACGTGCGCCGTGGCCAGTCCCTGGTGGTGTGGGCGATCCGCGAAGGCCGTCAGGCTGCCCGCGAGGTCGACGCCTTCCTGATGGGTTCGTCCGTCCTGCCGCGCTGATCCGCCGATCTTCGCAGCCAGCAAAAAGCCCGGGGTGACCCGGGCTTTTTGTTTTGCCGCCCCGGACGATGACCGGGGCGGGCAAGGGCCTCAGCCCAGCCCGAGGAGATTGACGGCGTGGTGGCCGATCATCCATTCCTCGTTGGTGGGCACCACCAGCACCTCCACCTTGCTGTCCTTGGTGTGGATGCGCGTGGCGTGGCGCTGGTTGGCGGCCGGGTAGAGGCGCAGCCCGGTCCACTCCAGCCAGTCGGCGATGCGGGCGCGGATCGGCGCGGCGTGCTCGCCGATGCCGCCGGTGAACACCAGCGCCTCAAGGCCGCCGGCCGCCATCGAGAGCTGGCCGATCATGCAGGCGGCGCGGTAGCAGAACAGCTCGATGGCGTCCTTGGCGGCGTCTTCGTCGGATTCGAGCAGCGCCCGCATGTCCTGGCTCAGGCCCGACACGCCCAGCAGGCCGGATTGCTTGTAGACCAGGTTGGACAGCGCCTTGGCGTCCATGCCCTTCTGCTCGATCAGGTGGAGGATCACGCCGGGGTCGAGGCTGCCGGTGCGGGTGCCCATCATCAGGCCGTCGACGGCGGTGAAGCCCATCGAGGTGTCGCGGGAGAGCCCGTCGCGTAGCGCGCACATGCTGGCGCCGTTGCCCAGGTGGGCGACGATGATAGCGCCGCGGGCCTTCTCTTCGCCGAGGAGGTCGGGCAGCTGACGCGATACATATTCATACGAAAGCCCATGAAAACCGTATCGCTTGACCCCCTCGTTGAACAGCGCGCGGGGCAGCGGGAAGCGTTCGGCCACCGGCAGGCGGGTGCGGTGGAAGGCGGTGTCGAAGCAGCCCACCTGGCGCACGTCCGGCATCAGCCCGAAGAGGGACTTGATGGCCCGCAGGTTGTGGGGCTGGTGCAGCGGCGCGAGGGGAATCAGGGTTTCGAGTTCGGCGACGACCTCCGGCGTGAGCACCACCGGGGCGCCGTAGTGGTCGCCGCCGTGCACGATGCGGTGGCCGGCGGCGACGATCTCGACGCCCGGGCTGTGGCGGTTGATCCACTCGAAGATGAACTCCAGCGCCAGCCGGTGCTGGCCGTTCTGGTCGGTGCCCGCGGGCACGCTGAGGGCCTCGGTGAAGCGCTCGCCGGAGCTGGTGTCCTTGGCGGTCATCAGGGGTTCGGCGCCGATGCCTTCGACCTGCCCCGACAGACGCGGCAGGTCGGCCAGCTTCGGGGTCATCGGGAAGAGGGCGAACTTCAGGCTCGACGAGCCGGCGTTGAGAATGAGGACGGCTTTCACAGGCGGACTCCCTGGCGACGTTTGTGGGCCATCAGCTGGGCGATGGCGCAGGATGCGGTACGGGTTTCGGCGGTATCGGCGCGGCTGGTGAGCACGATGGGCACCCGCGTGCCGAGCACCACGCCGGCCATCAGGGCGTCGGCGAGGTATTCGAGCTGCTTGGCGACCATGTTGCCGGATTCGAGATCGGGCACCACCAGGATGTCGGCCTGGCCAGCGACCGCGGAGCGGATGCCCTTGGTCTTGGCGGCGACGAGGGACACCGCGTTGTCGAAGGCCAGCGGGCCGTCGAGCAGGCCGCCCTTGATCTGGCCGCGGTCGGCCATCTTGCACAGGGCGGCGGCGTCGAGGGTGGAGCGGATCTTGACGTTGACGGTCTCGACCGCCGAGAGGATGGCCACCTTGGGCTCGGGCACGCCCATCATGATCGCCAGCTCGATGGCGTTCTGGATGATGTGGACCTTGTCCTCCAGGGTGGGCTCGATGTTGATCGCCGCGTCGGTGATGAGCAGCGGGTGCGGGTAGGTGGGCACGTCGGCCATGAAGACGTGGGAGATGCGGCGCGAGGTGCGCAGGCCGGTTTCCTTGGCGACCACCTCGCTCATCAGTTCGTCGGTGTGCAGCGAGCCCTTCATCAGGGCGTCCACCTCGCCGTTGCGGGCCATGCGCACCGCGGTTTCGGCCGAGGCGTGGCTGTGGGGCACGTCGACGATGCGCACGCCGTGCAGATCGATGCCCTCGCGCTCGGCCACTTCGCGGATCTTGCTCTCCGGGCCCACCAGCACCGGGATGACGAGCCCGGCGTCGCGGGCCTGGATCGGGCCGCGCAGGGATTCGGTGTCGCAGGGGTGGGCCACCGCGATGGGGATCGGCTCCATGCCCTTGGTCATCTCGAGCACGTGCAGGTAGCGCTGCTGGCGGTCGGAGATGGTGATCTCGGGCAGCGCCATGCGCGGGCGCTTGATCTTCTCGGTGGGGGCCATCACCTCGGCGGTGCCGTCGATGACCTTCAGCCCGTCCTGGTTGACGCACAGGCACTCGAGGATCAGGTGGTGGTTGTGCTCGAAACGCTGGATGCAGGTGATGGTGACGGTGAGGGTGTCGCCAATGGTGATCGGGCGCCAGAACTTGAGGGTCTGGCCCACGTACACGGTGCCGGGGCCGGGGAATTCGGTGCCGAGGATCGACGAGATCAGCACGCTGCCCCACATCGAGTGGCCGACCACCTCCCGGAACTGGCTGGAACGGGCAAACTCCGGATCTACGTGGGTGGGGTTCACATCGCCGGACATCACCGCGAAAAGGTGGATATCTTCGGGCAACAGGGTGCGGACGAGCTGGGCGGAGTCGCCGATGGCGATTTCGTCGAAGGTGCGGTTCTGGATGAAATCGCGAGCTTGAGTAGTCATGATGTTTCCTGAATTATTGCCTTGCAGCACGCCGATTCTACGGAAAGACTTGAAACTAACTTTAGCATTAGATCAAATCATTGTTGCGTTGCATCACGGCTCCGGCGGCAACTCGTCCCGATTCGAGAACTGCGCCGCAAATTTCATAAAATCTCCCATGCTAGAATCCGCCCGAGCCAAATTCAAACCGCATTGAAGGAAGTCCATGGAAGTGATCGTTCTCGCCGCCGGGCAGGGCAAGCGCATGCGCTCGGTGTTGCCGAAGGTGCTGCAGCCCCTCGCGGCAAAGCCCATGCTGGGTCATGTGCTCGACACCGCCCGCGTTCTCGAGGCCCGTCGTATCGTGGTGGTGTATGGCCACGGCGGAGAGGTGGTGCGTGAAGCCCTCGATGCGCCCGATCTCGCCTGGGCCCGGCAGGACCCGCCCCAGGGCACCGGCCACGCGGTGCAGCAGGCCATGCCGCTGGTGGAAGATGGCGACATCGCCCTGATCCTCTACGGCGACGTGCCGCTCATCGGCGTGCCCACCCTGCAGCGCCTGATGGCCGCCGCCAGCGATCGCCAGCTCGCGCTGCTCACCGTCAATATGGACGACCCCACCGGCTACGGCCGCATCATCCGCGACGCCGGCAAGGTCACCTGCATCGTCGAGGAGAAGGACGCGACCCCCGCGCAGCGCCAGGTGCAGGAGGTGAACACCGGCATCCTCGCCGCCCCGGTCGAGCGCCTGCGCGGCTGGCTCGCCAACCTCAAGAACGACAACGCCCAAGGCGAGTACTACCTCACCGACATCATCGCGATGGCGGTGGCCGACGGCCTGGAGGTGGTCACCACCCAGCCCGACGCCTTCGAGGAAACCCTTGGCGTCAACAACAAGACCCAGCTCGCCGAACTCGAGCGCATCCACCAGCGCAACATCGCCCGCCGCCTCACCGACGCCGGCGTCACCGTGATCGACCCGGCCCGCCTCGACGTGCGCGGCGAGCTGATCTGCGGCCGCGACGTGGAGATCGACGTGAACTGCATCTTCGAAGGCCGGGTCGAGCTGGCCGACGGCGTGCGCGTGGGTGCCAACTGCGTGATCCGCAACGCCACCATCGGCGCCGGCACCAAGATCGCTCCCTTCTCCCACGTGGAAGACACCACGATGGGCGCCGCCTGCGCCATCGGCCCCTACGCCCGCACCCGCCCCGGCACCGTGCTGGGCGACGATGTCCACCTGGGCAACTTCGTCGAAGTGAAGAACAGCGTGATCGCCAACCACTCCAAGGCCAACCACCTGGCCTACGTGGGCGACGCCGACATCGGCCAGCGGGTCAATGTGGGCGCCGGCACCATCACCTGCAACTACGACGGCGCCAACAAGTTCCGCACCGTCATCGAGGACGACGTCTTCATCGGCTCCGACACCCAGCTCGTTGCCCCGGTGCGCGTGGGCAAGGGGGCCACCCTCGGTGCCGGCACCACCCTCGTCAAGGACGCCCCGGCCGGCGAGCTTACCGTCTCGCGGGCCCGCCAGGCCTCCATCCCCGGCTGGAAGCGCCCGGTCAAGATCAAGAAAGCCTGATTCCCTCATCTTCCGGCCCGGCCCTGGCGGTCGGGCCTTTTCGAAAGGTTTCCGCTCATGTGTGGCATCGTCACCGCCATTGCCCGTCGCAACATCGTTCCCGTGCTGCTCGAAGGGCTGCGCAAGCTTGAATACCGGGGCTACGACTCCGCCGGCCTCGCCGTCCTCAAGACCGAAGGCCAGCCCGAACTCATGCGCCTGCGCGCCGTTGGCCGCGTGGCCGAGCTGACCGCCCAGGCCGACGCCACCGGCCTCTCCGCCGGCATCGGCATCGCCCACACCCGCTGGGCCACTCACGGCGTGCCCTCCGAGCGCAACGCCCACCCCCACATCTCCGGCGGCCTCGCGGTGGTCCACAACGGCATCATCGAGAACTTCGAGGAGTTGCGTGCCGGCCTGCAGGCCAAGGGCTACGTGTTCACCTCCGAGACCGACACCGAGGCCATCGCCCACCTGCTCCACGACAAGCTCAAGGCCACGCCCGACCTCTTCGACGCTGTGCGCGCCACCATCGCCGAACTCATCGGCGCCTACGCCATCGGCGTGGTGAGCGAAGCCGACAGCGGCCGCGTGATCGTCGCCCGCAAGGGCTCGCCCCTGCTCCTGGGCATCGGCGAAGACGGCCACTACGCCGCCTCCGACACCGCCGCGCTGCTGCAGGTCACCCGCAAGGTGGTGTACCTCGAAGACGGCGACGTGGCCGAGCTGACCCTCGACGGCTTCCGCGTCACCCTGCAGGACGGCACCCCGGTCGATCGCCCGGTGAACATCTCCAGCCTGTCGGCCGACGCCGTCGAGCTGGGCAAGTACCGCCACTACATGCAGAAGGAAATCTTCGAGCAGCCCCAAGCCCTGGCCAACACCCTCGAGATGATCGCCGGCGGCGGTGGCATCTCCCCGCAGCTCTTCGGCGCCGACGCCGTAGGCGTCTTCGGCGCCACCCGTCGCGTGCTCATCCTCGCCTGCGGCACCAGCTACCACGCCGGCCTCGTCGCCCGCTACTGGATCGAAGCCATCGCCAAGCTGCCCTGCTCGGTCGAGATTGCCAGCGAATACCGCTACCGCGAATCCGTGCCCGACCCCGAAACCCTGGTGGTCGTGATCTCCCAGTCCGGCGAAACCGCCGACACCCTGGCCGCCCTCAAGTTTGCCAAGAGCCTGGGCATGACCAAGACCCTGGCCATCTGCAACGTGCCCGAGTCCGCCATCGTCCGCGAGACCGCCCTGCGCTTCGTCACCCGCGCGGGCCCCGAGATCGGCGTCGCCTCCACCAAGGCCTTCACCACCCAGCTCGCCGCCCTGGCGCTGCTCACCCTGGCCCTGGCCAAGGTCAACGGCCGCCTCTCCGAGGCCGACGAGGCCGCCCACCTCACCAATCTGCGTCACCTGCCGGTGGCCGTGGGCAAGGTGGTCGAACTCGAACCCGCCATCGAAGCCTGGGCCCAGCGCTTTGCGGGCAAGCACCACGCCCTGTTCCTGGGCCGTGGCGAGCACTACCCCATCGCCCTCGAAGGCGCCCTCAAGCTCAAGGAAATCTCCTACATCCACGCCGAAGCCTACCCCGCCGGCGAACTCAAGCACGGCCCGCTGGCCCTGGTGGACAAGGAAATGCCGGTCATCTCGGTGGCCCCCAACGACAACCTGCTCGAAAAGCTCAAGTCCAACCTGCAGGAAGTCAAAGCCCGCGGTGGCGAACTCTACGTGTTTGCCGACGCTGGCTCCGAGATCCCCGAATCCGAAGGCGTGCACATCCTGCACCTTCCGGAACACTACGGCATGCTCTCCCCCATCCTCCACGTCATCCCGCTGCAGCTCCTCAGCTACCACGCCGCCCTGGTCAAGGGCACCGACGTGGACAAGCCGCGCAACCTCGCCAAATCGGTGACCGTGGAATGACCGGGCCGGCCTGCGGCCGACGCTGTTAGAAAATAATAAAGATGTGAACTAGACAATAAAGATGTGATGTAAATAATAAAGTTGTAATTTAGCCCCCAGTGACTAAGATGAAGCCATCTAGTTACTGGGGGCTTTTTCATGGCCAAGCGCCGCTATAGCTTCGATGAAGCCACGCTTGCGCGATTCCTGAAGGAAGGGCGGGGCCAAGGTGCGGGCGGGAGCTACAAGCCCTGGCTAACTATCCAGGATGTTCCGTCACAGGGCCGAACAGCACGGCCCACAGGCTGGAAAACTGGCAGGCTGCACCATCTTCTCTCCGACATCGAAACGGCACTCTTCTACCTACTCGACTGGGAAGATCACGTCCTGGACATTCGGGAGCAATTTCCCCTCGATCGCGAGAAAACGCGGCAGATCGCATCCGAGATGGGGGTTGCCCATCCGTCTGACGTTAAGACCAAAGTGGACATCGTGATGACCACTGACTTCTTGGTCGATATCCAGACCGCTCAAGGACGGAGAACGCTGGCTATCCCGGTTAAGAAAAGTGATGACCTCGACGATGCTCGGACGATCGAGAAGTTGGAAATCGACCGCCGGTATTGGCAAGGTGAAGCTGATTGGATCATCGTTACCGAGCGGGACATGAACAAAGATCGTGTTGGCAATATCCGCTGGGTTCATGAGATGCATACCCTTGAAGGGCTAGAGGTACCTTACCCGGGGTTCTGGCAGGATCGGTGCCGCGCTCTGCTTGGCTGCATGGAGACATGTGCCGAGATGACGATCAAACAGTTTCTCCGTTGGCTGGAGAGCACCCAGGGGTTTGGTTCTGGGGAGGGGCTTACCGTGATCCGTCACTTGATCGCAACCAAGATACTGCTGATCGACATGGATCGTCCGTTCGATACCTCGGCGGTCCTTGCCCAGGCGCTAACGCGCAAAGGCGGTGGCGAAGTAAGGCGGAGGGCGTGAAATGCTGCTCAGGAACGATTTGTTGCACTACGAAGAGGGCGAAGGGCGTACCGTTAGAGTCCTCTGGTTTAGTCCCGACAGCGCAGGTGCAGCGATCATCGACGTGTGTGAGGAAAAGGCGCTACCCATCATCGTGCGGCTGGACGGGCTAATCGAGGATGTGCGAGAGAAGCGGGCACGTCTGTTGAATCCCGATCCTTATCTCGTGCTCGCGATCGAAGCTTCCATCCCTCCGAGCCACAAGACCATTCGGGACGACGCTTGGTCCATTATCAAGAATCTTGTTGATAAAGAACCTGAAATATACAAAAGGGATGAGCGAGGTAAAATCTTAAAGGCCGCGATAGCCGAGCACAAGATCACACTCAACACGGTATACCGCTATCTTCGTCGTTATTGGCAGCGGGGCCAAACGCCGAACGCCTTGCTGCCTGACTACGCGAATTCCGGAGGGCGGGGCAAGGAGCGCCACAGCACTGGTAAGAAGCGCGGACGGCCGCGCCTCTATGGTGGTCAGAAGGGCATCAATGTCACGCCCGATATCCGAAGGGTTTTCCGGGTTGCCGTTGACAGGTACTACGCGCAAGTCGGCAGTAAGTTTACGCTGAAGGGTGCGTATGACGAAATGATTCGGACGTTTTTCTGTGAAAAGCGAATCGATCCCGAGTCAAACGATGTCATTCACGTCCCCCAAGACGCCTACGCTCAAGATGGTTTGCCTACGGATACCCAATTTCGCTATTGGTTTGGGAGAGATCAGGACATCATGGACGTCAAGCGGCGCCGGGTTGGGCCCAGGTCCTACGATAAAGATATGCGCGGTCTGCTTTCCACCTCTGCAGTGGAGACATGGGGGCCGGGAGCCAGATATCAGATCGACGCAACCTTAGCCGATGTATATCTAGTATCCCGCCTGAAGCGGGACCGTATCATCGGGCGCCCTGTCCTTTACATCGTCATCGATGTCTTCAGCCGGATGATCGTTGGAATCTATGTCGGGCTGGAAGGCCCCTCTTGGGTGGGCGCGATGATGGCATTGGCTAACACTGCTGCAGACAAGGTCAACTATTGTCGGCAGTTTGGGCGGGAGATCGAACTGGAGGATTGGCCCTGCCATCACCTGCCAGCCGCGCTGTTGGGTGACCGTGGGGAGATTGAGGGGCGTTACATTGAGACGTTGGCGAATAACTACCGTGTCAGTATCGAAAACACCGCTCCCTATCGTGCAGATTGGAAAGGAATCGTCGAGCAACGGTTCCGCCTTTTGCCGGCCAAATTCAAGCCTTATGTCCCCGGCTATATCCAATGCGATTTCCGAGAGCGGGGCGGGAAGGACTACCGTCTTGATGCCGTATTGGATCTCCACCAGTTTACGCGCATCGTCATCGACTGCGTTCTTCATTACAACAATCATCATGAGATCAAAGGCTATGATAAGGGACCTGGCATGGCGGCCGATGATGTCCCGGCCGTCCCCATCGAGTTATGGAACTGGGGTGTTGCTCAAAAAAGCGGCCAATTGCGCTCTTATCCTGAAGATCGCGTCCGTTTTAGTTTGCTTCCGGTAGGTTCTGCGAGCGTCACTGGCCACGGGATTTATTTCGACGGATGCTTCTACACTTGCGCCGAGGCGGTCGAGCAGCGTTGGTTTGACCAAGCCAGGCAACGTGGGCGTTGGCGTGTGTTAATCAGTTATGATCCGCGCTGCCTAGACGATATCTATCTTCATGCCCCGGACTCAGAGCAAGGGTTTATTGTGTGTGCCATGACGGAGCGGAGTCGGGTAGACCGAGGCATGTCATCCTGGGAGATCGGGCAGAGGCGATTCTTCGAGAAGGATCAAGCCGCCGACCGTGCCCCAAATCAGCAATTCAAGCAGGCTGATCTTGCCGCGAAGATTGAAAGCACCGTCAGCGAAGCAATTGCTACGCAGCCTTTAGCGACGGCCAGTGACCGTGCCAGAACGAAAGATATCCGTTCCAACCGGGCGGAAGAAAAGTTGGCGAATCGGCAGACTGAGGTATTCCGTCTAGGTGATCGCACGCCGCCGCCGAAGGTTGCGGATGTTATTCCTCTGTGGCCGAAGTCCGACTATTCTGAACCTAGCATTACCGAGATATTGGGGAGCCTAGACGATGACCAATAGTGACGCGCAGCTAGCTGTATTGCCGGAGTATCAGGACAATCCATTCATCACGGCACTGCCGCCGTTGTGGTCGACGAAGGAAACCTACGATCGATTGCTGTTGCAGCCACTCTTCGACCCCAAGGAGCGGCAGTTTCCCGATCATGTGCGGCCGCATTGCATCATGCGGTTGTTCCGATATTTTGATCCCCTTGAGCAGCACCTGACCCTCGCCAGTCGATTTGGCATGCTTCTGCGGCAAGGGTACATCGGTCGGAATCCTGCGCAGGGAGACTACCAGCGCCACTTGCAAAACAGCGTTGCGCGCATGGAGACAGGTAACCTAGCAACGCGGCGATTCGCTGTGCCCAATAGTGCTGCCAGTTTTGCGTTACTTGGAGACTCAGGGATCGGTAAGTCGACAGCCATTGAGCGCACGCTAGCCCAGTATCCGCAAGTTATTTACCACGATAAACCTTTCAGTTTGCACCAACTAACTTGGCTGAAGGTGGAGTGCCCTCAAAAGGGTGGTCCCATTCAGTTGTGCATAAATTTCTTCGCCGAACTTGATCGTGTGCTGGGCACGAACTATCTGGACAAATACGGATCTTCCACTCGCACTGTCGGCCTGGCCATGCAGCGCATGGCGCACCTCGCAAGCATCCATGCTCTGGGGGTTCTGGTTGTCGACGAGATTCAGCATCTGCTGCGCACGCATGGAATGGATGCTGAGGACATCCTGAATTTTCTCGTTACCTTGGTCAACACTATTAGTGTGCCAGTGATCGCTATTGGAACAAATAATGCCGTCAGCCTGCTTCAGGGAAAGTTTCGACAGGCGAGGCGGGCAAGCGGAATCGGCTCCATGATCTGGGAGCGGATGCCGAACAATGAGACATGGCAGCATTTCGTCGACCGGTTATGGAGGTATCAGTGGACGCGTGAATTTACGCCGCTAGATCAGGACTTACGCGACGAGCTCTACGTTGCGTCCCAAGGGATCATTGATGTGGTCGTCAAGTTATTCATGTTGTCGCAGATGAAGGCTATCAGATTGCGGAAGGTCCGTAATCTCTCTGAGACCTTGACCCCTTCACTGCTTCGGCAAGTCGTTAAGGATGACTTTAAGCTGATCGAACCCATGATCGATGCGTGTAGGAGGAACGACACCGCAGCGCTTAGCGCATTTGATGATCTGTTGCCTTTCCGAGAGCATGTGATTCAAATTTTTGGCGATGCGGTCACGAATAATGACCTTAGTAAGGAGGCTCCTCCAGCCTTGCCGGCAACAGATGTGCAAAACGGTGCGCAAGGGACTAGCGACGTACTTGGATCGGTTCGTGCGGCAATGGGCGCATTGGGTTTGGCACCTGACGTTGTCGAAGTGATGCTCCGCGACGCCCTAGCGGCAGATCCCACGTTGGATGCGCTACAGCTAGTCGCAGTCATCGGTGGAAAGCTGAAGGCCCCGGTAGAAACACCTAAGCCAAGGCGAACAAAGAAGATTCAGAAGGCGGAGCAGGCCGAGTGGCCTCTTGGTGATTTGAGGAGAATTGTCAGCGAAGGCAAGCCGCAAGGTCTGACGGCATACGATGCCCTGAAGGCATCGGGTGCCGTCGGGGCTCTGCCTGAAGCTGCGTGAGGATTGCTCTGCATGCTTGTCTATTTCCCTGAGCCCTATCGCGACGAGTTGCTCTACAGTCTTCTGGCAAGATACCATCGACATGTTGGTTCGAGCAGCCCCAAGCAGACGCTGGATGATCTATTTGGTTGCCGCGGGGTGATCGCAAGGCTGGATCTACAGGGGAGTCTTGGTCTCTTATCCACACATCTACCTCCTAGATGGGGAATGAGTCCCGAGCGACTGGCTGTGGACTACACGCTGTTTCCGTACTATCTGGCATTTCAGCCGGCGGATGTCCGGAAACGGGTGCTGCGTGCTTTGATTGGTGGCTCCCTTGCTGGGCTACATCTGCTTCTGGGCCTTGCCACGGCAGCGTCTCGTGTCAGGCAATTGCGATTCTGCCCAGAATGCGTCCTTGAGATGGAGCGCACGCATGGTGAGCCTTATTGGCGACGGACGCATCAGTTGCCGGGGGTGCTGCTGTGCCCGGATCACGGCGTCATCTTGAGGTCGAGTGCTATCCCTTCTGCACTTGGAAATCGTCATGCCTTCATTGCGGCAACCAGCGCGAATTGTGACTGTGGCAGGGAGGTCACACCGACGTCCTTGGAGAACGATGAGACCTTGCTTTCGGTAGCACGAGCTTGCCGGCAAGCGCTGGAGTTCATGCCGCAAGCGCGAAATCGTGAGAAATGGGCAGCCTGGTATCGGAGCGGCTTGATCAGGGCTGGTCTTTCGTCATCCTCCGGCAGGGTTAAACAGAATGAGCTGGAAGAGAGGTTTCGGGACCATTTTGGTGTGGCTTTGCAGCCGTTACTCGCCGATGTTGGGTTGGCTGACATGAGTTGGCTTGTCGTGCTCACACAGCGGCCTAGCCGGGCACTACATCCCTTGCTGAACATATTACTGCAGGAATTCTTAAAGGGTTTGGCGAGTGACGAACCCTTTGGAGTTGGCCCCTGGCCCTGTCTCAACCCGTTGAGCGGTCATCAGGGCGAACTTCTAGTCGAGCGGGTGGTTACCCACCGCAATCGTGGCCGCATCGTGGGCGTGTTCGAATGCGCTTGTGGTTACGCCTATGCTCGTAATGTTGATAATTCGTCTGGCACCCTAAGCCGTCCCCGCCCTTTGCGTTTTGGGGCCGAGTTCGATCGGCTGATTCGACAATTAGTTGATGATCGAATCGGTATTCGTCAGGCGGCACGGCGGCTGCATGTGGACCCTCGTACGGTCCGGCTACGTGCCGCAAAACTGAATCTGAATGCGATTTGGGCCCCGGCAAATGTATCGATTCCCGTGGTCTGTGATTCGGGAGGGTACCGCAAGGCGTGGCTGGATCTGCAGCAGAACCACCCCAATTTGGGTCGCAAAGCTTTGTCCGAGTTAGAGCCGGCGCTGTTCATGTGGCTGTATCGCCATGACAAAGAATGGCTGGTGACAAATCAGCCCGCGGCAAAAGTCTCCCGCCGAGTTCGAGTCGTCAGCCCTTGGGCGAGTCTTGACCTTGAATGGATGCAGCGTGTCACAGATCTGGCCGAAAAAATCCGTCACGAACTCCCTCCTCGCAAAGTAACTTTGGCGGAAATTTGCCGTAGGACTGCAGATCCTACTTGGCTTTCGAGCCATCTTCGTCGTCTTCCCAACACAGCGGCCTTGCTCAGTCGCTTACGAGATACGACCGCGAGCTTCCAGAGCCGCCGCGTTGCTTGGGCTGCCCATGAGCTTGCAAATGCCGGTCAATCCTTAGCTGTGTGGCGGATACAGCGCAAAGCTGGTTTGTCGCGGCAAGTGACGATGGAGGTCGAGGCAGCCCTTGAGCTCGCCGTTTTGCCAGGAGCGCCTCTGTTATGAGGCATCTGACAGTCAGTGCCTTCCGCGAAGTGGACGAGCCGCTTGAAATTCATTGGCTTGTTGGTTTGGAGCAGGGCGCGGATGGAAGTTGGCTCTTGAGGGTGGTCACCCGTGGTTTGCGATCCGGACGGGTGAGAATGTGGCCATTGCCCATTGGACTATTTCCATTTATTTCTCTAGGACTGCGCTTTGAAGATGGATTGTTGTTGGATACGCAGTCGAATGGAGTAATTCATCCTGTATTAATTTCTAACTTGGCAAATGGGGTGGAAGTGACTTCCGCCGACATTCCTACTGGCTTATATCCGTTCTTTGGGCATCAGGGTGGAGTGCAGAGGGTTATTCGATACGAGATCGACGGTGAGAGGATCTTCGTTCCGACGATGGAGCTAGTACGTTACCTACTGTTGCATAACAAGACGTTGGCCAACGCGGTTATGGTTCCGGGGCAGCTGATGACTTTATACCAATTCGAGCCCCTTGGTATCTACGAAGAACTGACGCTCAGATTTACCTCCGACATGCCTAGGCGGTCACTTTCCAAGAGCTTTGCTTTGGAATTCGCTTGGCTTGCGATTCACCCCGAAGGTCGTCGGACATGGGATAGCGTTTATACGAAATCCGCTGGGCAGCAGTATGTTAGTTTGGATTTGCCGGACGTTCCTGAGTCAAAACTGGCGTTTCGTGGGGTCAGGCAGGGTGCAGATTGGCTGGTGCTAGAGATCATCCATCTCACCGGGCGCTCGTCTCCATGCTTGCGATTACGCTATGGCCACCCCAGTTTTCGGAGACCTAGTGACACAGTTCCAATTACTCCCGAAGGTGGGGCCAGAAAGCCAAAAGTGTGTCAACAGGAGTCTGACGTGGAAATTTCAACGGCTGAAGAGGGTACTCGGGTGGCGGCAGGTCAGCTGGCCATTGAGGTAGGGACAAAGTCTCGAGAATTCACGATCAAAGTGCCAATAAAGAAAATTTGGCGCGAGACGGGGAGATCGCGACATAGCGTCAACGGCAAATCTCCGACCGAAGACAACGTGGTAACTGGGGGGGCAGTGACGAACAGACCTCTATTTAAAGGCGGGGTCAGCCGAGAAAGCCGAGGCGCGCGCATTCCTCCCCTCGAATTCCGTACGCTGGAGTCCTGCCCGTGGGATCTTGCAGGCGATCTCCAAGCATTGGCGGAGACCATCGAAATGATGGCGGGTTTAATAAGCGACACAGAGATATCCATGTCTTTGTGCCGGCTGAAGCCGGGCCGCGCATTCTCAACGATCGGTCGTCGCCCGCGTTGCTGTTTGGTTACCCTCATCAATGTTACAGGCAAGCCACCGGTGGTGTTGGTCGATGTGGATCGGGGTGGAGAATGGGCGCTCTCTACAATGGTACTTTCGTTTTTGGAACCGGCGCCCTTCTCCGATATTGATATGCACGTGAAGACAGTCCTGGATACCATGGTCGACAACGGTGGGCATTGGGATTCTTGTGCTGACAGTGCCCTGCGCGAAGTTTGCGTGTGCCGTCGATTACCGAAAATATTGCCAAAGCGGGATGGCAAGGAGGATAGCCGTTATCGTACGACTTGGGCCTACCGACTGGCTATCAAACTTGGCTTACCGTTTTCTGGTGCGGACAAGAAATTGTTGCATAACTCTTATTCAGGCGCCGTAGCCCCAACCCCAGACGGATTTCAGGGGTAAGCAACCGTCACCGAAACGCCAAAAATATGTGATGGTATTCGGAATTGCGCAGCGCACATGCACCTCTGGAGCCTGTAGTTTCACTCTCAAGCGGCCAGTCGCACCCCCAATAGCTTGAAGCGTAATATGTTCGTCTCGACCAGGCTAAGTTGATAAAGTTAATCAGTGCCGTGAGGCGTGACTATCGACGCCGGCATCCACATCTCGAAAATGTTGCTTCCTTCCCCCGCCCGTCCCTCAATGTCGCCTCCGTGAGATCGCAGGATTGAGCGAGTGATGGCAAGGCCCAGCCCGGCGCCATCCCCTGTGTGGCGACGGGATGCATCCACGCGGTAGAAGCGGTCGAAGAGACGTGACAGGTGTTCCGACGGGATGGGCTCCCCAGTGTTTTCGATAGCGAGGTGGATTGTCTCGGCGTCTCCACTGTCTCGTACGACGCTCACCGTCACGACAATGCGCCCACCAAACGGGGTATAGCGAAGCGCGTTGGATAGCAGGTTACCGATGGCCCGTCGGAGCATCAGCCTGTCTCCGGTCACCTGTCCTGAGCCCTCAAGCCGTAGTGTGACGCTGTTTTCTTCGGCCAGGGCACCATAGAAATCGAACAGGGCCGTGACTTCGTCCGCCAGATCAAAGGTTTCCTGACCCGGCACGATGAGGCCGTTTTCCGACTTGGCGAGGAACAGCATGTCCGAAATCATCCGCGACAGACGATCGAACTCCTCGCAGTTAGACTCCAGCACTTCCCGGTACTCGGTGGAGCTACGAGTCTTGGAAAGGGCAACCTGGGTTTGCGTCATCAGGTTGCTGACCGGGGTCCGGAGTTCGTGGGCCAGATCAGACGAAAAGTCTGAAAGTCGCTTGAACGACTCCTCCAGCCGGGCCAGCATGTCGTTGAGGGATTCAGCCAGCTCAGCCAGTTCGACGGGAACGGTGTCCACAGGCAAACGCTGGTCGAGATGCTGGGCGCTGACTTCCGTGGCTCTGCGTTTCATCTCGCGAAGTGGTTCCAGTCCTCGACGGGCGGCAAACCAACCGAGTAGTCCAGTCGCCAGTGTGCCCCCAATGACGACACTCCAAAGTGTCTTCATGAATGAATCCATGAAGCTGTTGTGATGGGAAATATCCGTCGCCACGGCGACTACGGCAGGCGACCAAGCCTGCACCCCGGTTGGTGCTTGAGCCACGATGCCCCGGAACGACAACCGATCATCGACCTGCCACACGTAAGGGCGCTTAGCCTCAGGTGTCTTGACCCGATCCATTAAAGGTTGGGGGAAGGGCGCGTCGTGGGTGGCGAACAGAGTTTGACCGTCCGGTCCTTTTACGGCCACGATCAGGCCATGGTGGCCGATCAAGGCGTCATCCATTTGCTGCGGAATTGCCGCTAGGTCCTTTGGCGAATTCACCTTGGCCAAGGCGTGGCGAATCAGCTCAAGTTTGCCGCTCAGGGCCTCCATGTCCTGCTCTTCGAAGTGGTCTTCGACGGACTTGGCCACAATCAAACCCAGTATCAGCAACACCACGGTCGATGCAGCCGCGAACAGCAGGGTCAGGCGGAAGGTCAGGGACTTGCGGCGGCTCCCTGGGCGAACTACTCGCACTCTTGTTCCTCCAGAACATAGCCCATGCCACGCACAGTGCGAATCAGCTTGGGTTCGAAGCCGTCGTCGATCTTGGCCCGCAGGCGGCGCACTGCCACCTCGATCACATTGGTGTCGCTGTCGAAGTTCATGTCCCACACCTGGGAGGCGATCAGGGAGCGCGGCAGCACTTCGCCACGCCGCCGTAGCAGGAGTTCAAGGAGGGCAAATTCCTTCGCGGTGAGATCGATTCGCTTGCCGGCTCGTGTGACACGCCTGCGCAGGAGGTCCAGCTCTAGGTCTGCCGCATGTAAAGCATCAACTTCTTTGTTTTTGGTGCCCCGGCGCAAGAGCGTTCGAACGCGAGCCAGCAACTCAGAGAAGGCGAAGGGTTTGACCAAATAGTCGTCGGCTCCCAGTTCGAGCCCTTTGACCCGGTCATCCACGCTGTCCTTGGCGGTCAGAAACAAGACAGGCATCTCCTTGCCGGCCTTGCGCAAGGCCTGCAGGACGCGCCAACCATCGAGGCCCGGTAGCATCACGTCGAGCACGATGAGGTCGTAAGCTTCGGTCATCCCGAAGTGCAGCCCGTCCATGCCGTCACGTACCAGATCCACATTGAAGCCCGCTTCAACCAGCCCTTGCTTGAGGTAGTCCCCTGTTTTGGGCTCATCCTCGACGATCAGTATTTTCATTGTCTTCCTCGCAGCATTCTCTATGTGGCAGCGTTAGTTTGGCGCAAGTCGCTTCCACTCTTCCCAAGATTACAAAGATGTAATTCCCGGGTCAGTCTCCTGTCGGTTTTTGCGCCCCAAACTGCTCGCCATGGGAACACCAGATTCCCGATGCCCCTCTTTGACCCCACGGAGACGACCGATGCGATCAATTCTGCTCGGGCTGCTGGCACTGGCCTTGACGAAAAGCGTCCTGGCTGCTGAGCCGCCCACCCTGGAGCCTGCCTTCAGGACGTCCCCCAATGCGCCCTCCTTGTCCGATTATCGTGCCTGGTCGGAAGTCCCCGTTGGCTCATGGCGAGCTGCTAACGAAGGTGTCCAGCGATCAGGCGGCACGCATACGGGCCATTCGGCACCTGCCAACACCGATGGGGCTTTGCAGAAGGAAAGCGGAGCGACGCCGCCGGCCTCAGCGAGGCCTCCTGCTGACCATCACCATTAGGAGTCTGCCATGCGCTCAACCCTATCTGCACGACACTCCCGCTCCATCAAGGGGCTGACCGCCCTGGTGCTTGGAACGCTGGTCCTGAGCGGCTGTGCCAGTTTCTCCTCGGACGGAGGTTTCGACACCGTGCGTGAAACGACCCGCACCCGCATCGGAGCAGACGCCCAGTGGGTCAGGAGCGACGAAGCCCGCAAGGAGATCGATGCCCGCGTGAGCGAGCTGCTGGCCAAGCCTCTGGCTGCTGAAGATGCTGTTCAGGTCGCCATTTACAACAACCGGGGACTTCGCGCCGCATTCTACGATCTTGGGATCAGCGAAGCCGAGATGGTCCAGGCCGGGCGCCTGCCGAACCCTCATTTTTCGATGCTTCGCACCAGTCGTGCCGAGAATGGGGTACGTGAATTCAAGATCGAACAGGTGCTGACCTTCAACCTGTTTGCGCTGATCACCATGCCGCTTGCCGTGGAGGTCGAGAAACGCAACTTCGCCCAGATCCAGCGCATGACGGCGCTGGAGGTGGCGAGGCTGGCCTCGGAAACGCGCAAGGCCTACTTTGGAGCCATCGCGGCCGAAGAGTCGGTCCGTTACCTCCGGAAAGTCAGGCAGGCCGCGGAAGCCGGCGCGGGCCTGGCCCGCAAGATGGCGGAAGCCGGTAACGTCAACCGACTGCAGCAGGCGCGCGAGCAAGGTTTTTATGCGTCCGCAGCCCTCGACCTGGCTCGGGCCGAGCAGGCCAGCATTGTGGCGCGGGAGCGCCTGACCAAGCTGTTGGGCCTGCCATCCCCCCAGGCGATTCGGCTCCCTGAGCGCCTGCCCGATCTGCCCAAGTTGCCCGACGAGCTGCCGGCAGTCGAGCAAACGGCACTGGATCAGCGCCTCGATCTCCAGGCGGTCCGTCTCGAAACCGAGGCGCTGGCCAAGAACCTTGGCCTCACCCAGGCCACGCGCTTCATCAACGTGCTGGAGTTCGGGCCGGCGCGTGTCCTGGAGGGCACGCGGGATAGCGGCTACAAACGCGGCTACGAAGTGAGTTTCGAACTCCCGCTCTTCGACTTTGGCGGCAGTAAGGTGGCCAAGGCGGAAGCCATCTATGGCCAGGCCGTTGAACGTGCGGCGGAAGCCGCCATCAACGCCCGTTCGGAAGTCCGCGAAGCCTATTCGGCGTATCGCAACAGCTTCGACATTGCAAAGCATTATCGGGACGAAATCGTGCCGCTCAACAAGCGGATCGCCGAAGAGAACCTGCTGCGCTACAACGGTATGCTGATCGGGGTCTTCGATCTGCTTGCCGATGCCCGCTCCCAGATCAGCAGCGTGAACAGCTACATCGAGTCCCTGCGTGACTACTGGATTGCCCAGAGTGATCTACAGATGGCCCTGATCGGCAAGCCTTCCCTCGCCGCCGCCGCGCGCACTTCCCCGGCCAGCACCGGCCGCCCGGATCACTGAACCGAAAGGACACCCGATGACATCCCGTCGCGCATTCATCCAAAGCCTGGGCCTGACCGGCGGCGCCGTGGCCGCGGCCTCGGTCAGTCCCGTCGCCATGGCGGCACTACCTGAACTCATAATGAAGGAGGATCCGAACACGGCGCCTCCGCATCTCCCACGAGGCAACACAGGCGCGGGGCGACCCTATAACCCGGTGGTCACTCTCAACGGCTGGACGCTGCCGTGGCGCATGAACAAGGGTGTCAAGGAGTTTCATCTCGTGGCCGAGCCCGTCGTCCGGGAGATCGCTCCCGGCATGAATGCCCACCTGTGGGGTTACAACGGACAAAGTCCCGGCCCGACGATTGAAGTGGTTGAAGGCGACCGGGTCCGCATCTTCGTCACCAACCGCTTGCCCGAACACACCACCATTCATTGGCACGGGCAACGCCTGCCTAGCGGAATGGATGGTGTCGGCGGACTCAACCAACCTCAGATCCCCCCCGGCAAGACCTTCGTCTACGAGTTCGTGGCACGCCGGCCCGGTACCTTCATGTATCACCCCCACGCCGATGAGATGACCCAGATGGCGATGGGCATGATGGGCTTCTGGGTCACCCATCCGAAGGACAAGCATCCGCTCATCGACGAGGTGGACCGGGACTTCTGCTTCCTCCTCAACGCCTACGACATCGATCCCGGCAGTTACACGCCGAAGGTGAACACGATGCTCGATTTCAACCTGTGGACCTTCAACAGCCGGGCCTTTCCGGGCATCGACTCCCTCAATGTGCGCCAGAACGACCGGGTACGTATCCGCGTCGGCAACCTGACGATGACGAATCATCCGATTCACCTGCACGGCCACGAATTCACGGTCACAGGCACCGATGGTGGCCCGACACCCAAGGGGTCGCGCTGGCCGGAAGTGACGACCGACATCGCCGTCGGGCAGATGCGTCAGGTCGAGTTCATCGCGAACGAAGCCGGTGACTGGGCTTTCCATTGCCACAAGAGCCACCACACGATGAATGCGATGGGCCACGACGTGCCGACGATGATCGGGGTCGATCACCGGGAGGCCGCCAAGCAGATCACCGATCTCATTCCCGACTACATGGTGATGGGCGAGCGTGGAATGGCCGATATGGGTGAAATGGAAATGCCGCTGCCGGACAACACCCTTCCGATGATGACGGGCCAAGGCCCCTATGGCGCGGTAGAGATGGGCGGCATGTTCACGGTCCTGAAAGTCCGTGCCGAGCAGAAGGTCGGCGATTACTCCGACCCCGGCTGGTACAAGCAACCTCCCGGCACTCGCGCCTATGAATGGACTGGGCCCGCCGCTGAGCCGCCGCGCGCAAGAACCCAGGGGGGACAATCCATGCCGGCAACGGGCAAGCCCGCAGCAACGGAAGTGCAGGTCCGAAAGCCTGGCCCGCACTCCGGTCACTGAGCTCCAGTCACGATAACAAGCACTGAGGAACCCCATCATGAACAAGACTCTGATCACCCTGGCGGTTCTGGCTGCCCTGGGTGCGGCTTCAGGGGCCGTCCTTCTTTACTCCGGCGCCATCAACGTCGCCGCCGACGAGCCTCATCACCCGCTGACCTATCGTTTGCTCGAGTTCGCTCGTGAGCGCTCCATTGCAGTACGCGCAAGTGAGATCCAGCCGCCTGCTGATCTGACAAATCCGGAACGAGTCCGCCGGGGCTCGGGTAACTACGATGCAATGTGTGTGGGATGTCACTTGTCCCCGGAAGCAGAGGACGCGGAGATCCGGAAAGGGCTTTATCCGACGCCCCCAAAGCTGACCATCAAGCCCGAAGCTGCGCTCGATCCCGAATTGGCCCAGGCCCGTCAGTTCTGGATCATCAAGCACGGGATCAAGGCCTCAGGCATGCCTGCCTGGTCGAAGGGCGGGATGGAGGATGAAGCGATCTGGGATCTGGTCGCTTTTCTTCAGAAGCTGCCCGGGCAAACTGCGGCGGACTACACGGCGCTTGTTGCATCCAGCGAAGGACACAGCCATGGCGGGCTTGATGCCCATGATGCTCATGGCGACCATACCAAGGATGAACCCGTCTCTCCCGCCGTAGTAGAGAAGAAGGGGCACACGCATCCGCCCGGCTTCAAGCACACGCACTGAGGGCTGTAGCGCCTTTGCCTGAAGATTACAAAAATGTAATTTTCAGGACAGCTTCCCGTCGGTGTGCGCTTGCCAGAATGAGCCATCCCAATCACCAAAGGAATCGTCATGAAACTGCAGACGCTGATCTTGTCGTCCGTGCTGGGCCTGATGGCGGGCACCGTCCTGGCCGGAGCCCCGGTCGATGTGTACAAGAGCCCGTATTGCGGTTGCTGCGGTAAGTGGGTGGAACACATGCGTGCCCAGGGCTTCGACGTGAAGACGCATGACGTGGAAGACGTTCCGGGACAGCGCAAGAAGCTCGGCATGCCCGAAGCGTACGGGTCGTGCCACACGGCCAAGGTCGGCGGCTACCTTATCGAGGGGCATGTACCGGCAGCGGATGTCCAGCGCCTGCTGAAAGAGAAGCCCAAGGCCGTTGGCTTGGCCGTTCCCTCTATGCCGCCGGGCTCCCCCGGCATGGAAAGTGCGAAGCCGATGCCCTACGAAACGTTACTCGTCAAAGCGGATGGTTCGACCAACGTGTTTGCCCATCACTGATATCCGATATCTCTCATGAAGGAAATTTCCATGAAAACTCCGTTCATCGTCCTTGCCACAGTGCTGGGCACCGTATTTTCCATTCCCGCCATCGCTGCCAACGAGCATGCGGATCACACCGCCATGCACGGCGAAAAAAGCGGTGTTTCTGCCCAGATGACCGATGGTGTCGTCAAAAAGGTCGACAAGTCTGCCAGCAAGCTCACTCTGTCCCATGGCCCGCTGCCCAACGGCATGCCGGCAATGACCATGGTGTTCCGCGTCAAGGATCCGGCCTGGCTGGATCAGGTGAAGGCCGGCGACAAGGTCCGCTTCATGGCGGATCAGATCAACGGTGCGATGACCGTGGTGCATCTGGAACGCAACTAAGTTACTCGTGTTGCCGTGCATCGGGTCGACATATCGATTCTCAATCATGAGCAATTGACAGCGGTGCTCATGATTGGTGGTGCCGCCGGACTTATGTTGGGCGTGCTCGTGCTCTGGCTACTCAGAAAGCGGCCCGTCCCAAAGTCGACGAGAGTCGTCAAGGTGCAGTCGCGTGAGCGCAAGGGGCGACGTAAGAAGTGACGGCTTTCTGGTGCAGTGGCTTTGATTGCCAGAGTTTGACAATATTCAGGGAGTCTCATCAATGAAGATGCGTACGAAACCGCGCGTAAGTTGGTTGTACGCCATGCTGCTGGGGGCATTCAGTCTGGCTGCGCAGGCACAGGACGTGCCACTTGGCGCCAACGTTGAATCGCTGCTGGACTTCGCCCGCAGCCGCAATCCTGAATACGCCTCAATGCGCTACGAGGCCGAAGCCGCCGCCGAGCGGGTCACTCCGGCCGGCGCCTTGCCCGACCCGAAGTTGCGTACTGAGTTGCGCGACATCACCCGGATGGGTGAGCAGAACCCGACGCTGGCGCCGGCCCGCGTCGGCAGCACGCGGTACCTGCTGATGCAGGACGTGCCCTGGCTAGGGAAGCGGGATCTCAAGCGGGAAATCGCCGAACTCGATGCCCGTGGCGCCGAAGGTCGTGCCAGTGGAACCTGGGCGGAACTGGCGGCCCGGATCAAGACAGCCTATTCCCAGCTCCAGTACGTCCATCGCAATGAACAGCTGACCCGCGAGATCCTCGATCTGATGACACGCCTGGAAAAGATCGCCCAAGTGCGCTACGCAGGTGGCTTGGCGGCTCAGCAGGACGTGATTCGGGCACAGGTGGAGCAGACCGGCATGAAGAGCGAGCTGGTTGCCCTCGAGAATGAACGCCGGCAGCTCCAGGCAAGGCTGAATGCCCTCCTTGCAAGGCCCAGCGCGTCCCCCCTGGCTGCGCCAGAGCGCCTGCGAACGCTCCCGGCCCCGGCCCAACTCGACCCGCTGGCCCTTGAGGAGCGTGTGCGGACAAAGAACCCGCAGCTCTTTGCCGAGGAGGCACGCATCCGTTCGGCCGAAAAGAATCGCGAACTGACTTACAAGAACCGCTATCCGGACTTCACGCTGGGCGTTTCGCCAATCCAGTACCAGGGTTCCGTGAAGGAATGGGAGTTGATGGTCGAGCTGAACCTGCCCTTGCAGCAGGGCTCACGCCGTGCCCAGGAGCGGGAGTCGGAAGCCATGTTGTCAGCCGCGAAAGCCCGTCGCGACGCCACCGCCAACCAGGTTTTGGGTGAACTGGCCGAGAACCTGTCCGGCTTCGAGGCGGCCCGCAGAACCGAGACCCTCGCTGCAACCAGCTTGTTGCCGCAATCCGAACTGACTTTCAAGGCGGCGTTGGCCGGTTATGAGACCGGCAAAGTCGATTTCGCCACCTTGCTCGACGCCCAGCGGCAGATCCGTCAGGCCCGTCAAAACCGTATCAAGGCTCAGGCCGACGCGCAGATGCGCCTTGCAGAAATCGAACGAATCCTCGGAGAAGATCTATGAAAACAGGCGCAGGTATTGCGATCGGCCTGTCGGTCGCCCTGGCTGCCAGTGGCGGCTACTGGCTGGGGCAGCGGCCGACAGCAAGTCATGAACCTGCCGCCAGTCAGGTTGCAGCCCCTTCGGTAGAAGGTGCAAAGAAGGAACGCAAGCTGCTGTACTACCGCAACCCGATGGGCCTGCCGGACACCTCGCCGACGCCCAAGAAGGACCCGATGGGGATGGACTACATCCCGGTCTACGAAGGGGAGGCTGACGACGAGCCTGCAGCCGCCAACTCGATCAAGATCAGTACCGAGAAAGTGCAAAAGCTTGGCGTGCGAACCGAGGCGGCGGAACTGCGTACCCTCGACAAGCAGGTGCGCGCCGCTGGCCGCATCGAGATTGATGAACGGCGCAGCTTTGCCATCTCCCCGAAGTTCGAGGGCTACGTGGAACGCCTGCACGTGAACGTCACTGGGCAGCCGGTCGCCCAGGGCCAGCCGCTGTTCGAGGTGTACAGCCCGGAACTGGTCTCTGCCCAGCGTGAATACACCATTGCCGCCCAGGGTGTCGAAGCACTGAAGGACGCCGGCAGCGAGGCGCGGAGCAGCATGCAGCAACTCGCCGAATCCAGCCTCTTGCGCCTGCGCAATTGGGACATCTCCGACGAGCAGATCCGCGCACTCGCCAAATCGGGCTCCACCAAACGCACGCTAACCTTCCGCTCGCCGGTGGCTGGCGTCGTCACCGAGAAGAAAGCCCTGCAGGGCATGCGCTTCATGCCGGGCGATACCTTGTACCAAGTTGCCGACCTGTCATCGGTATGGGTTGTGGCCGACGTGTTCGAACAGGACATTGCTCAAGTGCGTACGGGGGCCATCGCAAAGGTGCGCATCAATGCCTACCCGGACAAGGTTTTCGAAGGCCGCGTGACCTATGTCTATCCGACCCTCAATCCCGAAACGCGGACGGTGCCGGTGCGGGTCGAACTGGCCAATCCGGGCCAGCTCCTCAAGCCCGCGATGTTTGCTCAGGTCGATGTGCCCGTGGAGCGCAAGGGACAGGTCGTCACTGTTCCTACCTCGGCGGTGATCGACAGTGGTACCCGACAGATCGTCCTCATCGCGCATGGCGAAGGTCGCTTCGAGCCGCGGGACGTGAAGCTGGGTGGGCGTAGTGAAAGCCACATTGAAGTGATGGATGGCGTCAAGGCCGGCGAAAAGGTCGTCGTCGCCGCCAACTTCCTGATCGATGCGGAAAGCAACCTGAAAGCCGCGGTCGGCGGCTTTGGGCATTCGGGCCATGGCGGCGCGCCGAAATCCGGAAATGACGGCGAGAAGCCTGCGGCGGCGCCCCAGGCCGCCGGGCACCGTGCTGAAGGCACGGTGGACAGCGTCGATGCCAGGGACGGGACGGTCAGCCTGAGTCACGGCCCGGTCGCCAGCCTCAAGTGGCCGGCGATGACCATGGAGTTTAAGCTTGCCAATCCATCGCTGCTGCAGGCCTTGAAGCCGGGAGCCAGGGTGGATGTCGAGTTCGTCGAGCGCCAGCCAGGGGAATGGGTTATCACCTCGGTGGCCCCTGCCGGCAAAGCCGCCACGGCGGTGCCAGCTGCCAACCCTCACGCAGGCCACTGACACAGGATCCATCATGCTGGCCAAAATCATCGACTGGTCGGGCCGAAACCGCTTCCTGGTTCTGCTTGCCACGCTTTTCATTCTCGCCACCGGGGTGTTTGCGGTGCTGCGCACGCCCATCGACGCGCTGCCCGACCTCTCCGACGTGCAGGTCATCGTCTACACCGAATACCCCGGCCAGGCGCCACAGGTGGTCGAGGACCAAGTCACTTATCCGCTCACCACGGCGATGCTGTCGGTGCCCAAGTCGAAGGTGGTGCGCGGCTTCTCCTTCTTCGGCGCGTCTTTCGTTTACATCATTTTTGAAGACGGCACCGACATCTACTGGGCCCGCTCGCGGGTGCTGGAATATCTCAACTTCGCCGCCGGGCGCATGCCCAAGGGCATCACGCCGCAGATCGGGCCGGACGCCACCGGCGTCGGCTGGGTATACCAGTACGCGCTGATCGCCAAGGACAAGACCCTCGCCGAGCTGCGCACGATCCAGGACTGGTATCTGCGCTACCAGCTGGCCAAGGCCCACGGTGTTGCCGAAGTGGCTTCCATCGGCGGCTTCGTTCAGACCTATCAGGTCACCGTCGATCCGGTGAAGTTGCGCGCCTACGGCATTCCGCTGATGAAAGTTGCCCAGGTGATCCGCGACTCGAACCGAGACGTGGGCGGCCGCGTAGTGGAAATGGCCGAAACCGAGTACATGGTGCGCGGCAAGGGCTATCTGCGTGGTAGGGAGGACATCGAACGGCTGGTGGTGAAGGCCGACAAGGGAACGCCGGTGCTGATCCGCGACATCGCCCGGGTCGAGCTGGCACCGGATGAACGCCGTGGCCTCACCGAACTGAACGGCGAAGGCGAAGTCGTGGCTGGCATCGCAATGGCCCGCTACGGCCAGAACGCACTGGAGGTCATCCACAACCTGAAGGACAAGATCGCCGAGATCGGCCCGGGCCTGCCGGAAGGCGTGACGGTGCAGACGGTCTATGACCGCTCCGAGCTGATCCACCGGGCCATCGAAACCCTCAAGGGCACGCTGATCGAAGAATCGATCATCGTGGCGCTGGTCTGCGTGGTCTTCCTCCTGCATGTACGCAGCGCGCTGGTGGCGATCCTGATGTTGCCGGTGGGTGTCCTGATGGCCTTCATCGCCATGCGTCTGTTGGGCATGAACTCCAACCTGATGAGCCTGGGTGGCATCGCCATCGCCATCGGCGCAATGATCGACGCGGCCATCGTGATGATCGAGAACGCCCACAAGCACCTGGAGCGATTGCCGGAGGGCCACTCCACGGCCGAACGTTTCGAAGCCATGCTGGGCGCCTGCAAGGAAGTGGGCCCGGCGCTGTTCTTCTCGCTCCTGATCATCACCGTCTCCTTCCTGCCGGTGTTCACGCTGGAAGCCCAGGAAGGCCGGCTGTTCTCGCCGCTGGCCTACACCAAGACCTTCTCGATGGCCGGTGCGGCGATTCTGTCGGTGACCCTGGTGCCGGTGCTGATGCTGCTGTTCATCCGCGGCAAGATCATGCCGGAGGCGAAGAACCCAGTGAACCGGGTACTGATCTGGGTGTATCGGCCGATCATTGCCGCGGTCATGCGCTGGAAGAAGATGACCATCGTCCTCGCGGTGATTGTCCTGGCCGTGTCGGTCTATCCGGCGTCCCGTCTGGGCTCCGAGTTCATGCCGACCTTGAACGAAGGCACTTTGCTCTACATGCCGGCCTCGCTGCCGGGCATGTCGATCACCAAGGCCGCCGAGCTGATGCAGACCCAGGACAAGATCATCAAGAGCTTCCCGGAAGTCGAATCAGTCTTCGGCAAGGCCGGCCGCGCCAACACCGCCACCGACCCAGCGCCCACCGAGATGTTCGAAACGGTCATCAACCTCAAGCCGCAATCCGAATGGCGGCCGGGCATGACGACCGACAAGCTGATCTCAGAAATGGACAAGGCCCTGCAGTTCCCCGGCGTCGCCAATGCCTGGACGATGCCGATCAAGGCCCGCACCGACATGCTGTCCACCGGCATCCGTACGCCCATCGGCATCAAGGTCTTCGGCAAGGATCTCGGTGAAATGGAGAAGCTGGCCAAGGAGATCGAGGCCGTCGTCAAGACCGTACCTGGCACTACCAGTGCATTTGCCGAGCGCATTACCGGTGGCTTCTACCTCAACATCGAGCCCGACCGGGAGCAGTTGGCCCGCTACGGCCTGGCCGTCGGTGACCTGCAGGACGTTATCGGAAGCGCGCTGGGTGGCGAGATGGTCACCACGACTGTCGAGGGCCGCGAGCGTTTCGGCGTGACGGTGCGCTACCCGCGCGAGCTGCGTTCCGACCCGCAGCAGATCGCCCGCGAAGTGCTCGTACCGACCATGGGCGGCACGATGGTGCCGCTAGGGCAGCTGGCGAAGGTCTCGGTTGCGAAAGGCACGCCGGGCATCCGTACGGAAAACGCCTTGTTGTCGGCGTATATCTTCGTGGATATCCGTGACCGGGACATCGGCGGTTACGTGGCGGATGCGAAGAAGGCTGTCGCCGAGCAGATCAAGTTCCCACCGGGCTACTACGTCACCTGGAGCGGCCAGTTCGAGTTCATGGAGCGTGCCATCGAGAAGATGAAGATCGTCATCCCGATCACCTTGCTGACCATCTTCCTGCTCCTCTATCTCAACTTCCGGCGCATCACAGAAACGCTGATCGTCATGCTGTCGGTGCCCTTCGCGCTGGTCGGCGGGGTGTGGCTGATGTGGCTGCTCGGCTACAACCTGTCGGTGGCCGTGGCGGTGGGGTTCATCGCGCTGGCCGGCGTGGCAGCAGAAACCGGCGTCGTGATGCTGATCTACCTCGATCATGCTTGGGAAGCCGTGAAGACCACATGCCGCACTGCCGGCCGTGCCCCCAACGTCGGCGACCTCTATGAGGCGGTTATGGAAGGTGCTGTCGAGCGCGTGCGCCCGAAGATGATGACCGTCGTCGCCATCATGGCCGGCCTCTTGCCGATCATGTGGGGGACGGGCACCGGCTCCGAGGTGATGAGCCGCATCGCGGCACCGATGGTTGGCGGAATGATCTCCTCGACGGTGCTGACCCTGGCGGTGATCCCGGCGATCTATGCTCTGGTGAAGCAGTGGCGGCTGAGTAGAGGAATTGAGAAATAGGTATGAGTTACACAAAGAATCTCGTTTTAGTTGTTATGGCAACGAGCAGCATCTCGGTGAGTGGACAGGGATGGGAAATTCCAAAACAAAGCCCTGGACTTAAACCAGACGTACAAGCCGGGAAGTCACTTTTCAATAACCACTGTGCTGTTTGCCATGGATCGGATCTGAAGGGGACTGCGAAGGGGCCTCCGTTCCTTCATCGCATCTACCTTTCATCCCATCACTCTGATATGGCTTTTCAGATTGCAGCAAAGAATGGCGTTCGTTCCCACCATTGGAAATTTGGGGACATGCCTCCGATCCCCCTCGTTACGCCAGACAGCGTGGCACACATAATCTCCTACATTCGTCGCGAGCAGCAGAAGGCTGCTATCGAATAAGTAAGAGTAAAATTACGATTGAACGTGAAAAATACAGGAGGAACTTCCTGTCTTAATGATGTCTGAAATGTAATTCGAGCCTCACCTGATTGTCAGTCAGAGGGTCTCAAACTGATAGCTCCGCGCTGCATGCGGAAACAGCAGAGAGACAATTAAAATGACGATCAGAACTTTACACTTGGAAACGGGCCGGCATCTCTTTGGTGGGGCAATGCAAACCAAGCATCTTGTCCATGGCTTAGAGGAGCGTGGAGTGCCTGCCCTCCTTGTCTGTCCTGACGACGGTGAGCTTTATCGTGCGGCGACAGGAGAGGGACTTGATGTTCAAGGCGTGCGTTATGGAGGTGATCACGACCTAAGGTTGCTCCTGACACTGGGCAGGATCATCCGCTCGGCAAAACCCGATATCGTACATTTGCACAGCCGCCGAGGCGCAGACATCTTGGGCGCCTTGGCCGCAAAGTGGGTTGGGCATCCAAATGTAATCATAACTCGGCGTGTGGACAATCCTATCTCAGCAGGGATGCTAAACGGCCTCTGCATTGGAAAAATCCCGAAGGCAATAGTATGCGTCTCCGATGGGATTTCAAGTGTAATGAAAGAGGCTGGCTTTCCTTCTGAAAAAATAGAAGTGATTCATAGCGCGGTTGATGCAAGCGCATATAACTCGACCTTGAGTAAATGGGAAGCCCGGAAGGTCCTGGATGTTTTGCCGGCATCTCCGTTGTTGTGTGTAATCGGGCAACTTATTCCGAGAAAAGGGCACCATATCCTGCTGGATGGACTTCCTTCGTTAAAAAATAAATTCAAAGACATCCGTGTCCTGATTGTAGGGAGCGGCCCCCATCGCTCTAGGCTTGAAGCTCAGGTTCGTAAGCTTGATCTTGGAGGATGTGTGCAATTCATGGGTTTTCGTTCTGACATCTCCACAATTCTCCGTGCCAGTGACATGTTAGTCCATCCAGCACTTCGAGAAGGGTTTGCCAATGTCGGTCTTCAGGCGATGGCAAGCGGAATCCCTGTTGTCACTACGAGTGTAGGTGGAATGCCAGAGATGGTTCAGCACGAAATAACGGGTCTTGTTGTCCCCCCTGGAGATTCAAAGTCGCTAGCGCAGGCGATAGAGGAGTTGCTCTCCAACCCAGGAAGGTGTTCCATGATGGGACGTCTGGGGCAGGATATTGTCCGGGAGCGCTTTTCTGTTGAAAAAATGGTCGATTCAAACCTTGCGCTATACCAAAAGATTTTGGCCTCGCATCATTCTTGATTCAGACCGCAGGAGATAAGTGCAGATTTTGTTGTTAACCTAACGCAAAGATAGGGGGTATTGATGAAGAAAATCGCAATCGCCATGACTGCGGCTATGCTGCTTCTTTTGGGGGGATGCGCCAGCGCTGGATTTGATCCTGATGACAGCGGAGGGCACACCCATTCGGGACATTCGCACTAAACTACTCAACAGGAGGCGCGAGCGGTGCAGCCAGTGGCTTTTTTTCGAGCACAACGAACAGGAAAGCGCGGATATGCTGGGGGTTCGGACTGGCTGACGAGAAAGTGCCAGTGGTCGTCGAAGGAAGTGGCGCGATCAATGAGTGGAGGCTGACCGGTGAGCCGCTGCCGGTCAGCAAGCGGGCGTCGGACCAGTTGATCGGCGCAACGATGAACACCTCAGGTAGCCTGGTCTGTCCGTTCGGAGAAGCTACAGCGCCCTCGGTGTCCCGCTTGCAGCTGGCGTCCTCTATCCAGCGTATGGGTTGGCTCTTTCCATTATCCCGCTGTCCTGGCAATGGGCTTTTCGTCAGCAAGTGTGGTGGGTAATGCTCTGCGCCTCAGGAAGGCAGAAACAGACACACAGAGCTCTTGAATTTTCAAGCTGAGCCTGCGCCGGCGTGACCCTGCAGCCATTCGTGTGGTGAAGGACTACACACCGCTCACTTGATCACGAATGTACCCGGCGCACCCTGCCATCCATCGTAT
This sequence comes from Zoogloea sp., assembly GCF_041904905.1. Taxonomy (GTDB): domain Bacteria; phylum Pseudomonadota; class Gammaproteobacteria; order Burkholderiales; family Rhodocyclaceae; genus Zoogloea. The sequence goes on along the minus strand of NZ_JAYRMI010000009.1, from coordinate 4,580 downwards.
TAAGGCGCTTTCGTCGGCAATGGGCGTGGAATGATGCGGGGCTTCACGCTCCCAGCCTGCGGCCATCGCAAAGTGAAATTTCTTGAGATCCAGACTGGATTCTGGATTAGCCGGTTCCGGAGCCAACCAAGGGGCCGGCTTGGCTGCTGGTATCCAGGGGGCCTGATCACCGGGCTGATTCAGTGGAGAAGTGTCATCATCGCCCTTGTCAATGTTCCAGTGAGGTTGGGCATGGAGACGTGCCGCCTCCCGAGGATCCCACTCGGCTCTGAAACGTAACGCAGACGCGTTCGGTGCTGGTCCGGTATAGAGCTTTAGACTGACATGAGTCAGGTAATGCACTCCTGCATCCCAACTGTAGTCAACCGCAACTTCCAAGAAGACCCCATCCTGCCCCTTGGGCTCTCTGATGACCAACAATGGCATGCGACCATCTTCATCACGGGTTATCAATGGTCTGCATGCGATTCGCAGGCTCGGTCCCCGTGGGGTTGAGATTTGATGTGCATAAGGGGTCTGAACCCCCAACTGATTACCGACTGCAAGGGCCATCTGGCGCCCAAGGGTCTCTATCTTTGCGACAGGAAAACCCGGCAACGCGTTTGCTGATGCAAGCTTTTGTCTGTCACGGCGTCGTTTCATGCTTTTGCAGTCGCAGAGATGGAAAACAAATCCTCGGTCAGTCGGTCTCTGAGCTCCTTGCTGTAGGATTCCCCATGACTGATAGCCACCCCGATTAGAGCGAGTGCATCGATTTGGTCACTTAGTGCTTCATTTTGGAGGTCCACGAATGGCATTTTGCTCATGTAGCGCGCAGAAAGATTGAACTGACCACCTGCCAGATTGTTCGATATCGCGGCAATCAGTCGCGATACGGTTGCCGAACTGAGTACCGCAATGGCCGCCAACCCCATTTTTTCGTTGATAACGGCGCTATCGCTGGGAATCCAGGCATATCCTTGGACAACCACATATTCTCCCGTGGCGTCCCAAGCGAACGATCCCGCATTTCCGAAGTAGGTTGACACGATCTTGGGCACGAATCGTTCATGCACGGCTCGCCTACGCGTCAAGTGCCACCAGGAGGTCTCATCGATGCCGGTACGACGTCGGAGTGCCGACTTGTTGGGCTCCAGATACTCACGCACATAATGGGGAAGCAGTTCGAACAGTTTCTCTTCAGAATCCAGTACGGGAATAGACGCCCCATAAGGATAGAAAACCCAGTGTCCATCGTGAATACGACCGTCACGAATGGACGCGTTGATGATTGCCTTTCGGAAGAATTTACGCTCTGTCCGTGGAAGCCGCTTGAGCTCGTCATCGTCCAGCACAAAGGCTTCGTTTAAACCGGTGATAGTCCCTTGATTGATCGAGTACAAAGAAGACAACCGGGGCAAAGGCTTGTACTGACGAAGTAGTTTCGTGGACGCAAGCGGACGTGGAGCCCAGCCCGACGTCCCTTCGCAGACTTCGGAGTAAATGCTGTAATCCCCATGATCAATCTCAATCAGGCCATCGCTGGGCACCCAGTCCAGACTGCGCAAGGTCCGTAGGGCGCGATCTGATGCGCCGCTGGTGTGGTCTGCCCAAACCATCAATGTTGGGCAGGGAGACTCATCGACTTTGGCTTGCCGACGCCCTACATAAAGCGAGGCATCAACGGTTGCTTGATCGAAAATCGATTGGTTTCCCAGACGCACGACCACTTGCTTGAACGCCAGGGCGTCAAGGCGTTCTCGCAAAGGTTCGGCTGACTTTCCATCGAGCAGGGAAGCGGGCAAGACGGCTCCCATCATGCCTTGCGGGGAGAGACTCTCGACACCTTTGGTCAAAAAGGCAAACGCGAGATCTGGCCGGGACTGGGCAAGTGTTCCCAAGGACTCCGTTAGCAGCTCTCTGGCCGATACCGAAAGCGAACGCCATGAAGCGTAAGGTGGGTTCATCAAGCAGATATCCACCTGCTGCGGCCAAGCCGTGTTGAGTGCGTCGCATTGTTGAATCTCTACCGTCACGCGCCCCTCCCAGCCTCGGGCTTCATGAGCGAGCGCAAAGCGTGCCATCAGGATAGCGGGCTGAGAGACATCAAATCCGACGACACGCAGGGAACCTCGATAGTTATGCAGCGACAACTGCCGGATGCTTTCACGGAGAAACTCACCACTGCCACATGCGGGGTCAATGAGCGTGAGTTGCGGTCGAGCCAGCAATTCCTGTGTCAGGCACTGCTCTACCAAGGTGCGCACCAGAGGTGTCGGCGTGAAATAGGCTCCACTGGAGCGCGAGGTCGATCCCAGCGAAATCAGTTCCCCCTCATCCAGTAAGCTCATCTGGGGGGAGAGCATGACCAGATTGTGTGCCTCCTGAAAGATACGCCCCATGGCGTGGCGCAACACCAGTGGCAGGCGCGGCCGCTTGTCCGTTCCTTTGGGGGACAGCAGATCGGCCAAAATGCGCTCACGCGTGGAGCTTCCGACACGAGACCAAGAGGCTTCGCAGCGTGCGTGGTCAGCCCAGTGCATGGAGTGCCCGGTCTCATCAGAAGCTTGCTGCAATGCAAAGAGAAAAGCCTCTAGGCCAGCAGAGCCGTCCGGCAAGTTTGATCGAATTCGGTTGTAAATGCCCAGGGCGTGCGCAACCACAGAAAGCTCTCGCGGCGCTCGCGCTGTCTCCAGGTAGTGTTGAAAAGCGCCGAGGTTGTTCACAACATCAGCGACGGAAGATCGCATGGGCTCAGACTGATCCCAACGCAGAACTTCGACACCCGAGGTGTCCACGCGAACGTAGTGATCCACGTCGGCAGACCAAGCCACCTCACGTTGCTCGCCCCGTGCGGTCTCCTCGCCTCTGATGTCCAGGCAGAAATTGCCCTTGGCGCCATTTAGCATGACGAAACGCTGCTCCGTCGCATCCTCGCGAAGGGGGACGGGGAGGTATCCCAGCGTTCGACGCCAATCACTGACTTGTAGTAACTCCATCATGGTTTATGCCTGTTTTTGTTTTGGTGGAGATCCAATGGCAGTAGGACCCAAGGCGAGCGACATTTGTGCAGCCTCGTCATCTCCGAGCGAATCCAGAATTCGGGCGCGCAATTCCCGCGCCAAGTCAGGCAAGGACAACTCGATCCGAACGCCTCCAGCTGATTTTTCAGATGCGTTGCCCGGGATGACAATCATGCGTGCCACATCAACATAAACGGTGTGATCAGCCCCACTCAGCAACATCACGGACGACTTGCAGGCCTCAAAAAGCTCTACCGCAATCGGTTCCAGCTTGCTGACATCCACGCCTAACTGTTCGACCAAGCGCTTGGTCACGAGCAGGACCAGCACCTCGGAAAAGGTGTAACAAGGTCCATAGCCGCGCCGTCCGGCTAATGCCGAGTAGGTACGCTTCCAGTAGCGTAAGGTCTGTTCATTCACACTCAGAACAGTCCGAACTTGGTGTGGGGATAGCTTCATGGTCAGATTAAACTGTTGTTGACAACAGTTTAATCTGACCATGAAGGACGTACAAGGTGTAAGACCCCCGTGTTTGATGGCTTGTTCACCTTTTTGGCGTCTGGCGCAAGATCACGTTCAGCGATAGCTGACGGCTAACCGTCTACCAGGTTTGCCGTTGCAGGGAATCAAGAGGGTCAAGCACACCTTTCTGACATTTCAAGGACATGGATGTAATGGTTGCGTCACCCCTTTGTCAGTCGCCAGATCGCACACTGAGTATGCGAACTCACAAGGAGGCAACATCATGAAACGCAATCTAGGCGTGACACTCGCTGGCGTAGCGCTGATTCTGACCTTGGGTGCTTGTTCATCAACGCCCCCCGTTGCAGAGATCCCGGAAGCCATTTCCAGTGCTTCGACTGCGGCTGATCACCAACGTATCGCCGACTACTTTGCAAAGAAGGCCGCCAGTTACGAGACCGAGTCCAAGCAGCACGAAAAAATGGCAGCCTCCTACTCTGGCCGCCCAAGAGGTGATGCGGGCTTGTGGGCGGCCCACTGCAGCAATCTGAAGACCAAACTCAAGGAAGCGGCCCAAGAGGCCCGGGCACTGGAAAAGGGGCATCGCGACCTGGCGGAAAGCCTTGGCAAGTAAGTCATTGCCGAACCGGCGCGAGTCTCGTGCGGTTCGGCTTGTACAGGGGAACATCATGCAAGAAGCGAACGAAGACCTGAGAGCGCGTCTTCAGGCCAATCTCGACCTTGCGGCCGGACTCTGCCGCTTGGGCTTCACGTACGGCGAGCAGGTGACGACATTGACCACCGAGACGATGCACAAGTGGGTGCATCAGGCTGACCACGACCCGAAAGCGCTGTTGCAGGGAGATGTTGCGGGTTTCACCGCGGCAAGTGGCCGGATTGCGGTGGATCACTGGTCGGCACTGCTTTCGTGCACGCTGGAATTTCAGAAGGCATTCCTGGCCGCACTTCCGAAGCGCTAGCGGCGCAGCGATCGTGTCCCGGTGCGTGGTGTAAGAAGCGTCAGCAGAAGCGGTCGGCGGGTCATCGTCTCCGGTTTGGCAGGAGAGCGAGTCAGGCTGCGACTGCAGACAGGCTGACGTTGGGATTGTCGCCAAC
>NZ_JAYRMI010000131.1:0-2392 GCF_041904905.1 Zoogloea sp. | reverse complement strand
GCCACTGCTGCGCGCCTTCCGGCAACACGGCTACGGGTGGCAGCGGTAACTTCTGTTTCTTCCTTGGCATAACCATTCCTTTCTGGGACTACGTTATGCCTCAAACACAAAAATTCGGACAGGCTCCCGCCAACGCGGGCTGATCTTTCGCCGATCGCACTCTCGGGGGCGCCGAAGTCCGTTTGGCGCCTGCCGAAGTGTGTTTGGCGCTCGCCGAAGTGTGTTTGGCGCCGGCCGAAGTGTGTTTGGCGGCCGCCAAACTGACTTTGGCGAGGGCAAATCGAAGTTCGTCGGGGGCTGAACTGTCTTTGGCGCGGGTGAATGTCACTTCGGCGCCCGCCAAACTGACTTTGGCGGGCCGAGGATTGACTTCGCCGCCCTCCGATCCCGGTTTCTCGTGCAAAAGCCGGGGCGCCGGGCGTCCGGGAGGGCGTGGGGGCGAATCGGGTGACGCCGGCCGGCGTCGGGGTGGGGCCTTGCGGCGCGGGCTGCGTGCTGAAGCGGGCCATGAAGCAGCCCGCCGCCCGGGGCTTACATCAGGAAGATCGTCGCCAGCCCGAGGAAGATGAAGAAGCCGCCGGAGTCGGTGACCGCGGTGATGATGACGCTGGAGCCCACGGCAGGGTCTTGCCCCAGGCGATGGCGGATCATCGGCGCCATCACGCCCACGAAGGCGGCCAGGAGCAGGTTGAGGGTCATCGCGGCGGTCATCACCGCGCCGAGCTTGCCGCTGCCGTAGAGAATCCAGGCCAGCACCCCGAGCAGCCCGCCCCACACCAGCCCGTTGATGAGGGCGACGCCCATCTCCTTCTTGATGAGCCGGGAGAGGGCGTCCTCCTGCACCTGCCCCATGGCGATGCCGCGCACGATCATGGTGATCGTCTGGTTGCCCGAGTTGCCGCCGATGCCCGCCACGATGGGCATCAGCGCGGCGAGCGCGACGAGTTTCTCGATGGAGGTTTCGAAGGCGCCGATCACCCGGCTGGCGAAGAAGGCGGTGACGAGGTTGATGGCCAGCCAGGCCCAGCGGTTCTTCACCGAATCCCACACCGGGGCGAAGATGTCTTCGCCTTCTTTCAGGCCGGCCTGGGAGAGCAGCTCGTTCTCGGTTTCCTCGCGGATGAAATCCACCACCGCCGCCACGGTGAGCCGGCCCACCAGCTTGCGGTGGTAATCGACGACCGGTGCGGAAACGAGGTCGTAACGCTCGAAGGCCTGGGCGGCGGTTTCGGCCTCGTCGGCGGGCTCCAGGGTGAGGGTGTCGGTGAGCATGATGTCGCTCACCTCGGTCTCGGGGTCGCTCAGGAGCAGCCGGTTGATGGGCAGCACGCCGCGCAGGTGCTCGTCCCGGTCCACCACGAAGAGCTGGTCGGTGTGGTCGGGCAGTTCCTCGAAGCGGCGCAGGTAGCGCAGCACCACTTCGAGGGTCACGTCCTCGCGCACGGTGACCATCTCGAAATCCATCAGCGCGCCCACCGAATCTTCGGGGTAGGACATGGCGGCCCGCAGCTGCTCCCGCTCCTCGGGGTCGAGGCCGCGATACACGTCCTCCATCACCTCCTGGGGCAGGTCGGGGGCGAGGTCGGCGAGTTCGTCGGCGTCGAGCTGTTCGGCGGCGGCCCGCAGGGAGGCCGGGTCCATCGACTCGATGAGGGATTCCCGCACCGCGTCGGAGACTTCGAGGAGGATCTCGCCGTCCCGCTCGGCCTTGACCAGATCCCAGACGAAGAGACGATCTTCGAGGGGCAGGGCTTCGAGGATGTGGGCGACGTCGGCCGAGTGGAGGCTGTCGAGCTTGTGGGTGAGTTCCTGGACGTGCTGCTTGTGGACGAGGCTCTCGACCAGGTCGTGCTTGGGCATGTCCTGCCGATGGACGAGGCTCTCCACCAGCCGATGGCGGGCGAGCAGGTGCTGGACCTCCTTCAGGTGGCTGTCCAGATCGTCGTGGTGCTGGAGGTCGTCGGTATCGGCCATGCTGGAACTTCCCGTGGGCGGCGGGGCGCCGGGCGGCGCGCAGGGAGGCGAATTCTACGGGGTTTGCTGCGCCGCGGCGACCGGGATTTCAAGGCCGCGCGGCGCCCTGCCGGTCAGGGCCAGGCGCGGGCCCCGAACATCATCCGTTTGGCCACGAAGTGGCGCGCGGGGGGCAGCAGGTCGAGGGCGAACAGGCCCGCGCCGCGGGCGTGCTGCAGCGGCGCGACGGCGTTGCTGAACAGCCGCACCAGGGTGTCGGTGAAGCGGATCGTGCCGCTGCGATCCAGGCGGCGTTCGCGGGCGTAGGTGGCGAGGGTGTCGGCCGCGCCGGGATCGCCCCCGGCCCGCAGGATGACCTGGGCGCAGGCCCACACGTCGCGCAGCGCGAGGTTGTAGCCCTGGCCGGCCACCGGGTGCA
>NZ_JAYRMI010000095.1:0-13511 GCF_041904905.1 Zoogloea sp. | reverse complement strand
ATCCCGAACAGGACCGTGAAACAAGACCGCGCCAATGATAGTGCACATCCGTGCGTGAAAGTAGGTCATCGTCAGACTAACCATTCAACACCCCCTCAGGCTCACGCCTCAGGGGGTGTTTCGCATTACGGAACTTCATTGCCAAGATCGGCGGAGACTCTATGCGCTGGCGCTACTGGTTGTCGCTCGTGACCGTGTCGGTACTGCTGCATCTGGCGTTGTTCTGGCCGACGCCCGATTTTCGTCCGCAGGCGCCGGGTGGGGGCGTGCTCGCGGCGCGGCTATCTCCTCAGCCGCGGCAGGAGGTGCTGCCAGCAGCCTCGGGTAGCGGCAAGTCATTTGACGGCGCTCGGTCCGATACGCCCGTGCCCGTGCGTCCTCGGCCTGAGGCGGCGGCGGGGCGATCGGGTGCCCCTGCCGCGATGCGGAACCCTCCGGCTGCGGACCCTACGCCTGTCGCTGCGGATGGCGCTCCGGCCTTGCCGGAGGCTTCGCGAAAGTCGTTCAATGGATCCGATGCTTCCGACGAGCGTCCGCACGCGGCGGGGAGCGATGCCGGCGCTGTGTCTTCCATGTCCCGATATCGATTTGCCCTTGCGGCGGCGGCCGTGCGCCTGCAGTCGCTCGAGGGCGATACCGGCGCAGTGGCGGGTACGGTGGTGGTCGAGGTTTATTTGAGTGGAGGCGCGGCGAAGGTGCAGCTGGCTGAGTCCAGCGGAGTGGACGCGCTCGACAAGAAGGCGCTGGCGTTGTTTGCGCGGGCAGTCCGGGTGGTTCCGGCGCCCGGTGTGGCATCCGATTCACCTGTCAGGTTGCCGGTGGTGTTTTCCCCGGCGGATTCATGATTGCATTGGTGTTCAGGTCTTCTTCTCGGTTGCCGACGGGCCGACGAGTCCGGTCATGGGGAGCATGAGGCTGGTGGTGTGAAGGTCGTATCGATTGCGCCGGCGATCCTCGAAGAAGCACCTTAGGGTGTAGTCGACCGAGCGGAAGGCGATGTCGTCCCAGGGAATATCGGATTCGGTCATCAGCACCGCTTCGAGGGATTCCTCACCGGGCTGGAAATCCAGGTGCAGAAGTTCTGCGCGATAGATGATGTGGATCTGGCTGATGTGGGGAATGTCCACAAAGGAGAACATGGGCCCCAGCGCGACCCGGGCGCCGGCTTCTTCGAGCGTCTCGCGCAGCGCGGCCTCGCCGCTGGTTTCGTTGTTTTCCATGAAGCCGGCGGGGAGTGTCCATTTCCCGTAGCGCGGTTCGATGGCGCGTCGGCACATGAGGATCTTGTCTTCCCAGGTGGCGATCGCGCCGACCACGACTTTCGGGTTCTGATAGTGGATTGTGCCGCACTGGTCGCAGACATGGCGGGGCAGGTTGTCGCCTAGGGGAACTTTAAGGCTGACCGGGGCGCCACAGTGAGAGCAGAAGTTCATGGACGAAGTGGATATGTGGACAGTTCCGCCATTCTAATTCATGGTGTCGCCGATGCCGCCCATGGTGAAGCCAGGATGGCGCGAATTCAAGAGCGGGTTGCCGGGACCGATATAACGGCGCAGTGTAGTCTTTGACTGCATCAAGCATTGGAACTCATATGGTTGTGTCGATCGACGTTACGAAGTTCGAGCAGTTGAAGGCATCGGGCGATCTGCCGTCGCCCAAGGGGGTTGCGCTGGCCATCATCCGCCTGATCCAGCAGGAAGAGAGTTCGATGGGCGATCTCGCTCGGGTCATCAAGACCGACCCGGCGTTCGTCGGTCGATTGATAAAGGCTGCAAATGGACTGACGGGCTACAACCGCCGGGCCATCGCTTCCGTTCAGGAGGCGCTGATGGTGCTCGGGTTGCCGGCGGTGCGCACGCTCGCGCTGGGCTTCTCGTTGCTGTCGAGTTACCGCGACGGTAACTGCAAGGGCTTTGACTATGGCCGTTACTGGACGGGGTGTCTCGTCTATGCGCTGGCGATGCAGGCGATTACCCAGCGGACCCGCGTGGCTGCAGCGGAGGAGACCTTCTGTCTCGGGCTGCTGACCCGGATCGGGGAGCTGGCACTGGCGACGCTCTATCCCCAGGACTACGGCAAGGTGCTGCAGCAGACCCTGGAGTACCGCGATCTGCCGCTGGTTGCGCTGGAGCAGCGGGCTTTCGCCCTCAACCATCGAGAACTCACCTCCGCCATGCTGGCCGACTGGGGGTTGCCGCGGATCTTTCACGAGCCGGCCTTCTTTGCCGAGGTGCCGGAGGAGTCGGGCTACGCCGACGGCTCGCGGGAGTACGTCATCGCCCATTCGCTGCACCTTGCCTCGTTCATCGCCGAGGTGTTCCTGGCCGAAGAGGCGGAGCGCCCCAACCTGATGAGCAGGCTGTTCGAGCTGGGTGGGCGTCTTGCCTTCGATCCGGTGGCGATCAACGAGCTGTGCGACGGGGTGGTGCGGGAGTGGCAGGCCTGGGGTTCGCTTCTCGAGCTGGATACCCTGGAGATTCCGCCGTTCAGCGAGCTGGCCAGCCGCGGCGAGGCGATTGCGGCCACCCTTGCCAACGAGGCCAAGGCGCGGGCGCAGCAGACGCCGGGTGAGATCCGGGAGGTGCCGGTCGATCACCATCCGGCGCCTGGGGCCGCCAACCCGCTCGTCCTTCCGGTGGGCATGGCCCAGGCCATGCGCGTGCTGATTGTCGATGACGACGGCGCCATGCGTGCGCTGGTCCGCAAGGTACTCGAAACGGTCGGGCACCAGGTGCTGGAGGCGTCCAACGGCCGTGTGGGCATGGAGATGGCGCTGGAGTTCCAGCCGCAGCTGATGATCGTGGATTGGATCATGCCGGAGATGAGCGGCCTGGAGCTGACGCGGGCGCTGCGCCAGACCAAGATCGGCCGCGGCATCTACATGCTCATCATGACCAGCCTGGACGACGACGACCGCTTGATCGAGGCCTTCGAGAACGGCGTCGACGACTTCATGAACAAGCCGATCAACCCGCGCGTGCTGGCTGCCAGGCTGCGGGCCGGCCAGCGGGTGATCCGCCTGCAGCAGGAGCTGGATCGAGACCGGGAGGAGATCCGCCGCTTTGCCGCCGAGCTGGCTGTCTCCAACCGCCGCCTGCAGGAGGTGGCGCTGACCGATTCGCTGACGGGCTTCCCCAATCGGCGCTACGCCATCGAGCGGATGCAGCAGGAGTGGTCGGTGTCGTCGCGTACCCGCCGGCCGCTGTCGGGCATGGTCATCGACGTGGACCAGTTCAAGACCTACAACGATTCCCATGGCCACGATGTGGGCGACGCGGTGCTGCGCCAGGTGGCGGCGTCGATCAAGGGGGCGCTGCGGGCCCAGGACATCGTGGCGCGCACCGGGGGCGACGAGTTCCTGGTGATCTGCCCCGATACCGGGCTCGACGCGGCGCTGGCGTGCGCCGAGCGGGTTCGGTTTGCGGTGGAGAGCGCACCGCTCTCCGTGGCCGGTCAGGCGCTCAGCATGTCGGTGAGCATCGGCGTCGCCACCCGCGATACGGTGATGACCGACCCCGACGCCCTCGTCAAGCGGGCCGATCAGGCGCTTTATCTGGCCAAGAACAAGGGGCGAAATCGCATCATGACGGCGCAGTCGTTGCGCCCCGGTCCGCTGATCCCGCCGCGTTAGCCCCTCGCTGAGCCGCACTGGCGGCGTGTCGGGTGGTCTGGAAATGGCCTGCGCAGCGCCCAATTTGGGCGTATGCGTAGGCCATTTTCTTACTTGCGTTTACGTGTTCGCCCCTACGCAATTTTCCGAAGCCCTCGCATGGCGAGACTTGCCGGTGAACGGCAGAATTTGCCGCAGATAACGACGGGTCTGTCGAGGAGACAAACATGAACACGAACACGATGCACGACGAGATCAGGGAACTGAATCTGGCTTATCTGATGCTTGCCCAGCAGATGTTGCGCGACGATCGCGCGGCGGCAATCTACCGCCTGGGGATTGCCGAAGAGGTGGCCGAGGTGCTGGAAGGCTTGAGTTCGGCGCAGGTGCTGCGGATGGCCAACTCCAACATGCTGCTGTGCCAGTTCCGCTTCAACGACACGATGCTGGTGGATCTGCTGTCGTCCCACGGGCGCGAGCGCGGTGCGGCACATCTGCACGCGGCGATCCTGGCGGCCGGGCGGCCTGTCGCTCATCTGGCCTGATACGGCCTGCGGCCAAGGGAGATCGTCGTGCGAAACAAGAGCGTGCTGCAGGAAGCGCAGGACATCCAGAAGGCGGTCGAGCTGATCCGTCTGGGGGCGCGGATGCAGATGCTGGAAGCCGAGACCGCCCTGAGCCGGGAGCGTCTGCTCAAGCTTTACAAGGAAGTGAAGGGGGTGTCGCCTCCGAAGGGCATGCTGCCGTTTTCCACCGACTGGTTCATGTCCTGGCAGCCGAACATCCACGCGTCCCTGTTCATGGCGCTGTATCGGTTCGTGCAGACCAACGCGCGGCTGGAGGGGCTGGATGCGATCATCCAGGCGTACCGGCTCTACAACGAGCACATCCAGTCGTTCGAGATGGAGCAGGTGCTGTCCCTCACCCGCGCCTGGACGCTGATCCGTTTCTTCGACGCCAAGCTGTTGCAGCTAGCCCGTTGCACCTGCTGCGGTGGGCACTTCGTCGCCCACGGCTTCGACCCGACCCACGATTACGTCTGCGGCCTGTGTCATGTGCCGTCCCGTGCGGGCAAGACCCGGCGGGCCCAGACGAACGAAGTTGCCATACCCTGACCTCCCTCTCGATTGACGATGAGGTTATGCCGCCGGTTTCGATCTGGCGGCATTTTTTTGTCCGCTTTCGGGTGACGACAGGCTTGCTTCGGGTGCTCAAGTTTGTTCAGGCAGGGCCGATATCGCCGATGAAGAATAACGCATCCGGGCGGGCGCACTAGGCGTCTGCCACCCTACGAGGTTTCGGCGATGTTTCTGATCATCGGCTACGTCATCATCCTGGCGGCGTCCCTGGGCACCTACGCGGTGCACGGGAGTCTGGCGGCCCTGTGGGTTCCCACCGAGTACATCGCCATCGTGGGCCTGACGATAGGCGGCTTTGTGGCGGGCAACGGGCCCAAGGCGATCAAGGGCACGATCGCCGCCTTGCCGACGATCTTCAAGGGCTCGCCCTACAACAAGGCCTTTTACACCGACGTGCTGTGCATGCTCTACGAGATTCTGGCCAAGGTGCGCAAGGAGGGCCTGATGTCCATCGAAGGGGATATCGAGAACCCCGAGGGCAGCCCGATCCTGTCGAAGTATCCGGCTTTCACGGCCGACCACCATGCGGTGGATTTCCTGTGCGACTACCTGCGGATGATGGTCGGCGGCAACCTCAACGCCTTCGAGATCGAGAACCTGATGGACATCGAGATGGAGACCCACCATCACGAGGCCCATACGCCGGCGCACGTGGTGTCGAAGGTGGGCGACGCGGTGCCGGCCTTCGGTATCGTCGTGGCGGTGATGGGCGTGGTGAACGTGATGGGCTCGGTGGGGCAGCCGCCGGCGGTGCTGGGCAAAATGATCGGTGGCGCGCTGGTGGGGACCTTCCTGGGTATTCTGATCTCGTATGGTTTTGTGGCGCCGGTGGCCGGCCAGCTGGAGCAGAAGGTGGAGGAGGGGGGCAAGATCTATCAGTGCATGAAGGCGGTGCTGCTGGCGAGCATGAACGGCTACGCGCCCCAGGTCGCGGTGGAGTTCGGGCGCAAGGTGTTGTTCTCGACGGATCGGCCGAGCTTTGCCGAGCTCGAAGAAGCGATCAAGAGCAAGAAGTGATGCGGGGGCCGGTGATGCGGCGTGATGCGCTGCGGACTTCTTCGCGTGCCGGATCGATGTCATGAGTGACGATACCCAACAGCCAATCGTCGTCAAGAAGATCAAGAAGGGCGGCGGCGGTGCCCACGGTGGCGCCTGGAAGATCGCCTACGCCGACTTCGTGACCGCGATGATGGCCTTCTTCCTGCTGATGTGGTTGCTGGGCTCCACGGCTCAGGGCGACCTGCAGGGGATTGCCGACTTTTTCAATTCCCCCCTCAAGGTGGCGATGAGCGGCGGCTCGGGCGCGGGCGATGCGACCAGCCCGATCGCCGGTGGTGGCCAGGATCTGACCCGCTCGGTGGGGCAGGTGAAGCGCGGCGATGTGGACGGCAAGCGCTCGATGAACATCGAGGCGGCCAAGGGGGCGACCAAGCCGGTGGGCGACGACGCCGCAGAGGCCGTCAAGAAGGCCGAGGAGCGCAAGGAGCGCGCCAAGCTGGAAGACCTGAAGGGGCAGATCGAGGCGATCATCGAGGCCAGCCCGAGCCTGCGGCCGTTCAAGAACCAGCTGCTGCTGGACATCACCACCGAGGGCCTGCGCATCCAGATCGTGGACGAGCAGAACCGGCCGATGTTCGACTCGTCGAGCGCCAGCCTCAAGCCCTATACCCAGGAGCTGCTGCGCTCCATCGGCGCCACCCTCAACTCGGTGGATAACAATGTGAGCCTGACGGGGCATACCGATTCGACCCGTTACGCCGGCGGTGAGCGGGGGTTCTCCAACTGGGAGCTGTCGGCCAACCGGGCCAACGCGTCGCGCCGGGAGCTGGTGGCGGGCGGTCTGGCGGAGGGGAAGATGGTCCGGGTGGTGGGGCTGGCGGATACGCTGCCGCTCGATCCGGCCAATCCGAACGGCGCGATCAACCGGCGGATCAGCATCGTCGTCCTCAACAGACAGGCGGAGGCCGCGATGCGCAGCGGCGGTCGCAAGCTCGAGGTGAGCACCGAAACCGGCGTCGATGCGGGGGATATCCGCTCGGGGCTCGGCGCCGCTGCAGCAATCCGGCCTCCCGGGCGCCCTAAAGAATAAGCGTGCTCGTGACGATATGACCGCGACAGTTTTCGATTCGTGCACACAGACATGAAACCCTCTCGGATAAGCGCGATACTCGCCGGCCTGCTCTGGTCGGCGGCGATTGTGGGCCTGATCGCCTACTTCCAGCCTGGCCCGGCGGTGACGCTGGCCGGGTGCGGCGCCCTGGCCATCGGTTGGGGGGGGCTCATGTGGGTGGTGTCGCCGGGCGCCGGGCCGGAGGATGAGCGGGCCGGTAACGCGGGCATCCCGTCGGACGAGCTGGTGGCGCTGGAGAGCATCCTGCGGGAGTCGACCCAGGCCTTTCGCGGCCAGCATCTGGCGATCAAGGGCGAGGTGGATCGCGTTCAGGACATGCTGTCGGGGGCCATCCACACCCTCACCGCCAGCTTTCATGGCCTGCTCGCGGCCACCCAGGCCCAGCAGAACGTGGCGGTGGGGCTGGCGCAGGACGACGACGACGGCGATTCCGGCTCCCGCTTCGACGCCTTCGTCACCAACACCTCGGCGGTGATGCAGCGGGTGGTGGATAGCGTGATCCTCAACAGCAAGCTCGGGATGGAGCTGGTGGAGATGACCGACCGCATCTCCCAGCGAGCCAACGACGTGGAGAGCATCCTCGGCGAGATCAGCAGCATCTCCAAGCAGACCAACCTGCTGGCCCTCAACGCCGCCATCGAGGCGGCCCGGGCGGGCGAGGCGGGGCGTGGGTTTGCGGTGGTGGCCGACGAGGTGCGGGAACTGTCGACCCGCACCGCCCAGTTCAGCCATCAGATCAGCGTCGTGATGAAGTCGATGCGCGAGGGCGTGGAGGGGGCCGAGGACGCCATCGAGCGGCTGGCCTCCACCGACATGAACTTCGCCCTCGAATCGAAGCAGCAGGTGGAGCAGGTGCTCGCGTCCATCGAATCGATCAACCAGCAGCGCGGCAAGGCCATCGTCCGCCTGGGCGAGCAGGCCCGCGAGATGGACGTCGAGGTCAATCGGGCGGTCACCGCGCTGCAGTTTCAGGATCTGGTGTCCCAGCTCATCGGGCACGTGGATCGGCGGGTGGAAGGGCTCGAGCATCTGATGGTCGAGTTCGACGCCCTCTCCGATGGCATCCAGCACGCCATCTCGGCGGGTGATTTCGGTCCGCTGCGCAGTGCTGCCGGGGCGATCCGGCTGTCCCTCGCGACGCTCGACGAGCGCGTCGGGGGCAGCCCGGTGAGCCAGCAGGATGTGTCGCATGGCGAAATCGACTTGTTTTAGCTTCAGAACCTTAGGAAATGACAATGGCCAAGACCGTACTCACCGTTGATGATTCTGCCTCCATCCGGCAGATGGTGTCCTTCACCCTGAAAAGCGCCGGCTACGAGGTCGTCGAGGCTGTCGATGGCATGGACGGCCTCGACAAGGCCAAGTCGCGCGCCTGCAACCTGGTCCTCACCGACCAGAACATGCCGCGGATGGATGGCCTGTCCCTCATCAAGTCGCTGCGGGCGATGCCCCAGTACCGCACCGTGCCGATCCTGATGCTCACCACCGAATCGTCCGACGCCATGAAGTCCCAGGGCCGCGCCGCCGGTGCGACCGGCTGGCTGGTCAAGCCTTTCGATCCGCAGAAGCTCATCGAGGTGGTCAAGAAAGTGATCGGCTGAGCCAAGGCCGGCATTCGCGCGTCAGGGAGACAGGCATGGCCATAGACATGAGCCAGTTCTACCAGGTGTTTTTCGAGGAAGCCGCCGAGCACCTGGCGAGTATGGAGGCGTTGCTGCTGGCGATCGACCCGGCCGCGCCCGACGAGGAGGAGGTGAACGCGCTGTTCCGCGCCGCCCACTCGATCAAGGGTTCGAGCGGGACCTTCGGCTTCCAGGACATGATGGAGGTCACCCACATCCTGGAGACCATGCTCGACCGGGTTCGCAAGGGCGAAGCCCCGCTGACCGACGACATGGTGGATGCCTCGCTGGTGGCGGGCGATGTGCTCAAGAACCTGCTCGCCGCCCACAAGGGCGAGGATGAGGCCGACCGTGAGGCCGCGGAGGCCATCTGCCATCGCCTGCAGGGCCTGTGCAACGCCCTGGATGCGCCCGCCGCGCCCGTGGCCGCGATGCTCGAGCCGGCCGCCCCCGATGTGCCGGCCTGCGCCGTCGGGTTCGACCTGTTCTTCTCGCTGCTCGGAGCCTCGCCCGAGGAGCGCCTGGGCAGCCTGATCGACGAGCTGGGCAGTTTCGGGGTGGTGGAGACCGTCGCCCTGCCGACGGCGGACAACCCCGAGTGCCACCTGCGCATCGCCACCGAGGTGGGCGCCGACGTGCTCCGGGGGGTGATCGATTTCGTTGCCGACGGCGAGACGGTGCGCGTCGAGCCCTTCGGCACGCCCGGCGACGACGCAACCGGGGCCTATGGCTTCTTCCACGACATGGTCCAGCCGGCCGACGAGGCCTACGGCTTCTTCGATCCGCTGCCCGGCGCCGACGACGTGCCAATGCCGTCGGTGTTCACCGTCGATGGCGGCGAGGCCTACGGTTTCTTCACCGACCCGGCGCCCCCGCCGGCCCAGGCGCCGACGCCCGAGCCTTACGGCCTGTTCGCCGACCCCGAGCCCGCACCGCCGGCCCCCGCCGTGGCCGCCGACGAAACCGCGTACGGCTTCTTCGAGCCGCTCCCCCAGGCGGCCCCAGTGGACGTTGCGGCCCCGGCCCCGGTGGTGGAGGCGCCGGCCCCCGCGCCCGCAGCGCCAGCCGCCCGGAAGCCGGCCGTGCGCTCGGCGGCGGGTGGCGACAGCGGGTCGATCCGCGTGCCGGTGGAGAAGGTCGATCAGATGATCAACCTGGTGGGCGAACTGGTCATCACCCAGGCCATGCTCACCCAGGCCGCCAGCAATGTGGACCCGGTGATCTTCGAGCGCCTCATCAACGGCCTTGCCCAGCTTGAGCGCAACACCCGCGACCTGCAGGAATCCGTGATGTCGATCCGGATGATGCCGATCTCGGTGGTGTTCAGCCGCTTCCCGCGGGTGGTGCGCGACCTGTCCCAGAAGCTCGGCAAGCAGGTCGAGCTGAAGACCATCGGCGAGACCACAGAGATGGACAAGAGCCTCGTCGAGCGCATCACCGATCCGCTCACCCACCTGGTGCGCAACAGCCTCGACCACGGCCTGGAGACGCCCGAGAAGCGCCGCGCCGCCGGCAAGCCGGAGACCGGCACGATCACCCTGTCGGCCTACCACCAGAGCGGCAACATCGTCATCGAGGTGGGCGACGACGGCGCCGGCCTCAATCGCGCCCGCATCCTGGCCAAGGCCAAGGAGCGCGGCATGGCGGCGAGCGACGCGATGACCGACCAGGAGGTCTGGCAGCTCATCATGGAGCCGGGCTTCTCCACCGCCGAGCAGGTCACCGAGGTGTCCGGCCGCGGGGTGGGCATGGACGTGGTGAAGAAGAACATCTCCGCGATGGGCGGGCGGATCGAACTCGACTCGATGCCTGGCGTCGGCACCCGCATCACGGTGCGCCTGCCGCTCACCCTGGCGATCCTCGACGGCATGAGCGTCGGGGTCGGCCCCGAGACCTACATCATCCCGCTGGGCTACGTGATGGAGTCGATGCAGCCCGAGCGCGGCATGATGAAGAGCGTCTCGGGCGTGGAGCGGCTGATCCAGGTGCGGGGCGAGTACCTGCCGGTGATCTGCCTGCACGACGTGTTCCACATTCAGGGCGCCATCACCGATTGGTCGAAGGGGATCATGGTGGTGCTGGAGGCCGACGGCCAGAGCGCCGCCTTGTTCATCGACCAGCTCATCGGCCAGCACCAGGTGGTCATCAAGAGCCTGGAGGCCAACTACCGGCGAGTGCCGGGGGTGGCCGGGGCGACCATCATGGGCGACGGTCGCGTGGCCCTGATTCTCGATGTGCCGATGCTGGTGGGCATGGCCCGGCGGGTGTTGCCGGCGGCCGCCTGAGGCCGTTCGAAGCCGTCTGGAGGGCCGCCCGAGGGCGGCCTTTTTCATGCCGGGCGGCTGGCTGTCTCCGCCTTCAGAAACATGGGGGGCTGCCGTAAAAGCCTTATCGCCACCGAGGAGCATCCCATGTTGCAGGCAACCCAAACCGCTGCGGCCCTGGAGTCGGAAGGTTCCGGCTTCGCCCAGGAGCTGCTGACCTTCACCCTGGGCGCCGAGGAGTACGCAATCGATATCCTGAAAGTCCAGGAGATCCGCGGTTACGACGCCGTCACCTCGATCGCCAACGCCCCTGCCTTCATCAAGGGGGTCATCAATCTGCGCGGCACGATCGTCCCGATCGTCGACCTGCGCATCAAGTTCTCCGTCGGTGTCGTCGAGTACACCCCTTTCACCGTGGTCATCATCCTCAACATCGGCGGTCGGGTGGTGGGGATGGTGGTCGACGCCGTGTCGGACGTGATCGCCCTGCAGCCCGAGCAGATCCGGCCCGCGCCGGATTTTGCCTCGTCGGTGGATACCGCCTACATCATGGGCCTGGGCGCACTGGGCGAGCGGATGCTGATCGTCGTCGATATCGAGCGCCTGATGCTCTCCAGCGAGATGGCGCTGGTCGACGAAGTGGCGCAGTAAGCCTGCCGCCAACCCCAACGCTAGCTGAGAGTGATTGTCATGAGTGGAATCCTGTCGCCCGCCATCGGCGTGATGAACCGGCTGTCCGTGCAGGGCAAGCTGGCCCTGCTGGGCGTCATCGGCATGCTGCCGGTGGTCGTGCTGGCCTATCTGTTGCTCGACCGAGTCCAGGGCGAGATCGCCTTCACCCGCCTGGAAACCCGCACCGTGCCGCTGGTGATGCCGGCGCGGGAGCTGCTTCAGGCGGCCCAGGCTCATCGCGGCGTGTCCCAATCGGTGATCGGCGGCAACGCCAGCCTGACAGCCCGGCTCAACGAGCTGGGGGGCAAGATCGACGCGGCGCTCAAGGCCGGCGAGGCGGCCAACGCCGAGTTCGGGAAAGAGCTGGAGACCGCCGCGGTATGGAGCGGGCTGCGCCGCGACTGGGCGGACGTGAAGGCGCGGGCGGTGAGCCTCAGCGGCCCCGAGAGCTTCCGCCTGCACACCGAGTACCTCACCCGGGTGCGCGAATACATCACCCACGTGGCCGATAGCACCAACGCCACCCTCGACCCCGAGCTTGAAACCTACTACCTGATGGACATCTTCACCGGGCGCCTGCCCGGGCTGGCCGAGGAGAGCGGCACGGTGCGCGGGCTGGGCGCCGGGATCGCCGCACGCCAGAAGCTGACCGACGCCGAGCGGGTCGATCTGAGCGTGCTGCTGCAGCGCATCGCCGACAGCCGTGCGGGCGTGGAGGCGGCCGTCGCCAAGGCCGGCAGCAAGGAGCCGGCGCTGCGGGATCTGCTGGCGCAGCCGGCCAAGGCCGCGTTGTCCGAATCCCAGGCGTTCTCCGAGATGGCCAGCGGCAGCCTGCTCAAGGCTGCCGAGATCAACGTGGCGCCGCCCAAGCTGTTTGATGCCGGCTCCCGCGCGGTGGATGGCGCCTACGCCTTGTTCGACGTGGCCGCCAAGGAGTTCGACCGCCGGCTGGTCGAGCGCCTCTCCCGCCTTGAGGGCGTGCGCATGCTGGTGATCGGGGTGATCGCCGGCTGCCTGCTGGTTGCCGGCTACCTGTTCCTCGGTTTCCGCCGGACGATGCTGGCCAGCATCGGCGAGATCCAGTCCGGCGTGGGCCGGATGAGCGCCGGCAAGCTGGACCAGCCGCTGACGGTGGCCTCCAGCGATGCCTTCGGCGAGATTGCCGGCGCCCTCAACGGGATGCAGGCCAGCCTGCAGGCCAAGATCGGCGCCGATGCCGAGGTGGCCGCCGCCAACCTGCGGGTGCGCAACGCCCTCGACAAGGCCTCCACCAACATCATGCTGGCCGACAACGACGGCCAGATCGTCTACTGCAACGAGTCGGTCCTGGCCATGCTGCGGCATGCCGAAGCGGACATCCGCAAGGAGCTGCCGGCCTTCAGCGTCGAGGGGCTGGTGGGGCGCAACTTCGATGCCTTCCACAAGAACCCGGCGCACCAGCGCAACCTGCTGGGCCGCCTCACCGGCGAGCATCGCGCCCAGGTGAAGGTGGGCGGCCGCACCTTCGGGCTGGTGGCCAACCCGGTGCTCAACGCCCAGGGCGCGCGGCTGGGGTCGGTGGTCGAGTGGGTGGACCGGACCGCCGAGGTGGGCGTCGAGCAGGAGCTTGCCGATCTCATGTCGGCAGCGGTGGCCGGCGACTTTGCGCAGCGCCTCTCCCTCGAGGGCAAGAGCGGCTTCTTCGCCACCCTCGCCGACGGCATGAACAAGCTGATGGGCATCGTCGCCACCAATCTGGAGGACATCGCCCGGGTGCTCAACGCCATCGCCCAGGGCGACCTGACGGAGAAGATCACGGCGGATTACAACGGCACCTTCGGCCAGCTCAAGGACGACACCAACACCACGGTGGAGCGGCTGCGGGAGGTGGTGGGGCAGATCAAGGAGCGGCCCAGGAGATCGCGGCGGGCAACTCCGACCTGTCGGCCCGCACCGAAGAGCAGGCGAGCAGCCTGGAAGAGACCGCCAGCTCGATGGAGCAGCTCAACGCCACGGTCAAGCAGAACGCCGACAACGCCCGCCAGGCGCGCGAGCTGGCCAGCTCCAGCAACGAAGTGGCGGAGCAGGGCGGCG
>NZ_JAYRMI010000094.1:0-13958 GCF_041904905.1 Zoogloea sp. | reverse complement strand
CTGCGCCGGAACAACCCAATCCTCCGGGCCACTCCCCCCTTCACCGCGCCAAAACAACTGCGCTGCGAAGAGGGCCGAATTATAAAGAACTATCAGAACTCGTCAAGAGGTTTGAGAAATTAATTTCCTCACCCGCCTCAGTAATCGCTCCCGCCCCCACCCATCGACATCCCTGCATAGTTCTCGAAGCGGGTGAACTCGCCCAGGAAGGTCATGCGGATTGTCCCGGTCGAACCGTTCCGGTGCTTGGAAATGATCAGCTCTGCCATCCCCTTGTCCGGGGAGTCGGGGTTGTAGATCTCGTCCCGATAAATGAACATGATGATGTCCGCGTCCTGCTCGATGGCGCCCGACTCCCGCAGGTCGGAAGCCACCGGGCGCTTGTTGGGGCGCTGCTCCAGGCTACGGTTCAGCTGCGAGAGCGCAATGATCGGCACGTGCAGCTCCTTCGCCAGGGACTTCACCGAGCGCGAGATCTCGGACAACTCGGCCGAACGGTTGTCACTCTCCTTCAACGAGGTCATCAGCTGGAGGTAATCGATCACGATCAGACCCAGGCGACCGCACTGACGATGCAGCCGCCGGCAACGCGCCCGCAGGTCGGTCGGGTTGAGACCGGGGGTTTCATCGATGAAGATCGGCGCTTCGTGGAGCTTGCCCAAGGCGTAGGTCAGCCGCTGCCACTCCTCGTCGTTGAGTTTGCCCGAACGGATCTTGTGCTGGTCGATGCGCCCGACTGACGACAGGAAACGGGTGGCCAGCTGCGTACCCGGCATTTCCATCGAGAAGACGGCCACCGGCAGCCCACCCTCGATCGCCACATGCTCGGCGATATTGAGCGCCAGCGAGGTCTTGCCCATGCCGGGACGCGCGGCCAGCACGATCATGTCGGAGGGCTGCAGCCCCGAGGTCTTGTCGTCGAGATCCGCCAGACCGGTGGCGACGCCCGTAATACCCGCCGGGGAGTCGCGGTCGTAAAGTTCCTGGATGCGATCGACCACCTGACCCAGAATGGGCTGGATCGGCACGAAGCCGCTCACCGTCCGCGCCCCCGCTTCGGCGATCTCGAACACTTTCGCCTCCGCCTCGTCAAGGAGGGTCTTGGCGTCCTTGCCGGAAGGCGTCAGGGCACTGGCGGCGATGTCGTCACCGACCGACACGAGCTTTCGCAGGATGGCCCGCTCACGGATGATTTCGCCGTAGCGCCGGACGTTGGCCGCCGACGGCGTGCTGTTGGCAATCTCGCCCAGATACGACAGGCCGCCAACGTGCTCGGCCTCACCGTTCTTTTCGAGCGCCTCGAAGACGGTGACCACATCCGCCGGCTTACCCAGTTCGATCAGGCGGGCGATCTGCCGGAAGATCCGGCGATGATCGTCCCGGTAGAAGTCGGCCTCATTAACGACGTCGCCCACCCGATCCCAGACGGTGTTGTCGATCAGCAAGCCACCCAGCAACGACTGCTCCGCCTCCAGGGAATGCGGGGGCAGGCGCAGGTTCGACATCACGGGGTCGTCGGAATGATTTTGAGATTTGCGCATAGACCATCAAGAAAACAGGACACCGGCCCAGGCCGGAGAAAAACAAAAAGGGCTGCACCAGGCAGCCCTTCTTTTCCGATCGAAGCGAGCGCCTGCTCGCCAGCCGATCAGTTCTCGCCGACCACCGTGACGGTGATGGTAGCAGTCACATCGGTGTGCAGGGCGACGACCAGCTGAGTCTCGCCAACCACCTTCAGCGGGCCTTCCGGCATGCGGACGGCCGACTTCTCGAGGGCAAAGCCGTGAGCCTTGAGGGCTTCGGCGATGTCGGCGTTGGTGACGGAGCCGAACAGACGGCCATCGACACCAGCCTTGCGGCTGACGGTGACGGCCAGCCCTTCGAGCTTCTCACCCTGAGCCTGAGCGGCGGCGAGCTGCTCGGCGGCGAGGCGTTCGAGTTCGGCGCGACGGGCTTCGAATTCAGCCAGGTTGGCGGCGTTGGCACGCTTGGCCTTGCCTTGCGGGATCAGGAAGTTACGGGCGTAGCCGTCCTTCACCTTGACCACATCGCCCAGACCACCCAGGTTGACAACCTTGTCCAAAAGAATGATTTGCATGCTGTCTCTCCGGGATTACTGGTGCAGGTCGGTGTAAGGCAGGAGCGCGAGGAAGCGGGCACGCTTGATCGCGGTGGACAGCTGACGCTGGTAGCCAGACTTGGTGCCGGTGATGCGCGCCGGCATGATCTTGGCGTTTTCGGTGATGAAGTCCTTCAGGATGTCCACATCCTTGTAGTCGATCTCTTCGATCTTCTCTGCGCTGAAACGGCAGAACTTGCGACGCTTGAAGAGGCTGCGACCGCCACGGTCGTCCTTACGCTTCATTGCTGGCTTGAATGCCATGATTCGTTCCTTCCAAAAATTCGATCGTATCGATGTGCAGTACAGGCGCCCTGCTGCGCAGGCTCTTGGCTGCGAGAAAGCCGGTGAGGCGGGCGGCGCTTCCGAGGCGGGCAGCGGCCAGCATTTTGGCCTTGTCACCCACGGCTACTACCTGCAACTCAAGCTCCACGCTTCGGGAGAGCCCGGCTTCCATCTGCCGGGATCGGTGTTCGATGCGCCCCGCCAGCACCGGCACACCGCCGGGGGAGTAACGCATCTGACCGATTTCGGTCAGGACGCCTTCTATCTCAAAACTGTTGCGACCCTGCTCCTGCAACTCAGGCGGCGGGCTGCTGCTCGGCGGCCGGCTTGGCCTCATCGGCGGAGGTCAGGGAGCGAGCCTTCTCTTCCTTCATCATCGGCGACGGGGTGGTGACAGCCTTCTTCGTGCGGATCGACAGGTGGCGCAGGACGGCATCGTTGAACTTGAAGCCGTGCTCCAGTTCGGCGATGGTGGGCTGATCGCACTCGATGTTCATCAGCACGTAGTGGGCCTTGTGGATCTTCTGGATCGGGTAGGCCAGCTGACGACGGCCCCAGTCTTCCAGACGATGGATCTGGCCGCCCTGGGAGGTGACGAGGCTGCGGTAACGCTCGATCATGGCGGGCACTTGCTCGCTCTGATCGGGATGAACGATGAAAACGACTTCGTAATGTCGCATGAGATCTCCTTCTGGATTAAAGCCCCCCGTCATGCGAACGGTGGGACAAGGTGAAACATTGCCGGATCGGCCTGCCCTGAACGCGGCAAAGCGCGCACCTCAAACACGAGGCACACGCTGACCATCCGGGGGAATTCTTGGCGGAGAGGGCGGGATTCGAACCCGCGTCAGGGTATTACCCTGAACACGCTTTCCAGGCGTGCGACTTAAACCACTCATCCACCTCTCCAAGTGGAGGCGGCACTATACATTAAGATTTCAAAAAGTCAAAGCCTGTTTGCGATTTTTCTCTCCGTCTGGCAGACGGACGTCGTCCACCAAGGCTTGAACCTCGGCGCTGGGCGGGGGCGTCAGGAGGCTGACGACGGCGATCACCACAAATCCGGCGGGCACGCCGAACACGCCGCAGGAGATCGGGTGGATGTCGAGCCAGGCCTCGGCCATGCTGCCGCCGAAGAAGGGGTGGGTGCGCACGATGTAGTAGAGCGTCACCCCGAGGCCGGCGATCATGCCGCTGACCGCGCCCCACTTGTTGGCGCGCTTCCAGAAGATGCCCAGCACCAGCGCCGGAAAGAAGGCCGAGGCGGCGATCGAGAAGGCGAGGCCGACCATGAACAGGATGCTGTCCGGCCGCAGGGAGGCGACCCAGGCCGCCACCACCGCCACCACCAGCAGCTGGGACTTGGTGATGACCAGCCGGCGCTGAGTCGACGCCTCCGGGTTGACGATCTTGTAGTACAGATCGTGAGACAGGGCGTGGGAGATCGTCAGCAGCAGGCCGTCGGCGGTCGACAGCGCGGCGGCCAGCCCCCCTGCCGCCACCAGCCCGGACACGACGTAGGGCAGCCCCGCCAGTTCGGGCACCAGCAGCAGGATGGCGTCGCTGTTGATGCTGAGTTCGGCCAGCTGCAGGATGCCATCGCCGTTGATGTCCTCGATGCGCACCAACCCGACCTTGCCCCAGGACGCCACCCAGTGGGGCAGGTTGGCAATGTTGGAGCCCACCAGGCTGCTGTAAACCTCCCACTTGGCGAACACCGCGTAGGCCGGCGCGGTGACGTACAGCAGGAAGATGAAGAACAGCGACCAGAACACCGAACGCCGCGCCTCTCGCACGGTGGGCGTGGTGTAGTAGCGCATCAGGATGTGCGGGAGCGCGGCGGTGCCGACCATCAGCACGAAGGTCAGTGCCAGGAAGTTGCGCCGGGCGCTCTCCTGGGCCGCCCGGTCCACGCCGGGATGGGCTTCGGCGTGGGGTGGCGGCGGGATCGTGCGGGACAGGCTGTCCTGGCGCGCCCGCTCCCATTTCACGCGGGCCTCGTCCGGCGTGCGGGGCAAGTCCCGCAACTGCCGCTCCGCCACGGCGATCTCCCGCGCGGCGGCGCCCTGGGTGCGCAGCTCGTTGACCCGCTGCACCTGCGCCATCCGCTCGGCGGCCAGGGATTCGGGCAGATCGGCGATCTTCCGGGCGTACTCTTCGGCCCGATGGCGGTACTGCACGCGGACGGCGTGCTCCCGCGGCTCGGAGAACAGTTCCAGCTCCTTCACGCCCAGATCCTGCAGCACCTTGCCGTAGGTCACCTGGGGCAGCGGCACGCCGGTGACCTTGTACGACAGGATGCCCACCGGCACCAGATAGGCGACGATGAGGATCAGGTATTGCGCCACCTGGGTCCACGTCACCGCCCGCATGCCCCCCAGGAAGGAGCACACCAGGATGCCGGCCAGCCCGACGAAGACCCCGATCTCGAACTCGATGCCGATGAAGCGGCTGGTGATGAGCCCCACGCCATAGATCTGCGCCACCACATACACGAAGCTCGCCAGCACGCCGGCAAACACGCCGACCACGCGGGCGAAATGCCCCTCGTAGCGCGCACCGAGGAAATCCGGGATCGTGAATTGCCCGAACTTGCGCAGGAAGGGCGCCAGCAGCAGCGCCACCAGCACGTAGCCGCCCGTCCAGCCGGTGACGAAGGCGAGCCCCTCGAAGCCGGCGTAGTAGAGCGTGCCGGCGAGCCCGATGAAGGAGGCCGCGCTCATCCAGTCGGCCGCGGTGGCCATGCCGTTGAACAGCGCCGGCACCCGACGGCCCGCCACGTAGTATTCCGAGACGTCGGAGGTGCGGCTCATCACGCCGATGGCGGCGTAGATGGCGATCGTCGCGAAGAGGAAGATCTGGCCGATCCAGCGGGCCGACAGGCCAAGCTGCTCGGCCATCGCCAGCATCGCCACGAGGCTGAAGAAGCCGGCCGCGTAGAAGAGGTAGTAGCGGCCGATCCGCCGCGTGAGGCTGGCCCGGGCGCTCATGATCGAATGCGCTCACTCATCGGTGTCGAGGGCGTGCCGCCGCTCCAGGCGCGTCATCCAGAAATCGTAGAACCAGACGATCAGCAGGAAGACGATCAGCGCGCCCTGCGCCGCCATGTAGAAGCCGAAGGGCCAGCCAAAGAAGACGACGGTGTTGAGTTCGTCGGCGAACCAGCCCGGCAGGAAGCTCACCGCGGCCCACACGAGCAGCAGCCCGGCGGTCAGCCGCCGTGTCGTCCGCCAGTACTGCTCGGCACCGCCGCGCGCTGGCGCGCTGCCGTGGTCATTGTCTCCGCTCACTCCTGCCCTCCCGCTCGCAGCCGGCTCGGCCACGGGGCGAGTATAGCTCCGCCCGTTCGCTACAACTGATACCGGACCTGCAGCTTCTGCTGCAGGCGACGCGCCTGCCGGAACGACTCCTTCAGCGCCGCCCGCTCCAGATCGCTCAACGCCCCCGGCGCAATCCGGTTGGGCGCGGCACCCGGGCTGCACTGACCACCGAGCCGCAGCTGCTGGATGAAGTTGAACGCATCGACCAGCGCCTTCACCTCCCGCGCCGGCCAGCCCAGCGCCTCGCCCGCCTCCCGCAGCCGCCCCGCGGTAGCCGTCTCGGCGAGCCCGAGGGCCAGGGCATAGATCCGCGCCGCGTCCACGAACACCCGGCTGCCGTCGCGCTTGAGGTCGATCAGCCCGCTCTCCCGATCCACCGCAAAATCGCGGATCACACCGAGCGGCGGCCCGCCGCGCAGGGCGTTCGTCGCCATGAACCGCAGGAAGAGCGGGGTCTCGCCCGCCGTTTCGAGGAGCCAGCGGCGCAGATCGGCGGCCAGCCACCAGTCGCCCGCCAGCGGGCGGAAGTCGAAGAAGATGGTCGCGTTGAGCAGGTCGTCCTCGCCGCCGCCGTGCATCCAGCCCGCGAAGCACGCCCGCCACTCGCCCAGGGACAGGCACCAGCGCGGGTTGCCCGCCATCACGCCCCCCTGGCACAGGGGAAAGCCGCAGGCGGCAAGGCGCTCATTGACCCGCCGGGCAAAGGGCAGGAACCCCGCCCGCAGGCGCTCGGGGTCGTCGCCCGGGGCGCAGGCGAAGATCAGGCCGTTATCCTGATCGGTGGCGAGCGTCTGCTCCAGCCGCCCTTCCGAACCGAAGGCCAGCCAGCACCAGGGCACCAGGGGCAGGTCGACCTCGGCCTCGGCCAGATCGATGGCGGCCAACACCACCAGATCGTTGAGCATGGCGATCCACTCGCCCACCGCACCGCCGCCGTCGCCGCCTTCGACCAGGGCCGCGGCGGCCTCCCGCACCCGCCGGGCGGCCAGCGCCAGCTCGGTCTCGCTCCGGGCGCCGTGGATGGCTTCGACGAGGTCGTCGGAACCGGCAAAGCGGCTGGCGTACAGATCGCTGCGGGCAAGCACGCCACACAGGCGCCCGCCCTCGTCGGTCACCACCAGATGGCGCAGCCGATGCCGGGCGAGGATCAGACGGGCCAGATGGGGGCTGGCGTCGCCGGGCAACGCCACCACGCCGCCGGTCATGAAGCCGGCCACCGGCTCATCCAGACTGACGCAAGGGAGCACAGCCCGCTCGATCGCGTCGTGGAGCGTGAGCACGCCAAGCGGGCGTTGGGCCGGGTCGACGATCACCGCCATCCCGGCCCGTGCCGCATCGATCTGGGTCAGGGTGTCGCGGATGCTCGCCTCCGGCGGCACGCGCACCGGCTCGTGGCGCAGCAGCGCCGTCAGGCCGCCACCGCGCTCGGGACCCAAAGGCATGGCCGACGCCGCTCAGTACTTGACGCGGGCGTAGTAGGTTTTCTCGGACGCCGCGCGCGCTTCGCCCAAGGTGCGGATGCCCATTTCAGCCAGCAGCGGGATCATCCGCAGGAAGACCTCGCCGGTGACGATGGCGTCGCCGATGGCGGTGTGACGCCCCATCACGCTCACGCCCATGCGCTCGCTGATGGCCTCCAGCCGGTGGGATTCCTGCGAGGGGTGGAGCACCGCCGACAGGAGCAGGGTGTCGAGCACCGGCTGCTCGAAGCGGATGCCGGTGCTTGCCTCCTTGAGTTGCAGGAAGCGCATGTCGAAGGCAGCGTTGTGGGCCACCAGCACGGTATCTTCGGCGAAGGCGTGGAAGGCGGGCAGCACCTTGGACATGGGCGGCTGGCCCGCCAGCATCTCGGGCGTGATGCCGTGGATCTTGGTGGAGGCCTCGGGCAGTTCGCGCAGCGGGTCCACCAACTGGTCGAAGGATTCCGACTTGAGCAGCTTGCCGTTCACGATGCGGGTCGCGCCGATCTGGATGATCTCGTCGCCTTCGGACGGGTTGAGGCCGGTGGTCTCGGTGTCGAACACCGTGAAGGCCAGCTCCGACAGCAGGCGGTCGTCCAGGGCGTGGCTGGCCTCGCTCTGCTTGAAGAGATCGAAATCGTAGTATTCGGGCCGGCTGTCGCCCTTGAGGTAGGTGGCGGCCTCGACCTCGTTCTGGGGCGTGGCGGACGGCAGCAGCAGTCGGAAGAAGGCGCGGTGCTGGGTCTTCTCGCGCTGCAGCCAGATCTCGCCGTCGTGCCGGGCCACCACGTCGCGCACCGTGAGGGGCGAACTCTCGCCGGCGAAGGTCATGGGCTCGAGTTCCCAGGCCATCACGGTTTCGGTGCTCATCGCCTGCCCGGACCAGATCAGGTCCAGGTGCGCCAGCCGCCCTGCGGACGACAGGCGGAAACGCACCTCGCGCACCTCGAACTCGTCGGAGAGCCGGCTGACCAGATAACCGATGGCCTGCAGCAGCGAGAAGCTGTCCACCTTCACCCACACGTCCGGGTCGATGGTTTCGAGCTTGGTGGGCAGACCCAGCTTCTTCTCGACCCGGCGCTGGGCCGCGGCCACCAGATCGGCGCCGTGCATCTCGTCGAGCGGCCAGCGGGTCTTGAGGGAGTCGGCGAAGGCGTTGGCGGTCTCGTCCAGCCGGCTGCTCAGCCCCTCCACCTCGTCGCGCACCACTTTGAGGAAGCGCCCCTTGAGTTCGGCGTCGAGATCGGGGTAGTCCAGCATCTCGGCCGCCGCCCGCAGGTTGGCCAGGGACGAGCGGCTGCCCTCGGTGAGGGTGTGGAGCATCTGGTCGCGCTTGGTTTCGGCCTCGAAGTTGCGCGTGATGTTGTCGAGCATCAGCACGAAACCGGTGACGCTCGGCTCGGCGTCGGGCTCGCCACCGGTGGCCAGCACTGGCGCCATCTGCACCCGCAGCAGCTGGCCGGCGCGGGTGGTGGTGACGAAATTGGTCATCGGCTGAGCGCTCTGGCGGCGGATGCGCTCCTGGATGCTCTCGAGGGCATGGACGATCAGGTTGCGGTCGAAGACCACGTAGATCGAACGTCCCAGCCCGATGATCTCGCCCCCGCCGGCCGCCGTCGGCGCGTCGGACAGCGCCTTGAACTGCAGCCGGGCACGGTTGTTGTAGAGCAGGATGCGCCCGTCGAGATTGCACACCACCACGCTCTGGTTAAGCTCGGACATCAGCGCGGCCAGCCGGTTGCGCTCCTCTTCGACGGACAGGCGGGCCTCGCGGATGCGGGTCTCGACGTCCTCCTGCAGGCTGCGGCGCTGGTCGGCGAGGTTATTGACCGCCTCGGCGATGCGCTGCAGCTCGGGCGAGCTGCCCGCTTTCACCCGGCGGGACGGGTCGGTCCCGACGATCAGCCCAACCTCGTCCGCCAGCAGGGCCGGCTCTGCGATGGCCGCCTGGGCGAAAGACTTCATCAGCACGGCCGCCGCCCCGGCCCCCACCATCGCGATCATGATGAGCAGACCAAGGCGCGGGTTGAGAACAGGTTCAAGCACCGCCACTTCTTCGGGGCTCAGATCGCGCCACACGGCGAACCCCGCCGCCGCCATCACGCCGACAACCAGGGCGCTGGCGACGGCGACCGCCAGCGCCTGCCGGGCCTTCGGGCTCATGCCGTGACTTCCAGCAGGGATTTCACCTTGGCCACCAGCTCCCGCGTGGAGAAGGGCTTGGTCATGTAGGCGTCGGCGCCCATCGCCAGCCCCTTGGTCACCTCGGTCTCACGCCCCTTGGCGGTGAGCATGAGGATGCGGGTGCCCTGCAGCGCGGCATCGCCCCGGATTTCCTGGCACACCTCGTAGCCGTTCTTGCGCGGCATCATCACATCGAGGAGCACCAGATCGGGCGACTCGCTGCGCACCTTGTCGAGGGCTTCCTGACCGTCGTTGGCGATGCACACCGCAAAGCCCTCGCGCTTCATCAGGAACTCCAGGGAAATGACGATATTTTGCTCATCGTCGGCGATCAGTATTTTTTTGGTCATTTTGTCTTCCTCCCCTCCGCCGTCTACAACGGGGACGTGTGTCTCGTCCCAATCCGCGGCGCATGAAATTGTAGTTTATCCTGCCTGACCGTTCGCTTCTGTTGATTTCCCGCAAGGCATCAGAAACGAGAATGTTGCACCGCTGCCTGCCTCGCTCTCGACCCACAGCCGCCCGCCGTAGTGCTCGACAATCTGGCGGCTGATCGGCAGGCCCAGTCCGGTGCCCTGGGGCTTGTCGGTCATCGTGTTGCCCCCCTGGCGGAACTTCTCGAAAACCATCGCCTGCTCGTCCTCGCCCAGCCCGGGGCCGTTGTCGCGCACATCCACCCGCAGCCCGTCGGCAACCTGGCGCACCGTCACCCACACCCGACCGGTATCCCGGGCGACGAACTTCACCGCGTTCGACAGCAGGTTGAGCACCACCTGCACCAGCCTGTCCCGGTCGGCCAGCAGCGTCGGCACCCGGTCCGGCAAGGCCAGCGCCAACGCCACGCCCTTGTCCTTGAAGAGCTGGCTGGTGGATGCGACCGCCTGCTCGACCACCTGGATCAGATCCACCTCGCCCGTCTGCCACTCGGCGTGGCCGGACTCGATCTTGGCCATGTCGAGCACCTGATTGACCAGCCGGGTGAGGCGCTCGGTCTCGCTCACGATGATACCCAGAAAGCGTTTCCGCTCTTCAAGGTCGATCTCCGGGTCTTCGAGGAGCATCTCGGAGAAGGCGCGGATGGAGGTGAGTGGGGTGCGCAGCTCGTGGGTCACCGACGACATGAAGTCATCCTTCAGCCGGTCGAGTTCCTTCAGGCGATCGTTGGCGCCGCGCAGCTCCCGCGTGGCCGCCTCAAGCTCCAGCGACTTCTGCTCGAGCTGCCTGGAGTAGGCCCGCACCTGGGAAGCCTCGTCGAGAATGCCCATCACCTCGTCGAGCCCCAGCGGCTCCTCCTTCACCACCGAGGCCACCATCACCCGCGCCGACGCCGCGCCGACGGCGCCGGCCAGAGTGGTCTCGGCGAAGTGCACCAGCCCGGCATCCGCCTGCAGGGCCTCGACCCCCGCCACGCCACGCGCCCGGGCGTAGTCGGCAAACAGGTGGTGGGCCCGCTCGCGGCCGATGAAGCGGCCGATCAGGGGCAGCAAATCTCCCACCTGGGCGCTCCCGCGCCAGAAATCGCCGCCAGCTGGCCGGCTCTGCTTGAAGACATCGACGAACAGCGTCGCCTGACCGGCCTCGACGGCGTTCGGGCGGCGCCAGAGGGAGACGCCGAGGTAGGCGCCGATGTTCACCGCCAGGCTCCAGAACAGGCTGTGGGCGATTGGGTCCAGCCCCAAGACGCCAAGCAGCGCCTGGGGGCGCAGGGCCTCCAGGCCGAACAGGCCATCCTCCAGGAAGCCCGTCGGCAACCACCCCGACTTGGCGAAAGACGGCAGCAGCAGGGTGTAGAGCCACACCCCGAAGCCCCCCGCCAGCCCCGCCAGCGCTCCCGGCCGGGTGCCCCCGCGCCAGTACATCCCGCCGATCATGGCCGGCGCGAACTGCGCCACCGCGGCAAAACTGATGAGCCCGATGCTCACCAGCGCGTGGGCCTCGCCAGCCAGCCGGAAATAGAGGTAGCCCAGCAGCAGGATCAGGACAATGGCGCCGCGCCGGATACCCAGCAGCAGCCCGGAGAGGTCGTCGCGCCCGAGCAGGGCAAGGCGCCGGGCGCGCAGCAGGAGCGGCATCGCCAGATCGTTGCAGACCATCGTCGAGAGGGCGATCGTCTCGACGATGACCATCCCCGTGGCCGCCGACAGGCCCCCAATGAACACCAGCAGGGCCAGCCAGCCCTGGCCGTGCACCATCGGCAAGGTGAGCACGAAGGTGTCGGCGTCCACGTCCTGGCCGGCAAAGGTCATCATCCCGCCCAGGGCGATGGGCAGCACGAAGAGATTGATGAGCAGCAGATACAGCGGAAACAGCCAGATCGCCCGACGCAAGTGGTTCTCATTGACGTTCTCGACCACCGCCACCTGAAACTGTCGCGGCAGGAACATCACCGCCAGCATCGACAGCACGGTCATGGCAAACCAGCTGCCGTAGCCGTTGCCGCCGGCCCCCATCTCCATCAAGCGGCGCAGGTCGCTCCGCGCGGCGGCCTGGGAGAAGAGGTCGGCAAAGCCGTCGTAGAGCCCGAAGGTCACGTAGAGGCCGAGCGCCAGCACGATCAGCAGCTTGACCAGTGACTCGAAGGCCACCGCCGCCACCATCCCTTCGTGCCGCTCGGTGGCATCCAGATGTCGGGTGCCGAACAGGATGGTGAACGCCGCCATCGTCAGCGCCACATAGAACGCCGTATCGGCAAGCCAGGGCCCCGCACCCGCCTTGGCGGGCATCGCGATGGCCGGGTAGCTGGCGAGGATCGTGAAGCTGCTCGACACCGCCTTGAGCTGGAGCGCGATGTAAGGCAGCACCCCGAGCACGGCGATCACCGTCACCAGGCCACCCAGCAGGTGGCTCTTGCCGTAGCGCGAGGCGATGAAGTCGGCGATGGAGGTGATGCGGTGGGTCTTGGCGATGCGGATCATCTTGAGCATCACGAACCACCACAAGGCCACCGCCAGCGTCGGCCCGAGGAAGATCGGCACAAAACCCAGCCCCGACGACGCGGCGCGCCCGACGCTGCCGTAGTAGGTCCAGGTCGTGCAATAGACGGCCAGCGACAGGGCGTAGATCGTCGGGTTGGCGATGAGCGAACGCCCGGCATCGGCGCGCTTGTCGCCCAGATAGGCCACGCCGAAGAGCAGCAGCAGATACAGGAAGGAGACGGCGACGATGGTGGAGCCGGACATCACCGCCGCCCCTTAGCGCTCGATGACCAGGGCCATCGCCCCGATCAGCGCCGCCCACACGCCGAACACGTAGAGATACAGGGCGGGAATACCGAACCACATCCGCGCCGAGTCGAAGGCCGACAGGATCGGAAAGTTCACCAGCAGACAGCCCAGCAGGAACAGTGCCACCAGACGCTGGCCGGTCAGTGTCGCCTTGATCATGTCGCCCTCCCGTCGCGCAATGCCGCCCTGCGCTTATAACCCGAACAGTCAGACTTGGCGAGGTTTGCGGTGCTGTCGGCACGCCACCCATGCGGACGACGGACGAGAAAAAGGCGCGGATTCCGCGCCTGATTCTCCCCCTCACACTCCCGGCCGGACAGCACCGGGCTCCTCCCCTGTTTATTCTTTGTGCGGCTCGCGCTTTTGTTATGACGGCACCTCGGGGGAGGCGCCGGTGCGCTTGCCGCCCCCGACCGTGGGGCCGGGGTGGGTGCTGCGACGATTACTTGAGCTGTTCCAGGATCGCCGGGTTTTCCAGCGTCGAGGTGTCCTGGGTGATTTCCTCGCCCTTGGCCAGTTGACGGAGCAGACGGCGCATGATCTTGCCGGAGCGGGTCTTCGGCAGGTTGTCACCGAAGCGGATGTCCTTCGGCTTGGCGATGGGGCCGATTTCCTGGCCAACCCAGTTCTGCAGCTCCTTGATGACCTTGGCGGCTTCGTCGCCGGTCGGACGGGCACCCTTGAGCACCACGAAGGCCACGATCGCTTCACCGGTCAGGTCGTCCGGACGGCCAACCACGGCAGCCTCGGCAACCTTCTCGTGAGCCACCAGGGCGGATTCGATTTCCATCGTGCCCATACGGTGACCGGAGACGTTCAGCACGTCGTCGATACGGCCGGTGATGGTGAAGTAGCCGGTGTCCTTGTCGCGGATCGCGCCGTCGCCAGCCAGGTACAGCTTGCCCTGGAAGTCGGCCGGGTAGTAGGACTTCACGAAGCGGTCGGGATCGCCCCAGATGGTGCGGATCATCGACGGCCACGGACGCTGGACGACCAGGATACCGCCCTGGCCCCACGGCACTTCGGTGCCGGTCTCATCGACCACCGCAGCCTGGATGCCCGGGAAGGGCAGGGTGCAGGAGCCGGGAACCAGCGGGGTGGCGCCGGGCAGCGGGGTGATCATATGACCGCCGGTTTCGGTCTGCCAGAAGGTATCGACGATCGGGCAGCGGCCGCCGCCGACGTTCTCGTAGTACCACTCCCAGGCGGCGGGGTTGATCGGCTCGCCGACGGAACCCAGGATGCGCAGGGAGGACAGATCGTAGTTCTTCGGATGCACGGCCGGGGTGTTGTCCGCAGCCTTGATGAGGGAGCGGATGGCGGTCGGGGCGGTGTAGAAGATGTTGACCTTGTGGTCCTGGATCAT
>NZ_JAYRMI010000093.1:0-13980 GCF_041904905.1 Zoogloea sp. | reverse complement strand
GGGCGGTGAGGAGCTGCCCGATTTCGTGCGGGGGGAGCGGGCGGGCGAAGAGGAAGCCTTGCATCACGCTGCACTGGCGTTCGAGGAGGAAGTCGCGCTGGGCGTCGGTCTCGACGCCTTCGGCGATGACTTGCAGGCCCAGGTCGCGGGCGATGGAGAGGGTGGCGGCGGCGATGGCGGCGTCTTCGGTGTCGCCGGGCAGGTCGCGCACGAAGGAGCGGTCGATCTTGAGGTGGGTGAGGGGCAGGCGCTTGAGGTAGGCGAGGCTGGAGTAGCCGGTGCCGAAGTCGTCGAGCGCGAGGCCGATGCCCATGGCGCGCAGGGCGGCGAGCTGGGTTTCGATTTCGGGGGTGGGCTGCATCAGGGCGCTCTCGGTGAGTTCGAGTTCGAGCCGGTCGGGGGTGGCGCCGCTTTCGGTGACGATCTGGCGGACGCGGGTGAGGAAATCCGGCTTGCGGAACTGCAGGGCGGAGATGTTGATGGCGACCACCGGGCAGGGGCGCCCGGCGGCGCGGGCCTGGGCCTGCCATTCGGCTTGCTGGCGGCAGGCTTCGCGCAGCACCCAGTCGCCCAGGGGCTGGATGAGGCCGGATTCTTCGGCGATGGGGATGAATTCGTGGGGCGAGACGCGGCCGCGCTCGGGGTGGTTCCAGCGCACCAGGGCTTCGACGCCCACCAGGGTCTGGTCGGGCATGTGCCACTGGGGTTGGTATTCGAGGATGAGTTCGTTGCGCTCGAGGGCGCGGCGCAGGGCGTTTTCGAGCTTGAGCCGGGCGTAGGCGCGGCTGTTCATGTCGGGCGTGAAGAAGCGGAAGTCGTTGCGGCCTTCGCTCTTGGCGTCGTACATGGCGGTGTCGGCGTGCTTGAGCAGGGTGTTGATGTCGGCGCCGTTGCCGGGGTAGAGGGCGATGCCGACGCTGGTGGAGGTGACGAGATCCTGGTTGCCGACGTGGAAGGGGGCGTTGAGGCTGGCGATGAGCTTGCGGGCGACGGTGGCGGCGTCGTCGGGGCGGCCGAGCTGGGGCAGCAGCACGACGAACTCGTCGCCGCCGATGCGGGCGAGGATGTCTTCGTCGCGCAGGCTGCCGGAGAGCCGCCTGGCGACGGCGGAGAGGAGGCGGTCGCCCACGGGGTGGCCCAGGGTGTCGTTGATGGTCTTGAAGTTGTCCAGGTCGAGGAAGAGCACCCCGAGCCGTAGCTGGTTGCGGCGGGCGAAGGAGAGGGCTTGCTCGGCGCGGTTGATCCAGAGGGTGCGGTTGGGCAGGCCGGTGAGGGTGTCGTAGTGGGCGAGGTAGTGGATGTGGGCTTCGGCGGCGCGGCTGGCGGTGACGTCTTGCACGGTGCCCCGCAGCAGGGTGCCGCCGGCGGGGTTGGGGGTGGCCTCGATGGTGAAGTGCACGGTGCGGCGGGTGCCGTCGGCGGGGGGCAGGCCGACGTCGAGGCTGGCGCTGGGCTGGCCGTTGGCGACGCGCTGGAGGGCTTCGCGCAGGCTGTCGCGGTCGGCGGGGGTGACGGCTTCGACCAGGGCGTCGAGGCTGCTGTCGTGCCCGGTGGGGATGCCGAGCACCCGGTTGAGTTCGGCCGACCAGTGGCTGGTGCCGGTGGCGGGGTCGGCCTCCCAGGAGCCGAGGCGGGCGATGCGTTCGGCGTGGGTGAGGATGGCTTGCTGGGCCTGGAGGCGTCGGCTGGCGTCGGCGAGTTCGCCGGTGCGCCGGCTGACCATCTCTTCGATGCGCCGGGCGCGCCCGGAGGTGGCGAGCAGGAAGGCGCCGAGCAGGCCGGCGGAGACGAGGCCGATGGCGACGAGGGTCCAGGTTTCCCAGCCGCGGTTGAGGCCGGCGTAGGCGGGGGTGGGGGCAAAGCCGAGGCGCCAGGTCTGGCCGGCGAAGTCGAAGGTCTCCTGCCAGGTGTGGATGCCGCCGGGCCCGGGCTGGCCTAGCGTGGGGCACTGGGCGAGCCCGGCGAGGCGCTTGCCGCGGGGCTGGGCCACGGTGACCTCTTCGAGGCAGTAGCCCACGCCGGGCACGGGTTGCTGCTTGAGCACGCTCTCGACCGCTTCTTCCAGGCGCAGGGCGACGAAGACGTAGCCGGCGGGGGCGGTCTGGCGGTCGGTGCCGGGGGGCAGGGTGCGCTGGTAGATCACCACGCCGAGCTTGTGCTCGGTCTCCTGGGTGAGCACGAAGGCGCGGGAGGCGGCGGCGGTGCCGCTGGCCTGGGTGCGCTGGAGGGCATCGACCGAGTTGGGGATGGAGCCCACGTTGACGCCCAGGGCGCGCCGGTTGCGGTCGAGGGGGGCGATGTGGCGGATGATGAGGTATTCGTCGCGCGGGGCGAGGGGCACCAGCTGGTTGTGGCCGTCCCGGTCGCGGGCGCGGAAGTCGGCGGTGGCGGGGGATTGGCGGGCGGCGCGTTCGAGGGCCGCGATGGCGCCGGCGGGGGTGCGGGCGATCCAGCCGATGCCCTGGATGCCGGGGTAGCGGTTTAGCCAGGTGCCGGCGTAGTGCTCGAAGGTGGGGGTGTCGATGGCGGGGGCGGCCACCATCACCCGCTCGCTGGCCTGGAGCACGTCGAGGTAGGCGGTGAAGCGGGTGCGCACCAGGCTGGCCAGGTGGCTGGCGTCGCGCTCGAAGCGGGATTGCAGGCGCTGTTGTTCCCAGCGCGCCACCTGGATCTCCAGCCCCGCCAGCAGCACCAGGGCAAAGGAGAGGGGGAGGGCGATGGCGAGCCGGCGCGGCGCCCACTCGGCCCGCGGGGCGGCGATGAAGACGAAGGTGAGGGGGGCGGCGATGAGGATGCCGATGGCGTCGCCGGCCCACCAGTTCCACCAGCTGAAGGCGGCTTCGGCCGGGGGCAGCCCGCCCAGCCAGAGCAGCGCGCCCACCCCCACGGTGGCGCCCACCAGACAGCTCAGGGGGGCGGCGGCAAAGAGCAGGCGGACGATGGCGTCGGCGCTGTCGAGGGCGTTGGGGAAGCGGATCCAGCGCCGGGCCATGAAGGCGCCCGCGGCCGCCTGGAGCGATGCGCCCGCCGCAACGCAGACGGGCAGCAGCAGGCTGGTGTCCGGCAGGCCGGCGTTGGAGACGGCGTAGAGGTTGGTGACCAGCGAACCGGCAAGAATTGCCGGCCAGATGCCGTAGCCGTAGATGAGCATCGCCGCGAGGGCCACCCCGGCCGCCGGGAAGAGCGGCGCCACGTAGCCCGGCGGAATGGCGATGTGCAGCGCCACGAGGCCGCAAACCGCGTAGGCAAGGGCGATGCCCAGTTGCGGGCGGATGCCGGGAGCTGAATGCATCGGGTTGAAAAGGGGCGCGGTGGGGGCGGGTGTCGGGCAGCGGGACGATTCATTGTAACCGCTCGGGCGGGGCTTGGCGGTCCGGTCGGGTGGGGCGATGCACGGATCGTGCCCGATGACGGATGCCCGGAAATGCTGCAATGCGGTAGTATCGCGGTCCGCGCGGGGGCAGCCGCCGCCGCGGGATGGTTGTGGGTGCCCGGTGCATGGCGGGGCCCGTGCAGATTCTGGAGGTCTGGATGTCCACGGTGCTTGCGGAAGGACAAACCGCCCATGCACAGCAGGAACGGGTGCTGCCCGTTGCACTGGCCGCGATGGGCGTGGTTTTTGGGGATATCGGTACAAGCC
The DNA here is from genome assembly GCF_041904905.1 of Zoogloea sp. Classification (GTDB taxonomy): domain Bacteria; phylum Pseudomonadota; class Gammaproteobacteria; order Burkholderiales; family Rhodocyclaceae; genus Zoogloea. The sequence goes on along the minus strand of NZ_JAYRMI010000093.1, from coordinate 10,340 downwards.
CGCTGTACACGATGAAGGAGGTCTTCAACGGCCCCCATGCGGTGCCGGTGACGCCCGATAACGTGATCGGGATCCTGTCGCTGGTGTTCTGGGCGCTCACCGTGGTGGTGTCGCTGAAGTACGTGGTGTTCATCATGCGCGCCGACAACCGGGGCGAGGGCGGCATCATGGCGCTCACCTCCCTGGCGCTGCGCACCAACCGCTCGCCCCGGCTGGGGGCGGCGATGGCGGCGGTGGGCCTGTTCGGCGCGGCGCTGTTCTACGGCGACGGGGTCATCACCCCGGCCATCTCGGTGCTCTCGGCGGTGGAGGGGCTGGAGGTGGCGACGCCGGCCTTCCGGCCTTATGTGCTGCCGATCTCGCTGGCGGTGCTCACCGCCCTGTTTGTGATCCAGCGCAAGGGCACGGCCAAGGTGGGGGCGGTGTTCGGGCCGGTGATGCTGTTCTGGTTCACCACCCTGGGGGTGCTGGGGGCGATCAACGTCGCCCGCCACCCGGACGTGCTGCGGGCGATCAACCCGGCCTATGCGGTGGCCTTCTTTGCCGACAACCATTGGCACGGTTTCCTGGCCCTGGGCGCGGTGGTGCTTGCCATCACCGGCGGCGAGGCGCTCTACGCCGACATGGGCCACTTCGGGCGGCGGCCGATCAAGGTGGCGTGGTTCGGGTACGTGTTCCCGGCGCTGTACCTCAACTACCTGGGGCAGGGCGCGCTGATCCTCGACGACCCGACGGCGGTGAAGAACCCCTTCTACAACCTGGTGCCCGACCCCCTGGTGCTGCCCATGGTGGGCCTCGCCACGCTGGCGACGATCATCGCCTCCCAGGCGGTGATCTCGGGGGCGTTCTCCCTCACCAAGCAGGCGATCCAGCTCGGCTACTCGCCGCGGATGCACGTGATCCACACCTCCGAGCGCGAGGTGGGCCAGATCTACGTGCCTAACGTGAACTGGATGCTGCTGGGAGCGGTGATCGCGCTGGTGCTCAGTTTCCACTCGTCGAGCGCGCTGGCGTCGGCCTACGGCATCGCGGTGACGCTCACGATGATGATCGACACCCTGCTGGCTTTCGTGGTGGTGCGGGCCCTATGGCACTGGGGCTGGCTGGCGTCCCTGAGCTTCCTGGTCCTGTTCTTCGTGGTGGATTTCGCGTTCTTCAGCGCCAACAGCGTGAAGATCGTGGACGGCGGGTGGTTTCCGCTGGCCATGGGCCTGGGGGTGCATGGCCTGCTGATGACCTGGAAACGCGGCCGGGAGGCGCTGGCCGAACGGATGAGCCAGGACACCATGCCCCTCACCCTGTTCATCCAGTCGATGTTCCACGACCCCCCGCTGCGGGTGCCCGGCACCGGCGTGTTCATGACCACCGCGCCGGACGGGGTGCCGCGGGCGTTGCTCCACAACCTGCTCCACAACAAGGTGCTGCATTCCCGGGTGGTGCTGGTCAACGTCGTCACCGAGGACATCCCCAGCGTGCCGGACAGCGAGCGGGTACGGGTGGAGGAACTCGACTACGGCTTTTACCGGGTGTTCGTGCGCTACGGCTTCAAGGACGACCCGGACATTCCGGCCGCGCTGGCGATGTGCGCCGGCCAGGGGCTGCCCTTCGAGCTGATGGAGTCGTCGTTCTTCCTGGGCCGCGAGACCCTCATCCCGCGCCGGACGTCGCCTCTGGCGCTGTGGCGGGATCGCCTGTTCATCCTGATGTTCCGCAACGCCCACAGCGCCGCCGACTTTTTCAGCATTCCGCCCAACCGTGTGGTGGAGTTCGGCACGCAGGTCGAACTTTGAACAATTGTTGCGAACGCCGGCCAACCTAAAATGAGCGCTACGACGATATAATATCTGGTGCTGACAGGCTGCAACGTCATGCCATCAGCCTGTCCGGAATGCCGGCGACGGGAGCGCGAGCGCGCTCCTGCTTGTCGGGGTCGGCAGGGCCATTCCATATGTGTTTCCGGCTGCAAACTCGGGCAGATATGTCGATGGTTATATTTTGTTGTCGCGGGGGTGCAGCTTTGGCGATGTAATTTCCCTTGTGACGGGCATCACAGGAGGTGGGGGCCATAAGCGCTATCGTTCGGTTGTAGGGATGTTTCACGCATATTGCAACTGCCGTTGCATGCCTGGAACGTGCCGGTAGCCAGGCCCGGCCGCATGGAGAAGCGGTTTTCGTTGGGGGGCGTCGATGGGTTGCACGCCCGTAGGCTCGATCAAATTTGCATGGGAGGTCGTCTCGTAAGGGCGGCCGGTGCTCAGAATGCTCAAACTCTTCAATCATTACGTTCCGTCCAGCACGATCCTGCGACTGGTGTTCGACGCCATGTTGCTGTTCGTGGCCGTGGTTGTGGCGTTCGTGCTGCAGGCGCGGGTCGACGGTGGGCTGGTGGCGACCGTCGTGCCGTCTGCCTTTGCCTTCGCGGTCACGATGATGATCCTGAACGGTGCGGTTGGCCTGTACCGGGTGGGGTTCGGCTCCGACTTCCGGCAGGTGCTGATGCGTGTCGGACTGTCCATCGCGCTCAGTGTTCCTGTGGCTTACGGTATATTTCAGGTCCTTCCGTGGGGCGAGTTCGCGCATGAGGCGCTTGAGCTCAATGTGATCGCCCTTCTTGGTTTCGTGGTTGCCGTCCGTGGTTTCACTGCCCGGCGGGCGGGTGCAGGGGTTTTTGTGAAACGTATCATGGTGATCGGGACCGGAGCGGACGCCGCTGCCGTCGAGCATGCGCTGACCCATCCTGCCAACTCCAGCCTCCAGGTGGTGGGCTTCTATCCGGCCGGTGCCGGCGACGAGATCCGCGTCGATCCGAAGCAGATCATCCATTTCGACGGCAACCTGCTTGCGGCGGCCAACCACCTGCGCGTCAACGAGATCATCGTGGCCGTCAAGGAGCGCCGGGGCGGGGCCATTCCGCTACGCGAGCTGCTCGACTGCAAGATGGCCGGCATCAAGGTGCTCGACCTGTCCAGCTTCTTCGAGCGGGTGCGCGGTCAGGTGCGGATCGACTCCCTGCGGGCCAGCTGGCTGATCTACGGCGAGGGTTTCCGCCAGGGCTGGAGCCGCACGCTGGTCAAGCGGGTGTTCGACATCGTCGCGTCGCTGCTGCTGCTGGTGCTCGCCGCGCCGGTGATGCTGCTGGCCGCGCTCCTCATCGTGATCGAGGACGGTGCGCCGGTCTTCTACCGCCAGGAGCGCGTTGGCCTGGGCGGGCGGCTGTTCAAGGTGACCAAGTTCCGCAGCATGCGCCGGGATGCCGAGCGCGACGGCAAGCCCCGCTGGGCGACCGCCAACGACGACCGGGTGACCCGGGTCGGCCGCTTCATCCGCAAGTGCCGCATCGACGAGTTGCCGCAGCTGTTCAACGTGCTCAAGGGCGACATGAGCCTGGTGGGCCCGCGTCCCGAGCGCCCCTTCTTCGTGGACCAGCTGACCCGCGACATTCCCTTCTACGCGGTCCGCCACTGCGTCAAGCCGGGCGTCACCGGCTGGGCCCAGGTACGCTATCAATATGGCTCGTCGGTGGACGACGCGATCAACAAGCTGCAGTACGATCTGTACTACGTCAAGAATCACACCCTGTTCCTCGATACCCTGGTGCTGTTCGAGACCGTCCGTGTCGTGCTGACGGGAGACGGCGCGCACTAGGTCGTTCGGCTGTCGTGCTCCCCACCGGGGGAGGGCCGGAATCCAGGACGCTCCCCTTGCCGGGAGCGTCTGCTTTTATTGAGACTCGATGGAATCGATCCTTTCGCAGGTTTCGGCGTGGAGCTACGCCTTTGCCGCGGTACTGCACGGATTATTCGCGCTCTATCTCGGGGTGGCCTGGCGCAGGGGGCGTCAAGGCCTGCTGCTGATCGCGGCGGTGGTCGCCAGTGCCCTGTGGGCGGTGGCGAACTGGGCGTTTTCCAGCTCGGGCTGGCTCTGGATGTTCCAGCTGGCGAATCTGCTCGACGTGCTGCGCATGGCGGCGTGGTTCGGTTTTCTGCTGACCATGCTCTCCCAGGCGGCGGGGGATGGGCCTGATTCCGGCCTGCCGGCCTGGCCGAAGCCCACGATGCTGGCCATCGTGACCCTCGGGGCGATCGGTGTGGTGTGCTTTACCCTGGGCGTGCCCCTGTACGGCACGCCGCTGCGCACCTGGGCGGCGACGGCGCTGATGACCGCGGTGTTCGGGCTGGTGCTCCTCGAGCTGTTCTATCGGGCGGTGATCGAGCGCTCGCGCTGGGGCGTCAAGCCGCTGGCGCTGGCGCTGGGTGGGCTGTTCGCCTTCGACGTCTATCTCTACTCCGAGATGCTGCTGTTCAGCCGCATCCATCCGGTGATCTGGGGGGTGCGCGGCTTTGCCCACACCCTGGCCCTGCCGCTGGTGGCGGTGTCGGCCTCGCGCAATCCCGAGTGGACCTTCCGGATCTCGGTGTCGCGGCATGTGGTCTTCCACTCGACGGCGCTGGCCGGCTCCGGCCTCTACCTGCTGATCATCGCCGGCGCCGGCTATTACATGCGCTATTTCGGCGGCGAGTGGGGCGAGGCGCTGCAGCTGGCGCTGCTCTTCGGCGGTGCGCTGTTCCTGGGGGTGGTGTTCTTCTCGGGGGCGTTCCGGGCCCGCTTGCGGGTGTTCCTCGCCAAGCACTTCTTCGCCTACCGATACGACTACCGGACAGAGTGGCTGGGCGTCACCCAGGCGCTGTCGGTGGCCGGGGATGGGCTGAGCCTCGGCGAGTCGGTGGTCAAGGCCCTGGCCGATCTGGTGGAGAGCCCCGGCGGCGGGGTGTGGCTGCGGGACGCCAACGGCTGCTTCAGCCAGCAGGCGCGCCTCAACATGCCCCACTACGGCCTCCAGGAGCGGGAAGGGTCGGCGTTCGCCCGCTTCCTGCTGGAGCGGGAGTGGATCGTCAATCTGGAAGAGGCGCGCAGCGGCTACACGCCCGACGTGAAGGCGCCGCTGCCCGAATGGGCTTCGGAACTCTCCGACATGTGGCTGATCGTCCCGCTGATCTCCTCCGGGGTGCTGGTGGGCTTCGTCGTGCTGCTCACGCCCCGCACGCCGGTGGATGTGAACTGGGAGGTGCTCGACCTGCTCAAGATGGCCGGGCGGCAGGCGGCCAGCTACTTTGCCCGGATGCAGGCCACCGAGGCGCTGCTGGAAGCCCAGAAGTTCGACGCCTTCAACCGCATGTCGGCCTTTGTGGTCCATGATTTGAAGAATCTTGTTGCGCAGATGTCCCTGATGCTACGCAACGCGGAGCGACACAAGGACAATCCGGAGTTCCAGGCGGACATGCTCGACACCGTCCGCCACGTGGAATCCAGAATGCGCGGCCTGATGGCCCAGCTCATGGAGAAGACCCCGATCAACCAGCGCAAGCCGGTGATGCTCAAAGGCTTGCTTGAACACATCGTCCAGTCCAAGAGAATGTTCCGCCCTTGCCCGGCTTTTGCCGACGGTGCGCCCGATGTGGCAGTTCTCGCGCATTCCGAACGACTTGAACGTATCCTTGGGCATATCGTGCAAAATGCCCTAGACGCTACTTTGGAGCATGGTAGTGTGTCGGTGCAGCTATCCCAGGAGGGTAATCAGGCTCGCATCGTCGTTCGGGACACCGGGTCGGGAATGTCTCCCGCCTTCATCCGGGACCAGCTCTTCAAGCCTTTCCAGACGACGAAGGCGAGCGGAATGGGAATCGGCGCCTACGAGGCGCATCAATATGTTCAGGAACTGGGTGGCAGCCTGACCGTTCACAGCGAGGTGGGTGTGGGAACCTGCTTCGAGATCGGGTTGCCCATTGCCGCGAACGCTCAGAATGCCGGTAACAAAGCGGTAGCAGACTAGGGATATGACTGATAAACGCAGGACATTGCTGATCGTCGAGGACGATCCGGCGTTGCAGAAGCAGATGCGCTGGGCCTTCGATCAGTACGAGACGGTAGTTGCCAACAATCGTGAAGAAGCCATCGCTCAGCTGCGGCGCCATGAGCCCGCCGTCGTGACGATGGATCTGGGCTTGCCGCCTGCTCCGGACGATGTGACCGAGGGCTTCAAGCTGCTGGGCGAGATCCTGGCGCTGGCGCCCGATACCAAGGTGGTCGTGCTCACCGGCCAGCACGATCGGGAGAACGCCGTGCGCGCAGTGGGCATGGGCGCCTACGATTTCTTCGCCAAGCCCTTCGAGCCCGAGCTGCTCGCCCTCACGCTGGATCGGGCGCTGCGGCTGTACGACCTGCAGCAGGACAACCGCCGGCTGAAGATCCAGCAGGGCAGCGCCCTCTCCGGTCTCATCACCCGCGACGCGGGCATGCTCAAGGTGTGCCGTCTCATCGAGCGGGTGGCTTCCGCCAACGTCACGGCCATGCTGCTGGGCGAGAGCGGCACCGGCAAGGAAGTGCTGGCCCGGGGCTTGCACGAGCTGTCGCCCCGACGCAACGAGCGCTTCGTGGCGATCAACTGCGCCGCCATTCCCGAGAACCTCCTCGAGAGCGAACTCTTTGGCTACGAGAAGGGCGCCTTCACGGGCGCGGTCAAGCAGACCCTTGGCAAGATCGAGGTGGCCAACAAGGGCACGTTGTTCCTCGACGAAATCGGCGATCTGCCGATGCCGCTCCAGGCCAAGCTGCTGCGCTTCCTGCAGGAGCGGGTGATCGAGCGCATCGGCGGGCGCGAGGAGATCCCGGTGGACGTGCGCATCGTCTGCGCCACCCACCAGGACGTGAAGGGCCTGATCCAGGCCGGCCGCTTCCGCGAGGATCTGTACTACCGGCTGGCCGAGATCGTGGTGGATATCCCCGCCCTGCGGGACCGGGACGGCGACGCGGTGCTGCTGGCCCACGCCTTCGTCCAGCGCTTTGCCGGCGAGCACGGGCGTGGGGCGATGACCCTCACCGACGACGCGGTGCACAGCATCGAGAGCCACCGCTGGCCGGGGAACATCCGGGAGCTTGAGAATGCCATCAAGCGGGCGGTCATCATGGCCGACGGCAACTGCATCACCGCCGAAGACATCGGCCTGAATGTGAACCCCGACGAGGAACTGGAAGCCCTCAACCTGCGCGTCGTCCGCGATGAGGCCGAGCGCCGCGCGGTGGTGCGGGTGATGGCCCGGGTCAACGGCAACGTGGCGCGGGCGGCCGAAGTGCTGGGCATCAGCCGCCCGACGCTGTACGACCTGATGAACCGATTCGGTATCAAGAAAGAAACGTCAACGTGATCCAAGGAACCCTGCCAATGCGCGCCAAAAACCACCGTCGCACCTTACGGAATGCCGCCGTCAGCACCCTTTGTGCGCTGCTGCTGGCCGCCTGCGGTGCGAGCACCGATTCCATGGTCACGTCCGCCAAGGAATACCTCGCAAAGAACGACCGCAGCGCCGCCGCGATCCAGCTCAAGAACGCCCTCCAGAAGGACGGCAAGATCGGCGAGGCGCGTTATCTCCTGGGCACGATCTACTTCGACCAGGGCGACTACGCCAGCGCCGAGAAGGAACTGAGCCGCGCCCTCGACGCCGGCTACGCGCCGGACGACGTGGTGCCGTTGCTCGCCAAGACGCTGGTGGCCCTCGGTCAAGGCGACCGCATCGCCACCGAGCTGGCCGGCCGTCGCCTCGAGAAGCCCGAGAGCCGCGCCGCCCTCATCACGCTGCAGGCCACCAACCTGCTCAACAAGGGCAAGCTCGACGAGGCCCGCGAGCAGTTCAACGCCGCCCTGCGGGAGTCCGCCAACTTCCCGCTGGCCCGGGTCGGTCTGGCGCGGATGCGTGCCCTCGGCCGCGACTTCGACGGCGCCCTGGCCGACATCGACGCCATCCTCAAGGATTCCCCGAACCTGCCCGAAGCCCACGCCCTGCGCGGCGACATGCTGCTGGTGATGGGCCGTCTGCAGGACGCGCTGCCTGCCTATGAGGCGGTGATCGCCGCGCGGCCTACCGACATCGCTGCCTACCAGAACGCCGTGTCCGTGCTGCTGCGGCTGGGCAAGACCGAAGAGGCCGAAGCCAAGGTCGTCCAGATGCGCAAGGCGGTGGGGGGGCACCCGCTGGCGGTGTATCTCCAGTCCTACATCCATGTGCGCAACAACAAGACCAAGGAAGCCTACGACGGCATCCAGCAGGTGCTGCGCGCCGCCCCCGATTACGTCCCGGCCCTGCTCCTCGCCACCACCCTGCAGCTCCAGCGCCAGGACTACGCCCAGGCCCAGGAGAACGCCCTCAAGGTGCTCGAGCGCGTGCCCAACCTGCCGCTCGCCCGCCGCCTGCTCGTGGCCGCCTACGTGGGCTCCCGCGAGCCCGCCCGCGCCCTCGACGCCCTGCAGCCGCTGCTGAAGGACAAGACCGAAGACGTGTCGGTGCTGAGTCTGGCCGGGCAGGTCTATGCGCTCAACGGCGACTTCACCCGTGCCGAGCAGTTCTTCCAGCGCGCCTCCCAGGTCGACCCCAAGAACGCCCAGGTGCGTACCCGTCTCGGGGTCTCCCGGCTGGCCGGCGGAGAATCCGACCAGGCCTTCCAGGATCTGGAAGCCGCCTCTGCGATGGACGTCGGCAACATCCAGGCCGACGTGACCCTCATCATGGCCCACCTGCGCCGCAACGAGGTGGCCAAGGCCCTCACCGCCGTCCAGAACCTCGAGAAGAAGCGGCCGAACGATCCGGTCACCTTCAACATGAAGGGCGGCGTGCTGATGGCCAGTAACGACAAGGCCGGCGCCCGCAAGGCCTTCGAGCGCGCCCTTGAGCTGCGCGCCGACTTCCTGCCGGCGGTGAGCAACCTGGCTCGCCTGGACATCTCCGACAAGAACGTCGACGCCGCCCGCAAGCGCTTCGAGACCTTCGTCGCGGCCAACCCCAAGGTCGGCCAGGGTTACATGCAGCAGGCCGAACTGCTCGCCGTCACCGGCGCCCAGAACAAGGAAGTTCAGGCGGTGCTCGAGAAGGGCCTGGCCGCCGTGCCGACGTCGGCGAGCATCCGTTCGGCGCTGGTCTCCATGCTCATCCAGTCGGGCGACCCCAAGCGGGCGCTGCTGCTCGCCCAGGAGGCCCAGGCCGGCTCGCCCGACGAACCCGCGCTGCTCGAACTCCTCGCCCGCGCCCAGATCGCCGCCGGTGAAAACCAGCAGGCCCTCACCACCCTGAGCAAGCTCAGCTCCCGCCTGCCGGGTTCGCCGGCGCCGCTGGTGGCCATGGCCGACCTGCAGGTCGCCACCAAGGACTACACCAACGCCGAGCAGAGCCTGCGCAAGGCCATCGCCATCAAGCCCGACTCCATCGAGGCCCAGCAGCGATTGATCTCCCTGCTCCTGATTACCAAGCGCGCCGACGCCGCCATCGGCGTCTCGCGTGAGGTGCAGAAGCAGCACAAGGATGCCTCCATCGGCTACCTCCTCGAAGGCGAAGTCCTGGCCAACCAGAACAAGCCGGCCGACGCCGCCAACGCCTACGCCGAAGCCTTCAAGCGCGACAAGAGCCCTCAGTCGCTGATGCGCCTGCACAGTGCCCGTACCGCAGCCGGCCAGACCCAGGAGGCCGCCAAGGCGGTGGCAGACTGGGTGCGCGCCAACCCGAAGGATCTGGTCATCCGCACCTACCTCGCCGAGCGCAGCCTGGGCGAGCAGAAATACGACGCGGCGATCCAGCAGTACCGCCAGATGCTGGAGATCGCGCCGAAGAACCCGATGCTGCTCAACAACCTTGCTTGGGCCCTCGGCAAGGTGAACGACAAGAGCGCCATCGGCGTGGCCGAACAGGCGGTGGCGCTGGCGCCGAACAGCCCGGTCGTCCTCGACACCCTCGGCACCCTGCTGATGGACAGCGGCAACACGGCCAAGGGCGTCGAGACGCTCAAGAAGGCGGTGGGCCTCGGTCCCAAGCTGCCGCAGCTGCGCATCAACCTCGCCCGCGCCCTCATCAAGGCCGGCGACAAGGACGGTGCCCGCAAGGAACTCGACGAGGCCCAGAAGGGCGTGCCCGAGCAGTCGCCGCTGGCCGCCGAGATCGCCAAGGTCCGCGGCACGCTCTGACCGCCCAGGTTTTCAGATTGACTGTTTATTCCAGGAACTTTTGACATGACCACCATCGCAGTAATCGGCCTCGGCTACGTAGGCCTGCCCCTCGCCGTTGAATTCGGCAAGAAAGTGAAGACCGTCGGTTTCGACCTCCACCAGGAGAAGGTCGACGCCTACGCCCGCCACGTGGACCCCACCGGCGAAGTCGCCACCGAAGACCTCAAGGCCGCGGTGCACCTCACCTGCAGCACCGACCCCAAGGTCATCGCCGAAGCCGACTTCATCATCGTGGCCGTGCCCACCCCGGTCGACGACGCCCACCAGCCGGACTTCACCCCGCTGGTCAAGTCGT
>NZ_JAYRMI010000092.1:0-14068 GCF_041904905.1 Zoogloea sp. | reverse complement strand
TGGGCGGCTATCTGGCCGTGGCCTGCCTGCTGGCCGGCGGCGTGCTGCTGCTGCCGGCGGTGGCGGCGGGGCTGGCGCGGCTGCTGCCCGATCGCGGCCCGGTGCCGGCGCGGCTGGCGGCGGCCCGCCTGGGCGCGGCGCCCGGCCACGCGGTGGTGGCGGCGGCCGGGGTGCTGGCGAGCGTGGCCCTGGCGGCGGCGATGGCGATCATGGTGGCGTCGTTCCGGGATTCGGTGGACGAGTGGCTGACCCAGGTGCTGCCGGCCGATCTTTACCTGCGCACCAGCCGCAGCGCCTCGAGCGGTTTTCTGGATGCCGCCCAGCAGGCGCGCATCGCGGCGGTGCCGGGGGTGGCCGAGGCGCGCTTCTCGCGGATGGACAGCCTGCGTCTGACCCCCGGGCGCCCGCCGGTGACGCTGATCGCGCGCCCCCTGCCGGCCGACGGCGCCGGCCTGCCCCTGGTGGGCGCGGCGCGGCCAGGGCCGGGCGGGGTGACGGTCTGGATCTCCGAAGCGGTGCAGGACGTGCTGGGCTGGCAGCCCGGCGATGCGGTGACGCTGCCCCTCGCCGGCCGCGCGGTGCCGGTGCGGGTGGGTGGCGTGTGGCGGGATTACGCCCGCCAGACCGGCGCGGTGACGATCGACCTGGCCGATTACCGACGCCTCACCGGCGACCCGCTGGCGAGCGACGCGGCGATCTTTCTCGCCCAGGGCGCGGCCCCGGCGGCGGTGGAGGCGGCGCTGCTCGCCACCGCACCGGCCGGGGCGCTGGAGGTGGCCCGGCCGGGCGAGATCCGCGCCATCAGCCTGCGCATCTTCGACCGCACGTTCGCGGTCACCTATCTGCTGGAGGCGGTGGCCGTGGCGATTGGCCTGGCCGGTGTGGCGGCGAGCTTTGCCGCGCTGGCGGCGGCCCGGCGGCGGGAGTTCGGGATGCTCCGCCACCTGGGCCTGACCCGCCGCCAGATCGGCTGGATGCTGGCCCAGGAGGGTGCGCTGGCGGCCGGCGTGGGCGTGCTCGCCGGGCTGGCGGTGGGCGGCGCCATCGGGCTGGTGCTGATCGAGGTGGTCAATCGGCAGAGCTTTCACTGGAGCATGGATGTGCACGTGCCGTGGCTGTCGCTGGCGGTGTTTGGCGTGGGGCTGGTGGCCCTGGGGGCGGGCGCGGCGGTGCTCGCCGGGCGGCAGGCGATGCGTCAGGACGCGGTGCTGGCGGTGAGGGAGGATTGGTGATGGGGCTGCAGTGCAAAACGGGGGTCATGCAGCGCCGCGCTGCATGCATGCACCTTTTAGGTGCAGCGCCCGAGTTCGGAGCTTCAACGATGCTGCAAAAAGCATCGGCGCCGGAGGCTGGAACTCGACCATTGCTGCTTTTTGCTGTAGCGATGCACTTATTTGGTGCGCTCGACGAGCTTCGAGCTGCACCGTTGCTGCTTTTTGCAGCAACGGTGCAGCTCGGAACGCCAACGGTGCAGCTCGGAACGCCAACGGTGCAGCTCGGAACGCCAACGGTGCAGCTCGGAACGCCAACGGTGCAGCTCGGAACGCCAACGGTGCAGCTCGGAACGCCAACGGTGCAGTTCCGAGCTGCAATCGCAGTGCGCTGTGCTGCAGCGATGCCGGCGGGCGCCCGGCACCCACGCTCGGGATGGGGCCGGTCTGTCCGCCCCGCTGCATCAGGCCGGCCCGACGCCGGGGGCGTGGCATGAAGCACGGTGCCCATCCCCACGCGATGCGCCGTCGCCTGCTGCTGGCGCTGGCGACCCTGCCTGGCTGGAGGGCGGCGCGGGCTGCGGAGTTCGCCCCGGTGCTGCCCGGGCGGCGGCTGGCGTTTCCGGCGGATCACGGCGCCCATCCGGATTTCCGCACCGAGTGGTGGTATGCCACCGGCTGGCTGGCCCTGCCGGACGGCCGCCCGCTGGGTTTTCAGGTGACCTTCTTCCGGGTGCGCACCGGCGTGGGGGAGGGCAGCCCGAGCGCCTTTGCGCCGCGTCAGTTGGTGATGGCCCACGCGGCAATCGCCGACCCACTGCTTGGGCGGCTACGCCACGACGAGCGTTCGGCCCGGGTGGGCTTCGGCCGCGCCGGCTTTGAGACCGGCCGCACGGCGGTGTGGTGCGGCGACTGGCGCTTTGCGCTGGATGGCGGGCGCTACCGGGCGGAGGTGCGCGCGGCGGATTTCGCCTACGCGCTGGATCTCACCCCCGACGGCCCGCCGCTCCTCAACGGCAGGGCCGGCTTTTCGGCCAAGGCCGCGGACCCGCGCCACGCCAGCTACTACTACAGCCGGCCCCAGCTGGCGGTAAGCGGCACGGTGACGCTGGACGGCCGCAGCCAGCCGGTGACCGGCAAGGCCTGGCTGGATCACGAGTGGTCCAGCGAGCTGATGCCCGACGGCGCCCAGGGCTGGGATTGGCTGGGCGCCAATCTGGAGGACGGCAGCGGCCTGATGGCCTTCCGGATGCGCGGGCAGGACGGAAAACCGATGTGGTCCGCGGCCAGCTGGCGGGCGGCCGATGGCACGGCGCGCATCCTCGCGCCCGCGGAAGTGGCCTTCGCGCCCCTGCGCGAATGGCGCTCGCCGCGCACCGGCATCCGCTACCCCGTGGCCTGGCGGCTGACGCTGGCGGGCCGGGTGTTCGAGCTTGTGCCCCTCATCGACGATCAGGAACTCGACAGCCGCCGCTCCACCGGCGCGGTGTACTGGGAGGGCGCGGTGCGCCTGACGGCCGACGGCCGCGAGGTGGGGCGGGGCTATCTGGAGATGACGGGGTACGGGGCGCGGATTCGGGTGGGGTAGGGGCCGCCGGGCGCATCACGGCGCGCGGGTTGGGGGTGGGCCGTTGTAGGGCAGGCTGGAGAGCGCCTTGAAACTCAGCGCGGTGTAGCGCAGCGCGGCGAGCCGGCAGGCCATCGGGCCGATTTCGTGCTGCCTGAAGATGTTGTTGCCCGAGAGGTTGATCTGGTGGCAATGGACCTGCGCCGTGACGCCTGGGGCGATGGGTTCGCCGTTGCGGCACTCGTTGAGGTAATGCAGCACGTCGGCGTCTTCGAAGATCAGATGCACCGCTTGCAGATCTGCCAGATTGCGGTTGCGCCGCTCGTAATCGGTGGCGAAGAAGCCACTGACCGGGGTCGGGTTGAAGCCGATCACCTTGCTCACGCCCGGGTTGCGGAAGGCCGTGTATAGGGCCAGCCCGGCCCCCAGCGAGTGACCCACCAGCGTGATGCGCGGGGCGCCGGGGCGGGCGGCGTCGCGCTCGCGGAGTTCCTCCTCGCGGATCAGGATCTGATCGAGCAGGCGCGGATAGGTGCGCGCGGCCTGGCTGTACTGGTCGTGGAAGAGCGGCAGCAGGGCGGTGAGAAAGCGCAGGTTCGACCACCAGCCGCCGCTGCCCTGGGTGCCGCGGAAGACGATGGCGTATTCGGTGTGCGGGTCGGTTTCGCCGGCGGCCTTGGCCATCCGGTAGTCCCGCGCCCACACTTCGATGAGGAGGTCGGGCACGAAGAAGTGATAGCCGAGGGCGCGGGGAATCCGGTCGAAATCGTAGAGCCGCTCCCAGCCGGGGATGAGCAGCGGAATGGCGACGCGGTCATCGTTGGCCGGGTCGCAGTCGGTGTGGAAGTCGATGCTGCTGACCTTCTTGTCCTTGAACGCCCGGTCGCCGAAACGGGCCCCGACGTCCTGCCGCCAATCTTCGGTCTGGAGCGCATCGAACCCTTCGGGCGCGGCGGTGGGGTCGGTCGGGAGGTCGCTGAGCCCCCTGGCCTGCCGGCGGGCCTTGAGCCATTCCTTGCGGTTAAAGTCCCGATAGGTGTCGGCGGCCATCAGCGCATAGGGGGCAAACTGCTCGGCCACGTCGAAGTGGTGTCGGCAGTTGTCGTTGCGCGCCTTGCCGTGCCAGGGGTAGCAGTCTTCCGGCGTCATGCGCGCAACGGCGGCCTGGGCCGGTGGGGGTGGCGCCGTCAGGTCGATGAAGTCGCCCGACCAGACGCTGGCGGAGACGAAGAGGCCGGCGATCCACACGAGCAGTGTGACGAGGCCGGCGGGGCGGCGGCAGGGAGCGTTGCGCATTGTGGTTTTCATCGGTGGGAATCAGCGTTTTTCGAGATCGGCACACCGGACGGGGTAGGCGCGGGTGAGCACCTTGCCGCGCACCCGCAGGGGCACCGCACCGCCGGCGCCGCGTGTGTCGACGGTGGGCGACAGCGTGTCGTCCGCCGGCCGCTCCCGCTCTTCGCAGGTGCTGCCGGCGTTGGCGGGGGCGTCGCCGATGGACCAGTGGGCCAGGGCCCTGGGATTGCCCGCCGGGGCCGGGCCGGCATCGACGCCGTAGGTCGCGAGGCGATCGATCATCCAGCCCAGGGAGATGTCGGGCAGGCCGGTCTCGCCGGTGTAGCCGCCCCCCACGTCGGCATGGGCGCCGGGGAACCATTCCTGCTCCAGCTTGGTGAGCTGGGCGTCGTACGCCGGGCACAGGAGCAGCGGGTGGAAGCGGCTGCGCTTCTCGTCCAGCGAAACAGCGTGGGCGATGTGGTGGATCGGCGGATAGCTGCCGGTCTTGTAGCGGTCGCCTTCCTTGCGGTTGGGCATCTCCTTGCACACGCCATACTTGACGAAGGCCGATCCGGGCACGGTGTCCCACACGCCGAGGAAGGTGACTTCGGCGTCGCGCACTTTGCGACCGAGGCGCTGGTCGATCTTTGGCGCCATCGGCGGTGCCGTGCCGGGTTTCCAGTGCGCCCAGGCCGTGGCGTGAGCGTCGTCGGTTTCGTCCTTCACGATTTCCTGGATGCCGTTGGCGAGCTTGAGCTGCCTGCGTCGGCTGTCTTCCTTGGGGGGCACGCCGGCATAGGCGATCAGCCCGGCGAGGTTGCGGGCCTCGTGGGCGCCGCGGCTGAAGCCGAAGATGAAGATCCGGTCGCCAGGCTGGTATTGCTCGGCCAGGAAGGCGTAGCCGCAGCGCACCCGGCGTTCGAGCCCGTGCCCCAGGGCATTGCCGAAGATTGGATTGGTGGTGGAGCCGACACCCGGGATGTAGGCAGCGGCGAAGCCGTCCTTGCGGTGGGCGAGCAGCCGCTCATGGAGCCGCCGGACGTTGGTGCGGGAGTCTGCGCTGTTGCCGGTGCCATCGAGGAAGACGAACAGATCGCGGGCCGCCCGCGGGCTGCCCGCCGGTGGGCGCTCGGTGACGTCCATCTCGCATTCGTAGGCAGCGGCGCCGGCGGCGTGGGCCAGGAGCATGACGCCGGCCACCAGGGCTTTCGTGCCCCTCGGGGCGGATAACAGTGTGTTCATGGTGCCTCCCAGGCGGCTGGTCGATCTTGTTGTCGGGCTTTGTTCCGGTATAGCAGGCGAATGGCATTCATGCAGATTTGACGGGCGGGCATCTTGAAGTCCGCCGGGTCTCCCTCATCTATGCCGCAGACAGAAATCCGGAGGCCCTATGCGCTACGACAAGTTCACCACCAAGTTCCAGCAAGCCCTCGCCGATGCCCAGAGCCTCGCGGTGGGCAACGATCAGCAGTTCATCGAGCCCCAGCACCTGCTGCTGGCGCTGCTCAACCAGGACGACGGCAGCACCGCGTCGCTCCTGCAGCGGGCCGGCGTGAATGGCGCCGCGCTCAAGACGGCGCTCGTCAAGGCGCTGGAGCGTCTGCCCAAGGTGCAGGGCCACGGCGGCGAGGTGTCCGTCGGGCGCGATCTGGGCAACCTGCTCAACCTCACCGACAAGGCCGCCCAGCAGCGGGGCGACGAATTCATCGCCAGCGAGATGTTCCTGCTGGCCCTGGCCGACGACAAGGGCGAGACTGGCCGTCTGCTGAAGGAACACGGCCTGACCAGGAAGGCGCTCGAGCAGGCCATCGACGCCGTGCGCGGCGGCCAGAACGTGGGCAGCGCCGACGCCGAGAGCCAGCGCGAGGCCCTGAAGAAGTTCTGCGTCGATCTGACCGACCGCGCCCGCCAGGGCAAGCTCGACCCGGTGATCGGCCGCGACGACGAGATCCGCCGGGCGATCCAGATCCTGCAACGTCGCACCAAGAACAACCCGGTGCTGATCGGCGAGCCCGGCGTGGGCAAGACGGCCATCGTCGAGGGCCTCGCCCAGCGCATCATCAATGGCGAAGTGCCCGAAACCCTGAAGGGTAAGCGCGTGCTGGTGCTCGACATGGCGGGGCTGCTGGCCGGTGCCAAGTACCGCGGCGAGTTCGAGGAGCGCCTGAAGGCGGTGCTGAACGACATCGCCAAGGACGAAGGCCGGATCATCCTGTTCATCGACGAGATCCACACCATGGTGGGCGCCGGCAAGGCCGAGGGCGCCATCGACGCCGGCAACATGCTCAAGCCCGCGCTGGCCCGCGGCGAGTTGCACTGCATCGGCGCCACCACCCTCGACGAATACCGCAAGTACATCGAGAAGGACGCCGCGCTGGAGCGCCGCTTCCAGAAGGTGCTGGTGGATGAGCCGTCGGTGGAATCGACCATCGCCATCCTCCGCGGCCTGCAGGAGAAGTACGAACTGCACCACGGCGTGGACATCACCGACCCGGCCATCGTCGCCGCGGCGGAGCTGTCCCACCGCTACATCACCGACCGCTTCCTGCCCGACAAGGCCATCGACCTGATCGACGAGGCCGCGGCGCGCATCAAGATGGAGATCGACTCCAAGCCCGAGGTGATGGACAAGCTTGAACGCCGCCGCATCCAGCTGGAGATCGAGCAGCTGGCGGTGCAGAAGGAGAAGGACGAAGCCTCGCAGAAGCGTCTGGCGCTGATCGAGGAAGAGATCGCCCGCATCAAGAAGGAATACTCGGATCTCGAGGAGATCTGGAAGGCCGAGAAGTCGGCGGTGCAGGGCTCCGCCCAGATCAAGGAAGAGATCGACCGCCTGAAGGCCGACATCGCCAAGCTGCAGCGCGAGGGCAAGCTCGAGAAGGTGGCCGAGTTGCAGTACGGCAAGCTGCCCCAGCTCGAAGCCCAGCTCAAGAAGGCCGAAGCCAGCGGCGACGCCAAGCCGGCCAACAAGCTGCTGCGCACCCAGGTGGGCGCCGAGGAGATCGCCGAGGTGGTGAGCCGCGCCACCGGCATCCCGGTGTCCAAGATGATGCAGGGCGAGCGCGAGAAGCTGCTCAAGATGGAAGACAAGCTCCACCAGCGCGTGGTGGGCCAGGACGAAGCCGTGCGGCTGGTGGCCGATGCGATCCGCCGCTCCCGCGCCGGGCTGTCGGACGAGAACCGGCCTTACGGCTCCTTCCTGTTCCTGGGCCCCACGGGCGTGGGCAAGACCGAGCTGTGCAAGACGCTGGCCGAGTTCCTCTTCGACAGCGAGGAGCACCTCATCCGCATCGACATGAGCGAGTTCATGGAGAAGCACTCGGTGGCCCGCCTGATCGGCGCGCCTCCGGGCTACGTGGGCTACGAGGAGGGCGGCTATCTCACCGAGCAGGTGCGTCGCAAGCCGTACAGCGTGATCCTCTTCGACGAGGTGGAGAAGGCTCACCCGGATGTCTTCAACGTGCTGCTGCAGGTGCTCGACGACGGGCGGATGACCGACGGCCAGGGCCGCACGGTGGACTTCAAGAACACCGTGATCGTGATGACCAGCAATCTGGGCAGCCAGATGATCCAGCAGATGTCCGGCGACGACTACGGCGTGATCAAGCTGGCGGTGATGGCCGAAGTGAAGACCTACTTCCGGCCGGAGTTCATCAACCGGATCGACGAGGTGGTGGTGTTCCACGCGCTCGATGAGAAGCACATCGCGTCCATCGCCCGCATCCAGCTGGCCTACCTCGAGAAGCGCCTGGCGCGGCTCGACATGCATCTGGACGTGAGCGACGCAGCCCTTGCCGAACTGGCCAAGGCCGGCTTCGACCCGGTGTTCGGCGCCCGGCCGCTCAAGCGGGCGATTCAGGAGCACATCGAGAACCCGCTCGCCAAGCGCATCCTCGAAGGGCAGTTCGCCGCCAAGGACACCATCAAGGTGGATTGCACCGACGGGAAGATCGGCTTCACGAAGGCCTGATTCCATCTCCAGCTGGCACCACGGAAGGCCCGCAGCGATGCGGGCCTTCTGCCGTGTGCGATGCCGGGCACGTATTGACTTCAGGTAGGGCTGAAATTATATTCAGTCATCTTTCAAGTCGTAGAAGCGGATCGCACCATGCCCGTCGTCGTCCAGCGCCTGATTGCGCTGCTGTTGTGCCTTGCCCAGCTGGGCTGCGTCACCTCGTCGTGGATGAGCGACACCTACTCGAAGGACACCATCCGGAGCTTCACCGTCACCGGCGACGGCAGCGAGCTGGTCGTGCTGGGCGACAACTACCACTATTTCTTCCCCTCGTCGTCGGGGCTCCTGAAGATACTGAGCTGGGAAGGCCGGGCCTTGCTGGAGGCGAACCTCAACCATACATTCTCTGCCGACGGGGACAAGGTCAAAGGGGCGCTCTACCTGTCGGCCAGGGTCGCCAGCCTCGACGCCGCGCAGCGGGCGTTCTTGCTCAAGGCGGGCTTCAGGGAGGTGGAAGCCCAGGGGATGTTGTACGAACGCGTCGATCTGGAAGGCCGTCGCTACAGCGCGGCGGGGGTGCATGTGCCCGACGACGTTGCCTTCGCACGCCCCTACGAGGTTGAAATCCGGGAGGTGACGCCACCGGGCAAATACGCCGCCAAGCTGCTGGCGACACCGGTCACGGTGGCGGCCGACGGCGCGCTGATCGTGGGCGGTTTCGCGGTGCTGCTCGTTTTCTGTACGGCGACGATGGTTGTGGACGGCTGCAGGGTGCGTAAATGAGCGCCCATTCGCCACCTTCAAGACACGCTATTTAACGCTTTCCGCGTCCGGTGTGCGGGGCTTCGGCGGATAAGCCGATATACTTGCGCGATTGAATTGAACCCATTACCCGGAAAGGATTTTTCATGCAGGAAGACGACGACAACCAGAACCTCGTGCTCGGTATTCTCTTCGGCATCATCGCGCTGGTCATCGGCCTGGTGATCGGTCTGGCCTCCTACGTCTCCGGTCAGGCCAAGGTTGCCGCCCCGGCTGCCGTGGCCGCCGTCGAGGCCCCCGAGATCGCCGAAGTGGGCGAGCCGCTCATCAAGCTGTACTTCGACTCCGGCAAGGCCGAACTGCCCGCCAACGCCGCCGAGGAAGTCGCCAAGGTCGTCGCCAAGCTGCAGGAAGAGCCCGCCAAGCTGGTGTTGATCTCCGGCTACCACGACGAAACCGGCGGTGCCGCCGTCAACGCCGAAGTCGCCAAGGCCCGTGCCCTGGCCGTCAAGGATGCGCTGATCGGCGCTGGCGTGCCGGCCGACAAGGTGAACCTGCGCAAGCCGGCCATAACCCTGGGCGGTGGCGACGCCGCCGAAGCCCGTCGCGTGGAAGTGCGCGTGCAGTAATCGCCGCACCGCGCCGCACAGGAAAGCCGGGTCCGCCCGGCTTTTTTTCGTTCACCGCGCCGGGGCCCGCCGCCAGCTCGACTACCATCCGCCCATGATCCGCTACCAGACCCTCGCCGAGCAGACCGGGCACCTGATCGAGAGCGGCGTGCTCCGCCCCGGCGAGCGCCTGCCCTCGGTCCGCCAGGCCTGCCGCATCCACGACGTGAGCCCGGTCACCGTCACCCAGGCCTACGCGCTGCTGGAGAGCCGCGGGCTGGTGGAGGCGCGGCCGCGCTCGGGTTACTTCGTGCGCGCCCGGCGGCCCCAGCGCCTGCCCGAGCCGGCGATGAGCCGCCCCCAGCCGGATTTCACCGAGCTGCAGGTGAGCGACTTCATCTTCCAGATCCTCGACAGCGTGAAGGACCCGGCGGTGGTGCCGCTGGGCTCCAGCTTCCCCGCGCCCGAGCTGTTCCCCCTAGGGCGGCTGGGGCGCTGCCTGGCCCACGCGGCCCGCCACCTCGACCCGCGCGCCACCCTCACCGATCTGCCGCCCGGCAACGCCGAGCTGCGCCGCCAGCTCGCCCTGCGCTACCTCGCCCACGGCGCCCAGGTGTCGCCCGGGGAGATCGTCATCACCTCGGGCGCGATGGAGGGGCTCAACCTGTGCCTGCAGGCGGTCACCCGCCCGGGCGACCTGATCGCCGTCGAGTCGCCCACCTTCTACGCCGGCCTGCAGGCGGTGGAGCGGCGCGGGCTGCGGGTGGCGGAGATCCCGTCTCACCCCCGGGAGGGCGTCAGCATCGAGGCGCTGGCCGAGCTGCTGCGCCACCATCCGGTGCGGGCCTGCCTGTTCATGCTCAACTTTGCCAACCCCACCGGCGCGCGGATGCCCGACGCCCGCCGCCGCGAGCTGATGGCCCTGCTCACCCGCCACCAGGTGCCGCTGATCGAGGACGACGTGTACGCCGAGCTGTACTTCGGCAACGCCGCGCCCCTGTGCACCAAGGCGGTGGACCCGGCCGGCATCGCGATGCACGTCTCGTCGTTCTCCAAGTGCCTTGCGCCGGGCTACCGGATCGGCTGGGTGGCGGCCGGGCGCTACGCCGACGCCCTCCAGCGCCAGAAGCTGGCGAGCAGCATCGCCACCACCGTGCCGGTGCAGATCGCCCTGGCGGATTACCTCAAGCAGGGCGGCTTCGACAAGCACCTGCGCGGCCTGCGCCAGCGCCTCGCGGCCCAGGAGGCCGCGCTGGTGGCGGCGGTGGAGGCGCATTTCCCCGCCGGCACGCGCCTCGCCCGGCCCGACGGCGGCTACTTCCTGTGGCTGGAACTGCCGCCCCAGGTGGACGCCTTGCGCCTGCACCAGGCCGCGCTGGCGGCGGGGATCAGCCTGGCGCCGGGGCCCATCTTTTCGGCCACCCGGGAGTTCGGCCACTGCATCCGCCTCAACTTCGGTCATCCCGACGCGGGCGCTCAGGCGGCAGCGGTGGCCACCCTCGGCAAGCTGGTGGCGGCCCAGCTGTAGGGCATCTGTACCTATTGTTTTTTCAGTTTTCTGAATCTGTGCCTATCCGGGGCCGGGTGGTCTACTCCCCCCATCGGGGCGCCGCCCCGCCCGGAGGCTCAAGATGCACGGCAAGACCCCCACAGCGCGGGTGACGCTGTACCGCAACAAGGAACAGATCCATGCCCGCTCCACCCGCGGGCGCTTCAACAACCTGCGCTGGGCCATGGTGTGGCTCACCCAGCTGGTGTTCTACGGCGCCTGCTGGCTCACCTGGGCGGGCGAGGGCGGGGCGCCGCGGCAGGCGCTGCTGTTCGACATCGCCCACGAGAAGTGCTACCTCTTCGGCCTGGTGCTGTGGCCCCAGGACGCGCTGCTCCTGGCGATCGTGCTGATCCTCGCCGCCACCGGGCTGTTCCTGGTCACCGCGTGGGTGGGGCGGGTGTTCTGCGGCTTCGCCTGCCCGCAAACCGTTTACACCTCGATCTTCATGGGGATCGAGGAGAAGGTGGAAGGCGATCATCTCGCCCGCAGCCGCCTCGACGCCGCCCCCTGGACCGCCCGCAAGCTCGCCCTGCGCGCCACCAAACACGGCCTATGGCTGGCGCTGGCGGCGTGGTCCGGGATCACCTTCGTCGGCTACTTCACCCCGATCCGCGAGCTGCTGCCGGCGCTGGCCGGCTGGCGGCTGGGCCCGTGGGAAGGCTTCTGGGTCGTCTTCTACGGGCTCTTCATGTACCTGCAGGCCGGCTTCGCCCGCGAGGCGGTGTGCCAGCACATGTGCCCGTATTCGCGCTTCCAGGGGGTGATGTTCGACCCCGCCACCCGCAGCGTGGCCTACCGCGCCGCCCGGGGCGAGCCGCGCCGGGCCAGGGGCGGCGCGGGCGCCGGCGACTGCGTGGATTGCGGCATCTGCGTGCAGGTGTGCCCCACCGGCATCGACATCCGCGACGGCCTGCAATACCAGTGCATCAACTGCGGCCTGTGCGCCGACGCCTGCGACGCGGTGATGACGCGCATCGGCAAGCCCGTCGGGCTGATCGGCTTCGCCTCCGAACTGGAACTCAGCGGCAAGCCCGGCGCCGCCCGGCCGCGGCTGGCGGGGTATGGCGGGCTGCTGGCGGTGTGCGTGGGGCTGGCGGCGTGGACCCTCGCCAGCCGCCCCCTGCTGCGGGTGGACGTGCTGCGCGACCGGGGCAGCCTGGCGCGGGAAGCCGCCGACGGGCGCATCGAAAACGCCTACACCCTCAAGCTCATCAACCTTGCCGACGCCCCGCGGGATTTCCGGGTGGCGGTGAGTGGCATCGACGGCGCCGAGATCGTCGGCCCGACGCGCTTTGCCGGCGAGGCGGGCGGCATCCGCACGGTGCAGCTCACGGTGGCCGTGCCGGCGGGCGAGGGCGGGGCGGGGGTGCGGCCGATTGCCTTCGAGGTGACCGCCGAACGGGACGCCGCCGTCCGCGCGGTGGAGCGGAGCACCTTCGCGATGCCGTGAGCCCGAAATCAAAAATCTTGTGAAATCCGCCGCAATCGTCGGTCGTCTGCGGGGTTTTCCGGGGGGCGTACCCAAGTTGGTCACGGCGCTGCGGGCTTGCCGGCGGCATCATGCGCACACCGTTTCAACCGACTGCCCGCCGATGTCCGCTGCCCGCCTCGCCCATCTCGCCCGTGTTGCCCTGTTCAGCCTTGCCGCGCTGGGGGCGGGGGGCGCGTCGGCGGCCCTGCCGGACGAGGCGCCCGCCTGGAGCGACGAGCCGCCCGCCCTGGCCCGCCTGCTGGAGAGCGGCTTCAAGGCCGAGAACCTGCGCCAGCCCGGCGTGGCCGCCGCCCACTACTGCGCCGCCGCCCGCGACGGCAGCGTCGAGGGCCAATATCGCCTGGGCCGGCTCTACCTGATGGGGCAGGGCGTGGCGCGGGACAACCAGATCGCCACCACGCTGCTCTCCATCGCCGCCCAGCGCGGCCACGAGAAGGCCCGCAGCCTGGTGGTGCCCATGGCCGCCGGCGAAAGCCTGCCCGACTGCCTCGTCACCGGCACGCCGCCCGCGCTGCTGGCCGCCGCCGCCAGCGAAGAGGCGGTGCCCCAGGAAGTGGTGGATCGCTTCGTCAAGGCCCTGCCCGCCGACAAGCGCCGCCTGGCCCAGCTGGTGCAGAAGCTCGCCCCGCGCTTCCAGGTGGACCCGCGCCTCGCGCTGGCCATCGTGCGCACCGAATCCAACTTCGACCCCAGCGCCCGCTCGCCCAAGAACGCCCTCGGGCTGATGCAGCTCATCCCCGACACCGCCGAGCGCTTCGGCGTGCGCGACGCGCTCGACCCGGAGCAGAACGTCCGCGGCGGCCTCGCCTACCTGCGCTGGCTGCTGTCCCAGTTCAAGGGCGACGTGGCCCTGGCTGCCGCCGCCTACAACGCCGGCGAAGGCAACGTGATGCGCTACAAGGGCGTGCCCCCCTTTGCCGAGACCCAGGAATACGTCCGCCGCATCCTCGCCTTCTACCGCGCCCCCCGCCACACCGAAACCCTGCGCGGCTGAAGCGGACCGGTTCTCCCCGGACAGGAACCGGTTCGGCTTTGACTTGAACGGGTTCAGGTCGGACATGAACCGGTTCACCTCCGACCTGAACCGGGTCACCTCGGACTTGAACCCGTTCAGCTTTGACCTGAACCGGTTCACCTCGGACATGAACCCGTGCAGCTCTGACCTGAACCAGATCACCTCGGACATGAACTAGTTCAGCTTTGACCTGAACCGGTTCACCTCGGACATGAACTAGTTCAGCTCTGACCTGAACCGGTTCACCTCGGACATGAACTAGTTCAGCTCTGACCTGAACCAGATCACCTCGGACATGAACTAGTTCGGCTCTGACCTGAACTGGTTCACCTCAGACATGAACCAGTTCGGCTCTGACCTGAACCGGTTCACCTCGGACATGAACCAGTTCAGCTCTGACCTGAACCAGATCACCTCGGACATGAACCAGTTCAGCTCTGACCTGAACCAATTCACCTCGGACATGAATCAGGTCATTTATGGCATTAAGGTGCGATTGCCCTGGAGCCTGTCCGAATTTTTGTGTTTGAGGCATAACGTAGTCCCAGAAAGGAATGGTTATGCCAAGGAAGAAACAGAAGTTACCGCTGCCACCCGTAGCCGTGTTGCCGGAAGGCGCGCAGCAGTG
>NZ_JAYRMI010000091.1:0-14299 GCF_041904905.1 Zoogloea sp. | reverse complement strand
CTGGTGGACCACGTGGCGCATCCGGCCCCCGACACCGTGGAGGTGCGCCTCAAGCCGCTGGCCCGGCCCATCGGCGCCGAGCCCGGTCAGTTCGTGCTGGCAGCCTTCGGCGCGGGGCCGAATTTCAAGGGCTGCGGCGAGTTCCACCCCTACTCGGTGAGCGGCTTCCGCCTCGACGGGCAGATCTCGGTGGGCATCAAGGCGCTGGGCGACTGCACCCGCCACCTGCAGAACCTCAACGCCGGCGTGGCGGTGCGCGTGCAGGGCCCGTTCGGCCACTTCCTGCCCCTGGAGGACGAGCGGCCCAACATCTGGCTGGCCGGTGGCATCGGCATCACGCCCTTCCTGGCCCGGCTGCGCAAGGGGCGCCTGTCCACCCCCACGCGCCTGATCTACCTTTACCGCGACGAGCGCGACGCCGCCTACCTGAGCGAGCTGGACGAGCTGGCCAGCCACGACCCCGGGCTGCACCTCGAGACCCGCGAGACCGGGCCGCTCGCGCCCAACCTGAAGGCGATCCTGCCCCAGGCCTCCGACCTCACCGGCTGGCACTGCTACCTGTGCGGCCCCCCAGGCATGCTGCAGGCGGCCACCGCCGTGCTGCGGGCCCGCGGCGTGCCCGACGATCACATCCACTTCGAGCTGTTCGACTTCAGATGATGAAGAAGCTGTTCTATCTGGGCACCCTCGCCTTCTGGCTGGCCGTGGCGGCGGTGTGGCAAGGCAGCGAGCGGCTGCCGCCACCGCCCCCGGCCCCCGTCGCGGCGCCCGAGCCGGTGGAAAAGCCGATCCGGCTGGCCGAGGTGGCCAGGCACAAGCGGGGCGACGATTGCTGGATGGCGATCAACGGCCAGGTGTATGACCTGAGCGGCTACATTCCGGAACACCCCGCCCGCCCGGCGGTGATCCTGCCCTCCTGTGGCCGGGACGCCACCCAGGCGTACCGCACCAAGAACAAGGGCCGCGCCCATTCCCCGGACGCCGACGCGCTGCTGGCCATCTTCCGCCTGGGCCCCCTCGACACCGAGCCCTGAGGCGGGGCCTCAGCGCCACATGGCCCGCATCCGCGCGGCCAGATCCACCGCCTTCTCGCGGGCCTGGGGGTCGGCATCCGCCGCCGGCGCCACCGGCGGCCAGCTGGTGCTCTCGAAGCTGCCCAGCAGCCGGTTGGGGATGAAGCGGGTGCGGCTGGCGTACACGTGGCGGTCGCCGGTGGCGGCCTGGCCGCTCACGTAAAAGCGCTGGGGCACGATGAGATCCAGGTGATCCTTCGCGCGGGTCATCGCCACATAAAGCAGGCGCATCTCCTCCTCGATCTCCCGCTCGCTGCCGGTGGCCAGATCGGACGGGATGCAGCCATCCACCGTGTTGAGCAGCGACACCGCCGGCCATTCGCGCCCCTTGGCGGAGTGGATGGTGGAGAGGATCAGGTAGTCCTCGTCCCGCAGCGGGGCGCCGGATTCGTCGCTGGTGGCGTCGGGCGGGTCGAGAGTGAGTTCGGTGAGGAAGCGCTCGCGGCTCGGGTAGGTGGCGGCGATGCGCGCCAGCTGCTGGATGTCGGCCTGACGCACGGCGGCGTCTTCGTACAGGCGGTCGAGCGCGGCTTCGTACCACTGAGCAAGGCGCTCCAGGGGGGCTGGCCAGGCGCCGGGGGCGTCGAGCGCCTCCACCAGCCGGGCGAAGGCCTGCCATTCGGCGCGGGCAGCTTCGGGCACCGGCTGTTCGGCGAGCAGCTGGCAGCCCGGCGGCGCGGCCTGGAGGTTGTCGAGGATGCGCCCGGCGGTCTTGGGCCCGATGCCCGGCAGGAGCTGCACGGCCCGAAAGCCCGACACCCGATCCCGCGGGTTCTGGGCCCAGCGCAGGATGGCCAGCACGTCCTTGACGTGGGCGGCCTCGAGAAACTTCAGCCCGCCGAACTTCACGAAGGGCACGTTGCGCCGGGTGAGTTCGATCTCCAGCCGCACGCTGTGGTGGGCGGCGCGGAACAGCACCGCCTGGGCCTTGAGCTTGAGCCCCGCCTCCCGCCGGGCCAGCACCTGCTCGACCACGCAGGCGGCCTGGTCGGCCTCGTCGCGCACCGACACCAGCCGGGGCTTTTCGCCGCCGGCGCGGTCGCTCCATAAATCCTTGCTGAAGCGCGCCTTCGCCTGGGCGATCACGCCGTTGGCGGCGGCGAGGATGGGCTGGGTGGAGCGGTAATTGCGATCCAGCGTGACGCGCCGGGCGGGCGGGTCGAACCGATCCGGGAACTCGAGGATGTTGCGCACCGTGGCGCCCCGGAAGCTGTAGATCGACTGGGCGTCGTCGCCCACCACGGTGAGGCCGCGGCCGTCGGGCTTCATGGCCCGCAGCAGCCCGGCCTGCAGGCGGTTGGTGTCCTGGAACTCATCCACCAGGATGTGGCTGAAGCGCCCGCCCACTTCGGCGGCCAGCTCGGGCACGGCCACCATCTGCGCCCAGTAGAGCAGCAGGTCGTCGTAGTCGAGCACCTGCTGGGCCTGCTTGGCCTCGACGTAGGCGAGGAACAGGGGCTTCAGCTCGGTCTCCCATTCGGCGCACCAGGGAAAGCTCGTCTGCAGCACCTCGGCCAGGGGCGCCTGGGTGTTGACCGCCGCCGAATAGATGGCGAGGCAGGTGCCCTTGAGGGGAAAGCGCTTGTGCTTGGCGGAGCAGCCCAGCTCGTGGCGGACGAGGTTCATCAGGTCGCCGGAATCCTCCCGGTCGTGGATGGTGAAGCCCGGGTCGAGCCCGATGCGCCCGGCGAACTCCCGCAGCAGGCGCGCGCCCACGCTGTGGAAAGTGCCGGCCCACGGGAAGCCACCCTGAGCCAGCCGGGCATGGCGCGGCGAGACCTGCGCGGCGATGCGCTGGACGCGGCGGATCATCTCGTCCGCCGCCCGGCGCGAGAAGGTGAGGAGCAGGATCTGCGCCGGATCGGCGCCCTGGGCGAGCAGGTGGGCGACCCGGTGGGCCAGGGTGTTGGTCTTGCCCGAGCCCGCCCCGGCGATGATGAGCAGCGGCCCCGGCGCGGCCTCGCCCGCACCGTGGAGGGCCGCGTCGCGCTGGGCATCGTTGAGGCCGGCGAGGTAGGCGGGCAGGTCGGCGGTGGCGCTCATGGCGCGCTCCCGGCGCCCCGCAGGCGCCTCGGCGCCGCAGCCGCACAGCGGGCGCAACGGGGGGCGAAAGGGCAGGCGGCGAAGACGGAAGGACGGATCATCTGGAAACCTCTCGCTGTAACAATATACAGATATTTCAAGCAGCAGGCCAGGCGCTCCGGGCGGTTATGGGCTTTACTTGGTAAGTAATTAATTACATACTTGCTCCCCATGAAACCTCAGCTTCGCCAGCCCACCGCCTCGCGTCAGGCCGAGATCGTCGCCACGATGGTGCACCTGTCGGCCGCGCGCAATCCGACGGAGATCACCACCGGCGACATCGCCCAGGCAATCGGGGTGACGCAGGGCGCGCTGTTCCGGCACTACCCGAGCAAGGAGGCCATCCGCCTGGCGGTGGTGGACTGGATCGAGGCGCGGCTGATGGGCGAACTGACTACCGCCCGGGCGGCAGCGGCCGACCCCCGGGTGGCCCTGGCGGCCATGTTTCGCGCTCACGTCCGCTTCACCTGCGATCACCCGGGCGTGCCGCGCCTGGTTTTTGCCGAACTCCAGGAGCCGGAGACCTCCCCCGTCCGCCAGCGGGTGCGGGCGCTCATGCAGCGCTACCGCCAGACGCTGGCGGCGGTGCTGGCCCAGGCCCGGGCCGACGGGCTCATCCGCGGCGACGTGGATTGCGCGGCGGCGGCCGGGCTCTTCCTGGGCGCCATTCAGGGGCTGGTGATCCAGCAACTGCTCGGCGGGGCGCCCGGCGCCGCGGAGCAGCAGGCCGAGGGGGTGCTCCAGCTCTATCTGACCGGGCTGGGAGAAGCGTCATGAAAGTTGCGCCGCAATTCGGTCGCAAGATCGCCATGGGCGTGCTGGCCGGGCTGTTGCTGGGGGGCTTCGGCTTCGTCGTGGCGCGCTCCGGGCCGCTGGCGCCAACCCGGGTAACCACCGCCACCGTGGCGCACGGCGAGGTGGCGACCGCGCTGTTCGGCATCGGCACGGTGGAAGCCCGCCGCAGCTACCTGATCGGCCCCACCGTGGCGGGGCGCGTCGCGCGCGTTCAGGTGGACGTCGGCGAGGCGGTGAAGGCCGGGCAGCTGCTGGCCGAGATCGAGCCGGTGGACCTGGACGAGCGCCTGCGCGCCGGCGAGGCGGCTCGGGCCCGCGCCGCCGCGGCCCTGAGCGCCGCCGAAGCGCAGCGCGTCGAGGCCCACGCCCGGCTGGCGCTGGCGGAGTCGAACCTGCGCCGCTACGAGGATCTGGCGGCCCGCCAGTTCGTGAGCGCCAGCGCGCTGGACGACCGGCGGCAGGCGCTCGAATCCGGCCGCGCGGCCTTCGCGGCGAGCCATGCCGGCGTGCGGGGCGCCCGCGACGAGCTGACGCGCCTGCAGGCCGAAAGCGACGGGCTGCAGCGCCAGCGCGACACCCTGCGCCTGCGCGCACCCCGCCACGGCGTGGTGACCGGCCGGGACGCCGAGGCCGGCTCCACGGTAACGGCCGGCCAGGCGGTGATCCGGATGATCGAGCCGGACAGCCTGTGGGTGCGCGTGCGCCTCGACCAGGGGCGCGCCCGCGGGCTGGCGGTCGGGCAGGCCGCCGACATCGTGCTGCGCAGCGACGCGGCCGTGCGCCTGCCCGGGCGGGTGGCGCGCATCGAGCCGGTGAGCGACAGCGTGACCGAGGAGCGCATCGCGCTGGTCGGCTTCGGGCGGCAGCCGGCGGGCCTTGGCATCGGCGAGATGGCCGAGGTGACGATCCACACCGGCACGACCCGCCCGGGGCCGATCGTGCCCAACGCGGCGATCCGCCAGACGCCCGAGGGCCCCGCCGTGTGGCGTCTGAACGCCGGCGAGCCCGCCCTCGTCCCCGTCACCCTGGGCGACACCGGCCTGGACGGCGCGGTGCAGGTGCTCGCCGGCGTGGCGGTGGGCGACGAGATCGTCGTGCACAGCGAGCGGGCCCTGGCCGCGGGCGCGCGCATCCGGGTGGTCGGGCAACTCACCGACGAGCAACCGTGATCAGCCTCGCTGGCCGCGACATTCTCCATAGCTGGTCGCGCTTCGTGCTGACCGGGGTGGGCCTGGGCCTGCTGATCGGGGTCACCCTCACCATGGCGGGCGTCTACCGCGGCATGGTGGACGACGCCAAGGCGCTGCTCAACAACAGCGGCGCCGACGTGTGGGTGGTGCAGCAGGACACCCAGGGGCCCTACGCGGAATCCTCCAGCCTGCACGACGACGTGTACCGCGCGCTGCTGGCCCTGCCGGGGGTGGCCCGCGCGGCCAACGTGACCTACCTGACGATGCAGGTGCGCTACGGCGGCGGCGACGTGCGCGCGATGGTGGTGGGCTTCGAGCCGGGGCAGCCCGGCGAGCCCGGCTACCTGATCGCCGGCCGCCAGCCCACCCGCGCCCACTACGAGGCCGTGGCCGACGTGCGCACCGGCTTCCGGCTCGACGAGCGCATCCGCATCCGCCGCCACGACTACCGGGTCGTCGGGCTGACCCGGCGCATGGTGTCGTCGGGCGGCGACCCGATGGTGTTCATCCCGCTCAAGGACGCGCAGGAGGCCCAGTTCCTCAAGGACAACGACGCCATCCGCGACGAGCGCACCCGCGCCGCGGCCAACCCGGCCTTCAACCGCCCCGGCGCGCCGGGGCTGCTGGAGGCGGTCACCGCCGCCCAGGCCGCCAGCCGCAACGCGAACGCCGTGCTGGTGCGCGTCGCCCCCGGCGCCGACCCGGCCCGCGTGGCCGGCGAGGTGCGCCGCTGGAAGCACCTGCAGGCCTTCACCCGGGCCCAGATGGAGGACATCCTGGTCACCAAGCTCGTCGCCACCTCGGCCCGCCAGATCGGCATGTTTCTGGCGATCCTGGCGGTGGTCAGCGCGGCCATCGTGGCCTTCATCATCTACACCATGACCCTGGGCAAGATCCGCGAGATCGCGGTGCTCAAGCTCATCGGCACCCACGACCGGACGATTGCCGGGATGATCCTCCAGCAGGCGCTGGGGCTCGGGGCGATCGGCTTCATGGTGGGCAAGACGGCCGCCACCCTGTGGGCGCCGTTCTTCCCCAAGTTCGTGCTGCTCGAACCCGGCGACGCCCTGCGCGGCCTCGCCGCGGTGCTGGCGATCTGCGCGCTCGCCAGCACCCTGGCCATCCGCGCGGCGCTGCGGGTCGACCCCGCCACCGCCATCGGAGGCTGACATGGACGGCTTCGGAATCCGCATCGAAGGGCTCAGGAAACGCTACGGCGAGGGCGACACCGCGGTCGACGCCCTGAAGGACGTCAACCTGACGGTGTCGCCCGGCGAAGTGGTGGGGCTGATCGGCCCCTCGGGCTCGGGCAAGAGCACGCTGCTCAAGTGCCTGGGCGCGGTGATCGAGCCCACGGCTGGCCGCATGACCCTGGGGGACGAGGTGATCTACGACAACGGCTGGAAGCTGGCCGACCTGCGCGCCCTGCGCCGCGACCGGATCGGCTTCATCTTCCAGGCCCCTCACCTGATCCCGTTTCTCGACGTGATCGACAACGTCGCGCTGCTGCCGATGCTCGCCGGCCAGCCCAACGCCCAGGCCCGCCGGCGCGCCCTGGCGCTCCTGGAGGCGCTCGACGTGGCCCACCGCGCCCACGCCCGGCCGTCGCAGCTATCGGGCGGCGAGCAGCAGCGGGTGGCGATCGCCCGGGCGCTGGCCAACCAGCCCCCGGTGGTGCTGGCCGACGAACCCACCGCCCCGCTGGACAGCGAGCGCGCCCTCGGCGTGGTCGGCATCCTCAACCACATGGCGCAGCAGTTTCGCACCGCCATCGTCGTGGTCACCCACGACGAGAAGATCATCCCCACCTTCCGGCGGCGCTACCACATCCGCGACGGCCGCACCGACGAGGAGCGCGGGCAGGCACACGCCGAACCGGCCGGCTGACCCTCGGCCCAACCGGCAAACCATTCGGCCGGCGGGCGCGCCGCGACCCCGGCGAGGGCCTCCGGCGGGGGCACCTGCGCCACCGTCGACCACCCCGCCGGGCAGGCCCCGGACGGCACCGCGGATGTCATGCCGCGGAACCAATTGCCCCCTTAGCACTCACAGGCAGGGAGTGCTAACATAAGGCCGAAGGAGGTTGTTACTGATGTCCCATACCTTGTCGTTTCCCGTCCCGTCCGCGGTTGGCAGCCTGGATCAATACATCCAGAGCGTGAACCGTATCCCGCTGCTGACCGAGAAGGAAGAATCCGATCTCGCCCACAGCTTCCGGGAGAACGAGGATCTGGACGCGGCGCGCAAACTGGTCATGTCGCACCTGCGGCTGGTGGTGGCCATCGCCCGGGGTTACCTCGGCTACGGCCTGCCCCATGCCGACCTCATCCAGGAAGGCAACGTCGGCCTGATGAAGGCCGTCAAGCGCTTCGACCCCGACCGCGGCGTGCGGCTGGTGTCCT
This sequence comes from Zoogloea sp., assembly GCF_041904905.1. Classification (GTDB taxonomy): domain Bacteria; phylum Pseudomonadota; class Gammaproteobacteria; order Burkholderiales; family Rhodocyclaceae; genus Zoogloea. Next base: position 6,757 of record NZ_JAYRMI010000091.1, on the reverse strand, counting down.
TCGCCATCCACTGGATCAAGGCCGAGATCCACGAGTACATCGTCAAGAACTGGCGGCTGGTGAAGATCGCCACCACCAAGGCGCAGCGCAAGCTGTTCTTCAACCTGCGCGGCCTGAAGGCCAGCAGCAACACCCTGCAGGGCGAGGAAGTCCACGCCATCGCCGCGCAGCTCGGGGTCAAGCCCGAAGAAGTGCGCGAGATGGAAACCCGCCTGTCCGGCGGCGACGTGGCCCTCGAATCCGGCCCCGAAGACGAAGAGGAGCGCTTCGCGCCCATCGCCTACCTGGCCGACCCCCACGCCGAACCGTCCGAGGTGATCGCCCAGCGCGAATACGCCCGCCTCCAGGACAGCGGCCTGCACGACGCCCTGGCCGCGCTGGACGAGCGCAGCCGCACCATCGTGCAGCGGCGCTGGCTCACCGAAGGCGACGCCGCCACCCTGCACGAGCTGGCCGCCGAGTACGGCGTGTCGGCCGAGCGCATCCGCCAGATCGAGGCCAAGGCCATGCAGAAGATGCGAACCCAGCTGGTGGCGCTGGCCTGACCAGGCCCCTGCCGGCAACAAGAAGGGCGACCCGCGGGTCGCCCTTTTGTTTTGGCGGGGCTCGATCTGTGCCGGCCGGATAGGTACAGATCGCAAAAACCGAAAAAAGATAGGCACAGATTCCGCCCGGGCTACTTGCCCGCCAGCAGCTTGCGGATGTCGGCGGCCACCGCCTCGGGCTTCTCGCCGTGCTTCACGTACAGCCGCAGCCGGCCCTGGGGGTCGAACACGTAGGTGCCGGTGGAGTGATCGACGGTGTAGGCTTTGCCGCTCGTGTCGCCCTGCTTCTGGTAGAAGACCTTGAAATCCTTGGCCACCGCGGCGGTGGTGGCGGCGTCGCCCAGCAGGCCGACGAAGCGCGGGTCGAAGGCCGGCACGTACTGGGCCAGCAGCTCCTGCGTGTCGCGCTCCGGGTCGACGGTGACGAAGAGCACCTGCACCTTGTCGGAATCCGGCCCGAGCTGGCGCATCGCCTCGGCCATGTTCACCAGATTGGTGGGGCACACGTCGGGGCACTGGGTGTAGCCGAAGAAGATCGTCACCACCTTGCCCTTGTAGTCGGCCAGGGTGCGCACGGCGCCGTTGTGATCGGTGAGCTTGAGGCTTTGCCCATATTGGGCGCCGGTGATGTCGGTGCCGGTAAAGCCGGCGCCCGGCCCGTTTTCCCCCTGCGGCGAGCAGGCGGCGAGGGCGCCAAGTGCCAAGCCCGTCACGATGATGCGCCGCAACATCGAAATCATTTCAAACCCCTTTAAGTTTCAATGAGTTGGCGGCTTTGCAAGTGCACTGCAAAACCGAAGCCCGATGCTACACTTCAGCCAGAATTTGATCTGCGTCAAAAAGTCGCAGACAGGGCCTGGAGGAGACGCCATGGCTATAACAACAAGAGAGACGGCGGGCGCGCGTGAATGGATCGCGCGCCCGAACCGCTCACTCACCCCAGCAGTCCGCCGCGGCCTCATCGGCCTCATCCTGGCGGCAAACACCCTCATCGGCCTCGGTTTCTGGCTGGCTGGCGCTTGGCCGGTGCTGCCCTTCGCCGGTCTCGAACTCCTGCTTCTCTTCGTCGCCCTGCGGGCCGTCGCGCGCCGCGATGCCGCGTTCGAATCGATCCGCCTCGAAGGCGACCGCCTCACCGTCACCCGACATCTGCCCGAAGGCGAATCCTGCGACCGCTTCCACGCCGGCTGGGCCCGGGTCAGCCTCGAAGGCGAGCCCCCCGACGTGCCCCTGGTGTGCATCCGGTCCCACGGCCGGCGCGCACGGGTCGGTGTTCTGATGACGCCTGCGCAACGCCACCTGCTGGCGATGGATCTCCGGCAGCGGCTGCAACCCTGACAGCATCCCACGACGAGAAGAGGTAGCGCCTTGACGACACTCAACCCCCGCCTTCGCCGCCTCTCCCCGCCAGCCCTGGCCCTCGCCGGAACGGGCGCCCTCCTCGCCGCCGGGCCGGCCCTGGCCGACTTCACCTGGAACTTCCCCAAGCCGGTCACCCCCATCGCCCGGGACACCCTGAACATCCACAACGAGTTCATGGTCATCATCACCGTGCTGTTCGTGGTGGTGTTCGCGATCATGATTTACTCGATGGTGCGGCACCGCAAGAGCACCGGCGCCGAGCCCGCCCGCTTCTCCGGCCCCACCGGGGCGCTGCAGTGGTTCTGGGTGCTGGTGCCCTTCGGCATCCTGCTGTTCATCGACTTCGTGCTGATGGGCATCCCGGCCTTCCACGCGGTGATCGAGATGGAAGACACCCGCACCAAGGCCGACATGGTGCTCAAGGTGACCGGGATGCAGTGGAAGTGGCAGTACGAATACCCCGATTCGGGCATCCGCTTCGTCAGCAACCTGTCCACCCCGCGGGAGCAGATCGAGGGCAAGGAAGCCAAGGGCGAGCACTACCTGCTGGAGGTGGACAACCCCGTGGTGCTGCCGGTGGGCAAGAAGGTGCGCATCCTGCTCACCGCCACCGACGTGATCCACACCTGGTGGGTGCCCCAGTTCGGCGTCAAGCGCGACGCCATCCCCGGCTTCCTGCGCGAGACCTGGGTGCGCATCGAGGAGCCCGGCATCTATCGCGGCCAGTGCGCCGAGCTGTGCGGCAAGGACCACGGTTTCATGCCGGTGGTGGTGCACGCGGTGCCCGAAGCCGAATACGCCGCCTGGGTGGACAAGAAGAAGGGCGAGATGGCCGCCGCCGCGGCCGGCAGCGACAAGACCTGGACCAAGGACGAACTCATCGCCCACGGCAAGGACGCCTACGAGAAGCACTGCGCCGCCTGCCACCAGCCCGACGGCAAGGGCGTGCCGCCGGCCTTCCCGGCGCTGGCCGGCAGCAAGATCGTCAATGGCCCGCTGCTCTCGCCCGAGGGCCTGCCGATCCCCGACAGCCATGTGGACCGGGTGATGAACGGCAAGCCCGGCACCGCGATGCAGGCGTTCAAGACCACGCTCTCCGACACCGACATCGCCGCCATCGTCACCTACGAACGCAACGCCTTCGGCAACGCCAAGGGCGACATGATCCAGCCCGCCCAGATCAAGGCCCTTCGGTAAGGAGTCCGCACGATGAACACCGCCACCCACGCCCTCGATCGCCACGACGGCCACGGCCACCAGCCCACCGGGCTCCTGCGCTGGCTCACCACCACCAACCACAAGGACATCGGCACGATGTACCTCACCTTCTCGCTGCTGATGTTCTTTCTCGGCGGCGCGATGATCCTGGCGGTGCGGGCCGAACTCTTCCAGCCCGGCCTGCAGCTGATGAAGCCGGAGTTCTTCAACCAGCTGATCGGCGTGCACGCGCTGGTGATGATCTTCGCGGCGCTGATGCCGGCTGCCACCGGCTTCGCCAACTGGATGATCCCGCTGATGATCGGCGCCCCCGACATGGCGCTGCCGCGGCTCAACAACTGGGGCTTCTGGCTGCTGCCGCCGGCCGCCATGCTGCTCACCCTGCCCTTCGTGCTGGCCCTCTTCGGCATCGGCGACGGCGCCGTGGCCACCGGCTGGACGCTCTACGCGCCGCTGTCGGTGCAGGGCGGCATCGGGGTGGATTTCGCGATCTTCTCGATCCACATCCTGGGCGTCAGTTCGATCATGGGCTCGATCAACATCATCGCCACCATCCTCAACATGCGCGCCCCGGGCATGACGCTGATGAAGATGCCGCTCTTCTGCTGGGGCTGGCTGGTGACCGCGGTGCTGCTCATCATCACCCTGCCGGTGCTCGCCGGCGGCGTGACCATGCTGCTCACCGACCGCCACTTCGGCACCCACTTCTTCGACGCCGCGGGCGGCGGCGACCCGATCCTGTTCCAGCACCTGTTCTGGTTCTTCGGCCACCCGGAGGTGTACATCCTGCTGCTGCCGGTGTGGGGGCTGATGCCCCACGTCCTGTCCACCTTCTCGCGCAAGCCCATCTACGGCCACACCGCCCAGGTCTATGGCTTCATCGCCATCGGCGTGCTGGGGCTCATCGTGTGGGCCCACCACTTCATGACCGCCGGGCTGCCGGTGCCGGCGCTGCTCTACTTCATGTACAGCACGATGGCCATCTCCCTGCCCCTGGCGGTGCTGTTCTTCTGCTGGATCGCCACCATGTGGCGCGGCGCCATGAGCTTCGAGACGCCGATGCTGTTCGCCATCGGCTTCATCGTGCTGTTCGGCATCGCCGGGCTCACCGGGCTGGTGCTGGCCGACGTGGCCGCCGACGCCCAGTATCACCACAGCTACTTCGTGGTGGCCCACTTCCACTATGCGCTGTTCGCCGGCGGCATCATGGGCGTGATGACCGGCGTTTACTACTGGCTGCCCAAATGGACCGGCCACATGTACAGCGAGCGGCTGGGCAAGCTGCACTTCTGGCTCACCGTGGTGAGCTTCAACTTCACCTTCATGCCCCAGTTCTTCCTTGGGCTCGCCGGCATGCCCCGGCGCATCCCCGACTACGCCCTGCAGTTCGCCGAGTTCAACGCCATCTCCACCGTGGGCGCCTTCGTGCTGGGGCTGTCGCAGCTGCTGTTCGCCTACAACGTTTGGCGCTGCGTGCGCGGCGGCGAGCAGGCCAGCGACAAGGTGTGGGAAGGCACCCGCGGGCTCGAGTGGGAACTCAGCTCGCCGCCGCCCCACCACTCGTGGGACGTCCAGCCCGTCATCAAGTAAGCCCGGAAGGAGAACGCCATGCACCTCACCGAATCGGACCTCGCCCAGCGCCGCCGGGCCTCCGCACGCTTCGCCTGGGCCCTGGGCGCGGTGGCGCTGGGGCTCTACGTGGTGGGCTTCTTCATCCAGCGCTAGGCCGTGCGCGAAGCCACCCTGCCCCCACCGCGCCGCCACGCTCGCCTCGTCGGCCGGCTGGTGCTGCTGGCGGCGGCGTGCTTCGCCTTCGGCTTTGCGCTGGTGCCGCTCTACGACAGCCTGTGCCGGGTGGTGGGCTTCAACGGCAAGACCCTGAAGGACGCCATCGCCGCCGGCGACGTGGCCCCCGGCGGGCTCGACACCAGCCGCAGCCTGGGCGTGCAGTTCACCACCACCCTGATGCCCGGCCTGCCCTGGGAGATCCGCCCGCTGGAGCCCGCCATCGAACTCCATCCGGGCGAACTGCGCACCACCCGCTTCCTGGTGCGCAACCTCTCCGACACGCCCATCGTCGGCCAGGCGGTGCCCAGTGTGTCGCCCACCGTGGCGGCAAAGCACTTCAAAAAGCTCGACTGCTTCTGCTTCACCCAGCAGACCCTCGCCCCCGGCGAATCCCGCGAGATGGCCCTGACCTTCATCGTCGACCGGGAGATCGGCCTCGAGATCAGCGAGCTGACCCTCGCCTACGCCTTCTTCCCGGCCCCCAAACCTGACTAGGGAGCACCCAGTGAACGCATCCCACGCCCGATCTGCCACGCCCCACGCCGGCCACTACTACGTGCCCCAGCCCAGCCTGTACCCCTTCATCCTGTCGGGGGGGATGTTCCTGCTGGCGCTGGGCTTCATCCTGCTGATGAACCGCTTCGCACCCGGGCCGTGGGTGATGGCGACGGGCGCGGCGGTGATCGCCGGGGTGCTGTTCAAATGGTTCGGCGCGGTGATCGCCGAGAACCAGCGCGGCGCCTACACCGACTGGGAGGACCAATCCTTCCGCCAGGGCATGGTGTGGTTCATCGGCTCGGAGGTGATGTTCTTCGCGGCCTTCTTCGGCGCGCTGTTCTACTGCCGCACCATCTCGGTGCCGGCGCTGGCGGGCATGGACCCGGCCTTCACGCTTTACGAAGGCTTCACCGCCGCCTGGCCCTCCGCCGGCCCCAAGGGCGCCAGCTTCACGCCGATGGGCGCCTGGGGCATTCCGGCGATCAACACCGCGCTGCTGCTCACCTCCGGCGCCACCCTCACCTGGGCCCACTGGGGGCTGATGCAGAACAAGCGCGCCCAGCTCAACGCCGGGCTCATCCTCACGGTGCTGCTGGGGGCGATCTTCCTGGGCTTTCAGGCCTACGAATACCACCACGCCTACACCGAGCTGGGCCTGACCATGGGCGCCGGCGTGTATGGCGCCACCTTCTTCATGCTCACCGGCTTCCACGGTTTCCACGTCACCCTGGGCGCCATCATGCTGGCCGTGGTGGCCGGGCGCTGCCTGTCGGGGCATTTCGATTCCAGGCGCCACTTCGCCTTCGAGGCGGTGGCCTGGTACTGGCACTTCGTCGATGTGGTGTGGCTGCTGCTGTTCGTCGTCGTCTACTGGCTGTAGGGCCCGAAGCGATAGCTGAGCAGCAGCGCCGCAAAGAGGAGCAGAGAGAGGGAGATGCGCAAGGTCAGCGCCCGCACAACCCGGTCGCCCGCCCCCTTGTCGCGATAAAGGAAGAACAAGCCCGAAAAGAGGCTGCCAATCACCAGCACCAACATGAGCACCACGGCAAACTTGAACAGCACGGCTCGCTCCCCCAACATCGTCGGCCGATTCTGCGCCGTCGCCCGGACGGCCACAAGCGGCCGCCGCTTCCGCCCGTCCCGGTGGGGCGGCCTGCTTGCACTGGCGGTGGCGACGGGTTGCATCCAGCTCGGCCATTGGCAGCACGCCAAGGCCGACCGCAAGCTGGCCGCCCAGGCGCAGCTCGACACCCGGCAAGCCGACGCGCCGGTAAGCATCGGCGCCACCCCGGTCGATGCCGAAGCCCTGCGCGCCCGCCCGGTGACGGTACGCGGGCGCCTCGAGC
>NZ_JAYRMI010000090.1:0-14302 GCF_041904905.1 Zoogloea sp. | reverse complement strand
GGGGCGTCCGCGGCGGGGGCTTCGGCCTGGGGCTTTTCTTCGAGGACGAACAGCGGGGTGGCGGCAGGCTCGGCGAGGGGGGGGGCAATCGGCTCGACGGGCGGTTGCTCGAGCGGCGGCTGGTCGGGCGACGGCTGGTTGGGCGGCGGGGCGACGGAGAGCGGGCCGGACTCGATGGCCGTCGGGTCTTCGGCGACCTGGGCTTCCAGGGCGTTGAAGGGGTGCTGGCAGTGACCGCAGCGCACGCGCCCGCCCCGGGCCTGCAGTTGCTCGGGGCGAACCCGGAAGGTCGTGGCACAGGCGGGGCAGCGGGCGAGGATCATGGCGTGACCGGTCGTTCTCCTTCGAGGCGGACCCAGCCGTCGTGCGTGGCGCCGACGGTGAGCGCGATGAAGGGCGAGTAGGCTTCGATGACTTCGTCGGCCTGGGCTTCGAGCACCCCCGAGAGGGCCAGCCGGCCCCCGGGGGCGACGCGGGCGGCGAGCAGCGGCGCGAGCATCTTGAGCGGGTTGGTGAGGATGTTGGCGACGACGCGCTGGAAGGTGCCGTCGAGGGGCTTGGAGGAGACCTGCAGGTGCAGCTGCACGCCGTTGGTGTCGGCGTTGGCGGCGGCAGTCTCGACAGCCTTCTCGTCGATGTCGACCCCGGTGACTTCACCCGCCCCCAGGCGCGCGGCGGCGATGGCGAGGATGCCGGAGCCGCAGCCGTAGTCGAGCACGGTGACGCCGGGCTCGACTACCTGGGTGAGCCATTCGAGGCACAGCCGGGTGGTGGGGTGGGAGCCGGTGCCGAAGGCCATGCCCGGATCGAGGATCAGGTTGATGGCGTCCGGCGCGGGGGATTCGTGCCAGGAGGGCACGATCCAGAGGCGGTCGGTGATGCGGATGGGGTCGAACTGGCTCTGGGTGAGCTGCACCCAGTTCTGCTCGGCGACCTCTTCGATGGTGAAGGGCGGTACGGCATCGAGCCCGGCGGCGGCGGCGGCGGTGGCCAGCGCTTCGGCCAGGTCGGTGTCGGTGTCGAAGAGGGCGACGACGCGGCTGTGATCCCACAGGCTGGCCGGGTGCATGCCCGGTTCGCCGAACTGGGGCTTCTCGGCGTCGGTGCCGGCGTCGGCGTCGTCGATGCTGACCGACAGGGCGCCGTGCTCCATCAGCGCCTCGGACAGGGCCTCGGCGCGGGTGGCATCAGCTTGCAGGATGACGGAGATCCACATCAGGCTTTGCTGACCTCGTTGCGCCCCGCCAGCTTGTGCTCCAGGTAGTGGATGCTGGTGCCGCCTTCGACGAAGCGGGCGTCGAGCATCAGCTCCTGGTGCAGCGGGATGTTGGTCTTGATGCCCTCGACCAGCATCTCGGACAGCGCGATGCGCATCCGGCGGATGGCCTGGTCACGGGTGTCGCCGTAGGCGATCAGCTTGCCGATCATCGAGTCGTAGTGCTGGGGCACGGTGTAGCCGTTGTAGACGTGGGAGTCGACCCGCACGCCGGGGCCGCCCGGCACGTGCCAGTTGGAGATCTTGCCCGGGCAGGGGGTGAACTTGAACGGGTCTTCGGCGTTGATCCGGCACTCGATGGCGTGGCCGCGGAACTCGATGTCCTTCTGGCGGTAGCGCAGCTTCTGGCCGGCGGCGACGCGGATCTGTTCCTGGACGATGTCGACCCCGGTGATGAGTTCGGTGACCGGGTGCTCGACCTGGACGCGGGTGTTCATCTCGATGAAGTAGAACTCGCCCTTCTCGTAGAGGAACTCGAAGGTGCCGGCGCCGCGGTAGCCGATCTTGCGGCAGGCTTCGGCACAGCGCTCGCCGATGCGCAGGATGTGGCGACGTTCGATGCCGGGCGCGGGCGCTTCCTCGATGACCTTCTGGTGGCGGCGCTGCATGGAGCAGTCGCGCTCGCCCAGGTGGATGGCGTTGCCGTGCTGGTCGGCGAGGATCTGGATCTCGACGTGGCGCGGGTTCTCCAGGAACTTCTCCATGTACACCATGGGGTTGCCGAAGAAGGCGCCGGCCTCGGAGCGGGTGGTGGTGACGGCGTTGAGCAGGGCTGCCTCGGTGTGCACCACGCGCATGCCGCGACCGCCGCCGCCGCCGGCCGCCTTGATGATGACCGGGTAGCCGATGGCGCGGGCGATCTTGACGATCTCCTTCGGGTCGTCGGGCAGGGCGCCTTCGGAGCCGGGCACGCAGGGCACGCCGGCGGCCTTCATGGCGTCTTTGGCCGAAACCTTGTCGCCCATCAGGCGGATGGTTTCGGCGCGGGGGCCGATGAACACGAAGCCGGACTGCTCGACCCGCTCGGCGAAGTCGGCGTTCTCGGACAGGAAGCCGTAGCCGGGGTGGATGGCCTCGGCGTCGGTGACCTCGGCGGCAGAGATGAGCGCCGGGATGTTGAGGTAGCTGAGGGTGGACGAGGCCGGGCCGATGCACACGGATTCGTCGGCCAGCTTGACGTACTTCGCCTCGGCGTCGGGCTGGGAATGGACCGCGACGGTCTTGATGCCCAGCTCGCGGCAGGCTCGCAGCACCCGGAGGGCGATTTCACCCCGGTTGGCGATGAGGATCTTTTCGAACATGGCCATGATTTAGCCGATGATGAACAGCGGTTCGCCGAATTCCACGGGTTCGCCGTTGGCCACCAGGATGGCCTTGACGGTGCCGGCGGCGTCGGCCTCGATCTCGTTCATGAGCTTCATGGCTTCGATGATGCACAGCACGTCGCCCACGGCGACGGTCTGGCCGACTTCGACCAGCGGCTTGGCGCCCGGGGCGCTGGCGCGGTAGAAGGTGCCGACCATCGGCGACTTGAGTTCGTGGCCTTCGGGCACGGCGGGCTCGGTGGCGGCGGGCGCCGCGGCTGCGACCGGGGCAGCGGCAGGTGCCGGCGCGGCGGCGGGCATCTGGGCGACGTAATTGACCGGGGCCGGGCCGGAAGCGTGCTTGGCGATGCGGACCTTTTCCTCGCCTTCGGTGACTTCGAGTTCGGAAATGCCGGATTCCTGGACCAGATCGATCAATTTCTTGAGCTTGCGAAGATCCATTGTGTTCCCCTTGAATGAGCTGGTCCCCGCCGGAGGGCAGGGAGCCGGTATCTGGAATTAGGCGCGATGGGCGCTGGGACGGGTGCGCGCAGGTGCAGGGCCGTGCGCCGCTCGGGCGAGCGTGCGGAAAATCACGGCCCCGGGGCCGGGCGAAGCAGGCGCGCGGTGCGGCGGCTGCTCGGCCGGGTGAATGACCCGAAGGCGGTTTTTGCGCGTCATGGACGCAAGTTTGCCGTAATTCGGCGCAAGTTGTCCACCGCCGGGGACTCGCGGCGGGGTTCAGGAGCGGCTCAGTTCGGCCAGTTTGCGGTCGAGTTCGTCTTCGGACAGGGTGCCCAGCTTGACCAGACCGATGCGGCCCTCGCGGGTGACGATGACGGTGAAGGGCAGCGCCTGGGAGGTGTTGCCGAGGGCTTCGGTGAGCCCCACGACCGACGGCGAGGCGATCACCAGCGGGTAGCTCACCGCGTTGGCGGCCTGGAAGTTGCGCACGTTGTCGGCGGTGTCGATGCTGATTCCCACGAACTGGACGCCCTTGTCCCGGTACTTGGTGCTCATCGCGGAGAAGGCGGGGATTTCCTTGCGGCACGGCGGGCACCAGGTGGCCCAGAAGTTCACCACCAGCACCTTGCCCTTCCAGTTGGCGAGGGGCTGTTTGGCGCTGCCGCTGTCGGGCAGCTCCAGCGCGAGGAGCTTGTCGAGGGCGGCTTGTTGTTCGGCCGAGGCGGCGGGGGTGGCGGCGGGGGCGCTCTGGCGGGCGGAGTAGATGCCGGCTGCGGCGGCGGCCAGGGCCACGACGATGACGAGAGCGATGCTGAGGGTGCGGTTCATGATGGGCTGCCGAGCGGGGCAGGCGTGTTGCTGACGAGGGCTTCGACGACGGCGAGGCGGGCGCGTTCCATCTGGCGGCTGCCGTGGGCGGCGCGGCGGCTGACGCGCTCGCTGTCCTGGGCGTAGATGCGCAGCCGGATCGGGACGTCGCCCCAGTCGAAGACCAGGATCGCCTCGGGCCCGTCGGGCTGGTTGCGGCGGGGCTCGCGGTGTTCGTAGGCGACGTTCTGGTTGAGGAAGAAGATCTCGACTTCCTTGGCGCTCTCGGGGAAGAGGTCGATCTCGACTTCGGCGTAGCGGCCGGCGGTGCCTTCGAGCACGGCGCCGGTGAGATAGGGGCGGAAGGGTTCGAGTTCGCGCATCACCTCGATGGCGGCGAGGCGCATGGCCTGCTGGCGTTCGAGGTGTTCCTCGTCCTGGAAGACGGCGAGGTAGGTGCGGACTTCGGCCTCGATCTCGGCGTTGTTGGGCAGCTCGTCGGCGTTGACCGCGCCCAGCTGGCGGGCGGCCTTGCGCTTGGCGAAACCGTAATCGGCGATGCCGTCTTCGGCGATCATCCGGGCGGCCAGGGCGGCGATCTCGCGGCGGAGGTTGCTGCGGTGCGGAACGGCAGGGCGCGGCATGGGCGGTCGAAGCTCCCCGTTCGATTAGAATAGGCCCCATTCTACACACGACTGTTGCGGTGCTGTTTCGGCCGCCTCTGGGATTCCATGCATATTCATATTCTTGGCATTTGCGGCACTTTCATGGGTGGCGTGGCGCTGCTGGCGCGGGCTGCCGGCCACACGGTGACGGGCTGCGACGCCAACGTCTATCCGCCGATGAGCACCCAGCTCGAGGAGCAGGGCATCGGCCTCGTCGAAGGTTATGGCGTCGATCAGCTGGGCCTCAAACCCGACGTGTTCGTGGTCGGCAACGCGATCTCCCGTGGCAACCCGCTCCTCGAGGCGATCCTCGACCAGGGCCTGCCGTATGTCTCGGGCCCCCAGTGGCTGGCCGAGAACGTGCTGCAGGGGCGCTGGGTGATGGCGGTGGCCGGTACCCACGGCAAGACGACGACCACCTCGCTGCTGGCGTGGATCCTCGAAGATGCCGGCCTGAAGCCGGGTTTCCTGGTGGGCGGCGTGCCCAAGAACTTCGGCGTGTCGGCGCGCCTGGGCGAGACGCCGTTCTTCGTGATCGAGGCCGATGAGTACGACACCGCCTTCTGCGACAAGCGTTCCAAGTTCGTCCATTACCGCCCGCGCACCGCGATCCTCAACAACCTGGAGTTCGACCACGCGGACATCTTTGCCGACCTGCCGGCCATCGAGACCCAGTTCCACCATCTGGTGCGGATCGTCCCCAGGTCGGGCCGGATCGTCGCCAACGGGGCCGAGGCGTCGCTGCAACGGGTGATCGGGCGCGGCTGCTGGTCGGAACTCGAATGGTTCAACGACGCCGCCGGCTGGTCGGTGGCCGAAGGCGCCTTCGAGGACGAGGTGGTGGTGCGCTTCGAGGGCCGCGAGATCGGCCGGCGTCGCCTGCCCCTGTCGGGCACCCACAACCGGGCCAACGCGCTGGCCGCCATCGCCGCCGCCCGCCATGTGGGCGTGACGCCGGAAGTGGCGCTGGATGCGCTGACCCGCTTCGAGGGCGTGAAGCGCCGGCTCGAGGTGCGCGGCACGGTGCGCGAGGTGACGGTTTACGACGACTTCGCCCATCACCCCACCGCGATCGCCCTCACCGTCGAGGGCCTGCGCCGACAGGTGGGCGACGCGCGCATCCTGGCGGTGCTGGAGCCCCGCTCCAACACGATGAAGCTGGGCGTGATGAAGGATCAGCTGCCGGCCAGCCTGGAACAGGCCGACAAGGTGTTCTGCTACGTCGCCAATCTGGGCTGGGACGCCCGCGCTGCGCTGGCGCCCATCGCCGCCAAGACGGTGGTGGAGGACGACCTGGACGCGCTGGTTCAGGCCATCGCGGCCGAGGCGAAGGCCGGCGACCGCATTCTGGTGATGAGCAACGGCGGCTTCGGCGGCATCCACGGCAAGCTGCTCGCCGCGCTGGCGGGCTGACCCGCCGGGGGTCAGTCCATCAGGCCGAACAGCCTCAGCTTGCGGTACAGGGTGGCCCGCGCCACCCGCAGGCTGCGGGCGGCGGCCGATACGTTGCCGCCGCTGCGCGCCATCGCCGCTTTCACCGCCTCCAGCTCCAGGTCGCGCAGGCACAGCGCGTGGGCCGGCGTCGGGGCGGGGGCGAGGGGCGTGCGGCGGGGGCTGCCTTCGAGCAGCTCGTCGGGCAGGTGTTCGAGGGCGATCTCGGTCTCGCCCTCGGCGAGGGTCAGGGCCAGCCGCAGCACGTTGCCCAGCTGGCGCAGGTTGCCGGGCCACGGGTAGGCCATCAGGGCGCGCATGGCGTCGGCCGACAGGCGCGGCGCCTGGGCGCTGCCGGCCTCGCGGGCGAGCATCGACTCGATCAGCGCGGCGCGGTCGGCGCGCTCGCGCAGGGGCGGGAGGCACACCCGCACGCCCTTGATGCGGTAGTACAGGTCTTCGCGGAACAGCCCTTCGGCCACCCGCGTCTCCAGGCAGCGGTGGGTGGCGGCGACGATGCGGGCGTCGAAGCGGATCGGCCGGGCGCCGCCCAGCCGCGTGAAGCTGCGCTCCTGCAGCACCCGCAGCAGGCGGCCCTGAAGCTCCAGCGGCATGTCGCCGATCTCGTCCAGGAACAGCGTGCCGCCGCAGGCCAGCTCGAACTTGCCCGGCGCGCCGCCGCGCCGTCCGCCGGTGAAGGCGCCGTCCTCGTAGCCGAAGAACTCCGATTCGATCAGCCCGGCGGGCAGCGATGAGCAGTTGATCGCCACGAAGGGGCCGGCGGCGCGCGGGCCGTCGTCGTGGAGGCGGCGGGCGAGGACTTCCTTGCCGGTGCCGGTCTCGCCGTTGATGAGCACCGGGATGTCGCGCTCGAAGGCGCGCCTGGCGATGTGCAGGGCGCGGCCGGCCGGGCCGTCTGCTTCGGGCGCCGCCGTCGGGCCGGGGGCCGGGGCGTCGCCGCCGTGCAGGATGCGCACCGCGTCGCCGATGCGGGCCAGCAGCGCGCTGCGGTCACGGGCCTCGAAGCGCGCCTCGAAGCCCAGCCCGTCGTCGCTCCACAGGGCGCCGTGGGTGAGCCGTCCGGTCAGGGCCCGGTGGAAGGTGTCGGCCGGGCAGTCGAAGAGGCGCGTGAAATCCACGCCCGCGTCCTGGCCCGGCGCCAGCTGCAGCAGCTGGCGGGCGGTCTGGTTGGCGCCCAGCAGGCGTCCGTCCGCGTCGAACGTCATCACCCCGGCGAGCGGCGTGGCGAGCAGCTCGGCGCGGGTGTGGAAGCTCAGCCGCAGGGCGCCGCCCAGGCTGTCGACCAGGCGGTTCTCGACGGCGCGGGCGGCAATGGCGAGCGGTTCGAGCACGGTGATCGGGCTGCCGTCGCAGTAGCGGGTGGCGTCGAGGATGCCGGCCAGCTCGCCGGCCGGGTCGAACAACGGCACCGAGGCGCAGGCGAAGGGGCGGACTTCGTCGAGGAAGTGCTCGGCGGCGCGGATCACGATGGGCCGACGCTCGATCAGCGCGCAGCCCAGCCCGTTGGTGCCGATGTCGGCCTCGCGGATCGAGCGGCCAACCTGGAAGATCTGCTGCATGTTGCCGAAGGCGCTGCCGCTGCCGCACAGGGCCTGCACCACCAGGCCGTCCGGGTCGGTGCAGACGATGCCCCAGTTGCCGCGGGTCATGGCGGCGCGCAGCTTTTCCATTTCGGGCAGGGCGCAGGCGACCAGGCGCCGGTTGCGTTCGGCGACCGCCTGCGCCAGATGGCGCGACACCGGGCTGAGCACCCGCTCGTCGCCGGTGCGCAGACCGTGGTCGCGGGAGCGCTCCCAGGAGCGCACGACGGGGGCGCTGACCAGCCCGGCGGGCGACTGCCCGCGTTCGAAGAACTGCCGGCGTCCCTGTGCCAGCCGGGCCTCGAAGGCGGCGAGCTGCTGTCCCATGGTGTCTCCTTCAGGTGGCCAGTTGCGAGTCAACCGGTGACACCGGCGTTGACTCGTTTCAAGTCAGTCCTGCCTGCCCGGGCGGACCCCGCGGGGCCCGGCCCGTGGCGCAAGCGGCTGATTTTTCGTGTTTGTTGTCGATTCTTCCGGGCCGGCACGCTTGCTGCTGGTTCCGGAGGGCGTTCTGCCGCAAGGCTGGAACGCGTTCCACATTAAAGAACTTCAACCAACGAAGTCAATCTGGAGACAACATGCACGCTTACCTTTCCCGTGGCCGTCGGGCCCCGATCCGGGCGGCCGCGTTGCTGGCCGGCGCCCTTGCCTGCCAGATGGCCCTTGCGGCCCCGCCGAAAGGCTCGCCCGAGCACATCGCCGCGGTGACCGCCCAGGTGGACGAGCGGGGCGTGCGCGCCAACGCCGCCCGCACCGCCGACTGGCCGGCCTATGGCCTTGATTACGCCGAAACCCGCCACAGCAAGCTCGCCGAGATCGACGCCGGCAACGTGGGCAAGCTAGGCCTCGCGTGGACCTACAACCTCGAATCGACCCGCGGCGTGGAGGCCACCCCGCTGGTGGTGGACGGCATCATGTACGTCACCGCGTCGTGGAGCGTGGTGCACGCGGTGGATGTGCGCACCGGCAAGCGCCTGTGGCGCTACGACCCGAAGGTGCCGCGCGAGTACGCCCAGAAGGGCTGCTGCGACGTGGTGAACCGGGGCGTGGCGCTCTACAGGGGCAAGGTGTTCGTGGGCACCTTCGACGGCCGGCTGGTGGCGCTGGATGCGGCCACCGGCAAGCCGGTGTGGGAGAAGGATACGGTGGAAGACCGTTCGCGCCCCTACACCGTGACCGGCGCGCCGCGGGTCATCAAGGGCAAGGTCATCATCGGCAACGGGGGCGCCGAGTACGGCGTGCGCGGCTATCTCACCGCCTACGACGCCGAGACCGGCGAGCAGAAGTGGCGCTGGTACACGGTGCCGGGCGACCCGTCCAAGCCCTTCGAGAACGAGGCGATGGTCAAGGCCGCCAAAACCTGGGACCCGGCCGGCCAGTGGTGGGTGACGGGCGGCGGCGGCACCGCCTGGAACAGCATCGCCTACGACCCCGAGCTTAACCTGATGTACGTGGGCACCGGCAACGGCTCGCCGTGGAACCACCGCAAGCGCAGCCCGGCCGGCGGCGACAACCTCTATCTCGCCTCCATCGTCGCCCTCGACCCGGACACCGGCAAGTACGTCTGGCACTACCAGGAAACCCCCGGCGACAACTGGGACTACACCTCGGTGCAGGACATGATCCTCACCGACCTCACCCTGGACGGCAAGAAGCGCAAGGTGATCCTCCATGCCCCGAAGAACGGCTTCTTCTTCGTGATCGACCGGACGAACGGCAAGTTCATCTCCGCCAAGCCCTTCACCGAGGTGAACTGGGCCACCGGCTACGACAAGAACGGCCGCCCCATCGAGACGCCGCTGGCCCGCTCCCGCGAGGCCTTCGACAGCGTGCCGGGCCCCTTCGGCGGCCACAACTGGCACGCCATGTCCTTCAACCCCAAAACCGGCCTCGCCTACTTCCCGGTGCAGAACGTGCCCCTCAACCTGGCCGAGGACAAGGACTGGCGCTTCAACGAGAACAAGCCCGGGCAGCCCCAATCGGGCACCGGCTGGAACACCGGCATGCTGGTGAACACCCAGGCGCCCAAGAGCAAGGCCTTCGGCCGTCTGGTGGCGTGGGACCCGGTCAGGCAGAAGGAAGCCTGGCGCCAGGAGTACGCCTCGCCGTGGAACGGCGGCACCCTCACCACCGCCGGCAATCTGGTGTTCGCCGGCACCGCCGACGGGCGCTTCGCCGCCTACAGCGCCGACAAGGGCGAAAAGCTGTGGGAGGCGCCGATCGGCGTCGGGATGGTCGCGCCGCCGGTCACCTACGAGGTGGATGGCCGGCAGTATGTGTCCATCGCAGTGGGCTGGGGTGGCGTGTTCGGCCTGTTCCAGCGCGCCACCGACAAGCACGGCCTGGGCCGCGTCTACACCTTCGCGCTGGGCGCCGACAAGCCGCTGCCCGAGGTGCCGGCCTACCCGCAGGGCGAGCTGATCTCGGGCGTCAAGTACGACCCGGCCCACATCCCCGAAGGCACCAAGCTGTACGTGAGCAACTGCGTCTTCTGCCACGGCGTGCCCGGCATCGACAAGGGCGGCAACATCCCCAACCTGGGTTACGTGCCGTCGCGGGACATCGCCAACCTGGGCGACTTCGTCTGGGGCGGGCCGTTCGTGAAGAAGGGCATGCCGGACTTCACCGGCAAGCTCAGCGCCGACGACGTGGAGAAGATCAAGGCCTTCATCCAGGGCACCGCCGACGCCATCCGGCCCAAGCCCTGACCTGCTCTCCGGGAGTTTCCTCCCTTTGCCGCGGCCCGTCGGTCCTCCCTCCCTCGCGCCGGGCCGCGGCTTCTTTCTTCCCGAACCGGGCGTCCCGGCAGCCCTGCTGCACCCATCAAAACCACAAGGAGACAAACCATGAACACCCGCAACCGCCTCTGCGCCGCCTCGCTGCTGGGCCTCGCCGCCGGCGCGGCCTACGCCGACGTGCGCCCCGATCCGGGCGACTACACCGCGCTGCCGGCCGGCACCAACCTGCTCCTGGGCTACGCCCAGTTCCCCCGCGCCGACAAGGTGTACGCCAACGGCAACAAGGCGGTGGATAACCTCGACCTCAAGCTCAACGCCGGCATCCTGCGTTACGTGCACTTCACGAAGCTGGGCGGCTACATCATCGACCCGCAGATCATCGTGCCCTTCGGCAACCAGAAGATCGGGCTCTCCGACAGCAAGACCAGCGGCATCGGCGACGTGATCTTCGGTGGCACTCTGTGGACCGTCGCCGACATGGCCAAGGGCGAGCACCTGGGCTGGTCGGTGTTCGTCACCGCGCCCACGGGTTCGGACAGGAACCAGGGCTTCGCCCTCAGCAACAACCGCTGGGCCACCGACCTGCAGGTGGGCTACATCCGCAAGCTGTCGGACAAATGGACGATCGACCTGATCGGCGAGACCGAGTTTTACCAGGACCAGCGTGACTCCAAGGCCACCAAGGACATGCTGCTCCAGGCCCACGGCCACCTGCGCTACCACATCAGCGACGCCACCTACGTAGCCGCCACCTACCGCCACGCCTGGGGCGCGAAGGAGAAGCTCGACGGCGCCGAGATCGCCGGCAGCAAGAACAACGGCACGGCGATGCTCACCTGGGCCTCGTTCGTGGACAAGCAGTGGCAGGTGCAGATGCAGTACACCCAGGACGTGAAGGTGGAGGAAGGCCCCAAGATCAGCGGCGTGCAGGCCCGCGTGCTGTACGTGTACTGACCCCCGTCAGCGCGCCGCCTCGAAGCGTCTCGGAAAGCCCGCCGCCGGCACCCGGCCGCGGGCTTTTTCTCGCGCGAACACCCGCGCCACGGCGGCCAGGGTGGCGCACAGCAGCAGCGCCGCGCCGGTGTTGTGGGCGACCGCCAGCGGCAGGGGAAGCTGCAGCAGCACGTTGGCGATGCCGAGGCCGATCTGCAGCGCCATCGCCGCGAGCAGCGCCACGCCATGCCGGCGCAGCAGCGGCTGGCGACACAGCAGCACGCCCAGGCTGCCCACGACGATCAGCACCACGCCGGCAAACAGCCGGTGGGTGAAGTGGATGGCGGTGAGGGCGGCGCCGGGCAGCAGCGCGCCGCTGGCGGTGGCGCCCAGTTCGCGATCCAGCGTGAAGGCGTGGTGGGTGTCCATCTCGGGCCACCAGCTGCCCTGGCAGGTGGGGAAATCCGCGCAGATGGCGGCGGCGTAGTTGCTGCTGACCCAGCCGCCCAGGGCGATCTGCGTGAGCACCGCCAGCAGCGCCCCGGCCGCCAGCAGGCGCAGGCCGGCGGACGTGGCAGCAGGCCGCGCCGGGCGATGCTCGCGCAGCCACAGCAGGGCCAGGATCGCCAGAGTCGTCATGCCGCCCAGCAGGTGGCTGGTGACGATCACCGGCTTGAGGAGCTTGGTCACCGTGAGCATGCCCAGCAGGGCCTGCCCCATCACCACCGCCAGCAGCACGATCTCCAGCCACGGCCCGCGCCGGGCCCGCTGGCGCCACGCAAGCACTGCAAGGCCGAGGATGCACAGCCCCAGCGTGCCGGCGGCGTAGCGGTGGATCATCTCCTTCCAGGCTTTGGGCGTCTCCACCGGCTTGCCGAAGGCGGCTTCGGCGCGGGTGATTTCGTGGGCCGCTTCGGGCACGCCGATCAGCTGGCCGTAGCAGCCGGGCCAGTCGGGGCAGCCGAGGCCGGCGTCGGACAGGCGCACCCAGGCGCCCATCGACACGACGACGAAGGCGAGCAGCAGCGCGACGCCGGCCAGCAGGCGACGGCCGCTCATGCCAGCCGATCCAGGAAGAGGGCGACGAACAGCCCGGTGAGGTAGACGAGCGAGTAGCGGAAGGCGTGGCGGGCGCGGGCGTCGGAGTAATGCCGCCACAGCACCCAGGCTTCGCGCAGGTAGCCCAGGTTGAGCAGGCTCACCAGCGCCACGTAGACGCCGCCCGACAGCCCGAGGGTGGCGGGCAGGTACGAGACCGCCGCCAGCAGCACGGTGTACAGCAGGATGTGCAGGCAGGTGAGCGGCACGCCGTGGCTCACCGGCAGCATCGGCAGGTCGGCGCGGGCGTATTCCTCGCGGCGGTAGCAGGCCAGCGCCCAGAAGTGCGGCGGTGTCCACAGGAAGATGATGAGGAACAGGGCCAGCGCCGGCAGGCCGATGGAGTCGGTCATCGCGGCCCAGCCGAGCACCGGCGGCATCGCCCCCGAGGCGCCGCCGATCACGATGTTCATGGGCGTGGCGGGCTTGAGGATCAGCGTGTAGACGATGGCGTAGCCCAGGAAGGTGGCGAGGGTGAGCCACATGGTGAGCGGGTTGACCGCCACGTGGAGCAGCCACAGCCCGGCGCCGCCGGTGAGGCAGGCGAGGGTCAGCGTTTCGGCCGGGGTGATGAGCCCCAGCGGCAGCGGGCGGCCGCGGGTGCGGGCCATGCGGGCGTCGATGGTGCGCTCGACGAGGCAGTTGATCGCCGCCGCCGCGCCGGCCACCAGGGCGATGCCGAGGGTGGCCGCGAGCATCGGCCCGGCGGGCGGCCAGCCGGGCACGGCGAGGAACATGCCGATCATGGCGGTGAAGACGATCAGGCTGTTCACCCGCGGCTTGCACTGGGCGGCAAAGGCGGCCAGACGCAGGCGCAGGGGGGCGGCGAGGGCGGTGGGGCGGAGCGTGGTGGGCATCGTGGTCTCCGGTGGCGTGCGTTGGGGGCGAGTCAGCCGGCCCAGGCGTAGCGGAGCAGGCGGTCCATGTCTTTCAGGACAGCTTTGGGGTCGGCGTCGGGGGCGTAGCGCAGGATGATCTGGCCCAGCGGGTCGACCACGAACACCCGGTGGCCGGCGGTGCCCAGGTCGAAGGCGGCTGCAGCGTCGGCGCCGGTGGCGACGAGGGGGTGCAGGTCGGGCTGGATGGCGAGGAGCGGCGCGGGGTCGGCGCCGGGCCGGTCGGTGACCCACGCGCGCTGCACCCGCGGCATCTGCTTGTAGAGGGCCACGTGCACCTGGCGGGTGGCGGCGATCCACTGCCGGCAGGCTGCCTCGCAGGGGCCGCTGCCGGCGACGATGATCGTCCAGTGGTTTTCGAAGGCGGCCTTGCCCACGGGCTTGCCGGCGGTGTCGGCGAGGGCCGGCACCGGGCGCGACGGGGTGAGGAGTTCGCCGTGGCTCGCTGCCCCGGCAGGTCGCCAGCCCCAGGCGTAGAGCCCGCCGCCGATGGCGAAGGGCAGGATGAGCAGCGCCACCACCAGCAGCAGCGGGCGGTAGCGGGCGAGGGGTGAGGCTGGCATGGCGGTGACAGGTGCGCTCACGGCCGTCTCCAGCCGAGGGCGAACCAGATCAGCACCGCGGATGCAGCAAAGCCGTACCACTGCAGGGCGTAGGAGAGGTGGCGCTCGAAGCGCTCGTCGGGGCGCGGCCAGTCGCGCACGAAGCCGGCCGGAGCGTCCGGCGCGAGTTGCACCACCACCGGCTGGAGCGGGTAGGGCGCACTGCCGGCGAAGCGGGCCAGATCGAGGTTCTGCCACACGGGCTGCCAGCTGGCCTGGGGGGCGTCGCCCAGGGTGAAGAAGCGCGCGCCGGGGACGACGGCGGTGCCGGAGAGCGCCACCGGCCCGGCGGGCGTGGCGACCTGCGGAATGTCGTCGTGGCTGGCGTTGGCGGGAATCCAGCCGCGATTGACCAGCACCCGCATGTCGCTGCCGTCGATGCGCAGCGGCGTGAGCACGTGGTAGCCGGCCTGCTCCCGGTGGATGCGGTTATCGACGAGGAACTGGCGGTCGGTCTCGAGGCGCCCGCGTACCGTCACCGGGCGG
>NZ_JAYRMI010000130.1:0-2583 GCF_041904905.1 Zoogloea sp. | reverse complement strand
GCCACCATCTTCGTGGCCGCCGCGGCGGGTGCCCGGGTGGCCAAGCACGGCGGGCGCAGCGTCTCCAGCAAGTCCGGCAGCGCCGACGTGCTCGAAGCCCTGGGCGTCAACATCAACCTCACGCCCGAGCAGGTGGCCGAGTGCGTCGGCCGCACCGGCATCGGCTTCATGTTCGCCCCCAACCACCACAGCGCCATGAAGAACGTGGCGCCGGTGCGCCGCGAGATGGGCGTGCGCACCATCTTCAACATCCTGGGCCCCCTCACCAACCCCGCCAGCGCGCCCAACACCCTGCTGGGCGTGTTCCACCCCGATCTGGTGGGCATCTGCGTGCGCGTGATGGAGCGCCTGGGCGCGAGGCACGTGCTGGTGGTGCATGGCCGCGACAGCATGGATGAAGTGTCGCTGGGCGCCTCCACCCTGGTGGGCGAGCTGAAGGACGGCCAGATCCGCGAATACGAGATCCACCCGGAAGACTTCGGCCTCACCATGATGTCGAGCCGCAACCTCCAGGTGGCCGACGCCGACGAATCCAGAGCCATGCTGCTGGGCGTGCTCGACAACAAGCCCGGCGCCGCCCGCGAGATCGTCGCCCTCAACGCCGGCACCGCGCTGTACACCGCCAATCTGGCGGATTCCATCGGCGAAGGCATCCTGCGTGCCCGCGAGGTGCTCGCCTCCGGCGCCGCCCGGGCCAAGCTCGAGGAATTCGTCGCCTGCACCCAGTCGTTCGCGTAAGCCGGCGCCCGATCCACGCATCGCGGGCGGACGACTCCGCCCCTACGAAAGAAGCCCCATGTCCGACATCCTCAACAAGATCCTCGCCGTCAAGCACACCGAGGTCGCCGCCGCCCGCGCCGCCGTGTCCGACGCCGCGGTGCGCGAGCTGGCCGCCGCCCAGGCCCCCGCGCGGGATTTCGTCGGCGCCATGCGCGCCAAGATCGCCGCCGGCCGCCCCGCGGTGATCGCCGAGATCAAGAAGGCCAGCCCCTCCAAGGGCGTGATCCGCGCCGACTTCCGCCCCGCCGAGATCGCCGCCGGCTACGAGCAGGCCGGCGCCGCCTGCCTGTCGGTGCTCACCGACCGCCAGTTCTTCCAGGGCGCGCCGGAATACCTCCAGGCCGCCCGCGCCGCCTGCGGCCTGCCGGCCCTGCGCAAGGATTTCCTGGTCGACCCCTATCAGGTGTTCGAGGCCCGCGCGATGGGCGCCGACGCCATCCTGCTGATCGCCTCCGCCCTCAGCCTCGCCCAGATGCAGGAGATGGAAGCCATCGCCGAGCGCCTGGGCCTGGGCGTGCTGGTCGAGGTGCACGACGGCGCCGAGCTGGACGTGGCCCTCAAGCTGCGCACCCCCCTCATCGGCATCAACAACCGCAACCTGCGCACCTTCGAGGTCAGCCTGCAGACCACCCTCGACCTGCTCGGGCGCATCCCCGCCGGGCGCATCGTCGTCACCGAGTCGGGCATCCTCGCCCCGGCCGACGTGGCCCTGATGCGCGAGCACAAGGTCGATGCCTTCCTGGTGGGCGAAGCCTTCATGCGCGCCGACGACCCCGGCGCCGGCCTCGCCGCCCTGTTCGGCTGACCCATGCACGACACGGCGGCGCCCGCCGCCCCGCCCACCCCGGGCGACCCCTCGCCGCCGCGCCGCGCCGGCTGGGGGCGGCGGCTCCTGCGCGGCCTGCTCGCCGCCTTCTTCGCCCTGCTCACCGTGGCGGTGGTGCTGGTGGGCTGGCTGGGCGGCACCGCCTCCGGTCTGGGGCTGCTGGTGGATTTCGTCGCCCGGCTGTCGGGCGGCGTCGTCACCGTCGAGCAGGCCGAAGGCTACCTGCTGGGCGACCTCAAGCTGCGCCTGCTGCGGGTGCGCACCCCCACCCTGCAGGTGGACGTGCGCGACCTCGCCCTCACCTGGAACCCTGCCGCGCTCACCCGCTCCCGGCTCGACATCGCCCACCTCGCCGCCGCCGAAGTGCAGGTGGCCAGCGCCCCCAGCGACGAGCCCTCCACCCTGCCGGCCAGCCTTGAGCTGCCCGCCGCCCTCGCCATCGACCGCTTCGAGATCGGCCGCCTGCGGGTGGGCAAGCTGATCGACGGCCAGCCCGCCGCGCCCGACGTGGATTTCACCGCCCTCTCCGGCGCCCTTGTCTCCGACGGCCGCCACCACCGGGCGACCGGCCTTGCCGCCAGCGCCCCCTTTGGCCAGCTCGCCGCCGACGCCGAACTCGACGGCCGGCGGCCTTTCCCCCTCAAGGCCGGCGCCAGCCTCGCCACCCGCCACGCCGACCAGGCCTGGGCAGTGAACGCCAGGGCCGGGGGCGACCTGCAAACCCTGCGGCTCGACGCCACCCTGGCCGGCGCCGGCATCGACGGCACCGCCGCCATCCTCGCCACCCCCTTCGCCAGCCTGCCGCTGCAGTCGGCCAAGGCCCACCTCAAGGGCGTGGACCCGAAGCGTTTCCACCCCGACGCCCCCACCGCCACCCTCGACATCGACATCGACCTCACCCCCACCGCCATCGCCGGCAAGCCCGCCGACTGGGCGGTGAGTGGCCCCCTGCGCATTGTCAACCGCGCCCCGGGCAG
>NZ_JAYRMI010000089.1:0-14695 GCF_041904905.1 Zoogloea sp. | reverse complement strand
GCCCAGGCGGATTTCACAGGCATAAAAGCTGCTTTATCGCCGCGCCGGACGCCCCGGCCATGCCGGTCACCCGGATACACCCCCCTGCAAAAATGCAAGCCTTCACAAGAAAGGCTGCAAAAACGCCGGGGCCGGCGCTGTGAAACCCCCGCCTGCGCCGCAGGCTCCCCCACAGGATTGGCAATCATGCGCGTGGCGCTGATCTCATCTTCCATGGCTTTCGCCAGCGACCTGCTCGCCGCGCTGACCCACGCCGGCTTCACCGCCCAGCACTACGAGGACGGCGAGCCGCTGCTCGCGGAACCCGGCCGGCCCCACTTCGACCTGCTGCTGATCGACGGGGCCGGCCTCTCCCGGCGCGCGCCGGCGCTGCTGCACCGGCTCCGCGACACCGCCGGCTTCGACCCGGCGCTGATCCTCTTCAACTGCCCCGACTCCGAGGCGCTGCTGGCCGACGCCTTCGCGCTGGGCGCCGACGACTTCATCCGCCGCGACACCCGCCTGCGCGAGGTGCTGGCGCGGGTCGAGGCGGTGCTGCGGCGGCGCAACCGCTCCCAGCACCGGGGCCGGCGCATCCAGCTCAACTTTGCGCCCTACGCCTTCGACCTGGACGCCCGGGTGGCGCGCCTGCACGAAGCCGTCGTACCGCTCACCGAAAAGGAGTTCGACCTGACCGTGCTGCTGTTCCGCAACGTCGGCCGGCTGCTGTCGCGGGATCGCCTGCTGGCCGCCATCTGGCGCAGCCAGAACGCCACCCTCACTCGCACGGTGGACACCCACGTCAGCCGCATCCGCCGCCGGCTGATGCTCGACGCCCGCCACGGCTACCGGCTGGCCTCGGCCTATGGCGAGGGCTACCGCCTGGACCGGGTGCACGAACCCCGGGTGCTGTCGCTCCGCAATGCCGGCGACGCCCCGGACGACGACGCCCCTCAGGCGCCCAGCTGATCGACGATGCGCGCCACCACGTCGTCCACGCCCAGGTGGGTGGTGTCCACCTCGAAGGCGGCCATCCGGTAGAGGTGATCCCGCGCCTCCAGGGTGCGGTGGATGTTGTCCATCGCCTCCCGGTACAGCGCCGGCTTGGCGATACGGATGTCGTGCTGGTCCATCACCCGCCGGAAGTGGGTGTCGGGCTCGGCGTGGAGCCACACGGTGAAGAAGGAGTTGAGCAGGATTTCGTAGGTGAGCGGCTCGGCCACGATGCCGCCGCCGGTGGCCAGCACCACCTGCGGGTGCTGCACCACCACCTGCTCCAGGCAGCGACGCTCCAGGTTGCGGTAGCCCGACTGGCCATAGAGCGTGATGATCTCCTGCAGGCTCAGGCCCGCCTCCTGCTCCACCTCGCGGTTGAGTTCCACGAAGGGCCGCCCGAGCCGCGTGGCCAGCGCCTGCCCGACCGTGGACTTGCCGGCGCCGCGCAGCCCGGTGAGCACGATGCGATCCTTGCGCACGCCTTCGGCCGGCTGGTAGTCGGCGAAGATCTGTTCGCGGATGCGCGCCAGCCTGGACACCGGCTGGCGCTTGAGGAATTCGACGATCAGGTTGAAATCGCCGGTGCGGGCCTCGTCGTCGCCGAAGAGGCTCGCCACCGGCTGGTTGAGGGCCTTGGCCACCTTGCCCAGCACCACCACCGACACGTTGCCCTGGGAGCTTTCCATGCGCGCCAGATGCGGCAGCGACACGCCGGACTGCTCGGCCAGGTTCTTGCGGGTCATGCCCCGCTGGCCGCGGAAGTGCCGGATGTTGCGGGCCAGCACCGCCAGCAGCGCCGCCGAATCCGCATCCAGCCCGGCCGCCGGGGCCTCCGTCTGCGCTGCCTTGTCGTCCTGCTCCGCTGCCACGATGTCGCCCGTCATTTCAATGCAATCGCGCATTTTAGCGCCAGGCGACGCCGCTCCCCAAAGGTCCGGATCAAGTGGCGAGCATATCCTGGTGCTTGCCGCCGAAACCCAGGTAGGCCTCGACCACCCGCGGGTCGTCCGCCAGATCGGCGGCCCGCCCCTCCATCGCCACCGCCCCCATCTCCAGCACGTAGGCGTAGTCGGCCACCTGCAGCGCGGCGCGGGCGTTCTGCTCCACCAGCAGGATCGACACGCCCCGCTCGCGCAGGCCGGCGATGATCCGGAAGATCTCCCGCACGATCAGCGGCGCCAGGCCCAGGCTGGGTTCGTCGAGCATCAGCAGCTTGGGCTTGCCCATCAGCGCGCGGCCGATGGCGAGCATCTGGCGCTCGCCGCCCGACATGGTGGCCGCCGCCTGGGCGCGCCGCTCCTTGAGCCGCGGGAACAGCTCGAACACCTCGTCCATCGTCCTGGCCTGATCGCGATGCCCCTGCCGGTAGCGCTGGAAGGCGCCCAGCAGCAGGTTGTCCTCGACGCTCATCTCGCCGAACAGGTCGCGCTTCTCGGGCACCAGGGCGAGGCCCTGGATCACCCGCTTCTCCACGTTGGCGCGGCGCTGGGCGTGGCCGTCGAAGACGATCCGCCCGGACGCGTTCATCAGCCCCATGATCGCCGCGAGGCTGGTGGTCTTGCCGGCGCCGTTGGGGCCGATCACCGTGACGATCTGCCCGGCGCCCACCTTGAGGCTGACCTTGTGCACCGCCTCGACCTTGCCATAATTGACCCGCAGGTCCTGCACTTCGAGCAGCGCGCTCATTCCACACCTCCCAGATAGGCCGCGAGCACCCGCTCGTTCTGCTGGATCTCCTCCGGCAGGCCCTCGGCGATCTTCTCGCCAAACTCCATCACCACGATCCGATCGACCAGCCCCATCACGAAATCCATGTCGTGCTCGACCAGCAGGATCGCCACGCCCTCGGCCTTGAGCTTCTTGAGCAGCTCGCCCAGGGCCTCCTTCTCCTTGAAGCGCAGGCCGGCGGCAGGTTCGTCCAGCAACAGCAGGCAGGGGTCGGCCGCCAGCGCCCGGGCGATCTCGACGATGCGCTGCTGGCCCAGGGCCAGGGCGCCGGCCTCGTCGTGCATGTGGGCTTCGAGCCCCACCCGGCGGATCTGCCGGGCGGCCTCGGCCAGCAGGCGCTCCTCCTCCTTGCGGTCGAGGCGCCAGGCGGCCGGGAACACCCCCGTCGAGCCCCGCAGGTGGGTGCCGATGGCCACGTTCTCCAGCACGCTCATCCGCGGCAGCAGGCGCACATGCTGGAAGCTGCGGCTCATGCCCAGGCGGGCGATCTCGCGGGAGTCGTGCCCCGCCACCGCCTTGCCGGCGAAGACGATCTCGCCCGAGGTGGGCGTATCCACGCCGGAGATCTGGTTGAACATGGTGCTCTTGCCGGCGCCGTTGGGGCCGATCAGCGCCAGGATCTCACCGGCCTTCACGCTGAAGTTCATGTTGTTGTTGGCCACCAGCCCGCCAAACCGGCGCGTCACGTCCTTCACCTCCAGGATCGTCTCGCCGCGGGTGGGCATCGCCCGGCGCGGCAGCGCGGCGGCAGAATCCGACACCCGCCTGGGCGGCGCCTTCACCCGCAGCACACGCAGCACCGCCGGCCACAGGCCCTCCCGCGCCCGGTGCAGGATCAGCAGCAGCAACAGGCCGAAGAGGATGATCTCGAAGTTGCCCGCGTGGCCGAAGATGCGCGGCAGGATGTCCTGCAGCCACTGGTTGAGCAGCGTCACCAGCCCGGCGCCCACCACCGCGCCCCACACGTAGCCGGCGCCGCCCACCACCGCCATGAAGAGATACTCGATGCCGTGGTGCAGCCCGAAGGGCGACGGGTTCACCAGCCGCTGCATGTGGGCGTAAAGCCAGCCGGCCGCCGCCGCGTGCAGCGCCGCGATCACGAAGATCACGATGCGCGAGCGGGAGGTATCCACGCCCATCGCCTCGGCCATCACCACGCCGCCCTTGAGCGCGCGGATCGCCCGCCCCTCGCGGGAATCGAGCAGGTTCTGGGTGGTCACCACCGCCGCCAGCAGGAAGGCCCAGATCAGGTAGTAGATCTCGCTGCCCTCATCCAGCGCCCAGCTGCCGATGCGGATCGGCGGCAGGCCCGAAATGCCGCTCTGGGCACCCAGAAAATCCAGCGTGCCGAACAGGAAGTACAGGCTGATGCCCCAGGCGATGGTGCCCAGCGGCAGGTAATGGCCCGACAGCTTGAGGGTGAGCGAGCCCAGCAGCAGCGCGATGAGCCCGGTGATCGCGAGGCCGACGCCCAGCGCCAGCCACGGCGACGCCCCGGCCCAGGCGATCCAGCCCGGCAGGCTGGTGGAGGTGGTGAGCACCGCCGTGGTGTAGGCGCCCACGCCCACGAAGGCGGCCTGGCCGAAGCTGGTGAGCCCGCCCACGCCGGTGAGCAGCACCAGCCCCACCGCCACCAGGGCCGCGATGCCGATATAGTTGAGCAGGGTGACGTAATAGGGCGGCAGCAGCGCCGGCACCAGGGCCAGCACGGCCACCACCGCCAGCAATCGGATCGTGGCGTTCATTCCTCGTCCTCCACGTGATGGCTGTTGAAGGAGCGCCACAGCAGCACCGGGATGATGAGCGTAAACACCAGCACCTCCTTGAACGCGCTCGCCCAGAACGACGAGAAGGATTCCAGCAGCCCCACCAGCACCGCGCCGGCGGCCGCCAGCGGATAGCTCGCCAGCCCGCCGATGATCGCCGCCACGAAGCCCTTCAGGCCGATCAGGAAACCCGTGTCGTAGTAGATCGTGGTGATCGGCCCGATCAAGAGCCCCGAGAAGGTGCCCAGCAGCGCCGCCAGCAGAAAGGTGAGCTTGCCGGCGACCACCGGCGAGATGCCCATCAGCTTGGCGCCCGACTGATTCACCGCCGTCGCCCGCAGCGCCTTGCCGTACAGCGTGCGGGCGAAGAAGGCGTACAGCCCGACGATGAAGGCCAGCGAGCAGCCCACCACCCAGAGGGTCTGGGCGTTCACCGTGAATTCCCCAAAGCTCAGGCTGCCCTCCGAGAAAGGCGCGGTGCGCACGCCCTCGGCGCCAAAGAACACCAGCCCCAGGCCGGTGAGGATCAGATGCACCGCCACCGACGCGATCAGCAGCACCAGCACGCTGGTGTCGGCGATCGGCTGGTAGGCGATGCGGTAGATCATCGGCCCCAGCGGCACCAGGATCGCCAGGGTCAGCGCGATCTGCGCCGCCATCGGCAGCCCGCCCGCCTCCACCCCGTGGAGCAGGCCGGCCAGCGCCAGCGGGTAGGCCAGGTTCCAGCCCAGGAGGCCGCCGACGCCCTCCAGATCCCCGTCGCGCGCCCGGCCAATCAGATCCAGCGCCGCCACCCAGGCCCCCATCGCCACCAACAGCCACACCGTGGCCGGCACCTTGCCGGCCTGCAGCGCCGCCAGAGTGAGCGCCCCGAAGGCGACGAACTCGCCCTGGGGAATGAAGATCACCCGGGTGACCGAAAAGACAAGCACCAGGGCCAGCGCCAGCAAGGCGTAGATCGCCCCGCCGGTCACCCCGTCCTGTCCGAGTATCAACACGATTCCTGCATCCAAGGCCGAACCCCTCTCCTTAACCGGACTACCGTCAAGCCGCATCTAGTATTTGATATAAGCGGCACCACTTCCTCCAACAAGAATACTTTATACGATACATTAAAGTTGTAACAACTCTTTTTTGATATGTTTTGAGGCGACGAGTCTCCAAAACGAAACCAGCCACCCAGGATCGGGTGGCCGGTTTCCGGCGGACGTCGCCGCGCCGGGGCGCGCGGGCCGCCGCCCGGGCGTTACTTCACGCACAAATGTCTCGCAGGAGGCGTATAAGGGAATCTACGCGGTGATGCACTGCAGCAAAGGTGCTAGGCTAGGCCATCACACTGAATCAACCCCCGCGTCTTGCGAGACACATCATGAGCGAAGTTGACCTCAAGCAATTCTTCCTCGAACAGGTTCCCCTGTTCGCCAGCTTCCCTGCCGACAAGGTGGACGCCATCGTCGGGCAATCCCGGCTCACCACCTACGAAGGCAACGAGGCGATGCTCGAGACGGGCGACGAAGCCCGTAACATCGGCATCGTCATCACCGGCCACGCCGAGATCTCGGTAACCGACAACACCGGCACCCGCACCGTCATCAGCCAGCTGGGCCCGGGCGACGTGTTCGGGGTGATGTCCACCCTCACCGGCGACCGCATCGCCGCCGACGTGATCGCCGGCAACCGCTGCTTCGTGCTGCTGATCCCCCAGGAGGTCTTCAACCTCCACATCCTCACCAACCCGAAGGCCGTCGCCTACCTGTCGCACAAGCTGCTCGACCGGGTGCGCACCCTGTCCACCGACATGCTGAGCGGCCAGCCCGGCCAGCCCGCCAAGGCCGACGACCCGTACTCCCTGTCGCTGCACACCGACTCCCCGGGCAAGGTGCTGGCCCTCAACGTGGGCATCAGCCAGATCCACTTCGGCATCTACGACACCCACGACCTGGGCTCCGACGTCCACGGCATCATCGACAACGCCGACCCCGGCCTGTCGCGCATCCGCGTCTTCGTGGGCACCCAGGTCCGCTCCGCCGAACGCTCCCCCTTCCCGCTCACCGACCTGTTCCGGGTGATCGAGGAATCCACCCGCCTGCTCGGCGACGCCTTCGCCTTTCATCCCAGCGACGTCACCGCCGTCGGCCACCGGGTGGTGCACGGCGGCAGCAGGTTCGCCAGCTCGGCGGTCATCACCCCCGCGGTGATCGCCGACATCGAGGCCCTGTCGGTGTTCGCCCCGCTGCACAACCCGGTGAACGTCGAAGGCATCCGCGAGGCCATGCGCCAGCTGCCCGGCGTGCCCCACGTCGCCGTCTTCGACACCGCCTTCCACCAGACCCTGCCGCCCTACGCCTACCTCTACGGCCTGCCCTACGAGCTGTACAAGCAGCAGGGCATCCGCCGCTACGGCTTCCACGGCAGCTCCCACCGCTACGTGTCGCTGAAGGCCGCCGAAGTGCTGAACCGCCCGCTGGGCGAGCTGGAGATCGTCTCCTGCCACCTGGGCATCGGCGCCTCCCTGTGCGCCATCGACCACGGCCGCTCGGTGGACACCACCATGGGCATGACGCCCACCGACGGCCTCATCATGCCCAGCCGCTCCGGCAGCATCGACCCGGCGGTGATGATCCACCTGATGGAGCACAACAAGCTCTCCGCCGACGAGCTGTCGGCGATGATCAACACCAACGGCGGCCTGAAGGGCATCTCGGGCATCTCCAGCAACATCCACGACATCGAAGCCGCCGCCAACGACGGCCACCACCGCGCCCTGCTGGCCCACAAGGCCTTCTGCTACCAGGTGCGCAAGAACATCGGCGCCTACGTGGCGGCGATGGGCGGCATCGACGTGCTGGCCTTCACCGGCGACGTGGGCGAGACCAGCGCCGCGGTGCGCAGCCTGGCCTGCCAGGGCCTCGGCTACATGGGCATCCGCCTCGACGAGGAGAAGAACCGCAACCTCGGCCGGGTGGGCGACCACGCCATCGTCTCCGCCGACGACTCGCCGGTCACCATCCTCGTCATCACCAACGACGACGAGCGCCTGGTGGCCTGGGAAACCCTGCGCGCCATCGAACGCAACGCCCTGTCGGTGGCCATGCGCGAAGATCAGGCCGAAGCGCCGATCCCCATCGAGATCTCCGCCCACCACGTGCACCTTTCGCAAGCCGACGTGGACAAGCTGTTCGGCCCCGGCCACCAGCTCACCCCCGAGCACGAACTATCCCAGCCCGGCCAGTTCGCCTGCGCCGAGAAGGTGCACCTGGTCGGCCCCAAGGGCCGCATCGCCAACGTCCGCGTGCTGGGCCCCACCCGCAAGGAAACCCAAGTCGAGATCGCCATGACCGAGCAGTTCAAGGTCGGCATCCAGCCCCCGATCCGCGAATCCGGCGACCTCACCAACACCCCCGGCATCACCCTCGAAGGCCCGTTCGGCAGCACCACCATCGAGCGCGGCGTGATCTGCGCCCAGCGCCACATCCACATGTCGCCCGAAGACGCCCTGCGCTTCCGGGTGCGCGACAAGTACGTGGTGCGGGTGCGCGTCGAAGGCGAGCGCGAGCTGATCTTCGGCGACGTGGTGGTGCGGGTGAACCCCGCCTACCGGCTGGCGATGCACATCGACACCGACGAGGGCAACGCCGCCAACATCCGCACCGGCATGCTCGGCTACATCGAGGAAATCCAGAGCCGCTACTAGGCCCGCCCTCCCCTGCACGCGCCGGCCCGGCCCCCAGGGCCAAGCGCCGGCGCGCCGCAGCAGATCGCCTCCCGACCCCGCCGGCAGCCCCGGCCGGCAAGGCGTCCGTTCACAAAACTGCAATATTTTTGAACACTTTCCGGGCGGATTTCATGCCCGCCCGGATGCCTCGCGCGTATAATCCGCGGCTTCGCTCGACTGCTGCAGTGCAGCAAACCCTTCAGGCCATCGCCTCCCGTCGAGCACCCGATCCCCGCCTCCGGAGAATGCGCGAACACCATGCGCCCTGACGCCTCTAGACTGCCCGCCGTCGACGCCCTCAAGGCCATCGCCTGCGTGCTGATCGTCCTGCACCACCTCGCCTTCTATGGCCCCATGGCCGACATCGCCCGGCCGCTGATGCCCGGCTTCATCGACTTCCTCGACCAGTACGCGCGGATGGCCGTGCAGGTCTTCCTGGTGGTTTCCGGCTTCCTGTTCGCCGGCAAGTTCGGCCCGGTCGCCCTCTCCGGCGGCCCGCTCAACCTGCTCGTCCAGCGCTACACCCGCCTCGTCGTGCCCTACTCGGGCGCCCTCCTGCTGGCCATCGCCTGCTCGGCCCTGGCCGGGGTGTGGATGACCCACCGCTCGATCTCCGACGTGCCCGATCTAGGCCAGCTCCTCGCCCACGTGCTGCTGCTCCACGACCTGCTCGACCAGGAGGCCCTGTCGGCCGGCGTGTGGTACGTGGCCATCGACTTCCAGCTCTTCGCCCTGGCCGTGCTGCTGCTGTGGCTGCCCGGCCGCGTCGCCGCCCTGCGCCCGCTGGCGCCGGCCCTCGTCGCCGCGATGACCCTCGCCGCCCTGTTCGGCTTCAACCGCGACGCCTTCTGGGACGAGACCGCCCTCTACTTCTTCGGCAGCTTCGGCCTGGGCATCCTCGCCGGCTGGGCCATCCGCCAGCCCCGCGCCGGCCTGTGGCTGGCCGCCCTCGCGGCGGTCGCCGTCACCGCACTGGCGGTGGATTTCCGCCCCCGCATCGCGGTGGCCACCGCGGTGATGCTGTTCCTCGGCGTCGCCGGGCGCAGCGGCCTGCTCCACACCCTGCCGCTGCCGGCCCCGGTAAGCCGGCTGGCGCGCATCTCGTACTCGGTGTTCCTGGTGCACTTCCCCCTGTGTCTGGTGGTGAACGCGGCCTTCACCACCCTGTTCCCCACCCACCCGATGGTCAACGCCATCGGCATGCTGGTGGCGCTGGGGGTGAGCCTCGCTGGCGGCGAGCTGTTCTACCGCCACGTGGAAAGCCGCTCGCTGCCGGTGCGGATGCGCCTGCTGTTCCCGGCCGGCGTGGTGGCCGGCGGCTGGCTGGCCGCCCTGGCCCTGGGGAGCTGACCCCCGCCGGCCCGGCGCCGGCCCCGTTCTCGTCACGCCGTCCCCCGCTTGCGGGCGACGGCGTTTTTTCATCCCGCCGCCGACCGGCCGGGCCTCAGCCTGCCCGGGCGAGCATCGCCTCCACATCCACCGCATCCAGGTGCTCGGGGCTCAGGTGGGTCTCGGCGTACTCGCGGAACACCCCCGCCCGCAGGAACAGGGCGAAGAGGTTCGGGTCGATGTGCCCCTCGTCGCGCATCCGGGCCATGATGGCGATGGCCTCCGAGAGGGTCTTGCCCTTCTTGTAGGGCCGGTCGGCGGCGGTGAGGGCCTCGAAGATGTCGGCGATCGCCATCATCCGCGCCACCGGGCTCATCTCGTCGCCGGTCAGGCCGCGGGGGTAGCCGGTGCCGTCGATCTTCTCGTGGTGGCCGCCGGCCAGCTCGGGCACCGCCCGCAGGTGCCGCGGGAAAGGCAGCGCCTCGAGCATGCGGACGGTGTGCACGATGTGCTCGTTGATGGTGTAGCGGTCCTCGTCGGTGAGGGTGCCGCGGCCCACCGACAGGTTGGCCAGCTCGCCGTGGTTGTGGCGCAGCGCCGGCACCGCCAGCCGGAAGCCCCAGCGGTTGTCGGGCGCGATGCCCTCGTCCGGCCCGCGGGCCAGGCGGTGGCACGGCTTGTCGGCGAGCAGCGTCTCGGTGGCCGGCAGCGGGCGCGCGGCCCCGTGGCGACGCAGTTCCTCGTCCGACAGCCCCAGGCGGTCGTCCAGGGTGCGGGTCCAGGTCTGGGCGCCGATGCGCTGCAGGCGCGCCACGTCGGTGGCCGCCATCGCCTCGCCGCCCAGGTTGCAGGCCGCCACGAAGGCAAAGTCGGCGTCGAGCCGGGCCAGCTCCCGGTCCAGGGTGGCGTTCGCCGCGGCGGGGTCGGCCCCGGCGGCGACGGCCTCCAGGCAGGCGATGCGGGCGTCGCGCTTCTTCACCTCGAAGCGCATCCGGATCTCGTGGATGCGGTTGTAGCGCACCTCCAGCTTGGTGGCCTTGTCGACGATGCTCTCCGGCGTGGCCACCTTTCCGCAGTCGTGCAGCCATGCGGCGATGTGCACCGCCTCCCAGTCGTCTTCGCCCAACTGGAAATCCTTGAACGGCCCGTCGGTGGCGTCGCAGGCGGCCTTGGCCAGCAGCTTGGTGAGCACCGGCACCCGGGCGCAGTGGCCGCCGGTGTAGGGGCTCTTGGCGTCGATGGCGCCGGCAAGCATCTGGATGAAGGATTCGAACAGCCGCCGCTGGGCCCGGATCAGCGCCCGCGTCTCGACCGACAGCGCCGCCACCCCCGACAAGGCCTCGACAAAGCGCACCAGATCGGGCGTCGGCTCCGCCTCGAACCACAGCACCAGCAGGCCGGTGGCGGAATGATCGCGGGCGTTGAGGGGCACCGCGAGGTAGGCCAGCCGGGCCAGCCCCAGCGCGTTCGCCAGCGCCGCGCAGGGGTGATCGGCCGCCGGGCACACCCCGCCCATGCCCGACGCCAGCCCCGCCGGCACCAGCGCGGTCATGGCGGCGGCGGGCGGGGCCAGATCGCGGGGCAGGTTGGTGGCCCCGGCCCGCCGGATCGAGGCCAGCTCCATCGCGCCGTCCCCCTCGCCGTCGCCGGCCAGGTAGAGCACCCCGGCGCGGGCCTGCACCACGCCCACGGTCTCGTCCACCAGCCGCGGCAGCAGGCGGGCGAAATCCGGCTCCCGGGCGAGGGCCGCGGAGATGTCGAGAAAGTGGCGCACGCCCCGCTTCATCGACGCCAGATCGGCCGCCAGGTCGTCCACCTCGCTCACCACCGACCGGGTGGCCACCTCGCCGCCAAAGTCGAAGCGGCGGATCGCCCGGGTCTCGTCGGCCAGCTCGCGGATCGGCCGCGACACCAGCCGCGCGCCCAGATAGGTGAGCGGCAGGGCCGCCAGCATCACCAGCCCCGAGGCCAGCAGCGCGCGGGTGAGGAGTTCCCGCGCCTCCACCAGCTGTTCGTCGTCCGGCACCGCGATGCCCAGCGCCGCCTGGGGCCCGCCGGTGACCCGCAGGGGCATCACCGCGCCGTGCCAATCCCGCCCCTCGGCCTGGAAGGCCGCCAGCGCCACCTGCCCCGACGGCGCCACCGGCTGGCGGGCCAGGGCGCCGATCACGCCGCCGAAATCCGCCGCCGACCGCAGCGCCGGCGCATCCCCGGCAAGCGCGGGCGCCACCTCGCCCGGATCGCTCGCCGCCACCACCCGGCGCCGGGCGTCCAGCACCACCAGCCGGGAGCCCGGCGTGATGCGCTGCCGCGCCAGGGACGCATCCAGCGAGGCGAGGCGGATGTCGGCCCCGATCACCGCGCCGCCGTGCTCCGCCCGCCGGGCCACCGTCACCCCGGCCTTGCCGGTGGTGGCGAACAGGTAGGGCTCGGTGTAGACCAGGCCGTCGCTGGCCTGGGCGTCCCGATACCAGCCGCGGGCGCGGGGGTCGAAGCCGGCGACGAACTCGGGCCGGGGCTCGTCCCGCAGCACCGCCAGGCCGTCGTCCAGGAACAGGAAGCGGGCGCGCCCGCCCTCGATGCTCTGCACCAGCCAGTCGGCCCCCGGCGGTGCCCCGGTGGCCCGCCGGGCTTCTTCATCCCGGATGCGGAACAGCAGGAAGAAATCCCCGTTGGCGTAGCCGGCGTAGATCGACGAGGCGGCGCCCGCGGCCATCAGCGCCCGGCGCAGGAAGGGCAGGCTGGCGCGCCGCTCGGCCAGGGTGCGGGCGCCGGTGAGGCGCTCCAGCGCAGTGAGCCGCACCGCCGTGCCCACCGGCTGGAGCAGCTTGTCGGTCTCGGCGAGGGTCTGCTCGGCCACCCGGCGGACCAGATCCTCCGCCGCCCGCTCCAGCATCGCCACGCTGCGCTGGTACGACACCCAGCCGATGGCACTGCCGGCGCCCAGCACCAGCAGGAAGAACAGCGTCGAAATGTGGATGTGCAGCGGCAGGCGGAAGCGCGGCCGGCGCGGCGCGGGCTTCATGGCCGCCTACACCTGCCCGGCCAGGTTGCGCCGGTATTCGCCCGGCCGCGCGCCGGTCCATTTCTTGAAGGCCCGGTGGAAAGCGCTGGCCTCGGCAAAGCCCAGGTGGTGGGCGATGTCGAGCACGGATTTGTCGGAATGGCAGAGCTGGCTGATCGCCAGATCGCGGCGCAGGTCGTCCTTGATCGACTGGTAGGACTGGCCCTCGTCGATGAGGTGCCGGCGCAGGGTGGACACCGAGCTGTGGAGCTGCTGCGCCAGGGTCTCGAAATCCGGCCAGGTGTCGGGCGGGATGTGCCGCAGCTGGCGCCGGATGCGCGCCACCAGCCCGTCGCTGTTGCGGTACTTGACCAGGAAGTTGGCCGGCGCGCTGCGCAGGAAGGTCTTCATCGTGCGGGCGTTCTGCACGTTGGCCATGTCGAGGAACTCGGCCGGAAAGCGGATCGCGGTCTCGGCCTCGCCAAAGCGCAGGTCGGGGGAGAACAGCACCCGCCACTCGGCGCTGAAATCCGGCTCGGCGCAGCGGAAGCGGGCGTGGTCGAGGGTGATCCGCCGCCCGACGAGCCAGCACGCCAGCCCGTGCAGGATGATGAGGAAGGTGCCGTAGGCAAAGGCCCGGCGGGGCTCGGGGTGGCGCTCGACGAGCACCACCCGGGCGCTGGCGCCGTCCCGCTCCAGCACGCCCTCGAAGTCGTCCAGCACCAGCCGGAAGAAGCGCAGCGCCCGACGCAGGGCGCGCTCCAGGGTGTCGCAGTGGATCACGCTGTGGCACAGCAGGGTGAAGCTGCCGGCCTTCATGGGGTGGGCGTCCATCCCGAAGAACTCGTCGTCCATGCCCTCGGCGATGAGGTGCCACAGCTGGCCGTAGTGGGCCGACGACACCCGCGCCTGGGGCGCGTTGAGGAGTTCCGGCGAGATGCCGGCGCGGGTCAGCAAGGCGTTGGCGTCCAGCCCCCGCGCCCGCACGCCCGCCAGCGCCTCGAGCACGAAGGCGATGGAGATGGTGCCCTTGTCGGCGGTGGGAAGGCTCATGGGGCGGGCGGAGAGGTCGGTTCGGGTATCGATGGCCACGCGACGGGCAAGGCCAGACCAGGGCGGCTGCGGCGCTTTCCGACGGCCTTTTTGCTGCTCTGCAATGTGGCAAATTCTACCATTCACATTGATCGATTTCGGCATGGAAGCCCGCTCCGCTTGTGCCTAGAGTTCACGGCCATTGCGGCGCGCCCCCAGAGGCGGAGACGCGCCGGCATCCGATTCAAAATCACATCAAGAACAGGAGTGTTTCATGGAGATCAAGGACAACGTTTTCGTGGTGACCGGCGGCGGTTCCGGCCTGGGTGCCGCAACCGCGAAGATGATCGTCGCCGCCGGCGGCAAGGTCGTGCTGGCCGACGTGAACAAGGAAGCCGGCGACGCCCTCGCCGCCGAGCTGGGCGCCAATGCCCGCTTCGTGGCCACCGACGTGACCGACGAAGCCAGCGCCAAGGCCTGCTTCGCCGCCGCCGTCGAGATGGGCACCCTGCGCGGCCTGGTGAACTGCGCCGGCGTCGCCCCGGCCGAAAAAGTCGTCGGCCGCGAAGGCCCGCACCGCCTCGAATCCTTTGCCCGCACCATCAACATCAACCTGATCGGCACCTTCAACATGACCCGCCTCGCCGCGGAGATCATGAGCAAGAGCGAAGCCAACGCCGGCGGCGAGCGCGGCGTGATCGTCTCCACCGCCTCCGTGGCCGCCTTCGACGGCCAGCTTGGCCAGGCCGGCTACGCGGCCTCCAAGGGCGGTGTGGTGGCGATGACCCTGCCCATCGCCCGCGAACTGGCCCGCACCGGCATCCGCGTGATGACCATCGCCCCGGGCATCATGGAAACCCCGATGCTCCTCGGCATGCCCGCCGACGTGCAGGAAGCCCTCGGCAAGATGGTTCCCTTCCCCTCCCGCATGGGCAAGCCGGCCGAATACGCCGCGCTGGTCGAGCACATCTTCGGCAACGCCTACCTCAACGGCGAAGTGATCCGCCTCGACGGCGCGATCCGCATGGCAGCCAAGTGATGCAGTAAGGAGTGAGGCGTGAGGAGTGAGGAGACCGCGCGGGACGCGCAGTGCCCCTCCTCCCCGCTGCCGACCCCGCCTGACCGACGCCAGCGCACAACCGCCCA
>NZ_JAYRMI010000008.1:79597-96680 GCF_041904905.1 Zoogloea sp. | reverse complement strand
GTGTTCCGCGACGTGACCGAGCAGCACCGCTTCCAGCAGCAGCTCCAGTGGCAGGCCGCCCACGACGCCCTCACCGCCCTGCCCAACCGGATGTTGCTGGCCGACCGCTTCGGCCGCGCCCTGGAGAAAGCCCGCCGCAACGACACCCTGCTGGCGGTGTGCGTGCTCGATCTGGACCGCTTCAAGCCGGTGAACGACACCCACGGCCACGAGGTGGGCGACAGCCTGCTGGTGCAGGTGGCCGACCGGCTGCAGCACCAGCTGCGGGCCGGCGACACCCTGTCGCGGCTGGGGGGCGACGAGTTCGTGATCCTGTTCGAGGACGTCAAGAGCGCCGCCGAGCTGCACGTGCCCCTGGCACGCATCCTGGATGCGCTGGCCACGCCCTTCGAGATCGGCGACCGGCAGCTCAAGGTGTCGGCCAGCATCGGCGTGACCCTCTACCCCCTCGACGACAGCGACGCCGACGCCCTGATGCGCCACGCCGACCAGGCCATGTACCAGGCCAAGCAGGCCGGCCGCAACCAGGTGGCGTGGTTCGACGTGCTGCAGGATCGCAGCATGCAGGAATCCCTGCAGATCGTGGCCAGCGTGCGCAAGGCCCTGGCCGGCGGCGAGCTGGCGCTGTTCTACCAGCCCAAGGTGGACATGCGCAGCGGCGCGGTGGTGGGCATGGAGGCCCTGCTGCGCTGGCACCACCCGGAGCGCGGGCTGGTGGCGCCGGGCGAGTTCCTGCCCCACGTGGAGCATTCCCAACTGATCGTCGACATCGGCAACTGGGTGATCGAGGCGGCGATGGTCCAGGCCCTGGCCTGGCGCGCCGCCGGCCAGCCGTGGAGCGTGAGCGTCAACATCGCCGCCCGGCAGATCCAGATGCCCGGCTTCATCGACCGGCTCAAGGCCCTGCGCGCCCGCTACCCCGAGGCGCCCGACCACCTGCTGGAGATCGAGATCCTCGAATCGGCGGCGCTGCACGACGTGGAGCAGGCCCGCCGGCTGATCCTGGAGGTGCAGCAGTTGGGCTTCGACTTCTCGCTGGACGACTTCGGCACCGGCTACTCGTCGCTCAAGTATCTCAAGCGGCTGCCGGTCAACACCCTCAAGATCGACCAGACCTTCGTGCGCGACCTGCTCGAAGACCGGGACGACTGCGCGCTGGTGGGCGCGGTGATCGGCCTGGCTGGCGCCTTCCGCCGCGGGGTGATCGCCGAGGGGGTGGAGACCTGGCGTCACGCCGAGCGCCTGCTTGAGATGGGCTGCCACGTCGGGCAGGGCTACGGCATCGCCCGGCCCATGCCCGCCGCCGAGGTGCTGGGCTGGGCGCGCGGCTTCACCCCGGCCTTCGCCGCCGGCGCGGGGTGAACCCCGCTGTCATGGCGATTTCCATCCGGGCTGGCGTGGGCATCCGGGCGGCATCCGCACAAAATTTTCCAGATCGCCCATTGAGGCCAGCCCGCCCCTCGATTAAACTCCTTGCCCACGTCATTTTTCGGCGTTGGGGGGCGGAATCTTGGTGGACCTGCAGTGGGAGGATCGGGGTGTCGTGCGCAGGTTCTCGGGCGTGGTGACGATCGACGAGCTGGACATCTCCGCCGCGG
This sequence comes from Zoogloea sp., assembly GCF_041904905.1. Classification (GTDB taxonomy): domain Bacteria; phylum Pseudomonadota; class Gammaproteobacteria; order Burkholderiales; family Rhodocyclaceae; genus Zoogloea. The sequence continues at coordinate 95,082 of NZ_JAYRMI010000008.1, read as the reverse complement.
CGATCCAGGCCGACCCGCGCATCGACGCGCTGTGCTACAGCATCCACGATTTCCGGTCCGTCACCGAGCTGAGCGTGGACGACGACGACATCGAGTTCCTGGCCCTCCGCGCCGCCGTCTCGCTCCGCCACAACACCATCATGCGCATCGCCTACGTGGGCGACCACCCGGTCATCACCCGCCTGATCGACGCCTTCAACCGCTGCTGCACCTCCCATCACCGCTGCCACCGCTTCGCCACCCTCTCGGAGGCCCGGCGCTACACCGCGGGCGCCTGCCGGCGGAGCATCGGTCGCGCGCCCACCGCCGACGCGGCGGCCCCGCCCGCCTGAGCGCCCGCCGCGCTACGCGGCGATCGGTCACGCTCCGCCGCGGAAAAATCTCGTCCGACCGTCAAGTCGCCGCGTATCGCGTCGCTATAATCGACCCGGAATGAGCTTTCCCCTGTACGCACGGCGATGAAGACCAGGACAACCCTCTACGATCTGCTCGGCCTCACCCCGACGGCGAGCGAGGCCGACATCCACGCAGCCCACATGCGGCTGGTCCGTCACTACCAGTCCGGCACCCACGGCCTCGATCCGGCGGACGCCGACAACCGCATCAAGGCCATCAAGGAGGCCTGGTGGATCCTCTCGGAGCCCGGCCGGCGCGCCGCCTACGACGCCAGCCTGGTGCCCACCCAGCCGGAGCCCCCGCCGGGCCTGGACGTGCCCGCCGGCGTGCTGCCGGTGGACATGCCGCCGCGTCGGGCCTTCAAACCGCGCTCGCCCCTGCGCACCATGCTCAACGTGATCGGCGGGCTGCTCGCGGTGGGCGTGGGGGTGCAGATCCTCATGTCGGCGTTTGCCGTGCGCCAGATGGCGCAGATCGACAACGGCGAGGCGATGAGCGCCGCCCAGTCCCGCGCCGCCGCTGCCGAGCGCCGGCAGATGTACGGCGATCTCACCGACGAGGAGATCGCCCGTCAGGCCACCGAGGAGCGCCGTCGCCGGGAGGCCTACCAGCAGGCCGAGGCCGATCGCCGGGCCGAATACGAACGCCGCGAGGCCGAACGCCGTCACGAGATGGCGCTGGCCGAGCGCAAGCAATACGCCGATCAGGTCTCCAACGAGCTGCGCCGCGCCGAGGAAGAAGCCCGCCGCCGGGCCGAGTGGGAGCGCCAGCAGAAGGAAGCCCGCGAGCGCGAAGAGGAAGCCCGCGAGCAGATGCGCCTGGAACAGCGCCTGGCCCGGGAGCGGGCACGGCTGGGCGTATCCTCCTCCTCCGGCTACTGAAGCGGCCGCCCCGGGGGCGGGTTTCGGGGCGCGCCGGGCGGCTTTGCGGGATAATCCGGCATGACCTCCCTGCCGCCTCTGCCGGACGACGCCTCCCGCGCCGATCCCACCTTCGTGCCGCCCCCCGCCCCGGTGGGCGCCGCGCCTTTCGAGACCCTCGCGCTGCCGCCGGCGGTGCTGGCCAATCTGGCCCGCCTGGGCTACCGCACCATGACCCCGATCCAGGCCGCCAGCCTGCCCGTGGCGCTGGCCGGCTTTGACCTGATCGCCCAGGCCAAGACCGGCAGCGGCAAGACGGCCGCCTTCGGCCTGCCGCTGCTGCAGCGCCTCGACGCCCGCCGCTTTGCGGTGCAGGCGCTGGTGCTGTGCCCCACCCGCGAGCTGGCCGAGCAGGTGGCGCAGGCGCTGCGCCGCCTCGCCCGCGCCGAAGACAACATCAAGATCCTCACCCTCTGCGGCGGCTCGCCGATCCGCCCCCAGGCCGACAGCCTCGCCCACGGCGCCCACGTGGCGGTGGGCACGCCCGGCCGGCTGATGGACCACCTCTCCCGCGGCAGCCTCAAGCTCGACGCGCTGGCCACCCTGGTGCTCGACGAGGCCGACCGGATGCTCGACATGGGCTTCTTCGACGACATCGCCTACGTCGCCCGCGCCTGCCCGAAGCACCGCCAGACCCTGCTGTTCTCCGCCACCTACCCGGAGGGCGTGGTGAATCTGGCCCGCCAGTTCATGCGCCAGCCCCAGGAGATCGCGCTGCCCGAGCAGCACGCGGCCGACAAGATCCGTCAGCGCTTCTTCGAGGTGGCGCCGGATGCGCGCCTCGCCGCGGTGGGCCTGCTGCTGCGCCACTACCGCCCCGAGAGCACCCTGGCCTTCTGCAACACCCGCCAGCAGTGCCGCGATCTGATCGACGTGCTCCACGCCCAGGGCTTTCACGTGCTGGCGCTGCATGGCGAGCTGGATCAGCGCGACCGGGATCAGGTGATGGTGCAGTTTGCCAACGGCAGCTGCTCGGTGCTGGTGGCCACCGACGTGGCCGCCCGCGGCCTTGACGTGGCCGGGCTGGAGGCCGTCATCAACGTGGATGTGACGCCCGACCCGGAGGTGCACGTCCACCGTATCGGCCGCACCGGCCGGGCCGACCGGGACGGCTGGGCCCTCAGCCTCGTCGGCCCCAACGAGAAGAACCGGGTTGCCAACATCGCCAGGGCCAACGGCTTCGAGCCGGTGTGGGAATCCCTCGCGGATCTCCACGCCGAGGACGCGCCGGTGCCCCAGCCGCCGATGGTGACGCTGCAGATCCTGGGCGGGCGCAAGGAGAAGATCCGCCCCGGCGACGTGCTGGGGGCTCTCACCGGCGAGGCCGGCTTTGCGGCCGGCCAGGTGGGCAAGATCAAGGTGACCGACCAATCCACCTACGTGGCGGTGGAGCGCGGCATCGCCCGCCAGGCCCTGAAGCGCCTCGCCGACGGCAAGATCAAGGGCAGGAAGGTCCGCGTCTTCCTGCTCGACGAGTAAACTCGGGGCCTTCGCCCGACACCGCCTCCATCATGGCCGACACCCCATCCCATCGTTTCACCGAGCCGGAGATCGCCGGCGTCTATCGGGCCATCGCCGAGCGGCGCGACATGCGCCACTTCCGCCCCGATCCGGTCGATCCGGCCCTGCTCCAGCGCCTGCTGTGGGCCGCCCATCACGCCCCCAGCGTGGGCTACATGCAGCCCTGGCGCTTCATCCGCATCACCGACCGGGCCTTGCGCGAGCGCATGCACGCGCTGGTCGAGGTGGAGCGTCGCGCCACCGCCGAGGCCCTGGGCGAGCGCCAGGACGACTTCATGCGGCTGAAGGTGGAGGGCCTGCTGGAGGCCGGCGAGGTGGTGGTGGTGGCGCTGGCCGACGGCCGCGAGAAGCACGTCTTCGGGCGGCGCACGCTGCCCGAGATGGATCTGGCGTCGGTGGCCTGCGCGATCCAGAACATGTGGCTGGCGGCTCGCGCCGAGGGCATCGGGCTGGGCTGGGTGTCGATTTTCGATCCGCTCGAGCTGGCCGCGCTGCTGGGCATGCCGGAGGGCGCCCGCCCGGTGGCGATCCTGTGCATCGGCCACGTGGAGCAGTTCTACCCCCGCCCGATGCTGGAGATGGAGCACTGGGCCGAGCGCATGCCCATCGAGACGGTGCTGGCCGAGAACGTCTGGCCGGCGCCGCCCGAGGGCTGAGCGGGCGGCTCAGGAGCCGGCCAGCGCTCCGTCGGCCGGCCCGGTCGCCGGGGCCGCGCCCAGCGGCAGCAGCTTCTGCAGGGTCTGGATGTAACGCTGCAGGGCGGCGAGCCCGGTGGGGGTGAGGCTGTAGCTGGTCTGGGTGCGGCCGGGGCCGTCGCTGCGGCGCAAGCCCACGTAGTCGGCGGCGATCAGCTTCTTGAGGTGCGATTCCAGGTTGCCGTCGGAAACCTGCAGGTTGCGCTTGAGTTCGGAAAAGCTGGCCTCGTCGCAGCCGGCCAGGAAGGCGGCGATCTGGGTGCGCAGGGGCTGGTGGAGGAGCGGGTCGAGGTTGTCCATAGGGCGGCCCGCCGGGTGGCGGGCGTCGGTTGGCTTGTTTCAGTTTTTCATTTGGCAGGGCGCGCAGGGCCTGCGGCCCCGGCGTTCACTTCAGGTTGAATTCTGCACGCATCGAGCCGGGATTGCGCCCGTCCTTCTCGCCGGGCACGGCGATCTCGAAGTGGCCGCCGACCAGCTGGTTGCCGGCTTTCCAGGTCTTGCCGTCGAGGCTGGCCCAGTGCTTGTAGGTGTACAGATCCTGCTTCGTGCGCACGGTGAGCACGCCGCGGGCTTCTTCCTGCAGCAGGCTGCCATGGATGCGCGTCTCCACCGGCAGCGGCGCGCCGGCGGGGTAGAGCAGGATGAAGGGCTGGCCGGCAGGCGGCGTGTCGCCGAAGCGCACGACCGGCAGGCGGGCCATCTCGTCGCCGCCGGGGGGAATGCCGGCGCAGGCGGTCAGCGCGCAGGCGCCGAGGATGCTGAGGGTGCGAAGGATCATCGAGGTGCTCCTGGGTGAGGGAAGGTTTCAGTTGCGGGGATGGCCGTGGAAATCCACCACCAGCGCCGACTCCACCACCGGGCCGGCGGTCGGGTCGAGGCGGGCGCGGATCCACGGGATGGAGATCCAGCGGGTTTCGCGGGCGAGCTGCCACGGCTCGCCGGGCAGGCGCAGGTCGCCGGTGGGGGCGCCGTCGCGCAGCAGGACATCCACCGGGCGGTCGAGGGTGAGGGGCAGTACGGCGTCGGGCATGGGGCGGAACAGGTCGCCCGATACCGCCACCTTCACCGGCACCGGCTGGCCGGCGGGCAGGCGCAGGATGACCTCGCCCGCGGGCGTCGTGCCGGGCCGGTAATCGGCCAGCGGGGTGACCGGCACCTCGGGGGGCAGGCTGGCGGCGGCCAGCCGGTGGGCGACCAGGGGCACCGCCAGCACCACCACCGTCCAGCCGGCGGCCTGGCCGAGCCGCAGCGCGAAGGGGCGCGCACGGCCGTGGTCGAGGAGCAGCGACAGCAGCGGCAGGCCGATGCCGAACACCGCGGCGGCGATCCACTTCATCGTCTCGAAGGGCAGCCGGGCGACGAGGCCCGCCACCCCGATGGCGATGACGATGCCGCCGGCCCATTCGAGCACCTCCTCGGAGAACAGGCCGTGCACGTACAGGGCGAGGCCGATCAGCACCAGCCACACCGTGCACAGCATGTAGGCGCCGCCGTAGAAGAAGGTGGCGAAGGTGAACAGCGTGCCCACGGCCATCAGCAGCCACAGCAGCTTGACCACCTGACGGTGGATGAAGGACCACGTTTCGTCCCGCGCGGCCTTCACGCGGCGGGTCAGGTGCCAGTCGGCAAAGCCGGTGCCCCCCAGCACCGCGGCGAGCAGCAGCAGCCAGGCCACGGCGCGGGCGTTGGTGTCGGGGATCTGCTCGGCGGTGAACAGCAGGTCGCTGGCCATGAACAGCCCGGCGCCGGCCAGGCCCCACAGGATCAGGCTGTGGCGCTCCATGCGCAGGTTGCGCTGGCCGCGGGTGAGCATGGACTGGATGCTGTCGAGCTGGCGGGCGATGGGGTCGGCCATGGTCGGGTATTCCGTGAGGTTTTACTCTGTGGTTCAGAGTTTATAACTCTGAAATTCAGAGTGTCAACCGCCGCCAAGGTGAGCGCCCCCTCCCCGGCGGCCCCCGAGCCGCTACAATGCCGCCTCTTTTCCATCAGCACGGATGTACCCCGCCATGTGGTTCCGCAACCTCCAGATCTACCGTCTCCCCGAAAACTGGGCGCTCACCGCCGACACGCTGCAGGAAAAGCTCTCCGCCCGTCCCTTCCAGCCCTGTGGCAGCCAGGACATGGCGAGCCGCGGCTGGAGTTCGCCCACCAAGGACGACCGCTTCGTGCTGGCGGTGAAGGGCCATTTCCTCGTCTCGCTGGCCGTCGAGCAGAAGCTGCTGCCCTCGTCCGTGGTCAATGACGTGGCCGCCGACAAGGCCGAGATGATCGAGGCCCAGCAGGGCTACAAGCCCGGCCGCAAGCAGATGAAGGAGATCAAGGAGGCGGTGCTCCAGGAGCTGCTGCCCCGCGCCTTCACCCGCCGCCGCCGCGTGTTCGCGTGGATCGACCCGGTGGGCGGCTGGCTGGTCATCGACGCCGCCAGCCCGGCCCGCGCCGAGGAAGTCCTCGAAGCCCTGCGCGACACCCTCGACGAGTTGCCGGTGAAGATGGTCAAGACCAAGCTGTCGCCGGTGTCGGTGATGACCGGCTGGCTGGCCGCCAACGAGGCCAGCGGCAACTTCACCATCGACCTGGACTGCGAGCTGCGCGCCGTCACCGACGAGAAGGCCGCGGTGCGCTACGTGCGCCACGCGCTCGATGGCAAGGACGTGCAGGACCACCTCGCCGCCGGCAAGCTGCCGACGCGTCTGGCGCTCACCTTCGACGACCGGGTGAGCTTTGTCCTCACCGAGAAGATGGAGGTGAAGCGCGTCGCCTTCCTCGACGTCATCAAGGAAGAGGCTGAGAAGCAGGCGGACGCCGCCGACATGCAGATGGAGGCCGACTTCGCGCTGATGAGCGGCGAGCTGTCGCGCCTGATCCCGGCGCTGCTGGCGGTGCTGGGGGGCGAGGACAAGGACACGGTGATCTGACCCGCCGCCGGGGCTCCCCGGCAGCCCACGCAAACGGCGGCCCGCGGGTCGCCGTTTTTGTCTGGCGCGCGCCGCGGCCGCCCGCCCTCAATCGCCCAGCTTGTCGAAACCCAGGTACAGGGCGGTGAAGCGGGCCTTGCCGCTGGCGAGGAAACGCTGGAAATCCCACTCGCCGGCCCCCAGCCGGGCGGTGAGGGCGGGCTTGAAGACGTAGGTCCAGGCGGTGAGCAGGCGGCCGTCGGCGGTGAGCACGCCGACCTCCTCGCGGCTGTACTCGTCGCCTTCGAAGGCGTCGAGGCGCGGCCAGGCCGTGTCCGGCAGATCCAGGTAGAGCACGCCCTCCACCCGGTTGCCCCGGGCGGGCACCATGCCCGGGTATTCCTGATCGATCACCGGCGAGCGCCGGTAACCGTCGAGCCGGGCCGGCACCGAGGCCATCCGGGCGGCGCACACGGCGCTCATGATGTCCTCGCACATCAGCGAGCCGTAGGTGAAGCAGTGGGCGGGCATGGAGCGTCTCCGCGGGAGGTCAGGGTGAAGGAAAGCCGCACGCGTCCAGCGCCGCGGCGGCGGGCTCGGTGGCCACCAGGATCAGCTTGAGGGTGGCCCGGGTGGCGCCGACGAAGAGGCGTCGGAGGGCGGCGTCGTCGAGGGTGGTGAAGTCGATCTCGGTGAGGATCACGCAGGGCGCGGCGCGGCCCTTGAAGCGGTGCACCGAGTCGATGAGGATGTCGCCGTCGGTGAGGATGGGGTTGCCGAGCAGGTCGTAGCGGCCGGTGGGGGCGCGCAGCGGAAAGCCCCCCAGCCGGGTGAGGGGGGTGAGCCGGGAGTGCTCCCGCCCCCGGTAGGTGACCACCGCGATGTGGGGCCGCTTGAAGCCCAGCCCGACCGCCCGGGTGAGGGCGCGGGTCGTCGCCGCGGCGAGGTCGTCCGGGCCGGCGTAGCGCAGGAGTTCCACCCCGCTGCCGGAGACCGGGCTGCCGGCGGCGATCTGCCGGTCGGGCAGAAGGCGGGCGAGGCCGCTCAGGATGTCCCGCGGGCTGCGGTAGTTGGTGTCGGCGTGGAGCGTCACCCAGCCGGGCAGCGCCACCGGCGGGCGGGCGTAGAGGTTCTGCAGCGGGTCTTCGAGCCACCAGGCGCGGCCGCCGTCGCGCAGGAAGCGCAGCAGGTTGTCGGCCCAGCCGGCCTGGAAATCCTGGCCTTCGTCCACGATCAGCTCGTCCACCCGCTCGGCGTCGATGGGCTGGTGGGTGTCGAGGGCGGCCTCGAGGCGGGCGAAGGCATCCGGCCGGGTGAAATCCGGCGCCTCGCCGCGGGCCCGCAACAGGCGGTCGGCCAGCTGGTGGTAGGTGACGACGATGCCGCCGGGCGGGGCGATCAGGGCGATGTGGTCGGCCAGCGGGCGGTTGTAGCAGACGTACATGGGCAGCCGGCCGGCGGCCAGCGCATCGCGGTAGGCGGCCATCGCCAGCTGGGTCTTGCCCGAGCCGGCGGTGCCCGTCACCCGCAGCCGGAAGGGCGTGAAGTCGATCCGCCGCGCCCACTCGGCCAGCCCGCCGGCGAGCCGGGTGTACAGCGCGTGGGCCTCGCCGACGATGGCGTGCACCTCGGGCACCAGCTCGAGCATCTCGCCCAGGAAGCGCTCGACCCTGGCCCGGTTGATGAGCCGCGGGCCGTCGGCGGGCAGGATGCCGCGGATCGTCTCGACGAGATAGCGCCGCCGGGGGGCGTCGACGATGCGCGCCGGGTCGATGCCGGCGGTGCCCGGCGAGCGCACGGTGTAGTCGGGGCAGTACAGCAGGGCGTCCACCTCGACGGGGTCGTCGCCGCAGGCCGCCCGCAGGCGGTGGGCGAGGGCGTCCACGCTGCGCGCCAGCAGCACCGGCACGCAGCTGTCCTTCTGCCCGTAGCGCTTGACGAGGCCGCCCGGGGTTTCGGCCAGGAAGCCGGATTTCTGCTCGACCAGCAGCAGCTTGCCGGTGGGGCCGACGATGGCGAAGTCGATCTCCCCGACGATGGCCTGGCGGCCCTGCTGGATGCGCGTCCAGTGCACCCCGTGGAACACCGTGAAGCTGTCGGGCAGGCCGTCGGCGAGCAGGGCCAGCGTCTCGATCTCGCGCTGGGCGGCGCCGGTGGCGGCCAGCTCGCGCCAGCCTGCGGGGTGAACGATGGCCATGGGTTGCGGGGTTGGCGGGTGGGTTGTCGGGGGCGTTTGCGGTACAGTGGCCCGGAAGCCGTCCGGGCAGCCGGATGTCCCCCATTTTGTCAGAAAGGAAGCCCTCGATGCGCTACTGCCGCTCCGTCGCCGCCATCCTCCTCGGCCTTGCCGCCACCCACGCTACCGCCGACGAGGTGGGCTGCGTGACCACCACCTGGAAGCTGATCGGCGCCAACCACAAGGTGTGCGTCGAGGCCTTCCACGACGCCAAGGTGCCGGGCGTCACCTGCCACGTGAGCCAGGCCCGCACCGGCGGCGTGTCGGGCAGCCTGGGGCTGGCCCAGGACCCCTCCCAGTTCTCGCTGGCCTGCCGCCAGACCGGCCCCATCGCCCTGCCCGCCAAGCTGCCCGACAACGAGGTGGTGTTCTCGGAGGACACCTCGCTGGTGTTCAAGGAGACCCGCATCGTGCGGATGTTCGACAAGGCCAACAACACCCTGGTGTACCTCGCCATCAGCCGCAAGCTGATCGACGGTGCCCCGGCCAACAGCATCTCCACGGTGCCGGTGATGCCCTGGGGCGCCAGGTAAGCCGACCGCCGTTGATACCCGTCAAGGAGCGCGGCCCCGGGCGACGGCGACAATCGGATTCACCCACCCTGAGGCCGCCGCCATGTTCCGCATCTCCGCCTATCTCCGCGAAATCGCCGCGCCCACGCCGATCGGCCCCAAGCGCAACCCGCCCGGCCCGGTGGTGATCTGGAACCTGATCCGCCGCTGCAACCTCACCTGCAAGCACTGCTACTCCATCTCCACCGACAAGGATTTTGCCGGCGAGCTGTCCACCGACGAGGTCTTCCGCACCATGGACGACCTCAAGGCCTTCCGGGTGCCGGTGCTGATCCTCTCCGGCGGCGAGCCGCTGCTGCGCCCCGACATCTTCGAGATCGCCGGCCGCGCCAAGGCGATGGGCTTCTACGTGGGCCTGTCGTCCAACGGCACCCTGATCGACGACAGCAACATCGACGCCATCGCCGCCGCCGACTTCGACTACGTGGGCATCAGCCTCGACGGCATCCGCGAGACCCACGACCGCTTCCGCCGCCTCGACGGCGCCTTCGACCGCTCGCTGGCCGGCCTGCGCCGCTGCCGCGAGCTGGGCGTCAAGGTGGGCGTGCGCTACACCATGACCCAGGACAACGCCGCCGATCTGCCCGGCGTGCTGCAGCTGGTGGAAGACGAAGGCATCGACCGCTTCTACTTCTCGCACCTCAACTACGCCGGCCGCGGCAACAAGAACCGCGCCGACGACGCCCGCCACCGCCTCACCCGCGACGCGATGAGGCTGCTCTTCGAGACCGCCTGGAAGTACGAGCAGCGCGGCCTCGTGCGGGATTTCACCACCGGCAACAACGACGCCGACGGCCCCTTCTTCCTCGCCTGGGTGCGCGAGCGCTTCCCCGAGCACGCCGCCCACATCGAGGCCAGGCTGATGCAGTGGGGCGGCAACTCCAGCGGCGTGAACGTCGCCAACATCGACAACCTGGGCAACGTCCACCCCGACACCATGTGGTGGCACCACACCCTGGGCAACGTGCGCGAGCGCCGGTTCGGCGACATCTGGACGGACGTGTCCGACCCACTGATGGCCGGCCTCAAGCAGTCGCCCCGGCCCGTGACCGGCCGCTGCGCCGACTGCCGCTACCTCGCCATGTGCAACGGCAACACCCGCGTGCGCGCCCAGCAACTCACCGGCGACCCCTGGCAGGAAGACCCCGGCTGCTACCTCGACAATGCCGAGATCGGCGTGGCCGACGACGCCGCCCGGCTGGAGGTGAAGCCCTGGGTACGCCTGCAGCCGGCCGCCTGAACCACCCGCCGCGCCCCCACCCGAACCCGGACCCGTGCGATGAAACGCCTGCTCTCCATCCTCGCCCTCGCCACCCTGGCCTTCTCCGGCCACGCCACCGCCACCGCCGCCGACGCCCCGGCCCTCTACAACCAGCACTGCCTCGCCTGCCACGGCGCCGGCCGCCTGGGCGGCATGGGCCCGGCGCTGCTGCCCGAGAGCCTGGAACGCCTCAAGCGCAAGGACGCCGTCGCCACCATCCGCGACGGGCGCACCGCCACCCAGATGCCGCCCTTCGGCCAGACCCTGCAGCCCGACGAGATCGAGGCCCTGACGGGCTGGATCTACTCGCCGGTGAGCCCCGCGCCGGCCTGGGGCGAGGCCGACATCCGCGCCTCCCGGGTCGAGCCCTTCCCCCGCGGCAGCCTGCCCGACGCGCGCCAGGGCGAGGTGGCCAAGGCCGACCCGATGAACCTCTTCATCGTCGTCGAGGCGGGCGATCACCACGTGAGCGTGCTCGACGGCGACCGCATGGCGCGCATCCACCGCTTCCCGTCGCGCTACGCCCTGCACGGCGGGCCCAAGTTCACCCCGGACGGCCGCTACGTGTTCTTCGCCTCCCGGGACGGCTGGGTGAGCAAGTTCGACATCTGGAACCTGAAGGTCGTGGCCGAAGTGCGGGCCGGCCTCAACACCCGCAACGCCGCGGTGTCCAGTGACGGGCGCTATGTGGCGGTGGCCAACTACCTGCCGGGCAATCTGGTCATCTTCGACGCGGATCTCAAGCTGCTCAAGGTCATCGACGGGCGCAACCTCAAGGGCGACGTCGGCTCGCGCATCTCGGCGGTGTACGACGCCGCCCCCCGGCGCAGCTTTGTGGCCGCCCTGAAGGACATCCCCGAGCTGTGGGAGGTGAGCTACGACCCGGGCGCCGAAGACATCGCCGCCGGCTTCATCCACGACTACCAGTACAAGGAAGGCGCCTTCATCCCGGGCTTCCTCAACCCCCGGCGCAGCCCGCTGGAGCACGTCCTCGACGACTTCTTCTTCACCCAGGATTACACCGAGGTGCTCGGCACCTCCCGCGAGGGGCGCGGACAGGTGGTCAACCTCGACGCCCGCCGCAAGGTGGCAGACCTCAGCCTGGACGGCATGCCCCATCTCGGGTCGGGGATCTCATGGCTGCTCGACGGCCGGCGGGTGGCCGCCAGCACCCACCTGAAAGACCCCAAGCTCAGCGTGATCGACCTGAAGAGCTGGCAGACGGTGGCCACCATCCCCACCCTGGGGCCGGGCTTCTTCCTGCGCAGCCACGAGAACAGCCCCTACGCCTGGGTCGATTCGATGATGAGCCCGACGGCGAAGGACACCCTGCAGATCATCGACAAGCAGAAGCTCCAGGTGGTGGCCCAGGTGCGCGAGCCCGGCAAGACCTTCGCCCACGTGGAGTTCGACCGCTACGGCCGCTACGTGATCGCCAGCCTGATGGAGAAGGACGGCGCGCTGATCTTCCTCGACGCCACCACCTTCAAGGAGATCAAGCGCCTGCCCGCCAGCAAGCCCATCGGCAAGTACAACCTCTTCAACAAGATCCAACGCTCCGAAGGCACCAGCCACTGAGCGCCGGGCGGGTCAGCAGCCCAGCGCGAAGCGGCGGCCGTGGGCGGCCCGCCGGCTGGCGGCCAGCCGGTCCATGGTCGGGCCCGTCTGAGGCTGGCGCATCGCGGCGTCGAGGTGGCGGATCTCCGTCGCCCAGTGTTCGCATTCGGCCGCCCGGAGGTCGGCCTCGTCCGGCTGGGGCGCCGATGGGCGGGGGCTCGGCACGGCCGGTCGCGCAGCCGCCAGCTGATCGTACTGTTCCCGATAGCTTGCCGTGGGCGTGCCCGGCGGCGGGGCGTGCAGGGCGATGATTTCCTGCACCTCGCCCGGCGCGCAGGGGCGATCCGAGAAGCTTGGCGTGCCGCCGCGCAGGCAGCGGTAGGCTTGATCCGCCCGGACGGCGGGCTGTGGCGGGGGCGGCGGCGCCGGCCGGGGCTGCTCGGGCAGCGGCGCGCCCGGCGTGACGACCGGCGGCGGGGCTTCGGCGGGTGCGACGGGGGCAGGGGGCGTCTGCGGGTGTTCCGCCGACCACCAGGCCAGCCCGGCGGTCAGCAACAGCGCAACGAGCAGGATCGAGCCTTCCTTCATCTCGGGTTGAGCGCCAGGCCCTTCAGCAGCCTAGCGCGATCCGCTTCTCGACGTAGGCGCGGCGGCGGCTGGCGAGTTGTTCGGCGGCGCTGGGGGATTGGGGGTGGCGCAGCGCGGCGTCCACGCCCTCGATCACCTCGAGCAGCTCGGCGCACAGGGCGGCCCGCTCGCCGGCGTCGCTGGCGGCGTGCACCTCCAGGCGCTCCGGCGCGGCCGGCGGCGGCACCGGGCTGGGGGACTGGGCGGCGGTCTGCTGGTGGGGGAAGGGGCTCTCGGCCTGGGGCGCAGCCTTCCAGCCGGCCGTCCGGAAGTGATCCGACCAGTAGGCGATCCCCGCCGCCAGGGCCAGGGCGGCGAGCAAGGCTGAACCTTCCTTCACGATGGAATCTCGTTCGACATGGGCGCGAATCTATCACCCAATCCGGGTTACCGTATGCGACCTGCGGCACGACAACCGTTCACCAGTTTGACCGCGCTCAAGGTTGACCGGCGGCGATTGGGCCAATCTGGCACCCACACCGGCGCTCCCGCCCCCTCATCCGGATAGCTTCCATGACCGACACCGCCTCGCCCATCATCGTCGACGCCCGTGGCCTGATGCCGCCCGAGCCCCTCAACCTGACCCTCGAAGCCCTCGATACGATACAACCGGGCGGCGAGGTGGTCCTGATTTTGTATCGCGAGCCCGGCCCGCTGTACGACATCCTGCGGCGCAACGGCTACGCCCACCGCACCGAAACCACGGAGAGCGGGGAGTTCCACATCCATATCCGACACGCCGCTGCCTGAGGCGGGTTTCAGTCGTGGAGGGCCAGGCGGGCGGCGTCGTGGATCACGATGTGCTTGCCCTGCACCGAGATCAGCCCGCCTTCCGACAGCTCGTGGAAGATGCGCGAGAGGGTTTCGGGCGTCAGGCTCAGGCGCGACGCGATGACCTGCTTGCTGGTCGGCAGCTCCACCTCGTGCCGCCCGCCGGGCGCGCAGGGGGCGCTTTCGGCCAGCTGCAGCAGGTAGCCGATCACCCGCTGGGTGGACGAGCGCAGGGCGTAGGATTCCACGTCGCGCACCATCGAGTGCAGGCGGATCGACATGCCCGCCAGCAGCTTGCGGGCAAAGCGCGGGTCCTGCTCGATCTGGTCGAACACCGCGGCCGAGCCGATGTGCAGCAGCAGGGTGTCGGACAGCGCCTCGCCCAGCACCGGGTAGGGCTGGTCGAGGAACATCACCGCCTCGCCGAAGCTCTGCAGCGGCCCGAGGATCTCGACCACCTTCTCGTTGCCCTGGGCCGAGGTGAAGGCCAGCTTGATCTGGCCCCACACGATCAGGAAGAAGCCCTTGGGGGATTCGCCCCGCTGGAACAGCCGCTCGCCTTTCTGGAGCCGCCTCTCCCGGGTGGCCGCCGCCATGTGGGCGAGGTCTTCGGGCGACAGGGCGCCGAACAGGGGCATGCGGCTCAACAGGCCGGGAATGTCGATCTTGTCGGTACTCATGAGCGGTCTTTCTGGTTGGGCGAACGTGCGACCCCGATTCTAACCCTGCGCGCTCCCGCCGCAGCCATTTGCTGACTTTGCGATTCATCATCATGGAAAAGCCGATCCAGCTTCAAGCCCGCCCCGCCGCCCCGCCGCCCGCTGCGCCCCAGCCTGCGTCGCTGGCGGCGATCCTCTTCGCCGCGCCCCACCGGCCGATGTTCCTCGCCGGTGCGGTGCAGATCGTGCTCGTCTTCCTCCCGTGGCTGTGGGAGCTGCTCGCCCGCAGCGGCGCGGTGGCCGGCCCGGCGTGGCCCTGGCCGCCGGGCTGGGTGCATGGCCTGTGGGCGGCCTACGGGGTGTTCCCGTTCTTCGTGTTCGGCTTTCTGATGACCGCCATGCCCCGCTGGCAAGGCATGCCCGACACCCCCGGCAGCGCTGCGCGGGCGCCCTGGCTGGGGCTGGTGGGCGGCTGGCTGGCGTTCGACCTGGGGCTGCTGGCGGGGGCCGGGTGGCTGCAGGCGGCCGGGCTGGCGCTGGTGCTGGGGGGCTGGCTGCGGGCGCTGGCGGTGCTGCGTCCGGTGGCGTTCCGGGCCGGCAAGCCGCGGCTGCATCCGGGCAGCGCATGGCTGGCGCTGGCGGCCGGCGCGGTGGGGCTGGCGGCGTGGATCGTGTTCGCCCTCACCGGCGCGCCGCTGGCCGCCCGGGCGGGCCTGTCGATCGGCGTGTATGGCCTGCTGGCGCCGCTCTTCATGGTGGTGAGCCACCGGATGATCCCCTTCTTCTCCGGCTCGGCGCTGCCCCGCTACGAGGTGGTGCGGCCCGACTGGACGCTGCGGGTGCTGCTGGGCGTCAGCGCGACCCACGGCCTGCTGGACATCGCCGGCATGGCGGCCTGGGCCTGGCCGGCCGACCTGCTGGGGGCCGGCACGGCCCTCTGGCTGAGCTGGAAGTGGCAGCTGCGGCGCAGCTTCGAGGTGCGCCTCCTGGCGATGCTGCACATCGGTTTTGCCTGGCTGGGCGTGGCCTGGCTGCTGGCGGGGGGGCAGGGGCTGCTGCATCTGGCGGGCCTCGACGCCCTCGGCCTTGCCCCGCTGCACGCGCTGGCGGTGGGCTACTTCGCGACGATGACCCTGGCGATGGTGTCCCGCGTCACCCTGGGCCACTCGGGCCGCCCGCTGGTGGCCGACGGGCTGACCTGGCGCCTGGCCCTGGGCCTGCACGGCGTGGCGGCGCTGCGGGTGCTGGCCGACGTGCTGCCCGCGGGGCTGGCGCCGCCGCTGCTGGTGGCGGCCGGGGCGGGCTGGCTGATCGTCTTCCTGCCGTGGACGCTGCGGCTGGTGCCCATCTACCTGACCCGCCGCAGCGACGGC
>NZ_JAYRMI010000008.1:0-79587 GCF_041904905.1 Zoogloea sp. | reverse complement strand
GGGGGGGGGGGGGTCTGCTTCGGCCGGCGGGGGCGGCGGGGGGGGGGCCCCAACCCCCGCCCCCGCCGCAGCGACGGCCGGGAGGGCTGACCGGCTGCATGGCGGTGATATTTCACTGTTTGCTGCCGGAATCCGGCCGGGCCGTGACTTCCTTCGCCCCGCTGCGGGACTTCCTGCCTTGGCAAGCCGGGGGCCCCGATGCACCATCGCGAAAACCGAAAAAGTCACCAGATCAGCATGACGTCAGATCACGCCAACCGGGAAACGTCGGACTGCGTTACCGGGCGCTTGTCGCCCGGCAGCAGCCTGCTCGATGCCCTCACCTGCCTGCTGGCCCACGGCCTGGATTCCGTCGCCGTGGGCGACGACGGGCCGGCACAGCGCTTCCTGGGCGCCCACACGGTGCTGTGCGCACTGCAGGCGGGCCTGCCGGCGACCACCCCGGTCTCCGGGCTGGCCCTTGCCGACAGCGCCGCGGCCGCCGGTAGCCCGTCCCTTGGCGTCGCCACCCTCATCAACGGCCTGCCGATGCGCATGTGGCTCAAAGGGCGCGACGGGCGTTACCTCATCGTCAATCGCAGCTTTGTCGGGTTTTGCGGCCACGCCCTGCCCCAGACGGTGGTGGGCAAGACCGACCTCGACCTCTTCCCCCAGGCCGTGGCCGACGCCGAGCGCGCCGAAGACGCCCGGGTGATGCGCGACGGTCAGCCCCTCTGCCGGGTGGACCGCCTGGGCGACGATCCGGCGGCGGGCTGGTTCGAGACCTTCAAGACCCCGGTGCGCGGCCCCGACGGCGAGGTGATCGGCACCGTGGGCATGGCCTGCGACGTGAGCGAGCGGGTGCGCGAACAGCGGGCCGCCCAGCGCAGCCGCAAGCAGCTGGCCGACGTGCTGGCCACCATCGGCGAGGGCATCTGGGATCGCAACCTCGTCACCGGCCGGATCAGCCACAACCGCCGCTGGTGCGCCATGCTCGGGCTGGACGACCGCTGGCTCAACCACGGGGCGGCCGATCTGAATGCCCTGATCCACCCGGAAGACCGGGAGCGGGTCAGCGCGGCGGTGGCGGGCTGCCTGGCGGGCGGCGGCGCCTATGTGGCCGAGTATCGCCTGTGCCACGCCGACGGCCACTGGCTGTGGGTGCGCGACCGCGGCGACGTGGTGGATTACGGCAAGGACGGCCAGCCGCGGCGGATGGTGGGCAGCATCGCCGACATCAGCGCCATGCGCAGCACCACCCAGGCCCTGCTCGAGAGCCAGAGCCGCTACCAGCAGGTCTTCGACAGCGTGCGCGAGGTCATCTTCCAGACCGACGCCCGCGGGCGCTGGCAACTCCTCAACCCGGCCTGGACCGAGATCACCGGCCACGGCGTGGACGAGGCCATCGGCCACAGCTTCCTCGACTACCTCCACCCGGACGACCGGGACGCCCGCCGCGAGGCCCTGCGCCCGCTAGTCGAGCGCACCCAGGACTACTGCAGCGCCACCCTGCGGGTGAAGTGCCGCGACGGCAGCTTCCGCTGGCTCGACCTGTACGCCCGCGCCATCGTCGACGCCGACAACGCCCTCGTCGGCACCTCCGGCACCCTCAACGACGTCACCGCCCGGGTGGCCGCCGAAGATTACCTGCGCCTCACCGCCAGCGTGTTCCGCTACGCCCACGAGAGCATCATCATCACCGACCCGGAGGCCCGCATCCTGGAGGTGAACGACAGCTTCTGCGCCCTCACCGGCTACACCCGCGAGGAGGTCGTCGGCCAGCACAGCCGCCTGCTGCGCTCGGGCCTGCACGATGCGGCCTACTACGAGGCCATGTGGTCGGCCCTGCTGCGGGACGGCGTGTGGCAGGGCGAAACCTGGAGCCGCAAGAAGAGCGGCGAGTTCTACGCCCAGCTTGGCAACATCTCCGCGGTGCGCAACGAGGCCGGCCAGACCACCCACTACGTGGGCCTGTTCACCGACATCACCGACATGAAGGAGAACCAGCGCCAGCTCGAGCACCTGGCCTACCACGATGTGCTCACCCAGCTGCCCAACCGCAGCCTGCTGGCCGACCGGATGCGCATGGCCCTGGCCCAGGCCGAGCGCAACGGCACCCTGGCGGCGGTCGCCTACCTCGACCTGGACGGCTTCAAGCCGGTCAACGACAGCCTGGGCCACCACGTGGGCGACCGCCTGCTGGTGGAGATCGCCCGCCGCCTGCAGGGCTCCACCCGCGCCGGCGACACCGTGGCGCGGATGGGCGGCGACGAGTTCGCCCTGATCTACAACGGCCTGGAGCACGCCGACGAATGCGAGCAGGTGTTCGACCGCCTGCTCGCCAGCATCTCCGCGCCCATCGCCGTGGACGGCCGCGAGCTGTGCGTCACCGCCAGCATCGGCGTCACGCTGTGCCCGCTCGACGGCTCCGACCCCGAGCGCCTGCTGGCCCACGCCGACCAGGCCATGTACCTGGCCAAGCAGGCCGGTCGCAACCGCTTCCACCTCTTCGACCCCGAGCGCGACCGCCGCCTGCGCGCCCACCGGGACGCCCAGATCCGCGTCGAGTCCGCCCTCAGCGGCGGCGAGCTGGAGCTGCACTACCAGCCCAAGGTGGATGCCCTCACCAACGCCCTGTCCGGCGTGGAGGCGCTGATCCGCTGGAAACACCCCGAACTGGGCCTGCGCCTGCCCGGCGAGTTCCTGCCCACGGTGAGCGAATCGCGCTTCGAGATCGACCTGGGCAAGTGGGTGCTCGCCACCGCGGTGGCCCAGCTCGACACCTGGTGCGCCGCCGGGCTCTCCACCCGGATGAGCGTCAACATTTCGGCCCGCCACCTGGCCCACCCGGATTTCGTGCCCCATCTGCGCTCGGTGCTCGACGCCCACCCGGGCGTGGACCCCGGCCTGCTGCAGCTCGAAGTGCTCGAATCCACCACCATGACCGACCTCTCCGGCATCGCCCGGATCATGGCCGCCTGCAACGAGCTGGGGGTCAGCTTCGCCATCGACGACTTCGGCACCGGCTTCGGCGCCATGAGCAGCCTGCGGCGCCTGCCGGTGCGCAGCATCAAGATCGACCGCTCGATCATCCACAACATGCTCGACGACGCGGACGACCTGGCCACCGTGCAGAGCATGATCGGCCTGGCCGCCGCCTTCCGCCGGGAGGTGATCGCCGAGGGCGTGGAGACCCCGCGTCACCGTCAGGCCCTGCTCAAACTGGGCTGTCATCTGGTGCAGGGGCACGGCATCGCCCGGCCCATGCCGGCCGCGCGCATGCAGCGCTGGATGCGCGCCTACGCCACCCGCCACTGAGGCGCCGCCGCACCCCGGCCGCGCGCCGGCGGTCCGCCCACGGCGGTTGTAACACGCCCATGTCCGCAATCCGGCCCGTTTCGTGCGACCATGCGCTCCGCGTGGCCGCCCGAAGCGGGCGCGCATCCCGTCATAACCACGAAACAAACATGGAATTCCTGACCGACCCGCAACTGCTGATCGCCTTCCTCACCCTCACCGCGCTGGAGCTGGTGCTGGGCATCGACAACGTGATCTTCATCTCCATCCTGGTGGACAAGCTGCCGCCCGAGAAGCGCGCCTTCGCCCGCCGGCTTGGCCTGTTCCTGGCCATGTTCATGCGCCTCGCGCTCCTGGCGGCCCTGTCGTGGATGGCCGGCATGACCGCGCCCCTCGTCACCGTGATGGGCCACGGCTTCTCGGGCCGCGACCTGATCCTCCTGGGCGGCGGCCTGTTCCTGGTGTGGAAGAGCACCCAGGAAGTGCACCAGCTGATGGAAGGCGAGGAGGGCGAAGCCTCCAGCGCCGTCAAGGCCACCTTCGGCGCGGTGATCGCGCAGATCATCGTGATCGACATCGTGTTCTCCCTCGACTCGATCATCACCGCCATCGGCATGGTCAACAACCTGCCGGTGATGATGGCCGCGGTGATCGCCTCGGTGGGCCTGATGATGGTCGCCTCCGGCCCCATCGGCGAGTTCGTGTCCCGCCACCCCACCGTCAAGATGCTGGCCCTCTCGTTCCTGCTGGTGATCGGCGTGGTGCTGATGGCCGACGCCTTCGGCCACCACGTGCCCAAGGGCTACATCTACTCGGCGATGGCCTTCTCGGTGATGGTCGAGATGCTCAACCTGCGCATGCGCTCCCGCCACGCCGCCAAGGTCGAGCCGGTCAAGCTCCACGAGCCCTACGTGCGCGAGGACGGCCAGCAGTGACGGCCCCCTTCGGGCCGCTCACGCCGGATTTCGTGCTGTCGGCGGTCGAGGCCGCCGGCCTCGTCTGCGACGGCCGGCTGCTCACCCTCAACAGCTACGAAAACCGCGTCTACCAGGTGGGCATCGACGATGCCCCGCCGCTCATCGCCAAGTTCTACCGCCCCGGGCGCTGGAGCGACGCGGCCATCCTCGAGGAGCACGCCTTCCTCGCCGAACTCGCCGAAGCCGAGATCCCCGCCGTGCCGGCCCTCGCCATCGGCGGCCACACGCTGCACCACTACGAAGGCTTCCGGGTGGCGCTGTTCCCCCGTCGCGGCGGCCGCGCGCCGGAGCTTGACGACCCGGCGGTGCTGGGCTGGCTGGGCCGCTTCCTGGGCCGCATCCACGCCATCGGCGCGAAGCAGCCCTTCGTGCATCGGCCGGCGCTGACGATCCAGAGTTTCGGCGAAGAACCGCGGGACGAACTCCTCGCCTCGCCCTTCCTGCCGCCCGAGCTGCGCGAAACCTGGCGCTCGGTGGTGGATCAGGCCCTCGACAGCGTGCGCCGCTGCTTCGAGCGCGCCGGCGCCCAGCCGCCGATCCGTCTGCACGGCGACGTGCACGGCGGCAACGTGCTGTGGACCGACGCCGGCCCGCATTTCGTGGATTTCGACGACGCCCGCAGCGGCCCGGCGGTGCAGGATTTGTGGATGCTCCTCTCCGGCGACGCCCAGGCCATGGCCCGCCAGCTCGACCGCGTGCTGGAAGGCTACGAGCAGTTCGCCGATTTCGACCCGGCCAGCCTGCATCTGGTCGAGGCCCTGCGCACCCTGCGCCTCATCCACTACGCCGGCTGGATCGCCCGGCGCTGGGACGACCCCGCCTTCCCGGCGGCCTTCGGCTGGTTCGACACCCCGCGCTACTGGCAGGACATGATCCTCGCCCTGCGCGAGCAGGTCGCGCTGATGGACGAATCGCCGCTCGTGCGGCAGTTCTAAACCTCAAAAGCAAAGGGGCGACCGGAGTCGCCCTTTTTTTACGCGGTGCCGCCCCTCAGGCCGGCGCAGTCTCGGCGGGCTCGAACTCCCCGGCGCGGAAGGCGTCCAGCAGCCGGCGCATCCGCCCGGCGTCCTCTTCGGTGAAGCCCTGCTTGAAATCCGTGAGCACCAGCCGCGCGCGGGTCGGCCAGTTGCCCGGCGCATCGTCGATGGCCAGCCACGACGCGGTGGGCGCCTTGGCCGCCAGCCACTGCCGGGCCTCCCGCTCGCGCAGGCCATACAGCTCGTTGGGGTTGCGCGGGAAGATCGCCGGCGTGGTGTCGATCACCCGCGGCTGGATGTCCGGCGAGAAGCGCGCCCGCAACTTGGGCAGCGAAAACAGCGTGCGCCAGTCGGACGCGATCACCACCCGGGTCTCCGGGTAATCCCGCAGCACCGCCTCCAGCGTGGGCAGACAGCGAAAGTCCTCCGCCTCGCGCCAGGGGTGGGTCACCCCATCGAAATCGAGGAAGACATAGACCGGGATCACGCCCGGGCTGTGGAGGTTTTCAGCGGTCATTGATGCGTCGCAGCATTACGGTTGAGGAAACCCGGATTCGTGCCGTTAAGAAAAAAAGTGCACGTAACAGTATTCGTAGACCATTTTAAGGTGTGTAATTGTTGCGGTGCAGTAATTTTTTATCGAACCCCAGGAGGCTTCCATGAACCCGATCATCAATCTCGAAGGCAAGGTGGGTCTGATCACCGGCATCGCCAACGAAAAATCCATCTCCACCGGCGTGGCCGAAGCCTGCATCGAAGCCGGCGCCAAGGTCGTCATCACCTACCAGAACGAAAAGACCCTGGCCTTCATCGAGCCGATCGTCAGCCGCCTGGGCATCGAGGACGTGCTGCTGCTCGACGTGACCAAGCCCGAAACCATGGACGAAGTCTTCGCCCAGATCGACGCCCGGCACGGCAAGCTCGACTTCGCCATCCACAGCATGGCTTTCGCCAAGCGCGACGACCTGCACGGTCGCGTGGTGGATACCTCGCCCGACGGTTTCGCCATGGCGATGGACGTGTCCACCCACTCCTTCGTGCGCCTGGCGCGCAAGGCCGAGCCCCTGCTGGAGAAGGCCGGCGGCGGTTCGCTCATCACCATGACCTACCTGGGCAGCGAGAAGGTGATCGCCAACTACGGCGTGATGGGCCTGTGCAAGGCCGCGCTCGAAGCCGCCACCCGCTACATGGCTTTCGAGCTGGGCCCCAAGAACATCCGCGTCAACGCCATCTCTCCGGGCCCGCTGATGACCCGCGCCGCCTCCGGCATCGCCGGTTTCGACGGCCTGATGGCGGCCGCCGTGGATCGCTCGCCCCTGCACCGCCTGGTCACCCCGGAAGACATCGGCGCGCTCACCGCGTTCCTCGTCTCCGACGCTGGCCGGAACATGTCCGGTGGCGTACACTTTGTGGATGCTGGCTACAACATCATCGGATGACCCTCGTCGATCCGCGATGATCGACCCGCCCGCCGTACTGCCGGAATCCGGGAGAGCGCTCAGTCGCCTTCCCGATCCGGTTCCGGCTCACCCCCTGCTCGAAGGTCTCGTCGAGATCGGGCGGGGGGAATTCTCGATCGTGCTCGACGCCGGTGACGGCGAGCGCGTCTTCAAGGTGGTCAGTTCCCCGGCCGACTACTTCTACCTCGCCGCGGACGACCGTCCCACCGGCATCCATTTTCCCCGCGTGTTCGCCGATCACGGCGTCGTCGGCAAGGCCAGCAACGGCTACTCCTTCCGCCTCGTCGAGGTGGAGCGCCTGCGCCCGGTGGCGGGCGACGCGGCGCAGCTCGCCCGGCTGCTCGCCGCCGCCTACTGGGAAGGCTGCGAGAAGTGGGCCAACATGGGCGTCAATCGCGGCCGGCTGGCGCTGTATCACATCGCCCAGGAACCGCCCCCCGCGCTACCGGCGAGCCTGGTGGATGCGGTGGCGAAGCTGTCGGACTTCATCGAGGAGTATCCGGTGCAGCCCGACATCCTCAACCCCGACAACCTGATGATGCGGGCAGACGGCACGCTGGTGCTCGCCGATCCGGTGTTCCTGCCCTGAGCGCCCGCGGCGTCAGCCTGCGCGGTGCAGCAGCGGGCGCTTGGGGGCGTTCTTGGTGAGCAGCTTCCAGGCCACGCCGAACACGTCGTCGCCCCGCGAGACCGCCTTGCGCGGCAGGGCCAGCAGGTCGTTCGACGCGGTGGCGGCGGCCCGCTCGCAGGTGGTGCCCGACGTGTAGCCGGCCGCTGCGGCGGCTTCCATGCTGCGCAGGTCGTGGCTGCCGTAGGGGTAGCAGAAGTGATCGACGCGCTGGCCGAGCAGGTCTTCGAGCGCCGACTTGCTGTCGCTCATCTCGCGGGCGATGCAGGCTTCGTCCTGTTGGGCGAGGCGCAGGTGGCTCCGGGAGTGGGAGCCGACGGTGAAGCCCATGTCTCGCACCTCGCGCAGCTGTGCCGCGGTCATCAGCGGCGCCGGCTCGGGGCCGACGCCCGCATCCCACAACGACGTGCTGCCGATCAGGCTGCTTACCGCGTACACCGTGGCCGGGTAGCCGTGGGCCTGGAGCACCGGCGCGGCGTTCTCGAGGAAATCCACGTAGGCGTCGTCGAAGGTGAGCACCAGCGGGCGCGGCGGCAGCGCCTTGTCGCCGCGCAGGCCGGCCACCGCGTCGTCGAGGCTGACGACGGTGTAGCCGAGCACCCGGAACAGCGTCATCTGGGCGCGAAAGCGCGGCAGGTGGCAGTACAGCGCGCCGTGGGCCTTCACCCGGCCGGGAAAGTGCCCAACCCGGTGGTACATGAGGATCTGGATCATCCGCCGCAGGCCTCGCGATAGGCTGCCAGGGTTCCGTCGAACATCGCACTCTCCGTGAAGCCGGATTTGAAGCGCTGGCGGGCCCGGGCGCCCAGGGCGGCCCGTCGCGCGGGGTCGGCCAGCAGCTGGGCGATGGCGTCGGCGAGGGCCGGCACGTCGTCGGGTGGCACCAGCAGGCCGCTCGCGCCGTGCTCGACCACCTCTCCGATGCCGCCCACCGTGCTGGCGACGATGGGCAGGGCGCAGGCCGAGGCTTCCAGCAGGGTCAGCGACAGGGCCTCCCGCCGCGACGGGGCCAGCAGCATGTCGGCGGCCGCCAGCAGGGCCGGCACGTCTTCGCGCAGGCCCAGAAATCGGACCCGCCCAGCGATGCCCAGTTCCGTGGCGAGGGCCTGGATCTGCGGCCCGAGATCGCGGTGGTGGTCGCCGGCGAGGAGCAGCGTCCAGCGCTGGTCCTGGATGCGGGCGAGCGCCTTCAGGGCGGTGTCGTGGCCCTTGGCGGTGACGATGCGGGCGGCCATCAGCAGGCACGGCTCGTCGTCGGCGAGGCCCAGCGCGGCGCGGGTTGCGTGGCGCACGTTGGCGGGCAGCGCGGCGGCGATGTCGGCAATGCCGTGGTGGACGACCCGGATGCGCGCCGGGTCGTAGCCCTCGCGTTCGAGAAAGCGCGCCACGGCGCCCGATACGGCGATGATCCGGTCGGCCCGGCCGAAGTGCTTGCCGGCGTTGTCGGAGTGGGCGGTGGCCACGTTGGGCACGCCGGCAAGCCGGGCGGCAAACCCGGTGTAGAGGGCGCCGCGGGTGAGGTGGCCGTGGATCAGGTCGGCCTTTTCGCGGCGGGCGTACAGCGCCAGGCGGATGACTGACGGCAGATCGTAGATGCCCACCATCGGCAGGTTGATCCCGCCAAAGCCGTCGGCAGTGAGCTGCTGGCCGAGCCAGCCGTTCATCGAGCCGGCAAACAGCGCCTCGTGGCCCCGCGCCCGCAGGCCGCGCATCAGCTGCAGGGCGTGGCGTTCGGCGCCGCCGCTGCGCAGGCTGTGCAGCACGGTAACGATCTTCATCGGCCGATCACCCGGCGATAGACGGCGAGGTTGCCGGCCACCATGGCGTCGATGGAGAATTCGGCCAGGATGCGCGCCCGGCCGGCGGCGCCGAAGCGGGCGCGCAGGGCCGGGTCGGCGGCGAGGCGGTCGATGGCGGCGGCGAGCTGGGCTTCGTTGCCGGGCTCGATCAGGATGCCGGTGACGCCGTCCAGCACGGCCTCGGGCAGCCCGCCGGCGCGGGTGGTGACGATGGGCACCGCCGCGGCGGAAGCCTGCAGCAGCGACACGCCCAGGCCTTCCATGTCGGCCGGGTGTACCAGCAGGTCGAGCCCGCCCAGCCAGCGCGGCAGGTCGTGGCGGAAGCCGGCGAAGCGCACGGCGGCATCCAGCCCGCGGCTGGCGACTTCGGCGCGCAGTTCGGCCTCCAGCGGGCCCTGGCCGAAGATCAGCACCACCAGCTTCGGGTGTTTTTCGAGCAGGCCCGGCAGCACCGAGAGCAGGTAGCGGTGGCCCTTGCGGGGGATCATCTGGGCCACCACGCCGGCCACCAGCGCATCGGGGGGCAGGCCGAACTCGGCGCGGAAGGCGGCGGCGTCGACCGGCGCGAGGTAGGGCGTGGCGTCCACGGCGCTCCTCACGCAGGTGACCTTGGCCGGTGCGAGGCCTTCGGACAGCAGCACCTGGCGGATGCCTTCCGAGATGGTGATGACGTGATCGTAGAGCCGATACTTGATCGCCACCGCGAGGCGGGATTCGGGGTTGTCCACCCGCCGCGACAGCACGCAGGGCACGCCGGCGAGCTTGGCGGCGAGGCCGCCCCAGGTGTCGGCGCCGCGGCGGCTGTGAAGGTGCACGAGGTCGGGCGCTTCGGCGCGGATTAGCTTGGCGAGGCGCAGCACCATGCCCGGGTCGCCGTCGCCGCCCATCTTCATGGGCACCACGCGCACGCCGGGGGGCTGCTGGCGGGCGGTGTCGCTGCCGGTGGGGCAGGCGAGCAGGTTGTCGATGCCGCGGGCGGCGAGGCCCTCGACGATGTACTGCACCTGTCGCGCGCCGCCGTAGAGGAACTTGCCGGCTTCCACGTGGAGGATTTTCATCGTGCGGCTCCGGCGGCCAGCATGGCCTGGGCGCGTTCGATGACCATTTCCGGCGTGATGTCCCGCAGGCAGGTGAACTTGCCGCCGCAGGTGGGCCGGCGCTTGCACGGCGAGCACTCCAGCCCCAGCCAGATCACGCTGCCGGTGGGCCGGCCGGTGTCGGTGTAGGGGCAGGTGGAGCCGAAGATGGCGACGGTGGGCTTGGCCAGCGCGGTGCCCATGTGGGTGAGGCCGGTGTCGACGCCGATCACCAGCGCGGCGCGGGCGATGACGGCGACGGCGTCGGGCAGGCGGGTCTGGCCGGCGAGGTTGACGATGCGCGGGTCGGCCGCGGCGATGCGGGCGGCGGCGTCGGTATCCGCGGGGCCGCCGAGGATCACCGGGGTGAGGCCGGTGGCGGCGATGAGCTGCGGCGCCAGCGCCTGCCAGGCGTCCTCGAACCAGTGTTTTTGCGGGCGGGTGGTGAAGGGGGCGAAGACGGCGTAGCGGCCGCTTGCCTGTTCGTGCAGCCCGTGGGCGGCGAGTTTGGCCACGGCGCTGGCGTCCGCCGCGGGGGCAACGTGGAGTGTGGGCAGAAAGTCGCCGGCGTCCGCGCCCAGGTGCTGGGCGAGGAATTGGTATTCGGAGCCGATGCGGTGGATGTCGCCGCCGCGGGGGATGACCTCGGTCATCAGCAGCTGGCTGCCTTCTTTCGAGCCCAGGCCGACCCGGCGGGGTGCGCCGGAGAGCCAGGTGATGAAGCCGCTCTTGAGCAGGCCCTGCAGATCCAGCGCCACGTCGAACTTGCGGGCGTGAAGCTCGCGCCGCAGGGCGAGCACCCGGCGGGCAAGTTCGAGCTTGTGGCCGCCCTTCCAGAGCTTCACCCATTCGGCCTTGCTCCAGGCGATGACCTCGTCGATGGCGGGGTCGGGGAGCAGGAGTTCGTGGATGCCGGGCTCCACCAGCCAGGCCACATGGGCGTCGGGGTAGCGGCGCTTGATGGCGGCGGGCAGCGCGGAGGCGAAGACCACGTCGCCGATGGCCGAGCTGCGGACGATGAGGATGCGCTTCACGCGGGGACTCCGGCGCGGCCGAATGGAGCCGGGCGGCGGGGCTGGGAGCGGAGGCGGAACGTCATGGGCGGTGGAGGGCGGCGCAAAGACCGCTATTGTGCCGCAACTTGCGGCGCTTTCGCCCGGCGGCGGCTAGCTGCGGCGGATCGGCGGGTGGCGCGGGGTGTTCTTGGCGATGAGCTTCCAGAGCACGCCGAAGGCGGTGTTGCCCTGGGAGACGGGCTTGCGCGGGAGGGTGAGCAGATCGTCGGCGGGGGTGGCGATGGCCCGCGCGCAGGTGGTGCCGGTGACGTAGCCGGCGTCGGCGGCGGCGTGCACGGCGCGGATGTCGTGGCTGCCGTAGGGGTAGCACAGGTGGTCGACCCGGCTGCCGAGCACGTCTTCGAGCATGCGCTTGCTGATCGTCAGTTCTTCGGCGACGCGCCGGTTGTCGACCTGGGCGAGACGCGGATGGCTGACGGTGTGGGAGCCGACGGTGAAGCCCATCTCGTGCACCTGGCGCAGCTGGGCGGCGTTCATCAGCGGGGCGGGGCGCAGCCCTTCGGGCTCGACCCACGACGAGGCCTGGCCGAGCAGGCCGGCGACCGCATAGACGGTGGCCGGGTAGCCGTGCGCCTTGAGGATGGGCGCGGCGCATTCGAGGAAATCCACGTAGCCGTCGTCGAAGGTGAGCACCACCGGCCGGGCGGGCAGGGTGGCCTCGCCGCGCAGACCGGCGACGGCCGCATCCAGGCCGATGACCGAATAGCCGCAGCGCTTGAGCATGGCCATCTGCGCGGCAAAGCGCGGGCGGTGGCAGTATTGCCCCCGATGGCTGGGCATGCGGGTCGGGAAGTCCCCGACCTGGTGGTACATCAGAAGGTTAATGCGACTCATTCTTTTTACGGCTGCAAGTCCGACTGTGGATCATGCCGGAATTTTGTTGCCGTTGTTTCCTGCCGGGCTGGGGAATTTAACGCCGGGTTGACGGAATTGACACTTTTTTGCCCTGTTGCCCCCGTGCCGGGCAATCAGCCGTTCGTGGCCAGCCAGATCAGGGCGGCGACCAGGGCGAGGCCGATCGCCACGTTGCGCGCCTTCTTCATGGTGCGCTGGAGCTTCACCCGCTGGCGGCTGGCCTGGAAGTGCTCGACCACCGGCGTCTCGGAGCCCCGGTCGAAGATCTTCACGTAGCGCTCGGGCAGCGGGCCGAGCTTCAGCTCGGGGTGGCGGTCGACGGCGGCGGAGAAGCTGTCCTGGTCGACGCCGAGCACCATGCCGTCCTGGGCGGCGATCCAGTCTTCGACGAAGGCGTGCACCGCCGGGGTGTTGCGCAGGTAGAGCGTGCCGGTGAGGTAGCGGTGGGACATCCCGGCGCTGTCGGGGGCGACGAAGACGCCCAGGTCGGCGTCGAAGCGGTAGAACAGTTCGAGGGGCGAGCGGACGACGGAGTCGGCGTCGAGGTACACCACGTCGCGGCCGGGGAAGCGGCGCAGGCAGTCGAGCAGGAACTCGGGCTTGATGCGGGTGTTGGCTTCCCAGTAGCCGCGGCTGGGGAAGCGCTTGAGGAAGTAGGGGGTGCCGGTGCGCTCAAGGGAGTCGCGCAGCTGGGCGGCTTCGGCGGCGTAGCCGTCGGTGAAGAAGCCGCAGGTGAGGAAGGGTACGCCCGCAGCGTCGTGGAGGATTTCGCCGTCGGCGCCCATGTTCATCGTCGGTGTTCCGAATGGAGGACGGTCTATTCTGCCCGATTCGCCGCGGCTTGTCGGCCGTCGGTGGCGGGCCCGAGGCTGCGCCGGCCCAGCAGCAGCACCCCGAAGAGCACATACAGGAGCGAGGTGTTGGAGCGCCACAGGTAGTCTTCGAACAGGCTGCACACGCCGATGAACACCACCAGCGCGACGCGCAGTGGGGCGAGATCGTCGGCCCGGCGGCGCCACAGGATGGGCGGCAGGTAGGTGAGCAGGAGCACCGCGCCGCCCACCGCGCCGGTGGTGGCGAGGGTGAAGAGGTACTGGTTGTGGGGGTTGTTCGTGGTGATCCGGTCGGGGGCGTGGCGGGCCTGCATCCGGGCGTACTCGTCGCCGAAGTCGCCGGCGCCCACGCCCAGCAGGGGGTGCTCGGCCACCAGGCGGGCGCTGTTCTCCAGGAAGCGCAGGCGCTGGGCGATGGAGGTTTCGGTGTCGTCGTGGCGGGCGGCGGCTTCGGCGAGGGCCCGGTCGACCCGCGACTGGAAGTAGTCGTTGCCCTGATAGGCCAGGGTGGCGAGCCCGCCGGTGAGGGCGAGGGCGACGGCGAAGGCGCGCACCGGCCGCCCGGCGAGTTGCTGGAAGACGAGCAGCGCCAGCAGCACCAGACCGGCGAGCTGGCCGGCGCGTCCGCCGGAGAAGGTCAGGTTGCCCAGGGTGGCGGCGGCCAGCAGCGCGAAGCCGAGGCGTCGGGCGACGGGGCCGCGGAGGGCTTCGCGGGCGGCCAGATAGCCGGCCCAGGCCAGGATGGGGGCGTAGAGGATGTGGTCCACGAAGGGGCCGGTGTCTTCCAGCTCCTTGCGCACGCGGATGCCGCGCGGCCACTCGGGGAAGGCGGTCATCTGCAGCCAGTTATAGTAAGCCAGCGCTTCGGCGAAGGCGCAGCCGGCGAGGAAGGCGGCGATGCAGCGGGGGGCCAGCTCGCGTCGGGCGACGGTGAGGTAGAGGGGCGAGATGAGGAAGAAGGCGTAGCGCCCGACCGTCCGCTGGCCGGTTTCGAGGTCGGCTGTCCAGAGCAGCGACAGGGGGGTGATCCAGAAGAAGGCCTGGAAGACCCAGAAGAGGGGGTCGGCCTTGAGCAGTGCCCACTTTTCGGCGAGGCGGCCTTCCGCCAGGGACAGCAGGAGGATCAGCCCGGAGAGGGCGTAGACCGGCGCGACGTGGGCGGGCAGGAAGAAGAACAGGCTGGCGAAGAGGGCGGCGTTGATCGCGGGGATGCGGGTGCGCAGGCCGGCCAGGGCGGGTGCAAGGGGCATGACGGCGATGGCTTCAGCGACGACCCTGGAGCTGGGCCTTCACGCGGCGGGCCATGAGGAAGACGCTGAGCTTGCGGCGTTCGGCTTCGACCACCCGGGCGAAGTGGCGGGTCACGCGGTGGGCGACGCTGTCGGGCGCCGTGCTGCCAAAGCGCGCGCCGATGCCGCTGGCGATGCTGGCGTCCTCGACCACCACGCTGGGCGCGACCACCGGCACGCACAGGCCGTACTTCCAGTAGCGGTCGAGGGTGTCGTCGATGGGGCTCCGGGGCACCGACAGGGCGGCCAGCAGGCGGCGGGCGCCGTCGAGGCTGACCAGGTAGCCCTGGGTGCCGCTGGGGTGCTTGGTGGGCAGGATGAGCTTTTCGCCGCCGGACAGCGTGGCCACGGGAATCCCGCGGATCGGCTGGAGGGCGGACAGGCGCACGGCGTCGAAGGGGGGCATCAGGGCGGCGGCGTCGCGGGCGACGCGCAGCAGCGAGGGGCTGCACACCACGTCGTCCTCCAGCACGATGGCGTGGGGCAGGCGGCGCTCGACGACGAGCTGCCAGAAGCGCACGTGGCTGAGGTAGCAGCCCACCTCGCCGTTGGAGAGGCGCGGTTCGGCGCCGGGGCCGAGGGTGGCGCGGTCGACCTTGACGCCTTCGACGGCCGGCAGGATCTCCGCTTCGAGGCCGAGTTCGCCCAGGTGCCGGAGGATGGCGGCGCGGCGGTCGGCGGCGCGCTCAAGGTTGACGATGAAGATCTTCATGGCGTGATGTCAGTCTTCGTGGCGCTGGTGGTGGCCGCACAGCTTCATGATCCGGCGCTTGTGCGTTTCGGTGAAGCGGGCCACCGCCTGGCGGAGCTGCGCCAGCGGGCCGCGCCGAACGTGGAGGCCGAGCACCCGGTGGGTGCGATAGGAGGGGGGCAGGCCGTCGAGGACCGTTTCCAGCTCCACGGCCGGGTCGATGCCGTCGCTGGCGAGCTTGCGGTAGAAGGCGCCGGTGGCCTGGATCGGCTTGGTGTGGCGGATCACCGCGGTGTCGACGATGCCCACCTTGCCGCCGGCCTCGTGGGCCCGATGGCAGTAGGCGTGGTCGCTGCCCCAGGTGCTGCGGGTGATCGGGATGGCGTCCAGGTGACGGGCCAGGAAGCCGGTCTCGAAGCACGGGCACATCACTTCGACGAAGTTGGTCTCGCGCCATTCGGCCACGGGGTTGCGGAGCATGATCCGGTGCGACCAGTAGCCGGACCAGTCCTGGGCGGGGTGCGCTACGGTGAGCCCGAGGCGCTCGACGGTCTCGAAGAAGCCCGAGATGCTGCCGCCGGTGACGGCCAGGTCGTCGTCGGCCAGCAGCACGTAGCGGTAGGCCGACAGATCGAGCACGCCGGACTTCACGCACTCGTGGAAGTGCTCGAGCTTGTTGTAGCCGCCCACGTGGGTGGCGACCGCGGCGGGGTGGGGGTCGCGCGGGGCGTAGCCGCTGACGAACAGATCCCAGTTGCGCTCGGGTTCGGCGGCGAGCCACTGGGGCAGCAGGTCGGTGGCGCCAACCCGCATGAAGACCAGGAAGGGGCGGCCGGAGACGGATGATCGGGAATCCATCAGCGTGGTTGGAGCAGGTCGCGGGTTT
The DNA here is from genome assembly GCF_041904905.1 of Zoogloea sp. Lineage (GTDB taxonomy): Bacteria > Pseudomonadota > Gammaproteobacteria > Burkholderiales > Rhodocyclaceae > Zoogloea. The sequence goes on along the minus strand of NZ_JAYRMI010000008.1, from coordinate 63,764 downwards.
GTCGGACGGCGCGGTCGAGGGAGCGTTTGAGTTCGGTAACCGGCAGCAGCAGCACTTTGGCCAGATAGACGGCGCGCAGGCGGCGGTATTCGTCCCAGCCGAGGATCGCCGGATGGCGGATGCCGAACAGGCCCCGGAGGGTGGCCCAGGACAGTTGGGTTAGGCTCATGAGGCGGCGGTTGGTCTTGGCGAACACCAGTTCGTGGGGCGAGGCCGTCTTGCCGAAGTAGGCCCGCTTGTAGAGGGGGTCGCCGTTACGGGAGCTGGGGTTGATGTCGGTGTGCTCGAGCCGGTAGTCGAGGCCATTGTACTTCTCGAGGCAAGCCTTGATGTTCCAGCCGGCCCGGAGGATCTCGAGGGACAGCCGGATCTCGTAGTGGCAGATAACGTCGAGTTTGTCCAGACGCGCGTGGATGTCGTAGAAGCCGACGTCCAGCAGGTGGCGGAGCGCCTGGGAGGTGAGGGCGTAGGCGGTGGTCTGGACGTGGGAGTAGGGCCCAGGGTAGGGGTAGAGCTGGCGGAAGCGCTCGGTGTATTCGGAGTCGCCCACCAGGATGGCGATGCTGCTGCCGACGAGCTGCACCTCGTCGCTGAAGCGGCTGACGAAGGGCTCGACCCACGACGCGCCCGATGGCCTGGCGAGGAAGGGGCCGCGTACCGACGAGTTCACGAACAGGAAGTAATCGTAGCCGTCCAGACGATTTCTGAGCTGGGCGAGTGCGGCGACGTAGCCGCCGAAGTCGTTGTTCTTGTTCTCGGTGAAGACGTAGGCGACGTTGCTCAGTTTGGGCAGGTTGACCGAGCAGTGGCCCGAGATGACGACTGCGAAGTCCAGGTCGTCCCGGTAGGCGGCGGACAGGAAGAACACCAGGTTCTCCCGGTAGCGCGTGTCGGCCTCGAAATAATGGAAGAAGACGAGTCCGCGTTTCAAGGCGCCCACCCCTTGGGCAGTCGACCGGCCGGATGGAGGGCGTTCAACTGGTCGGCCCGTTGTCGTGGACGTCCACCCCGGTCGTCCGGAAGGCGTCCAGCATCTGGCGCTTTTCGTCGGCGGATTTGAAGCGCACCCGGTCCCACCCGAAGGCCACCACCGGGGTGCTGGCCGGGGCGGTCTGGCGGGCGAACAGCAGGGCGCTGGAGCGCACGCCCACCACGGCGTCGTAGGGGGTGTGGGCGAGGTGGACTTCGAGCGGCTCGTCCAGGGTGACGGTCTGGTAATCGGGCTGCCTGAGTTCCTGGGCCGGATCTTTGGGGTGGCCCTTGTAGAAGATGCGGGCGATGCCCTGCCCGGCCAGCCAGGCGTGGATCTCGTTGCTCACCGCGTCCCGGTCGGCGGGCTGCATCAGCCCGGCGCCCACCAGGGGCTGGCCGATCACCAGGGCGGTGGGCTCGCCGGCGGTGCGCTGGCGGGTGTGGTCGGGTTCGACCAGGGGCGGTAGCACCACGGTCTTGGCGGGCGGGTACTCGTGGGGCAGGCCGGGCAGCACGTAGATGCGGTCGCAGAAGGGGGCGTCGGAGCCGATGCGGTCGCCGCCGAAGCACCAGTAGTCCAGCTCGGGCGCCACCAGCCGGCGCAGCTTGCGGGCGTATTGGGCGAGGCGCTTGGCGGCGGAGAGCGGGTAGCGGCGGATGCTGATGATGCCGTCGGGCAGGATGCGGGCGTGCATCTCGCGGGCGCCGCAGCGGGGCGGCAGGGCGCGCAGGAAGTAGTTGATGGCCTCGGTGTCGAACACCGCGCTGTGGATGTGCAGCACCTGGCACTGGCCGACCAGATCGGCCACCAGGCGGATGTTCTCGCGCTGGCGGGCGAGGCGGCCGAAGGGGCCGGGCAGGGGTTCCCAGCGGGGCCAGGGCATGTAGGCGGCGGCGTCCCAGTCGGTCTGCCTGACGATGGGGGTGACGCCGCGCTTGTACCACACCAGCACCTGACGGGCGCCGGGCTCGTAGTTTTCGGCGATGCGCCGCGCCGCCAGATATTGCAGCGGGGAGGCGACGAAGTAGAGGGCGACGCGCTCGCGCATGGGGTCAGGCCTCCGGGCTGTCGTGGGCCTCGCCGCTGGCGAGGAGCCGGGCGTAGGCGCCGCCCGCGGCCAGCAGGCTGTCGTGGGTGCCGGCCTCGACGATGCGCCCGCGCTCCATCACCACGATGCGGTCGGCGTCGCGGATGGTGGACAGGCGGTGGGCGATGACGATCACGGTGCGGTTCTTGCGCAGCTCGATGAGCGCGTCCTTCACGGCGCGTTCGGATTCGTTGTCGAGGGCCGAGGTGGCTTCGTCCAGCAGCAGGATCGGCGCATCGCGCAGGAAGGCGCGGGCGATGGCGATGCGCTGGCGCTGGCCGCCGGAGAGCTGGCTGCCATTGGCGCCGACGCGGGTGGCGAGGCCGTCGGGCAGCTTGTCGATGAACTCCATCGCGTGGGCGGCGCGGGCGGCCTTGATGATGTCGGCCTCGGGCACGTCGGGCCGGCCGTAGGCGATGTTGGCGGCCACGCTGTCGTCGAACAGCACCACCTGCTGACCGACCCAGCCGAGCTGCTGGCGCAGGTGGGCCAGCGGCAGGCTGGAAAGCGGCGTGCCGTCGAGCAGGATGCGGCCTTCGGCCACGTCGTAGAAGCGGGCCACCAGGTTGACCAGGGTGCTCTTGCCGCTGCCGGAGGCACCCACCAGGGCGACGGTCTGACCGGGCGGGATGTCCAGGTCGAAGTCGCGCAGGGCGTAGTCGGTCTGGCCGGGGTAGCGGAAGCTGATGTGCTCGAAGCGCAGGGCGCCGGTGGCGCGGGGGAGGCTGCCGGTGGCGGTGTCGACCTCAGCCGGGGTGTCGAGGAGTTCGAAGATGCTCTGGGCGCCGGCCAGGCCGCGCTGGATCACGGCGTTGATGTTGGTCAGGCGGCGGATCGGCTCGAACAGCATCGACATGGCGGTGACGAAGGAGACGAACTCGCCGGGGCTCAATTTGTCCTGGGCCGACAGGGAGGTGGCCGTCCAGATCACGGTGGCCACCGCGGCGGCGGCCAGCACCTGCACCAGCGGCACGTTGATCGCCGAGACGCGCACGGTGTGCATGGTCTGCTTGCGCAGGGTTTCGGAGATCTGGGCGAAGCGGGCGTCCTCGTGGTCGTGGGTGCCGAAGAGCTTGATCTCGCGCACGCCGCCGAGGGTCTCCTCGACCGTGCCGGTGAGGCGCCCGGCGGTTTCCTGCATCTCGCGGTTGGAGCCGCGCAGCTTGCGGCTCGCCACGCGGATCAGCCACGCCACCACCGGCGCGATGGCGACGATGACGAGGGTCAGCTCCCACGCGGTGTAGATCAGATAGCCGGTGAGGCCGACGATGATGAGGGTGTCGCGCACCACGATGATCCAGGCGTTGGAGAGCGCGGCGCCCACCTGGGGGATGTCGTAGAGGATGCGCGAGAGCATGCGTCCGCCGGATTCGGCCTGGTGCACCGGGATCGGCAGGTGCATCTGGTGGCGGAACACCTGCTGGCGCAGATCGGTGATGGCCTTGTTGGCGATCCACTGGCTCGACACGTTGGCGGCGTATTCGGCCAGGCCCTTGGCCAGGAAGGCCAGCATCAGGAACAGCGGCACCTGCCACTGGGCCACCGTGTTCTTCTTGATGAGGCTCTCGTCCACCAGCGGCTTGAGCAGGCCCGGCAGCACGGGCTCGAGGGAGGCCGCGGCGACCATCGCCAGGATCGACAGCAGCACCACCCGCGAGTAAGGCCGCACCGAACCGAGCAGGCGGCGGTAGAGCTGGAAGGAGTCTTTCATTCCCGGTGCAGCACCTTGTCGACGATCAGGCTGGCCCAGCCTTCCTCGCGGAAGCGGGCGTGCAGTTCGAGGCGGTTGTATTCGGTATCCACCCAGTCGAGGAAGCCGATCGGCGACCGGGCGTTGCGGGCCACGTAGGTGGCGAAGAAGAAATCCAGCACGCCGGTCTTGGCGCGCTTGAAGTGGCCGTACTTCCAGGACAGCTCGCTCATCGCGTCCTCGACCCGGTGGCCCAGGTGCAGGATGCGATACAGGGCGGCACCCAATCCGGCCCGGTCTGCACCGGATTTGCAGTGCAGCAGCGCCGGGTACTCGATCTTCTTGAACAGCGCGTCCATCGCGTGGACTTCCTCGATCTCCGGCGGGGTGCGGGAGTAGAGCTTGACGTCGTACAGGGCGATGCCGGCCGCTTCGCAGGCTTCCTTCTCGAGGGCGTAGGAGCCGTAGCCGTGGGCGCCGCGCAGGTTGACGATGCTCTTGAGGCCGAACTTGCGGGCGTACTTGCGGATCTGCGCCGGGCTGGGCTGGCTGGAGCGGTACATGCCGCCGCCCAGGTCGTAGAAGTTGTTGTAGACCGCGCGGATCGCGCCGTGGTCCACCAGATGCATGTCGAACCACGCGCGCACCCGGCCGCTGGTGCTGGAGATGTCCATCGTCATCGGGCGGCCTTCGGGTGCAGGGCGCCGCCGGTGGGGGCGGCGCGACGGGCGGGATGATCCGGCAGTGAAACGTGCATGAGCGCAGACGGCAGCCGCAACCCGGCCCGCCGATCGTGGGAAAGGCGCGATTATCGCATCAAGGGGGCGGGAAGGGAGGGGCGGCGCGTCCGGCCGTTCAGTCGCCCAGGGCCTTCAGGAAGCCTTGGCGGGCGGCTTCGAGTTCGGGGCGGGCGAAGTCGTCGGCGAGGCGTAGGGCGACGGCGTGGTAGGCGTCGAAGGCGGTGCGGATCTGGGCCACGTCCACCTGCCGGCCGGGGGCGGGCGGTGGGGCTGGGGGCATCTCGCCGACGGGCTTGAGCACCGCGTAGCGGGGGATCATGCGCTGGCCGCCTTTTTCGGTGGCGGCGGTCATCGGGCCGGTCTTGGTGTAGATCTCGCCTTCGTACTCGAAGCGGGTGCCGAGGGGGATGAGGTTGATTTTCATGGCGGTGGCTCAGGCGCCCAGGGCGCGGGCGATGAAGTGTTTGGGCACGCGGGGCTTGGGCACGCGGATGTCGAACCAGCGGCGCACGTCGTCGTCCAGCCCGATGCCGTGCATGTAGTTGTAGAGGGCCTTGTTGAGGGCCACGCCGAGGGCGTCGTGGTCGACGCCGGTGGGGTCGATGAAGCCCACGTCGTTCTTGGCGAAGCTGATGGGCGGCAGGGGCTTGAGCTTGATGCCGTATTCGTCCGGGTGCTGGCCCACCGGCGAGTGCACGGTGCACACGAAGCGGTGGAAGAAGCCGGACTGGATGCAGCCGGCGTCGAAGAGCTGGCGGACGTACTCCAGCGCGTCCACCGTGTCCTGCACCGTCTGGGTGGGGAAGCCGTACATCAGGTAGGCGTGCACCAGGATGCCGGCGTCGGCGAAGCCCTTGGTGACGCGGGCCACCTGATCCACCGACACGCCTTTCTTCATCAGCGCGAGGAGCCGGTCGGAGGCCACCTCCAGCCCGCCCGAGATGGCGATGCAGCCGCTGTCGGCGAGTTGCTGGCATAGCGCCGGGGTGAAGGATTTCTCGAAGCGGATGTTGCCCCACCAGCTGATGCTGCGATTGCGCCGGGCCAGCTCGTCGGCGAGCGCCTTGAGCATCTTGGGCGGGGCGGCTTCGTCCACGAAGTGAAAGCCGGTCTGGCCAGTTTCGGCCACCACGGCCTCGATGCGGTCGACGAGGATTTCGGCGCTGGCGGCGTCGTAGCGGCCGATGTAGTCGAGGCTCACGTCGCAGAAACTGCACTTCTTCCAGTAGCAGCCGTGGGCCACGGTGAGCTTGTTCCAGCGCCCGTCGGACCACAGCCGGTGCATGGGGTTGAGCATGTCGAGGATGGACAGGTAGCCATCCAGCGGCAGGCCGTCCCAGGTGGGCGTGCCCACCTCGGCGAAGGGGATGTCGGGTTCAACGAGGTTGAGATAGCGCACGGCGCCGTCTTCACGAACGTAGGTGCGCACCAGCCGCGACGGGCCGCGCTTGCCGTCGAGGTGCTCCAGCAGGGCGAGGAGCGGGCGCTCGCCGTCGTCGAGGGTGACGAAATCGAAGTAGTCGAACACCCGCGGCTCGGTCAGCTCGCGCAGCTCGGTGTTCACGAAGCCGCCGCCCAGCACGGTGACGATCTCCGGGTGGGCGGCCTTGATGGTCTGGGCGATGCGGAAGGCGGCGTACACCGAGCCGGGGAAGGGCACCGACAGCAGCACGAGCTGCGGCTGGTGGCGGGCGACGGCCTCCAGCGCGAGGCGGGCGAGGGTCTCGTCCACCAGCGTGGGCGGCGCGGCCAGCGCGGCGGCCAGGGGCGCGAAGGTGGGCTGGGCCATCGCCAGGGATTCGGCGTAGCGCACGAACTCGAAGCGCGGGTCGGCGGCCTCGCGCAGCACGTCGGCCAGATCGTTGAGGTAGAGGGTGGCCAGGTGCCGGGCTTTATCTTGCACGCCCAGGGCGCCGAAGGCCCAGGCCAGCGGGTCGCCGCCGTCGGGGTCGTAGTACACGTCCAGCGACGCGAAGCGCGGGCCTTCGGGCAGAAACGAGCGGCTGGCGATGCGGTGGGCGAGGGTCGGGTCGCGCCCTTGCAGGAAGCCCAGCGCCGGGCCGACGGTGGCGCGGTAGCGGTCGTACTGGGCCTCGAAGGATTGCAGCGCGGGCGGGCGCTTCTTGCCCGGCAGCGCCAGGGTGAGGTCGAGGAGCGCGGCCAGCCCGGCCGGCGAGAACAGTTCGAGCACCAGCTTGAGGGCCAGGTCGTCCTGGTGCGCATCCACCCCCCGCGAGCGCAGGAAGCCGGTGAGGTAGGCGGTGGACGGGTAGGGCGTGTTGAGCTGCGTCATCGGCGGGATGAGCGACAGCACGCGGCGGGCAGTGACGGGCATGGCGGGTACGGCGGCAGGCGGAGCGGCAATGATAGCGGATCGCCGCCTGCGGGCGCCGCGGTGCCGCCGCGGGGCCTGCGGCCGGCAATATGCGGATGGGAAACAAGGGTTTAAACTTGGGCTTCGTGACGCCTTGCCCGGGGCGCATATTCAACCAGCCAGCAGCCGGAGCCGACCATGAACGACAACTACGACTATCGTGCCACCTTCGATTTCAGCGAGGCCGACCTGAAGGCCATGGAGCGCGCGGTGGCGATCCTGGAAGAGAAGTTCGCCATCCTCGACGACTTCGACGAGAACGACGTGCCCGAGGGCCTGCCCTGCTACCCCCGCGGCGAAGTCTTCATCCGCAAGGCCTGCGAGGTGATCCTGCGGGAGCGCGACGTGTTCGAGGACGACGACGATGTGGACGTGGACGAGATCCGCGGGCACATGTTGAGCGTCAAGCAGTTGAGCCCGCTCCTCACCCGGCTGCGGGTGCTGGTCCACCGGGGCGAGAGCAACGTGCGCGATCTGCTCTGGGAGGCCCGCGAGGCCAGCATGCTGGGGGTGTTCGCCCTCCGCCACATGCGGCCCGGCCTGCGCGAGCTGCCGGCCCTCATCGAGGCGATGTACTTCAAGGGCCCCGACGTGATGCGCCTGCTGCCCAAGGAGGGCGACACCTCGCTGCTCGACGAGGACGAAGTGCGCGAAGCCCGGGGCGGTGCCGCCGGCGAGGCTTAAGCCGCGCGCCGGCCGCGCCGGTAGACGAGCCCGGCCACGCAGGTCGCCAGCCCGCACGCCAGCAGGGTCGGGCGCACCCCGAAGGCGTGGGCGGCGCTGCCCACCGCAAAGCTGCCGATGGGCGCCAGGCCCAGGAAGGCCATCGTGAACAGCGCCATCACCCGGCCGCGGAAGTCGTTGTCCACCCGGGTCTGGATCAAGGTGTTGCTGCCGGCCACGCACAGCAGGATCGAGAACCCCAGCACCAGCAGGATCGGCACGCTCAGCCACAGCCTGCCGGAGAGCGCGAAGGCGGCCAGCGCCACCCCGGCGGCCGGCGCGGCGTGCCCCACCAGGGCGGTGAGGCCGGCGGTGTCGGTGCGGCTCGCCAGCAGCACCGCGCCCAGCAGCGCCCCGGCGCCGGCGCAGCCCATCAGCAGGCCGAACAGGCGGGCGTCGCCGCCGAAGATCTCCCTGGCGAAGAGCGGCATCAGCACCGCGTAGGGGGTGGCCAGCAGGCTCAGGCTGGCCACCAGCAGCAGCGAGGCGCGGATCGAGCGGTTGCCGGCGCAGTAGGCGAGGCCCTCCTTCAGGGCCTGCAGCGGCGGCGCGGCCGGGCGGGCGCCGGAGCCGGCCGGCAGGCGGATCGCCAGCAGGGCCAGCAGCACCGCCAGATACGAGGCGGCGTTGAGCAGGAAGCACACGGCCTCGCCGGTGGTGGCCACCACCCAGCCGGCCAGGGCCGGGCCCACGAAGCGGGTGGCGTGCATCATGAACGAGTTGAGGGCGATGGCGTTGGGCAGGTCGTCCCGGTTGTTCACCAGCTGCACCACGATGGACTGGCGGGCCGGCACGTCCAGCGCGTTGATGCAGCCCAGCCCGAAGGCCAGCCCGATGAGGTGGGCCGGCGTGGCGGCGTCCTGCCAGGCCAGCAGCGCCAGCAGCAGGGCCTGCACCATCGACAGGGCCTGGGTGGCGAGCAGCAGCCGGCGCCGGTCGAAGCGGTCGGTCATCACCCCGCCGACGGCGCCCAGCACCAGGATCGGGATCTGGCTGGCAAAGCCCACCGCCCCCAGCACGAAGGCCGAGCCGGTGAGCCGGTAGGCCAGCCACACCATGGCGATCTGCTGCATCCAGGTGCCGGCCAGGGACACCAGCTGGCCGGCGAAGTAGATGCGGTAGTTGCGGGAGGCGAGGGCGCGGATATACGGCGGCATGGGGGCAAGGCGGCAGGCAAACCCGGAAGGTAGTCTGCTTGCCGCCTGCTGTGAAGGGGCGCCGCCTGCCCATGTCGGGCGGCGGTGGTGCGGATCATGCTATCGTCGTCGATGGGCGGCCTGCCCGGTTTTGACGCATGAGGTGACAGGATGAAGTGGTATCTGCTGGCTTTCCGGAGGTTCGCCGATTTCAAGGGGCGCTCGACGCGCCAGGAATACTGGATGTTCACCCTCTTCAACCTGCTGATCTCCCTCGGGCTGGGGGTGGTGGCCGGCCTGCTGGGCGTTGGCAGCGAGCACAGCCCGGCCGACGCCATCTCCGGGCTGTACACCCTGATCGTGCTGGTGCCCAGCCTTGCCCTGGCGGTGCGCCGGCTGCACGACATCGGCAAATCGGGCTGGTGGATGCTGCTCCTGCTGATTCCGCTTATCGGCGCGCTGATCCTGCTGGTGTTTGCCATCCAGCAGGGCGAGCCGGGCACCAACCGCTACGGCCCCGACCCCAGGGGCGCGCCGCCGCTGCCCGCCTGATCGCCGGTCAGCCCCGCTGCCAGGCCACCTCGCCCAGTACGTGGGTGGCCACCACGCAGCGCGGATCGGCCAGGATCGTCAGCGCGAACAGGCGTTCGGGCAGGGACGCGGTGCGTTCCATCCGCCACGCCAGCTCCGGCGAGGCGGCCCAGTCGAGGACCACGAAATCCGCCTCGCGGCCCGGCGCGAAGCTGCCGACGAAGTCGTCCAGGTAAAGCGCCCGGGCCCCGCCCAGGGTGGCAAGGTAAAAGCCCCGCAGCGCGCCCAGCGGCGTGCCGCAGGCCTGGCTCACGCAATAGGCGTCGCGCAGGGTGGGCAGCAGCCCAAAGCCGGTGCCGGCCCCGATGTCGGTGGCAAGGCCCACCCGCAGGCCGGCCGCCAGACTGGCCGCGTGATCGAAGAAGCCGCTGCCCAGGAACAGGTTGGAGCTGGGGCAGAAGGCCGCCGCGCTGCCGCTGGCCGCCATCGTCCGGCGCTCCCCGTCGCTGAGGTGGATGCAGTGGGCGTGGATCGCCCGCGGGCCCAGCAGCCCGAAGTGGGCATACACATCCAGATAGCCGGCCCGCTCCGGAAAGAGTGCCGCCACCCAGGCCAGCTCGGCGCGGTTCTCGGCCAGATGGCTTTGCAGGTGCAGATCCGGCCGGCTGGCGAACAACTCGCCGGTGAGGCGCAGCTGCGTCGGCGTCGAGGTGGGCGCAAAGCGCGGCGTGAGGCTGTAGCGCAGCCGCCCCCGACCGTGCCAGCGCGCGATCAGGTCGAGGCTGTCGCGGATACCCGATTCGGCGGTGTCGCGAAGCGTGTCCGGGCAGTGGCGGTCCATCAGCACCTTGCCGCACAGCATGCGCAGCCGGCGGGCCTCGGCCACCGCCAGAAAGGCATCCACCGAATGCGCATGCACCGTGCCGAACACCGACGCGGTGGTGGTGCCGTGGGCCAGCAGGCGCTCCACCGCAAAGGCCGCCGCCCGCTCCGCCTCGGACAGATCGGCCAGCCGCGCCTCGGCCGGAAAGGTGTAATCCTTTAGCCAGTCGAGCAGCTGGCGGCCGAAGGCGCCCATGATGCCCGCCTGGGCGTAGTGCAGGTGGGTGTCCACAAAGCCCGGCAGCACCAGCCGCCCGCGGTAATCGTGCAACGTGGCGGCCTTGCGCGCCGCCGGCGGCAGCGCCGCGCTCACCTCGGCCCAGGGCCCCGCCACCACCACCCGGCCGTCTGCCACCCACAGGGCGCCGTCGTCGAAATACCGCCACGCGGCCGGGTCGTCGTGGGGCCCCGGATCGGCAAGAAAGTGGAGCACCTGCCCGCGCACCAGCACATGGCGCTGCCCCGCCGGCGGGGGCGCCTCGTCGGCAGCGGCGGGGTCGGGGGGCGGCAGGGGCCGGTCGATCATCGCAGGGCGTCTCCGAAAAAGCGCGGGCGGGGCGTGCCGCCACGGTAACACAGGCCCGCCACGCGGCTCCACGGCCCGCCTCCCACCCAAACCCCTTGACGCCGGCGGAAGATAGGCTATACTCCACGCCCTTCTGCGCTCCTCTTCAAACAGGTTGCCGCAGTGCCTTGGTGGTGAAATTGGTAGACACGCTATCTTGAGGGGGTAGTGGCGCAAGCCGTGCGAGTTCGAGTCTCGCCCAAGGCACCATAAGCTGTTCCAAAGTAGTCCGAATCAGGCCGGCAAGCCCCGCGAAATCAGGGTTCCGGCCTTTTTTGCGTCCACCGCCGCCTGCTCCCCCGCAGGCGCTCGGCCTACGCCCTCGCAAACGGCCATCGCACCCGGCGACACCCACATCCCGCGCGGTGAAACACCCATTCGCCAGCGCGCAACATCCATGCTCCGCCGCGCAATTGACTTGCGCTCCCGAAGAAGTCACTCAACGCATGCGGAGATTCACTTTTCCGGCGTGTTAAGTGTGTTGATGCGACGAAAAACTCAATCAACACGCGCGTTGAGTGACTTTTCGCCGCTGGAGAGTCACTCCATCGGCGCGTTGATCGACTCTTCTGGCGACGCGCCCGAACGCACCGCCGCGCGGCTGTGCTTATCCCGACGTCGTTCTCAAGAGCTGCCTGCCGCAAGCTCATGTGCGTACTCTTGCGTCATTGCGCGGCCCAGGAGTAGCATTGGTCTATGTAACAGCCCTGTCATTCTGAACAACAGGAAGGAGAAACCATGGACAACGTCAACCCGAAGACCCGCGTGAGCGCAGCCCAGACGCTGAAGAACATCGAGGCCTACCACGCCTTCAGCGCCATGACCGACTACCGGGCCAACAACCCCGACAACAGCCGCGAATCCGTCGACGCCGCCTACGCCGAACTGCGCGCCGCCGAACACAACGCCATCGTCACCCAGGCCGCGGCCGCCGCCGGCGTCGACCTCCTCATCGCCGCCCGCCGCAAGCTCCACAACTCCATGCTCGGCGTCAAATTCGAAGCCCGCGCCCTCTACGGCCCCAACTCCGACCAGGTCGCCGCCCTGGGGCTGAAGAAGAAATTGGAACAATCCAAGAAGCGGAAGACGAAGAAAGCGGAGGAGTAAGAGAATCCAGACCGCCGGCCAGGCCGGCGGTTGGAGGGTGGGGGGCCGCCTTTGTCTTTGCGAGGCGCGTGTCGTCAGGTTGGGCAGTCGATCACCAGGATCGAGATGTCGTCGTGGGCCGGGGTGCCGGCGAGGTGGGCGGTGAGGCAGGCGCGCAGGCGGGCGATCAGGTCTTCGCTGCGCGGGCTGGCGAGGCAGTGGGCGAGGCGGGCTTCGCCGAAGGCTTCGCCGTCGGGGGCGGTGGCTTCGACGACGCCGTCGGAGAGCATCACCAGCCGGGCGGGAGCCTGCCACGCGAAGCGTTCGACGGCCTTGATGCCGTCGGCCTCGCGGGTGACGCCCAGGGGCAGGTTGCGGGATTCGAAGCGGCGCACGATGCGGCCGTCGTCGTCGAGCATCTGCACGCCGGGGATGCCGCCGATCCACACCTCGCCTTCCCGCGCGGCCTCGTCGAGGCAGACGAAGGCGGCCGCCACGAAGCGCCCGGCGGGCAGGGAGTTGGCGAGCACGAAGTTGATCGAGTCGACGATGCCGCGCAGGCGCTCGTTCTGCTCTACCAGGCGGTAGAACTCCTGTACCACCGGCAGCACGCTCACCGCGGCGGCCAGGCCGTGGCCGGTGGCGTCGGCCAGCAGGGCGTGGAGCCGGCCGTCCGGCGAGCGGGCGGCGAGGATCAGGTCGCCGGAGAAGTTGGTGGCGGGCATTACGGTGTAGCGGATGCCGGCCTGCCGGATGAGGTCGGTGCGGATCTGGTGGTCGAGGATGCGGCGGGCCATCTTCGCCTCGCGCTCGTGCTCGTCGTAGTGGTGCTGGAGCAGGCTGGCCTGCTCGGCCACCTTGATCTGGGTGAGCTTGTTCTCGGTGTTGTCGCGCAGGGTTTCGACCACCGCGATGAGCTTGCCGGCTTCGTCGAACACCGGGCCGGCGTCCACCACCAGATACAGCTGCCGGCCCCGGCGGGGCATGGTGCACCAGTTTTCGGCGTGCACGCCGTGGGCGGGGGTGTTGGGCTCGTCGTGGGTGGTGTAGAGCTTGTCGATCAGCGACCAGTCGTTGAGCGCCACCAGATCGGCCAGGCACGGCCGCGGGCTGTCGTAGAAGGCCCGCCAGTGGTTGCGGGTGCCGATCACCTCGCGCGCGGGGATGCCGGTGAGGCGTTCGCAGGCGTGGTTCCAGATGAGCACCCGCTGGTCGGCGTCGAGCACGAAGGTGGGCACCACCAGATGCTCCATCAGGGTGATGGCAAAATTGGTGGCCTGGCCTTGTTCCGTGGCGGTGGGCTGGGGCGACATGGCGGTTCTCCGGCGGATCGATCGGGCGGGCTGCGCTGCGCCAGTATTTACGGCGCAGCCGGGCCGATCTTTTGCCCCGAGGGCGGTCTGGCCCTAAGATCGCGGCATGCCAACCCGCCGGAGCGCGCCGCCATGTCTGCCGACCCCCTGAGCCTTGCCCTGGCCATGCCCAAGGCCGAGCTGCACCTGCACATCGAGGGCACGCTGGAGCCCGACCTCGCCTTTGCGCTGGCCCGCCGCAACGGGGTGACGCTGCCCTGGCCGGACGAGGCGGCGCTGGCCGCGGCCTACGATTTCGACAGCCTGCAGTCCTTCCTCGACCTCTACTACACCTGCGCGCAGGTGTTGCAGACCCGCGCCGATTTCCGCGATCTGATGCTGGCCTATCTGGCCCGCGCGGCGGCCGACGGGGTGATCCACGCCGAGGTGTTCTTCGACCCGCAAACCCACACCGCCCGCGGGGTGCCCTTCGGCACGCTGCTTGCCGGGCTGGAGGACGGGCTGGCCGAAGGCGCTGCGCGTTGGGGCGTGAGCGGCCGGCTGATCCTGTGCTTTCTGCGCCATCTGTCGGAGGACGAGGGGTTTGCCACCCTGGCCGAGGCCGAGCCCTACCTGGAGCGCATCCACGGTTTCGGGCTGGATTCGTCGGAGCGGGGGCATCCGCCGGCCAAGTTCGCGCGGCTCTTTGCGCGTTGCCGGGCGTTGGGCAAGCCGGTGGTGGCCCACGCCGGCGAGGAGGGGCCGCCGGCCTACATCGCCGAGGCGCTGGATGTGCTGGGCGCGTGCCGCATCGACCACGGCGTGCGGGCGGTGGAGGACGCCGCGCTGCTGGCCCGGCTGGCCCGCGAGGGCGTGCCGCTCACCGTGTGCCCGCTCTCCAATGTGCGCCTGCGGGTGTTTCCGGCGATGGTCGAGCACAGCCTGCCGCGCCTGCTGGCCGCCGGCGCGAAGGTGACGATCAATAGCGACGACCCGGCCTATTTCGGCGGTTACCTGGGCGCCAACATCCGCGCCGTGCAGGCGGCCTTCCAGCTGGACGCCGCCGCCTGGTATCGCCTGGCCCGCAACAGCTTCGAGGCGAGCCTGGCGACGGACGAAGAAAAAGCCGGGTGGATCGCCCGGCTCGATGCGCACTTCGCGGCGGCCGGCGTGGCGCCGGCCTGAGCGGCCTCAGCCCGCCAGCGCGGCTTCGATGGCGGCCACCAGCTTGTCGGCGTCGGGGGCGGTATCCGGCGCGAAGCGGCGCAGCACGGCGCCGTCGCGGCCGATCAGGAACTTCTCGAAGTTCCACACCACCTCGGGCGCGGCGGTGGGCTCGATCTTGTAGCCGCGCAGCATCTCTTCCATGCCGGCGCGGTCTTCGGTTTCGGGCTGGGCGGCGGTGAGGGTGGCGTACAGCGGGTGCTTGTCTGCCCCGGTGGCGACGAGCTTGCTGTACATCGGAAACTGCACGCCGAAGTTGGCGGTGCAGAAGCTGGCGATCTCGGCGTCGCTGCCCGGCTCCTGCCCGGCGAAGTCGTTGGCCGGAAAGCCCAGCACGGTGAAGCCTTTGTCCCGGAAGCGCTCATGCAGCGCCTCCAGCCCTTCGTACTGCTTGGTGAGCCCGCACTTGGAGGCCACGTTCACGATCAGCAGCACCTTGCCGGCGTGCTCGGCGAGGGTAGCGGGGGTGCCGTCGATCTTGGTGAGGGGGATGGCGTAGAGGGGGGGGGTCTTGGGGTGTCTCCTGGGGTTGGGGGTGTTGTCGTTGTGGCGTGGGACGGACCCCGGGCGGGTGCCGGGAGTTCCCGTCCAAATGAAAATGCCCCGCCGGAGCGGGGCATCGGACAGCTGGAAGCTGGAGCGGCTTACACCACCCCCGCCCCGTGGGCCTGCTGGTCGGCCCAGTAGCTGGAGCGGACCATCGGGCCGCAGGCGGCGTTCTTGAAGCCCATCTTGAGCGCTTCGGTCTCGAACATCTTGAAGGTGTCGGGATGGACGTAGCGCAGCACCGGCAGGTGGCCGCCGGAGGGCTGGAGGTACTGGCCGATGGTGAGCATCTCGACGTCGTGGGCGCGCATGTCGCGCATCACTTGGAGGATCTCGTCGTCGGTCTCGCCCAGGCCGACCATCAGGCCGGATTTGGTGGGCACCTCGGGGTGGCGGGCCTTGAACTGCTTGAGGAGTTCCAGCGAGTAGGCGTAATCCGCACCCGGGCGGGCCTGCTTGTAGAGGCGCGGCACGGTTTCGAGGTTGTGGTTCATCACGTCGGGCGGGGCTTCGTCGAAGATGCCCAGGGCGATCTCCATGCGGCCGCGGAAATCGGGCACCAGCACCTCGATGCGGGTCTTGGGGCTGGCGGCGCGGGTGGCCTTGATGCAGTCGACGAAGTGCTGGGCGCCGCCGTCGCGCAGGTCGTCCCGGTCGACGCTGGTGATGACCACGTAGTTGAGGCGCATCGCGGCGATGGTCTTGGCGAGGTCGGCCGGCTCATTGGCGTTGAGGGGCTCGGGGCGGCCGTGGCCCACGTCGCAGAAGGGGCAGCGGCGGGTGCAGATGTCGCCCATGATCATGAAGGTGGCCGTGCCCTTGCCGAAGCATTCGTGGATGTTGGGGCAGGAGGCTTCCTCGCACACGGTGTGGAGCTTGTGCTCGCGCAGGGTGTCCTTGATCTCGTTGAAGCGTTCGGCCTCGACGCCGGCGCCGAGCTTGATGCGAATCCACTCGGGCTTCTTGAGGCGTTCGGCGGGGACGATCTTGATCGGGATGCGGGCGGTCTTTTCGGCGCCGCGCTGCTTGCGGCTCTCGGATTCCATGGGGGCTGCGTCCTTTGGTCAGGCAGTGGGGGCGGTGTCGGGAAAGTGCCGCCGCAGATGGCCGAGCAGCCGCTCGGCTACGGTGTCGGGGGCTTCGGTGACGCCGAAGTCTTTGAGTTGGATGGTCTTGAGCCCACTATAGCCGCAGGGGTTGATCCAGGTAAATGGTGTCAAGTCCATATCGACGTTGAGGGACAGGCCGTGGTAGGAGCAGCCGTTCTTCACGCGCAGGCCCAGCGCGGCGATCTTGGCGCCGTCGATGTACACGCCCGGCGCGCCATCCTTGCGGCGGGCGTCGAGGCCGTAGTCGGCGATGCAGTCGATGATGGCCTGTTCGAGCAGGCTGACCATCTCGCGCACCTTGAGCTGGCGGCGATGCAGGTCGAGGAGCAGGTAGCCCACCACCTGGCCGGGGCCGTGGTAGGTGATCTGGCCGCCCCGGTCGATCTTGACCAGCGGGATCTCGGTGGCGTGGATCAGGTGCTCGGGCTTGCCGGCCTGACCGAGGGTGTACACCGGCGGGTGCTGCACCAGCCACAGCTCGTCGGGGGTGCTGTCGTCGCGGGTGGCGGTGAATTCCTGCATCGCCCGCCAGGTGGGCTCGTAGGGGGCGAGGCCGAGGTGGCGGACGATCACAGGACGACCTTCACCATCGGGTGGGACGACAGCTCGCGGTACAGGTTGTCGAGCTGCAGCTGCGAGGTGGCGTTGAGGGTGCAGGTGATGGCGAGGTAGTTGCCCTTGGACGAGGGGCGCATCTGCATCGAGCCGGGCTCGAAATCGGGGGCGTGGCGCAGCACCACTTCCAGCACCGTCTGGGCGAAGTGGTCGACCCGCGCGCCCATGATCTTGATCGGGAACTCGCAGGGGAATTCGAGCAGGGTCTGGCGTTCTTCAGTCATGGCCTGGGTGGGGAGGCGTGAGGGGCGTTGCGAAAGCATCCACGGACACCGGATGCTCTCAAGATGGGTGCGAGGGGCCGAAAGTTCAAGGCCGGGATGAATCCCGGCCCTGTTCAGCGCTGGCTCAGAGGTTCTTGAACCACAGGCGGATGGCGTCCCACATGCGGCCGAACCAGCCGGCCTGGGGCACCTCGTCGAGGGCGACGATGGGGTAGTCGCCCACCGGCTTGCCGTCGAGGGACAGCTGCAGGGTGCCGATGGCCTGGCCCTTGGCCAGCGGTGCCATCAGCGGCTGCTGGCTGATTACGTTGGCCTTGAGCTTGGCGGCGTCGCCCTTGGGCAGGGACAGCACGAAGTCGTTCAGGAAGCCGGCCTTGACGGTGTTCTCGCTGCCCTTCCAGACGCGGAACTCATTGACCGCCTGGTTGGCGCCGTACACCTTCACGGTGTCGTAGGCCAGGTAGCCCCAGTTGAGGAGCTTCTGGCTCTCCTGGGCGCGCACGCTGTCGCTGGCGGTGCCGACGACCACCGACAGCAGACGGCGGTCGTTGCGCTTGGCCGAGGCGATCAGGCAGTAGCCGGCGCTGTCGGTGTGGCCGGTCTTGACGCCGTCGACGGTGGGGTCGATGAACAGCAGGCGGTTGCGGTTGGGCTGCTTGATCTTGTTGTAGGCGTATTCCTTGATCGAGTAGATCGGGTAGAACTCAGGGAAGTCGCGGATGATCGCGGCGGCCAGGATCGACAGGTCGCGCACGGTGGTGAGGTGCGACGGGTGCGGCAGGCCGGTGGCGTTCTCGAAGTGGGTGTTCTTCATGCCCAGGCGCGCGGCTTCCTTGTTCATCAGCTGGGCGAAGGCTTCTTCGGAGCCGGCGATGGCTTCGGCCAGCGCCACGCAGGCGTCGTTGCCCGACTGGACGATCATGCCGTGGATCAGCTCATCCACCGTCACCGGCTTGAGGGGCTCGATGAACATCTTGGAGCCCGGCACCTTCCAGGCCTTCTGGGACACCGGGATGGCCTGGTCGAGGGCCAGGGTCTTGTTCTTGATGGCCGCAAAGGTGAGGTAGGCGGTCATCAGCTTGGTGAGGGACGCCGGCTCGATGCGCTGGTCGGGCTTCTCGGCGGTGAGGATCTGGCCGGAGCCCACGTCGAGCAGCAGCCACGCCTTGGCGGCCACCGGGGGCGGCGTCAGCTGGGCGAAGGCGAGGGTCGGCAGAACCAGCAGGAGCAGGATGAAGCGTTGCAGCATGGTGGGGGCAAAAAGCGAAAAAAGTGCGATTATAGACGTGCCCCCTGCGCTGCCCGTTCCGGAATTTTCGGTTCTGGCGGGAACTCCGGCCCGCGTGCGCGGTCATGAATGTTGCGATGCACACTCTCCGTCTGGTCCTCTTCCGTCTGCTCTCCCTTGCCCTGGCCGGCCTCGTGCTGGCGTGGGCGGGCGCGGCCGCGGCATCCGAAGCCTTCGATTCGGCCTACGAGCTGGTCGAGCAGGTCGGCGAGGAGCCCGAGCGGGCCTTCAACCTCGACACCGGCGTCGACGACCCGCAGGATTGCCCGGCCTTCGTGAGCGGCTTCGTGCTGGCCGCGCCGGCGCTCGACGAGTGCCGGCGCGAGGCGCCGCAGCCGCGCTTCCGTTCGCTCCTTCCCCACCCGAACGCGCCCCCGCCGCGACTGGGCTGATCCCCGTCCTGCCGTCTTGGCAGGGTGTCGTCGTCTCCGGGCGGCGCCCCCTGCGTGTCCCCGAATAGCAGTCTGCGCACCGTTGCGCACCGTTGCGCACCTGAGGATCAACATGTTCTCCAAATCCGTTCTGGCCCTCGCCCTGGTGGCGGCGGCCGTCCCGGCCCTGTCGGCGCCTTCCGGCCGGGGGCCGGCCGCTTCGCCTGCGCCCGTGCGGCCAGCTGCCGCCCCGACGGCTCCTGCCCAGCCCGCGGCGCCGGTGTATTCCCTGTCTGTCCTGCGCGATATGGCGCGGGCCGGTCACCCCTCCCTCGCCGCCGCTCAGGCCTTGGTGGAGGCGGGCAGCGCTCAGGTGACCGCCGCGGCGGCTTATCCGAACCCCGAGGTGGAATTCCTCGCCGGCCGCACCCAGGCCCGGGTGCCCGGGGTGACCGGCGGCGGCGCCCAGACCCTCAACGTGCAGCAGCGCATCGACAACCCCTGGCAGCGCGAGGCCCGCATCGCCGCGGCCGGCTACGGGTTGGAGGCCCGTCGGGCCGAGCGCAGCGGCTTCGAGAACGATCTGCTGGCCCGGCTCGACCAGCGCTTCTTCGACGTGCTCCGGCGCATCGCCGAATCCCGCGCCGCCCGCGAGGATCTCCAGCTCGCCGAGCAGATCCGCGCCAAGGTGGCGGTGCGGGTGAGTACCGGCGAGGCGCCACGCTATGAACTCATCAAGGCCGATACCGAGTTGCTCAACGCCCAGAAATCGGCCGAGAGTGCCGAGTTGCGCGTGGCCCAGTCCCGGGCGGCGTTGCGGGCGCTTGTCGGCCCGGCGCTGCCGGCGGATTTCCAGCTGGAAGGCTCGTTGTCGGGCACGCCCGCGGTGCCCGGCTTCGAGCAGCTGCGTGCCGAGGTGCTGGCCCGCAACCCCGAGCTGCTGCGCAACCAGGCCGAGGTGCGCCGCGCCGAGCGTCAGCTGGCGCTCGAACGCCTGCGTCGCCAGCCCGACGTGGCGGTGAAGATGGCACAGGATCGGGATCACGAGCTGCGCGACACCCGCATGGGCGTGGTGGTGACGGTGCCGATCTGGGATCGCCGTCAGGGCCCGGTGGCCGAGGCCGGGGCCCTGCTCGAGCGCAGCCGCAGCGAGCTGGCCGCCCAGGAGCTGGTGCTGATCCAGGCCCTCGAAGGCGCCTACCGCCAGTACGAGATCGCCCGCAATCAGGTGACCGCGCTCGAGACCGGCATCCTGCGCGAGGCCGAGGCGGCCCTGAAGGTGGCCGAGGCCGCCTACCGCTTCGGCGAGCGGGGCATCCTCGATTACCTGGACGCCCAGCGGGTCTTCCGCGCCGCCCGTAACGAACTCATCGCCGCGCGCCACGAGCTGCAGCTGGCCGTCATCGACATTGAGCGCCTGCGCGCCACCCATCTCAAGGAGTCCGGACAATGACCGCCCCTTCCCGCCTGTTATCCCTGATCGTCTGCGGCGTGCTGCTTGCCGGATGCGGCAAGTCGCGCACCGATGCGCCGACCGCCGCGCGGCCCGATCCCGCCCTGGTGGAACCCGGCGAAGAGCTGCAATCCGCCCTGAAGGTGGCCGCGGTCGGCCGTGCGCCGGTGGTGGACACCCTGCGCGTGGCCGGGCGCATCGCCTTCGACGAGCAGCGCATCGCGCGCATCGGCGCTACCGTGACCGGGCGCGTGGCCGACCTGAATGCCGAGCTGGGCGATGCGGTGAAGCCCGGCGCGGTGCTGGCGGTGATCCATAGCACCGAGCTGACCGCGGCCCAGCTCGCCTACCTCAAGGCCCAGACCACCGCCGAGCTGAACCGGCGGGCGGTGGAGCGGGCCCGGGTGCTGCTGGCCAACGACGTGATCGGCAGCGCCGAGCTGCAGCGCCGAGAGACGGAGCTGGCGCTGTCCGAAGCCGAGCGCAAGGCGGCGGCCGACCAGCTGCGGGTGCTGGGCCTCGCGGATCGCTCCATCGAGGCCCTGGGCCGCAAGGGCGCGATTTCCTCGACCACGCCGGTGGCGGCGACGATCTCCGGGGTGGTGGTGGAGCGCAAGGTGACGCCGGGGCAGGTGGTCCAGCCGTCCGACGCGTTGTTCACCGTGGCCGATCTGTCGCGGCTGTGGGCCGTGGCCCAGGTGCCGGAGGAGCAGTCCGGCCAGGCGCGGGTGGGGCAGCAGGTCACCATCGAGGTGCCGGCGCTCGACGGCGAGCAGGTGCGGGGCAAGGTGATCTACGTGGGCCAGACGGTGAACCCGCAGACCCGCACGGTGCTGGTGCGCATCGCCCTGGATAACGTCGACGGTCGCCTCAAGCCCGACATGCTGGCGACGATGCTGATCGAGGGCCGGCCGAAGGAGCAGCTGGTGGTGCCGGCCAGCGCCGTGGTGCGGGAGGACAACACCGACTACGTGTTCGTGGCCGTGCCCGGCGAGGAGGTGCGCTATCGCCTCGCCAAGGTGAACCTCGGGCCGGAGGGCAAGGGCCTGCGGCCGGTGGTCGGCGGGCTCGATGCGGGGGCGCGGGTCGTCGTCGATGGCGCCTTCCACCTCAACAACGAGCGGCGGCGCATGCTGCTGGGGGGCTGAGCCATGATCGAATCCATGATCCGCACGGCGCTCAAGCAGCGCATCGTGCTGCTGGTGGTTGCCCTCAGCCTGCTTGTGGCGGGCCTGTTTGCGGTGCGCAAGCTGTCGGTGGATGCTTTTCCCGACGTGACCAACGTGCAGGTGCAGGTGGCCACCGAGGCGCCGGGACGCTCGCCGGAGGAGGTGGAGCGCTTCGTGACCGTGCCGGTGGAGATCGCCATGACCGGCCTGCCCGGCCTGGTGGAGATGCGCTCGCTCAACCGTAACGGCATCTCCATCGTCACCCTGGTGTTCACCGACAAGACCGACGTCTACTTTGCCCGTCAGCTGGTGATGGAGCGCCTGATCGAGGTGATGGGGCGGATGCCGGCAGGGGTGGCGCCGGTGCTGGGCCCGGTGTCGACGGGCCTGGGCGAGGTGTTCCAGTACACCCTGGAGCACCCGTCCGACCGGGGCGCCGACGGCAAGCTGAAGATGCTCACCGAGGCCGAACTCACCGAGCGGCGCACGGTGCAGGACTGGGTGGTGCGGCCGCTGCTGCGCTCGGTGCCCGGGGTGGCCGAGATCAACACCATGGGCGGCCACGCCAAGCAGTATCAGGTGCGGGTGAATCCGGACCGGCTGCGCTACTACCAGCTCACCGCCCACGAGGTGTATCGGGCGCTGGCGGCCAACAACGCCAACTCGGGCGGCGGCGTGCTGCCGCGTTACGCCGAGCAGCTCATCATCCGAGGCCAGGGCCTGATCCGCACCGTGGACGACATCGGCCTCATCGTGGTCAAGGAGGTGGGCGGCACGCCGGTGTATGTGCGGGACGTGGCCGAGGTGGACGTGGGCGCCGAGGTGCGCCAGGGCGCCATCATCAAGAACGGCGAGACCGAGGCGGTGGCGGGCATCGTGCAGATGATCCGCGGCGGCAACGCCCGTGAGGTGGTGGATCGCCTCAAGCTGAAGGTGGCCGACATCAACCAGAAGCAGATGTTGCCCGGCGGCCTGCAGATCGTGCCCTTCTACGACCGCACCGATCTGGTCAATGCGGCAATGTTCACGGTGGGCAAGGTGCTGGCCGAGGGCATCGTGCTGGTGGTGGTGGTGCTGTTCATCTTCCTGGGCGACGTGCGCTCGTCGCTCATCGTGGTGGCCAACCTGGTGCTCACGCCGCTGCTCACCTTCATGGCGATGAACCACTACGGCATCTCCGCCAACCTCATGTCGCTGGGGGGCCTCGCCATCGCCATCGGCCTGATGGTGGACGGCGCGGTGGTGGTGGTGGAGAACGCCTACGTGCGCCTGGGCGAGCGGACGAAGACCGGCGAGTCGGCGGTGCGGATCATCTTCGACGCGGCCTCCGAGGTGGGCAAGCCGGTGCTGTTCGGGGTGGGCATCATCATCCTGGTGTTCATGCCGCTGCTGTCGCTGGAGGGCATGGAGGGCAAGATGTTCGCGCCGCTGGCGATGACCATCGGCATCGCCCTGAGCATCTCGCTGCTGCTGTCCTTCACCCTCACGCCGGTGCTGTGCTCCTACCTGCTCAAGGGCGGCGACGACCACGACACCAAGGTGGTGGCGGTGCTCAAGCGGCCCTACCTGCGCCTGCTGGAAAGCGCCCTGGCCAACCCCAAGGGCACCACGCTGGCGGCGGTGGCGGCGTTTGCGGCGAGCCTGGCGGTGATCCCCTTCCTGGGCAAGTCCTTCATCCCGACCATGCAGGAAGGCGCGCTCACCCCGGTGATCGTGCGGGCGCCCAACATCTCGCTGGACGAGTCGCTGAAGATGGAGTTCGAGGCCATGCGGCGCATCGTCGACGTGCCCGGCGTGGCGATGGCGGTGTCGCGGCTGGGCCGTGGCGAGTCGCCGTCCGACCCGGGCCAGCCTCACGAGTCCGACCCCATCGTGGCCCTGCTGCCCAAAGACCAGTGGCCGGAGGGCTGGACCCAGGACGACATCGCCAACGCCATGCGCGACAAGCTGCGCAGCCTGCCGGGCATCGAGCTGGCGATCTCCCAGCCGATCGCGGCGCGGGTGGACGAGATGGTGTCGGGCGTGCGCTCCCAGGTGGCGGTCAAGCTGTTCGGCGACGATCTGGACAAGCTGCGCAGCACCGGCGAGTCGATCTCCCGGGTGCTGGCGACGGTGCCCGGCGCGACCGACCTGCGCGTCGAGCGGGTGTCGGGCCAGAGCTACCTGAACATCGAGATCGACCGCGCGGCCATCGCCCGCCACGGCATCAACGTGGAGGACGTGAACGAGCTGATCGAGATGGCGGTAGGCGGCAAGGTGGCCACCGAGGTGTTCGAGGGCGAGCGGCGCTTCCAGCTGGCGCTGCGCTACCCGGCCATGTATCGCAACAACGCCGAGGCGATCGGCAACATCGTGCTGCGCTCGCCCAACGGGGCGGTGGTGCCGCTGCACGACGTGGCGAAGATCGAGGTGCAGGACGGCCCGGCGCAGATCTCCCGCGAGTCGGGCCGGCGCCGGCTGGTGATCGGTGCCAACGTGCAGGGCCGCGACCTGGGCAGCTTCGTGGCCGAGGCCCAGGCCCGTCTGGCCGCCGAGGTGGTGATGCCCGAGGGCTATGAGGTGCAGTGGGGCGGGCAGTTCGAGAACATGGAGCGGGCCATGAAGCGTCTGGCGGTGATCGTGCCCCTCACCATTCTGGCGATCTTCTTCCTGCTCTTCGTGCTGTTCAATTCGGCCCGCTACGCCTCGCTCATCATCACGGTGCTGCCGCTGGCGTCCATCGGCGGGCTGTTCGGGCTGCTGCTGGCGGGCGAATACCTGTCGGTGCCGGCGGCGGTGGGCTTCATCAACCTGTGGGGTATCGCGGTGCTCAACGGGGTGGTGCTGGTGTCCTGCGTGCGGCAGCTGCAGGCGGGCGGGATGAGCCAGGCCGAGGCGGTGCGGGAGGGTTGCCGTCAGCGCTTCCGGCCGGTGATGATGACCGCCAGCGTGGCGCTGCTGGCGCTGATCCCGATGCTGTTCTCCACCGGCCCGGGCTCGGAAGTGACCCGTCCGCTGGCGGTGGTGGTGATCGGCGGGCTGCTCAGTTCCACCGCCCTCACCTTGCTGGTGTTGCCGGTGTTGTATCGCTGGTTTGAGGAAAAGGAGATCGAGGCATGAAGGAAATCCGCGCTGTGATCCGCCCCCAGAGGCTCCCCCGCCTGCGCGAGGTGCTGCGGGCGGTGCCCGGTTTCCCGGGCATGACCATCAGCAAGGCGGTGGGCTGCGGCGCCACCGCGCGCCATGTGCCCAGCACCATCAAGGAGGAGCTGACCGACTTCACCGACAAGGTGCGCATCGAGATCGTCGCCCCGGACGAGATTGCCGACGAGTTGGTGGAGCGCATCGTGCAGGTGGCGAGCACCGGCCAGACCGGCGATGGGCTGGTGTGGGTGACCGACGTCGTCCGCGCGGTGTTCATCCGCAAGACGCTGGCCGGATGACCCGGCGCCGGGCTCAGAGTTCGATGGCGAAGGACAGCCAGCCCATCGTGCTCACCGGATTGACCGGCGAGCCCAGGTGGCCATTCAGGCATTGCTCCGAGCGGTCGGCGATCTCCTGATGCCGGCCGCCCAGGTTGACGCCGTTGAGCGCCACTTCGGTCCTGCGGCCGTCGAGGCGGAAGGCCCGGGCGATGCGCAGGTCGCCGGTGGTATAGGCTTTGGAGGTGTAGTCGCAGCCCGGCACGTAGCCGTAGCCGCCTGCCAGCCTGCCCATGCGCAGCAGGCTGGCGGTGCTGCTCCAGCCCTCGCCGTAATTTTGCAGCCAGGTGAGGCTGGCGGTGTAGGGCGCGGTGCGCTTGGCGATCTCGGGGTCGTCGGTGTGGCGGTCGATCAGGGTGTGGCTGAAGAGCAGTTCGGTGCCCGCCCGGGGGCGCGCGCGCAGCTGGTATTCCACCCCCCGCAGGACGACCGGCGAAGCCAGATTGACGAACTGGGTGCTCGGCAGCGGCAGCACCGCACCGCCGGTGGGCACGGTGCGGCGGATCACGAAATCGCTGATGCGCTCGTTGAAGAGGCGCACGTCGAGGGTGGCGTCGAGGGCCGGGAAGCGCCCGAGGTAGCCCAGTTCGAGGGTGTCCACGTGGGGCACCTTGAGGTCGGGGTTGGGCTGATAGGGCCAGGCCAGCAGCACGCCGCTGGCCGGGTCGCGGGCCCGCACGTCGCCGTGCAGGTCGAACAGGTTGCGCTGCTGCCAGGCCCGGGCGTAGCCGGCGCGGAAGGTGTCGCGGGCGCTGGCCTGCCAGTTGACGAAGGCCCGCGGGATGAACTGCGGCGCCACCGGGCCGTTCTTTTCGATCAGGCCGCCCAGATTGAGCTGCCACTCGGGCGTGAGGCGCCAGTCGAGATTCGAGAACGCCCGGTATAGCTCCAGCACGGGCGGCTTGCCGCCGGCGAACAGGAAGGACGAGGTCGCCTCGTCGCGGCGCGTCTCGAGGCCCCACACCAGCCGCGCGCCGGGGCCCAGGGCGAGGCGGTGCTGCAGCTCGAGGTTGGTGCGCACCGCCGCGCGGTCGCGGTCGAGGGGCACCGCCGGGTAGCCGAAGCCGGGCGCCGACGCCAGCCAGCGCTCGACGCCGTTCTCCTGGTTGCGATAGGCACTGAGCAGCCACTCCTCGTCCTCGCTGACGGTGCGCCGCCAGGTGAGGTGGAGCGTGCCGCTCTCGTTGTGCCCGCTGCGTTCGGCGTTGTTGCCGAAGAGGGAATCGGGATAGCCCAGGTCGCGGACCATGTGGTTGTAACCGGCCCGCACGTTGAGTTCGTCGCGGGCGTTGAGGCGGTAGTCGCTGCGCAGGCTGAAGGTCTGCGAGCGGTGGCTGTCGTGCAGGTTGGTGAAGCCGTTGTCCTGCCGGTCGGCCACCGACAGGCGCAGGCCCAGCCCTTCGGCGCCGCCGGTCCAGCTTGCCTGCATGTCGGCGATGCGGTGGGAGCCGAGGTTGAACTGCGCCGATCCGCCCCGATCCTGGTGGGTGTGGCGGGTGATGATGTTGATGACGCCCAGGAAGGCGTTAGCGCCGTAGGCGTTGGAGTTGGTGCCGCGCACCACCTCGATGCGCTCGATCTCCTGCACCGTCAGGGGCAGGGCCGACCAGTCGACGCCGCCGAAGGCGCTGGGCGCATACACCGAGCGGCCGTCGATCAGCACCTGGATCTCGGTGGGGTAGTCGCTGCCCAGGCCGTGGTAGGTGACCCACTGGGCGTGGCCGCGCTCCTGGCCGACCTGCATGCCCGGCACCAGCCGCAGCAGGCGGGCGACATCGCGGTAGCCGGTGGCGCGGATGAACTCCCGGTCGAGGATGGTGACTGCGCCCGGCGCCTCGTTGAGCGCCTGGGGGATTCGCGAGGTCGACAAGACCGTCGGCAGTTCCTCGAAGAACGGCGACTCCTGATGCGCCCGTTCGGGCAACTCGTCGGCGAGGCAATTTAGCGCGGACAGGGCCGCCATGAACGCGACGAGTGGAAACCGGCGTGACAGCGGCAAGGACATCGGGCGGTATTGAGCTTGAACCGGAAACGGACGATTTCCGCGCCCGGCATATCCACAGTGACCGGATTATAAACAGCCCTCCGGGGGAGGGCTGCTTAATCTTGTCACACGTTTGGGCGCCGCCCGCGCCCGACAGGCCTGCCCGTGGCCGTTCAGTCCATCCGCAGGGGCACGAAGATGCGGCTGTTGCCGCGCTGGACCAGCAGGGCAAAGCGGTTGCCGGCGGCCTCCAGCAGCTTGCGGAACTGGTCGATGCTGCCGATGGGCTGGTTGTTCACCCCGACGATCACGTCCCCGGGCTGCAGGCCGGCCTTGGCCGCCGGGCCGGCGACCGATTCCACCACCACGCCGCCCGGCACGCCCAGGCGCGAAGCCTCCTGGGCGGTGAGGCTGCGCCCGGTGACTCCGAGCTTGCCCGATGCCGAGGGGTTCTTCTTGTCTGGCGCGCCCATGGCCGCCACTTTCTCGCCGGCCTGCTCGCCGAGGGTGACGTTCACCTCTCGGGCCTTGCGGTCGCGCCACACCGACAGGCGGACCACCGTGCCGGGTTTCTGCTCGCCGATGATGCGCGGCAGGTCGGCGGAGTTGTCCACCTTCTGGCCATTGACCCCCTGCACCACGTCGCCCGGCTGCAGGCCGGCCTTCTCGGCCGGCGAACCGGGTTCGACGCTGGCAATCAGCGCGCCGCCGGGCTTGTCGAGGCCGAAGTTCTGGGCCAGATCGGCGTCCAGTCCCTGGATCGCCACGCCCAGCCGGCCGCGGGACACCTTGCCGTACTTCTGCAGCTGATCCTTCACCTTCATTGCCACGTCGATGGGGATCGCGAAGGAGATGCCCATGAAGCCGCCGGAGCGGGAATAAATCTGCGAGTTGATGCCGATCACCTCGCCCGCCAGGTTGAACAGCGGGCCGCCCGAGTTGCCCGGGTTGATCGCCACGTCGGTCTGCAGGAAGGGCACGTAGTTCTCGTCGGGCAGGCGCCGCGCCTTGGCGCTGATGATGCCGGCCGTCACGGTGTTCTCGAAGCCGAAGGGCGAGCCCATCGCCACCACCCACTCGCCCACCTTGGCGCGCTCGGCGTCGCCGGTGCGCACCGCCGGCAGGCCGGTGGCGTCGATCTTCAGCAGGGCCACGTCGGTGCGCTTGTCGGTACCCACCACCTTGGCCTTGAACTCGCGCTTGTCGGTGAGGCGCACGGTGACCTCGGTGGCGCCATCCACCACGTGGGCGTTGGTCAGCACAAAGCCGTCGGCGCTCACGATGAAGCCCGAGCCCACGCCCTGCTGGATCTGCTCCGGCGCCCGGCCGCCGCCGCCCCCGTTGCCCGGCATGCCCGGCACCGGCACGCCGAAGCGGCGCAGGAAATCGTAGAACGGGTCGCCGGCGAAGGGGTCGTCGCCGCTGGCGCCGCCGTTGCCGCGGGTCAGGCGCTGGGTGGTGCTGATGTTCACCACCGCCGGCCCCACCTGCTCCACCAGCCCCGAGAAATCCGGCAGGGCGTAGCGCCCGGCCGGCGACTGGGCCGGCTGGACGGCCGGTGCTGCAGCCGCGGCGGCGCCGTTGGCGGCGTGGGAGGGGGAGATTGCACCACCCTCCTGCAGGCAGCCGGCGAGCGCCAGCGCGATGGCGGAGGTGACGAGGGCGGAACGGACGACGGCAGGTTTCATGCAGGGCTCCTGTTTTCTCACGGGACGGTGGACGCCGCGCCGGGACGGGCTGTTCCCGCTGCAAACATACGCTTACAAACGGTCGGCGGAGGGCTGCGCCACGGCTACCTGAAATGGGGGCGGCGCGGGGCGATTGCAATCCCCCTCCACCCATTTTCGATTGCCCGCTGCCCATGGCCGACTTCCGATGTATAGTTAATCACTATCGTGATTGCCGGGAGTGCTTCATGACGCTGACCGATCTCCGCTACCTCGTCGCGCTGGCCCGCGAAAGGCATTTCGGCCACGCGGCCGAACGCTGCAACGTCAGCCAGCCCACGCTGTCGGTGGCCATCAAGAAGCTCGAGGACGAGCTGGCCGTCACGCTCTTCGAGCGCAGCGCCGCCGACGTGAAGATCACCGACATCGGCGCCCGGATCGTCGCCCAGGCCGAAAAGGTGCTGCTCGAAGCCGGCCAGATCAAGGAACTCGCCACCGCCGGCCGCGACCCGCTCTCCGGTCCCCTCAAGCTGGGCGTGATCTACACCATCGGGCCCTACCTGCTGCCGCACCTCATCCCCCGCGTGCACAGCGCAGCGCCGTCGATGCCGCTGCTGATCCAGGAAAACTACACCGCCAGGCTGGCCGAATCCCTCAAGCGCGGCGACCTCGACGTGATCGTCATCGCGCTGCCCTTCGAAGAGCCCGGCATCGTCACCCAGGCGGTGTACGACGAGCCCTTCCGGGTGCTGATGCCCACCGGCCACCCGTGGGAGAACGACAGTGCGATCCCCGCCAGGCGGCTGGCCGAAGAGCAGCTGCTGCTGCTGGGCGCCGGCAACTGCTTCCGCGATCAGGTGCTCGAGGTGTGCCCCCTGTGCCGTCCGGGCGAAGGCCTGCAGCGCACGCTGGAGGGCAGTTCGCTTGAAACCATCCGCCACATGGTGGCCACCGGCGCCGGCGTCACCGTGCTGCCCAGCGCCGCGGCGGCGCCCATTCCGGGCGGCAACCCGCTCCTCACCGTGCGGCCCTTCGAGGCGCCGGAACCCTTCCGCCGCATCGCGCTGGCGTGGCGCGTCACCTACCCGCGCAGCGGCGCCATCGACGTGATCCGCCAGGCGATCCTCGCCAGCCCCCTCGACGGCGTGCGGCCCATCAGCCCCCGCTGAACGCCGCGCCCGCCTTCCACCAGCCCGCCTCGGTGACCAGCCAGTCCATCGGCTGGTCGTGGGGCTGGGGCCAGCAGGTGTCGGCCCGGGCCAGCTCGAAGGCCACCCCGGCGGTGAGCGGTGCCGGCGCCAGGGCCGCCAGGGTGCGGTCGAAGTAGCCGCCGCCATAGCCCAGCCGGAACCCCGCCCCGTCGAACGCGTTGAGTGGCACCAGGATCAGGTCCGGCGCGATCTGCGCATCCCCGTCCGGCACCGGAATGCCGTGGTGGTCGGCGGTCATCGGCGCCCCCGGTTGCCAGCGCAGGAAGACCATCGGCCGGCCCGGCTCGCGCACCACCGGCAAGGCGGCCTGCCGCGCCGGATCGGCCGCCAGCCAGCGCGTCACCCACGGCACCAGATCCACCTCGCCCCGCCACGGCCAGCAAAAGCCCAGCCGGCAGGGCGCGAGGCGGGCCGTCAGCGCATCCAGGTGGGCCTCGATGCAGGCGCTGCGGGCGGCCCGCTCGGCGGCCGGCAGGGCCTCGCGGGCGGCGATCCGGGCATTCCGGAGGTTTTTGCGCAGCGCGGAAATTTCAGCTTCGGCGGGGCGCCCGGAAGGGGAGGAGGACGGGGTCACTGTGCTATTCTCCAGCGGCATTTTGGCGAGACGTAGAGCAATGAAGAATAGCGCGTGGGCCGTCCTGGCGGCAGTTTTGTGGATGGCCATGCCGGCCGGCGGCGATCCGGGCGACGAGCGCATCCTGCTGGCGCGGGACGCAGCCCGCAGCGGCGACCGCGGCCGCCTCAACCTGTACGCCCCGCCCACCGGCCACGTGCTCGATCCCTACCCCGAGTTCTGGGCCCTGTCCAACATGCTGGCCCGTCCCAGCGATGTGGACACCGGCCGCATCCGCGACTTCCTGCAGCGCTACCCGGGCAGCTGGCCGGCCGAAAAACTCCGCGCCGAGTGGCTGCGCCTGCTTGGCAAGCGGGGCGACTTCGGCCCCCTGCTGGCCGAGTTCGGCAACCTCGAACAGCCGGATCAGGATCTCAAGTGCTACCTCTACCAGGCCCGCCTTGGCAGCGGCGACCCGGCGCTGCTCCCGGAGGTGCGCCCGATGTGGTTCTCGCTGGTGGATACGCCCGACAGCTGCGTCCCCATCCTCCAGGCCCTGGCCCGGGAGGCGCTGGTCAGCCCCGACGAGATCTGGAGCCGCGTGCGTCGCCTGATGGAAGCCAAACGCACCACCGGGGCCAAGGCGGCGGCCAGCTGGCTACCCTTCGACCAGCAGCCCGGCGCCATCGACCTGGAGCGCGCCGGCGCCAACCCCTCCACCTGGCTCGACCGCCTGCCGGTCAACTTTGCCGCCAGCCGCCCCGGCCGCGAGCTGGCGCTGATCGCCCTGGCCCGCCTCGCCCGCGACGACCCCCAGGGCGCCTACACCCGCTACCTGGGCATCAACGAGCGCTTCTCCGCCGCCGAGCGCGGCTACGCCCTTGGCCAGATCGCCTGGCAGGCCGCCGCCAAGCTGATGCCCGACGCCAACGCCTGGTTCAAGGCCGCGGGCGACACCCCGATGTCCGAAGAGCAGGCCGCCTGGCGGGTGCGCGCGGCCCTGCGCGCCGGCGACTGGAAGGCCGTCCGCTCCGCCGTCGAGGCCATGCCCGCCGACCAGCGCGCCCAGCCCGACTGGACCTACTGGCTCGGCCGCGCCCACCAGGCCCAGGGCAACCGCGAAGCCGCCCGCAAGGAGTTCGAGCGCATCGCGGGCCACCCCAACTTCTACAGCATCCTCGCCGACGAAGAGCTTGGCCGCAGCTTCACCCTGCCCAAGAAGGCCCGCGCGCCCAGCGGCGACGAACTGGAGCAGACCCGCCAGACCCCCGGCATCCAGCGCGCCATCGCCCTGTTCCGCCTCGACCTGCGCACCGAAGGCACGCGCGAATGGAACTGGACCCTGCGCAACCGGGACGACCGCTTCCTCCTCTCCGCCGCCCAGCTCGCCCAGCAGCTCGGCATCTACGATCGCGCCATCAACGCCGCCGACAAGACCCGCAACGAGCACGACTACAGCCTGCGCTACCTCGCGCCCTACCGGGAGCGGGTCGAGCCCAACGCGCGCAGCCGCGATCTCGACCCCGGCTGGGTGTACGGCCTGATGCGCCAGGAGAGCCGCTTCGTCACCGCCGCCCGCTCCGGCGTCGGCGCCCAGGGGCTGATGCAGATCATGCCCGCCACCGGCAAGTGGGTCGCCGGCAAGCTTGGCATGAGCGGCTACAACGTGGGCTGGCTGCAGGACCCGGACACCAACGTGATGCTCGGCACCACCTACATGCGGATGGTGCTCGAAGGGCTCGACAACCACCCGGTGCTGGCCTCGGCCGCCTACAACGCCGGCCCCGGCCGCGCCAAGCGGTGGAAGGACGCGAAGCCCCTCGAGGGCGCGATCTACGCCGAATCGATCCCCTTCAACGAAACCCGCGACTACGTGAAGAAGGTGATGGCCAACTCGGTCATCTACGCCGCCCTGTTCGAAGGCCGGGCGCCTTCGCTCAAGGCCCGCCTCGGCACCGTCGCGGCCAGCGACGGCAGCACCCGCGGGCTAGGCAGCGCGGCGCCGGGCGCCGGTCTCGACGAGCCCACGCCGGGCGCCGGCAGCAACGAATAGGGCGCCGGGCAGGGAATTCGCTGCCGGCTGCGCAATCAAACCGACGCGTTCCCCCACCCCTTCACCCGGAGACCGGCCATGTCCCTTCCCCGTAAAGTCCTGCTCGTCGGCGGCAGCGGTTTTGTCGGCACCGCGATCGCCGAACGGCTCACCCGCGACGGCGTCGGCCTCGTCGTGCCCACCCGCCGGCTCGCCAACGCCCGTCACCTGCGCGTGCTGCCCGGCGCCGAGGTGGTCGAGGCCGACGTGTTCGACCCCACCGTGCTCGCCCGCCTGATGGACGGCGTCGACGCGGTGGTGAGCCTCGTCGGCGTGCTCCATTCCCGCCCCGGCTCGCCGTGGGGCCCGGCCTTCGCCCGCGCCCACGTGGAGCTGCCCACCAAGCTGGTGGCCGCGGCCCGGGCGGCCGGCGTGGCGCGCATCGTGCACGTCAGCGCCCTGGGCGCCGATCCGGCCGGGCCGTCGGAATACCAGCGCTCCAAGGCTGCCGGCGAAGCCGCGATCCGTGCCGGCAGCCCCGATGTGGCGTGGACCATCCTGCGCCCGTCGGTCATCTTCGGGCCCGGCGACAGCTTTCTCAACCTCTTCGCCGGCCTCGTGCGGCGCTTCCCGCTGATGCCCCTGGGCGGCGCCGGCACCCGCTTCCAGCCGGTTTATGTGGGCGACGTGGCCGAGGCGGTGGCCGAAAGCCTCGCCCGCGCCGATGCCGTCGGCCAGACCTACGACCTCGCCGGCCCGCAGGTCTACACCCTGCGCCAGCTGGTCGAATACGTGGGGCGGCTCACCGGCTGCCCGCGCCCGGTGATCCCCCTGCCCGAAGCCCTCGCCATGCTCCAGGCCGCCGCCCTCGAATGCCTGCCCGGCCCCCTGATGAGCCGCGACAACGTGCGCTCGATGCGCGTCGACAACATCGCCGGCGGCCCGCCCCAGCCCTGGGGCCGCACCCCCACCGCGCTGGAGGCAGTCGCCCCCTGCTACCTGGGCAAGGTCAACAAGCGCGGTCGGCTGGATGCGGCCCAGCTACGACGCGACTAGGCCCGCTCCCAACCCGTACCCCCGCTCCGATCCATGGAAATCTACTGCGTAGGCGGCGCCATCCGCGACGAACTGCTTGGTCTGCCGGTCCAGGACCGGGATTGGGTGGTCGTCGGCGCCACCCCCGAGGCCCTCCTTGCCCAAGGCTACAAGCCGGTCGGCAAGGATTTCCCGGTCTTCCTCCATCCCCGCACCCACGAGGAATACGCCCTCGCGCGGACCGAACGCAAGACCGCGCCGGGTTACGCCGGCTTCGTCTTCCACACCGACCCGTCGGTGACACTCGAAGAAGACCTCGCCCGCCGCGACCTCACCATCAACGCCATCGCCCGCGGCGCCGACGGCGTGCTGGTCGACCCCTTCCACGGGCGGCGCGATCTGGCCGACGGCGTCTTTCGCCACGTGAGCCCCGCCTTCGCCGAAGACCCGGTGCGCATCCTGCGGCTGGCCCGCTTCGCCGCGCGTTTCGCCGATTTCCGGGTGGCGCCCGAAACTCTCGCGCTGATGCGCGGCATGGTGGCCGCCGGCGAAGTGGACGCCCTGGTGCCCGAGCGGGTGTGGCAGGAGATCGCCCGCGGCCTGATGGAAGCCCGGCCCTCGCGGATGATCGCGGTGCTGCGCGACTGCGGCGCCCTGGCCCGGCTGCTGCCCGAGGTGGATCGGATGTTCGGCGTGCCCCAGCCGGCCCAGCACCACCCCGAGGTGGATTGCGGCGCGCACCTGCTGCTGGTGCTCGACGAAGCCGCCGCTACCGGCCAGCCTCTGGCGGTGCGCTTCGCCTGCCTGCTCCACGATCTGGGCAAGGGCCTCACCCGGCCCGATCTGCTGCCCCACCACTACGGGCACGAGGCGGCGAGCGAGCGGCTCGCCCGGGACGTCTGCGAGCGCCTCAAGTGCCCCGCCGAGTGCCGCGATCTGGCGCTGATGACCGCCCGCGAGCACGGCATCGTGCACCAGGCCCTGGTGCTGCGCGCCGCCACCGCGGTGAAGCTCGTCGAGCGCTGCGACGGCCTGCGCCGGCCGGAGCGCTTTGCCGCGCTGCTCGACGCCTGCGCCTGCGACCACCGCGGCCGCGCCGGGCTCGCCGGGCGGCCGTACCCCCAGCGGGAGCGCCTGCTGGCGGTGCTCGCCGCGGTGCGCGGGGTGGATGCCGGCGCCATCGCCCGCAGCCTCGCCGACAAGTCACGCATCCCCGCCGAGGTTCATGCGGCGCGGGTGGCGGCGGTGCGGGCGCTGGGCTTGGGCGATGACACGAATGTTGACAGATTGTCGCCGGAGGGTCGGCAGTAATCCCGCGGCTACCCCGGCGACGGGGGGCATACAATGCCGCCCAGACATGTTCTCGAACCCTGATTTCCCCGCGTTGCCCGCCCGTTTGCGGCGCCTCGCGCTGGCGCTGCTGATCGTCGGCCCGCTTGCCGCCGCCCACGCCACCCAGCCGATCCCGGCCTTTGCCGAAGTGAAGGCCGGCACCGCCCCTTCGGTGGCGGTGCTCCTGGCCCGCGACGGCACGCCGCTGGCCGAGCGCCGGGTGAACCCGCGGGTGCGCCGGCTGGAGTGGGTGGGCCTGCCCCACCTGTCGCCAGCCCTCAAGGAGGCCCTGCTGGCCGCCGAGGACAAGCGCTTCTTCGAACACTCCGGGGTGGACTGGCGCGCCTTCGCCGGCTCCCTCTGGCACAACCTGTGGTACGACCGCAAGCGCGGCGCCTCCACCCTGTCGATGCAGCTCGCCGGCCTCCTCGACCCCGAGCTGGCCCTCGGGCGCGACGGCACGCCGCGGCGCTCCATCGGCCAGAAGTGGGATCAGGCCCTCGCCGCCCAGGCCCTCGAAGCCCGCTGGACCAAAGAGCAGATCCTCGAGGCCTATCTCAACCTGGCCCCCTTCCGGGGCGACCTGCAGGGCGTGCATGCGGCCTCCCGCGCCTTCTTCGGCAAGACCCCGGCGGAGCTTGGCCGGCCCGAGGCGCTGGTGCTGGCGGTGCTGCTGCGCGGCCCCAACGCCAAGGCCGACGTGGTGGCGCGCCGGGCCTGCGTGCTCGCCGAGCGCATCGGCAGCCCGTCGGCCTGCGGCCCGGCCCAGCGCCTGGCGGACGCCACCCTCGACCGCCAGCACCTCGGGCCGCGCTGGGAGCTGGCGCCACACCTTGGCCGCCAGCTCCTCCAGCAGCCCGGCGAGCGCCTCGTCACCACCCTCGACGCCGACGTCCAGCGCCTGACCCTGGCCGCCGTGCGCCGGCTTGGGCCGGGCGATGCGGCGGCGGTGGTCCTCGACAACGCCAGCGCCGACGTGCTCGCCTACGTGGGCGCGCCCGACGCCGCCCAGGCCGATCAGGCCGCGATCCTGCGCAGCAGCGGCACCCTGCTGCTGCCCTTCGCCTACGGCATCGCCGTGGAGCGGCGGCAGATCACCGCCGCCACCTTGCTGGACGACGCCCTCTCCAACCACGCCCCCACCGCGCCCGACGAGCGCATCTGGGTGAGCGCCCGCCGGGCGCTGGTCGAGAACCTTGCCGAACCGGCGGCCAGCGTGCTGCGGCTGGCGGGCGACCAGCTACCCGAGCGCCTCCGTCTGGCCGATCTGGAGGTGGGGCGCAGCGGCCAGGCGGATCTTGGCCTCATTGCCCTCGCCGGGCTCTACCGCAGCCTGGGCAGCGGCGGGCAGTGGCAGGCGCCGCGCAGCGTTCCGGGGGGCGAGCGCCCCGCCCGGCGGCTGCTCAAGCCCGAGGCCGGCTTCATCGTCGGCGACATCCTCACCGAGGCCGACACCGAGGGCGTCCCGCAGCCCTTCGTGATCCGCCAGTTCGTGCCGGACGGGCGCGAGACGCTGGTGGCCGGCTTCTCCGACCGCTACACGGTGGTGCTGTGGTCGGCGGGCGCGCGCGGGGTGCCGGCGCAGGCCAACGCCGCCTGGCACGAGATCCTGCGCGGCCTTCACCGCAGTCAGCCGGCAAGCCGCCCGGCGCCGCCGCCCGGCGTGGTGTCGAGCCTGGTGGTTTTCGAGCCGCCGGTGGAGAGCCCGCGCAAGGAGTGGTTCATCCGCGGCACCGAGGTGGAGCGGGTGGCGCTGCCCCGCAGCCTGCCGCGCATCGCCTACCCCGCGGCGGGCATGCTGGTGGATGCGATGGCGCTGGCCGGCGATCCGGCCTACCGCATCCACTTCGAGGGCATCCGCCTGCCGCCCGGCGCCTGGTGGCGGCTCAACGGCGACAAGGTGGGGAACGGCAACGGCACGCGCGGGGTGGGCTGGCGGCCGGTTGCCGGCCGTCACGTGCTCGATCTGATGGCGGCCGACGGGCAGGTGCTCGACAGCGTCACCTTTGCGGTGCGCGCGCCCCTCGACAGCGAACTGTCAAAGCCAGCGGAACAGCAGCCAGACCGCCAGTGACATCAGCAGGGTGCTGGTGAACGGGATGTGGATGTGACGGCCGAAGACGTCGAAATGCAGATCGCCGGGCAGGTGGCCGATGCGCCAGCGCCGCAGCGGCAGCGCGGAGCCCAGCCCCGACACCACCGCCAGCACCACGATTGCCAGCAACCACTTGAGCATGGGCCCTCACCTGCCGTCCAGGAATGGATGCGTCGTGCCCGGCCCAGGCTGGCCGTCGACGCGGGAGCCCGGACCTTACCGCGTTTCCGTGGCGCCGTGTTGCTCAGCGCCGGCGGCGACGGCGGTTGAGGACCGCCCCTCCGATGGCGAGGCTCGCCAGCCCCAGGGCGGCCGGCTCGGCGACCAGGGTGGGGGGCGCGCCGGCCGCGGAGGCCGACACCGAGCCAGGGTCCACCGCCGACCAGCGCAGGGTGCCGCCGGCGTAGAGCGCCTCGCCCAGCCCATCGCCGTAGAAGCTGACGGTGCTGAAGGTGCGGCTGTCGTCGATGGCGGCGACGAAGTTGGTGAACACGCTGTCGATGTGCCCGTCGCCGTCGTAATCCCGGTTGCCGGGGTTGGCGTCGGCGCTCGTCGCGTTGGCCACGAGGCGCGTGGCGCCGCCGTCGAAGGCGATGAAGAGGTTGGACCCGGTGGGCGCGCCGGTGTCCGGGTGGGGCACGCCGGTGCAGCAGGTGGCCCAGTCGGCGATCTGGAGACCGAAGGCGTTGATCGGCGTGGAGAAGGTGAAGGTGAGCCCCGAGCCGGCGGCCGGTGTCGTGGGCGCGATAGAGATGGTCGCGCCGCCGATGGCGTAGGGCCGGCCGGCCGCGCGGTAGCCGTTGTAGTCGTCGTACACGAAACGGTCGGCGTTGTCGGTGGCCCGGATCGTCAGCCCGGGCAGCGACCACGCCGCGGCGTTGGACGCCAGCCCGGAGAGGGCCAGGGTGTGGAGCGTGCCGCCGGCGTTGGCGATGGTCTCGTCGAAGGCGGCCTCGCCGCTGGCCACGTCGTTGTTGTAGATCACGGGCGCGGCGGCGGCGCCCAGGGCGATCAGGGCGCCAGCCGCACCGGTAAGCAACTTCAAGCGCATTTCTTTCTCCGTGAAATATTTCACGAATTTAAAGCAAAATCTGCGCCCAAAATGGTTTGTGTTTTTAAAACAATGTTTTGCGCCGATTCTGCAGCAGCCGTGCCGGGAAGTGTAAAGTCTCCCGACAGGTGCGCCGGGGCGGCTGGGCGTGTCTTTTGCTTTTCTCAGCCCTCCGGGTGGGGTAAGTTCTCCGCCTGACACTTCCTCTGCCACGCCCATGACCCTCTTTCCCGCCTGCCGCCCCCTTCGCCTGTCTGCCGGGTTTCGTCCATGAACCGCTCCCGATTCGGCGATCTGGAGGTGCTGTGCCACACCCCGTCGGGGCCGGCCCGCGAGACGCCCATCCTCTTCGTCCATGGCGCCTACACGGCCGCCTGGTGCTGGGAGGAGCGCTTCCTGCCGTGGTTTGCCGCGCAGGGCTACGCCGCTTACGCGGTCTCCCTGTCCGGGCACGGGCGCAGCCGCGGTCGCGCGTATCTGGACAGCTTCTCGATCTCCGACTACGTGGATGACGTGGCCGAAGTGGCCGGCAAGCTGCCCGCCACGCCGGTGCTGGTGGGGCACTCGATGGGCGGGATGGTGGTCCAGAAGTATCTGGAGCGTCACAGCGCGCCGGCGGTGGTGCTGATGTCGTCGGTGCCGCCCCAGGGCCTGCTGGGTTCGGCCTTCGGGCTGGCCTTCTCGCGGCCGCACCTGCTGGGCGACCTCAACCGCATCATGGGCGGCGGCCAGCCGCAGATGGAAACCCTGCGCCACGCGCTGTTCCACGAGGCCATCGAGCTGGAGCGGCTGCAGCGCTACTACCACCTGTGTCAGCCCGAATCCCACCGCGCGATCTGGGACATGTCGCTGTTCGATCTGCCGTCCCTGTCGCGCATCCAGCGCCCGCCGATGCTGGTGCTGGGGGCCGAGCACGACGTGCTGATTCCGCCCGACCAGGTGCGCCTCACCGCCCGTCGCTACGAGGTCGAGCCGCTGATCCTGCCGGGGCTCGGTCACGGCATGATGCTGGAGAGCGACTGGCAGGTGGCGGCCGATCCCATCCTGGCCTGGCTGAAGGAACTCGATCTGTAACGGGTCGTCCCAATCGCCCGGGGCCGTGAACTCCGTCATTGCGGATGCCCATTTTGTGTTCCATCCTGAAACCGTGCGACTGGCGGCTGCGCTGGGGTGTCCGACGGGGCGTCCGACCTGGCCTGCCGGGTTTCCTTCAACCTTTGGAGGCCACAGCCGTTAAGGAAAACAAGGGGGAACGCATGTCACCCCGGAACGGAGGCCGAAATGGTGATCTTCATGGATATGGAAAGCGGTGAACGGGGCTATCTGGAGCCCGAGGCGTCGGCGGGCCCGGCCTACGACGACGAAGTGCTGAATGCCAATCTGCTGCCGCCCGAACTGGCCCTGGGCCTGCAGGAGATTCCGGCAGCCGAGCACGGACAACATGCTGTGCCCACCGATGTGGATGCCTTCCTGAGCGCGGTGTATCGCTTCCAGGAGTAGTCGGCCCCCGGGTCATCATCGGTCAAGACCGCCCGCCAGGGTTCTGCCCCGGCGGGCGGTCTTGTTTTGTGCCGGCGCTTACAGGCTGTGCAGGCGGTCGCCGCGCCGGAAGCCGATCAGCGGCTGGCCGATGTTGCGCGACAGGGCGATCACCTTGAACAGCTCGCCCATCTCGTGGGGGCCGGTGAGGCGCTGCACCGCCTTGGAGGCGCGGATGTAGTCGGCGCCATCCTCCGGCGCCCGGCGCGCCAGACAGTCGAGCACGCCGCAGTTGAACAGGAAGTTGGCCTGATCGGTGTAGCCCATCACGTCGAGCCCGCCCTCGAAGCCGGCCTCGGCGATGGCGGTGAAATCCACGAAGGCGGTGATGTCGTTGAGCCCCGGCCACAGGAAGGGGTCGCCGTGGGCGTGGTGGCGGAAGTAGCACAGCAGGGTGCCGGTGCTGCGGCTGGGCAGGTAGTACTCGGCGCGGGGGTAGCCGTAGTCGATCAGGATCATCGCGCCCTGTTCGAGGCGGGCCGCCCACTCGGCCACCCAGGCGCGACCGGCCAGGTTGAGTTCGCTCACGTATTCGCCGTCGCCGGGCAGGGGCAGGGCCAGCGCCGCCGCTGCCTCGGCCACCCGTCCGGCCACCGGGCGGTCGGCCCACACGAAGCGGCCGTCCCGGTGGCTCACCCCACGCTCGAAGATGCCTTCCGGGCGCCACGCCACCAGATGCACCGGCATCACGTCGAGCACCTCGTTGGCCACCAGGGCGCCGGAGAAACGTTCGGGCAGGTTGTCCAGCCAGTGCACCCGCCCGGCGAGGTGGGGCGCCTTGGCGGCCAGGGTGTCGAACTGGCGCTCGCGCAACTCGCCGGAGACTTCGAGGATGTCGTAGCGCTCCGGCAGCGCCCCCAGGTGCTCGAGTTCCAGCAGCAGATCGGCCGCCAGCAGCCCGGTGCCGGCGCCGGCTTCGATGATGTGGGGCGCCGACAGGCTCATCACCTGCTGCACCTGGCTGGCCAGCGCCTGACCGAAGAGGGGGGTCAGCTCCGGTGCGGTGATGAAGTCGCCGCCCGGCCCGAACTTGCGGGCGCCGCCGCTGTAGTAGCCCAGCCCGGGCGCGTAGAGGGCCTCGGCCATGTAGCTGGAGAAGGGGATCCAGCCGCCCTGGGTATCGATCAGGGTCTGCAGGCGGGCGACAAGGGCGGCGCTTTGTTCGAGGGCTTCGGCAGACGGCTGGGGCAGGTTCATGGCGGCGCTGGCGTGTAAAATCCGGCATCTTACCCTGTCGCGCTACCGTGCCGCGGCGCAAGGGTGCCGCACGTCGCAACACATGACCATGAAGGGTGGTGTCGCCGTATGATAGCGGTCCCGTTGAATCCCGTTACAGAGCAGTCATGAATCAACCGGCAGCTGCGCCTGTCGTCCTCGTGACCGGCGCAGGCCGGCGAGTCGGCGCCGAAATCGCCCGCCATCTGCACGCCGCCGGTGCCCGGCTCGCGCTGCATTGTCGGCATTCCCGCAGCGATGCGGATGCCCTCGCGGCCACCTTCGACGCGGCCCGGCCGGGTTCGGCGCTGGTGGTGCAGGCCGACTTGCTGGAGGTCGCGGCGCTGGCAGGGGTGGTCGAAGCGACGGTTGCCCATTTTGGGCGTCTGGACGCGCTTGTCAATAATGCATCGAGTTTCTTCCCCACCGCGATGGGCGAGATCGACGAGGCCGCGTGGCTGGATCTGATCGGCTCGAACCTCAAGGCGCCGTTGTTCCTGGCCCAGGCGGCCAATCCGTGGCTGCAGGCGTCCGGTGGGGCGATCGTGAACATCGTCGACATCCACGCCGAGCGCCCGCTCAAGGGCTACCCGCTCTACTGCGCCGCGAAGGCGGGGCTGCTGGGGCTGACCCGCGCCCTGGCCCTCGAGCTGGCGCCGCGGGTGAGGGTGAATGGCGTGGCGCCCGGGGCCATCGAATGGCCCGAAGACGGGCAGTTTCCCCCGGCCGAGCGGGAGGCGGTGGTGGCCCACACCTTGCTTCAGCGGGTTGGCGCACCGTCCGACATTGCCCGGACGGTGCATTTTTTGCTGTTCGATGCGCCCTATGTCACAGGTCAGATCATTCCGGTGGATGGGGGACGTAGTGCGCATTTATAACGTATTTAACATTTATCTCGGTCGGATCGACTTTTCCGCCGACTTATAATCATTCACGATTTGAAACCAATGGAACAAGCAGTGGCAGTCCCCGCGCCGGTGGCAGACGACTCTCCCGAGACGGAATCCCGTTTCTCCAATTCCTTCCTGCGCCTCAAGAAGTTCTTGATGCGTCGGACGGGTGAAGCGATCGTCGACTACGGCATGATCGAGGACGGAGACGTGGTGATGGTGTGCGTGTCGGGCGGGAAGGATTCCTTCACCCTCCTCTCGTTACTGCTCGAGTTGCGCGAGCGGGCGCCCATCGATTTCCGGGTCGTGGCGATGAACCTGGACCAGAAACAGCCGGGCTTCCCCGACCACGTGCTGCCGGCCTACTTCGAATCCATCGGCGTCGAATACAAGATCGTCACCGAGAACACCTACAAGATCGTCAAGGACAAGATCCCGGAGGGCAAGACCACCTGCTCCCTGTGCTCCCGCCTGCGTCGCGGCATCATCTACCGGACGGCCAAAGAGGTGGGGGCCACCAAGATCGCCCTGGGCCATCACCGGGACGACATGATCGAAACCCTGTTCCTCAACATGTTCTTCGGCGGCAAGATGAAATCCATGCCGCCCAAGCTGGTGAGCGACGATCGGCAGAATGTGGTGATCCGGCCGCTGGCCTACTGCTCCGAGAAGGACATCGAGCGCTTCGCCCGCGGCATGGAGTACCCGATCATCCCGTGCAATCTGTGCGGCAGCCAGGAAAACGCCCAGCGCAAGCAGATCAAGGCGATGCTGCGCGACTGGGACAGCCGCTTTCCCGGCCGCATCGTGTCCATTGCCACGGCCATGAAAAACGTTGTTCCGTCTCATCTGGCAGACGGCAAGCTGTTCGACTTCCTCAACGTCTCGCGGGGAACGGAAGTCGAGCAGGGCGACATCGTGTTCGATGCGCCCGAGTTGCCGACCGTGGCGGAAGATGCCCAAGCGATCCCCATCGGGATCTGGAGAAGTTAGAGCTTATGGATCGCCCACCCAGCCTCCGGCAGACTTTGGCGGGATTTGCCGCGACTTGCTTTACCCCGTGTCCCGGGGCTGTCGGAGCACGTCGCGATGAATGAGCGTGCCTCGACCCGGTGCCTGCTGTACGCGGATGTGGCCGGGCGCGTCCGGCTGGCCGTCAAGCTGGGGGAGGCGGAGGCCGGCTACGCCGTCGAGCGCTGCCTGAACCGCATGTCCCGCTGCGCCGAGGCCTATTCCGCCGATGCGCTGGATCTGCGTCCGGAAGTGATCGTTGCCCATTTCGGGGACGCGGACTCCGCCTTGCTGGCTGCCCGCGAGATGCGCGAACGGGTTCGGGCGCTCCCGCCGATGAGCGGCATCAAGCTGGTGTTGCGGGCGGGCGTGGTGCTTGCGTCCGAAGGGGGCGGGGAGGAGGGCGCTGCCGAGAAGATGGCCGCCAGCCTGGTGGAAGGCTGCAATCCCGACACCATCACCGTTTCCGAGCGCCTCTCCGAGCTGCTCTCGCCGTCCATGCGGCGCCTGCTGGGCAAGCTCGACGATACCGCGAGCAGCGCGCCCTTTCCGGCGCTGGAACTGGGCAACGCGCCGCCGCCCAGCCCCGCAGAGCTGCGCCAGGAGGCCATGCAGACGGTCCGCCAGCTGCGGGTGAGCTACCGGGGCCAGAAGTGGGTGATCGACGCCGCGCATCCCACCCTGCTGTTCGGGCGTGAGACGGGCAACGACATCGTGGTGTCGGACCCCCGGGTGTCTCGCCAGCACGCCCGCATCGAGCTGCGCAACGGCCTGTTCTATCTGGCCGACTCCAGCACCAACGGCACCTACCTGCTCGAAGAGGGTAGCGCCGAGCACTGTGTGAAGCGGGACGAGTGCGTGCTCTCCGAGAAGGGGCACATCGGCTGCGGGTTTTCGGTGGGCGACAACATGCTCGACGCCGTGGCCTTCGCCATCGACTGAGGCGGCGACGCCGGTCTGCAAAAAAACCGAGGGCCCTTCGCGGGCCCTCGGTGTTTCATGAGCGCGCGGAGGCGATCAGCCCTTGAGGCAGGTGCTCATGAACTTCTTGCGCTCGTCGCCCTTGAGGGCCTTCTCGCCGGCCTCCTTGTTACAGGCCTTCATCTTCTCCTGCTGCGGGGTGCCCTTGGCTTCGGCGGCGGGCTTGGCGGAGAGGCATTCCTTCATGAAGGCCTTGCGCTCGTCGCCCTTCTTGTCGGTGGCGGAAGCGTTGCACTCCTTCATCTTGTTCTGCTGGGTGGTGGCTGCAAAGGCGGCAGGTGCCAGGCTGGCGGCAAACATCGAAACAGCGACACTCAGGATCAGTTTTTTCATCTGGCCACTCCTCGTGTGGGCGGGTTGTCGGAACTGCAACACCATCATAAACGGTGTCCGGGAGAATCCGTTGACGGCCTGCCGGGCCCGTTCGGGCGGATCGTGTGTCTTTTGGTCAAAAGCCGCTGTCTTCC
This sequence comes from Zoogloea sp., assembly GCF_041904905.1. Taxonomy (GTDB): domain Bacteria; phylum Pseudomonadota; class Gammaproteobacteria; order Burkholderiales; family Rhodocyclaceae; genus Zoogloea. The sequence goes on along the minus strand of NZ_JAYRMI010000008.1, from coordinate 20,162 downwards.
ATCGCCCGGCGCTGGCGATCGACGAACTCCTGGGTGGAGTCGATGCCCCGCAGCAGCAGGATCGTCGAGCGCACGGCGGCTTCGAGGAGCACCGCGAGGTTGCGGCCCGCCGCCACCGGCAGCACCACCCGGCGGATGGGGACGCCGAGGATGTCCTGCTGCTCCCCTTCGAGGGACAGCCGCAGGGGGTCCTGGTCGCCGGGCTGGCGGCGCTGGAGGTGAACCACCAGCTTGAGCTTCATCTTCCGGCGGCAGGCGGTCTCGCCGAAGATGGTGCGGATGTTGAGGATGCCCAGGCCGCGAACCTCGATCACATCCTGGAGCAGGGCCGGGCAGCGGCCTTCCAGGACGGTGGGGGCGATGCGGGAGAACTCGACGATGTCGTCGGCCACCAGGCCGTGGCCCCGGGAGATGAGTTCGAGGGCGAGTTCGGACTTGCCGGCGCCGGAGTCTCCGGTGATGAACACGCCCAGCCCGAGCACATCCATCATCACGCCGTGCAGGGCGACGCGCTCGGCGAGCTTGCGCGACAGGTAGCTGCGCAGCAGGTCGATGACATTGGCGGCCGGCAGCGGGCTGGCGAAGAGGGCAACGTCCTCGTTGGCGCAGACGGTGCGGATCAGGCTGGGGATGTCTTCGTCGTCGGCGACGATGATGGCGGGCGGGCCGTAAGAGAGGATCTCGCGGACGTGGTGGATCACTTTCTCGCGGGTCTGGCGACGGGCCCAGGCGAGTTCCGACGAGCCGAGGATCTGCAGGCGGTCGGGGTGAATCAGGTTGAGGTGCCCGACCATGTCGGCGGGCCAGATGCGGTCTTCCGAGACCGAGATGCGGGTGTCGAGGCTGCCACAGATGTGGCGCAGCCTCAGGCGGTCGAGGTTGTCGTCAAACAGCCGGGCTACGGTTGTCTGGCGCATCGCTGCCCCACTGGGCGAACAGGGTGTGGGCGACCAGCGCGTCGGGCGCCGCGAGGAGCTGCTCGCGGAAGGCGCGGTCGCTGAACATCTGGGCAAGCTCGGAGAGGAGCTGCAGGTGGTGCTCGTTGGCCTGTTCGGGCACCAGCAGTACGAACAGCATCGAAACCGGGCGGCCGTCGGGCGCGTCGAAGGGGACCGGATCGGCGAGCCGGATGAAGGCGCCGAGCGCGTCCTTGAGGCCCTTGATGCGTCCGTGGGGAATCGCGATGCCCTGCCCGAGACCGGTCGAACCAAGCTTTTCACGGGCAAACAGGCTGTCGAAGACGGTGCTTCGGCCGATGCCGTGATTGTTCTCGAACAGCAGGCCGGCTTGCTCGAAAGCACGCTTCTTGCTGCTCGCCTCGAGGCCGACGACCACATTGGCCGGAGGCAGTAGTTTGGCGATGAGGTTCATGGGCGGGATGCGCCTGTCCGCGGCTGGGTCGGCACAGGTTCCGGGTGCGGGACTGGAAAATCCGGGGGCGGATGCCGCCGGGGCCGTTGTGTCAGTTGGGGCGCATTATAGCCACAACGGTCCCGGGGAGAAGGGGATTACTTCAGGCCGAAGATCAGGATTCGGCGAGGTGTTGCTTCAGGGAGTCATGGCCGTGGTTGGAGGCCTTGTCCTTGTACTTCAGAACCTGACGGTCGAGCTTGTCGGTCAGGGCGTCGATGGCGGCATACATGTCGGCATCCTCGCTCTCGACGTGGATGTCCTTGCCACGCACGTGAACGGTGACTTCAGCCTTCTGACGCAGCTTTTCCACCGAGAGGATCACGCCGACGCTGGTGACGTTGTCGAAATGACGGATCACGCGATCAAGCTTGGCGGTGACGTATTCGCGGATGGCCGGCGTAACTTCGACGTGATGCCCCGTGATGTTGAGGTTCATGGTTCTTACCTTTCTGTCAGATGGTTTTGCGCAGACTGACCGGCGGGATATCGAGGGACTCGCGGTACTTTGCGATGGTCCGGCGTGCCACGACGATACCCTGCTGGCCCAACAACTCGGCAATCTTGGCGTCGGACAAGGGTTTCTTCTTGTCTTCCGCGGCCACCAGCTGGCGAATCAGCGCCCGAATCGCCGTCGAGGAGGCCGCCCCACCGGTGTCGGTGGCGACGTGACTGCCGAAAAAATGTTTGAACTCGAAAATGCCCCGCGGTGTGGCCATGTACTTCTGGGTGGTCACCCGTGAGACGGTGGACTCGTGCAATTCCAACTGCTCGGCGATTTCACGCAGTGTCAGAGGGCGCATCGCCACATCGCCATAATCGAAGAACTGACGCTGCCGGTCAACGATCGCTTGCGATACCCGCTGGATGGTGTCGAAGCGCTGTTGAACGTTCTTGATGAGCCAGCGGGCCTCCTGCAGGTGATTGGACAGGGAGCCGCTGGCGCCGCGGTTGTCCCGCAGGATCTGGGCATAAAGCTGGTTGATGCGCAGCTTGGGCATGGCATCGGGGTTGAGGCTCACGACCCAGCTGTTGCGCACCTTGCGGACGATGACGTCGGGCACCACGTAGCGGATGTCCGACTGGGCGAAGCGGGCGCCGGGCCGGGGGTTGAGGTCGAGGATCAGGGCGTGGGCTTCGCGCAGCTCGTCGTCGGTGCAGCGCAGGGCGCGCTTGAGCTTGAGGAAATCCCGGGCGGCGAGCAGTTCGAGGTGCTCGGCGACGATGGCCAGGGCCAGCTCGCGCTCGCGGCTGGGCGCCAGGGTGCGCAGTTGCAGCCCGAGGCATTCGCCGATGTCGGCCGCGCCGATGCCGCAGGGGTCGAGGCTCTGGATGTGGCGCAGGGCGATCTTGAGGTCGTCTACGTCCACTTCGAGTTCGGGCGGCAGCAGGGGCAGCAGGTCTTCGAGGGCCTGGCTGAGGTAGCCGTCGTCGTCGAGGGCCTCGATCATGAAGCGGGTGAGGGCGCGGTCCCGGTCGGACAGGGGCGTGAGGGCGATCTGGGCGTCCAGGTGGTCGCGCAGGGTGGTGGCGGTGGCCTGGAGATCCTGGAAGTCGGTGTCGTCGTCGTCGTCCCGCTGGCCGCTGCCGGAGCCCTGCCAGTCGCCGCCGTCGCCGCTGAAGTCGAACTCCCGGTCGGGGTCGCGCTCGCGCTGGTCGGACTCGCGGGCTTGCTCCTGCTCCTGCTCGTGAGCGGCCTCGCTGCCGGCGGGGGCAGCCGGCCCGGGGGCTTCGACGCGGCTGGAGCCGAGGTTGGCTTCGGGTTCGTCCCGCTCGATCATCGGGTTCTCGAGGAGGATCTTTTCGATCTCCTGGTTGAGTTCGAGGGTCGACAGCTGCAGCAGCTTGATGGACTGCTGGAGCTGCGGGGTCAGCGCGAGGTGCTGGGAGAGTTTGAGCTGGAGGCTGGGCTTCATGACCGCAATGGTGCCTTAAAGCCGGAAGTGCTCGCCGAGGTATACCTGACGGACTTGTTCATTCCGGACGATGTCTTCCGGGCGGCCGCTGGCCAGCACTTCGCCGGCATTGATGATGAAGGCGCGGTCGCAGATGCCGAGGGTCTCGCGGACGTTGTGGTCGGTGATGAGCACGCCGATTCCCTTTTCCTTGAGGAAGCGGATGATCTTCTGGATGTCGATCACGGCGATCGGGTCGACGCCGGCGAAGGGTTCGTCGAGGAGGATCAGGCGCGGGTCGGAGGCGAGGGCGCGGGCGATCTCGCAGCGCCGCCGTTCGCCGCCGGACAGGGAGATGGCGGTGTTGTCGCGCAGGTGTTCGATGCCCAGCTCGCCGAGGAGTTGTTCGAGGCGTGCGGCCATTTCGGCCTTGCTGAGCTTCTGCAGTTCGAGCACCGCCTGGATGTTTTCGGCCACCGTGAGCTTGCGGAAGACGCTCATCTCCTGGGGCAGGTAGGACAGGCCGAGGCGGGCGCGCTGGTGGATCGGGCGATGGGTCAGGACCTGGTCGTCGAGGGTGATCTCGCCGCCGTCGGCCACCACGAGGCCGACGATCATGTAGAAGCAAGTGGTCTTGCCGGCGCCGTTGGGGCCGAGCAGCCCGACGACTTCGCCGCTGCCGACGTCGAAGGAGACGTCGTGGACGACGGTGCGGGCCTTGTACTTCTTGCGCAGGTTGCTGACTTTAAGCAGGCTCATCGCCGGGGTGTTCTTTCAGGACTCTACGAATGATTTCGGTCGAGAAGCCACGACCTTGAAGAAAACGCGCCTGGCGCGCCCATTCTCGCGCGTCTGCCGGCCCGGTGGCGAACTTTCGGCGGTGGATGTCGCAGGCGCGCTGGAGTTCGCTTTCGGTGCAGCTGTCGGCAAGGGCGAGGTCGATCTGTTCGGCGCCCACGCCGCGGCGGGCCAGCTCGCTCTTGAGCCGGGTTGTGCCGAAGCGGGTGGCCTTGGCCCGCACGTAGGCGTCGGCGAAGCGGGCGTCGGAGAGGAGGCCGAGTTCGACCAGACGGTCGAGTTCGGCACTCACCTCGTCCTCGCTGCCGAGCTTGCCCAGCTTGCGGGCCAGTTCGGCGCGGGAGTGTTCCCGCTGCGCCAGGCAGCGCAGGGCCCGCTCGTGCAGACTGGTGGCCATGGGCTGGGCGTTTTCCTGTCAGTGCGCTCAGGCGGCTGCGGCCGGGGCAGCGGGCGGGATCGCGGCCATCTCGGGCAGCCCGACGGCGACGCGGATCTTGTTCTCGATCTCGCGGGCGATGTGCGGGTTGGCCTTGAGGTACTCGCGGGCGTTGTCCTTGCCCTGGCCGATCTTGTCGCCGCCGTAGGCGTACCAGGCGCCGGATTTGTCGACGAACTTGTGCTGGACGCCCAGGTCGATGATCTCGCCCTCGCGGGAGGTGCCTTCGCCGTAGAGGATGTCGAACAGGGTCTCGCGGAACGGGGGCGCGACCTTGTTCTTGACGACCTTGACCTTGGTTTCGGAGCCGATCACCTCGTCGTTCTTCTTGATGGTGCCGATGCGCCGGATGTCCATCCGCACCGAGGCGTAGAACTTGAGGGCGTTGCCGCCGGTGGTGGTCTCGGGGCTGCCGAACATCACGCCGATCTTCATGCGGATCTGGTTGATGAAGATGACCAGGGTGTTGGTGCGCTTGATGTTGGCGGTGAGCTTGCGCAGGGCCTGGCTCATGAGGCGGGCCTGCAGGCCGGGGAGTTGGTCGCCCATCTCGCCTTCGATTTCGGCCTTCGGGGTGAGGGCGGCGACGGAGTCGATGACGACCACGTCGACGCCGCCGGAGCGTACCAGCATGTCGGCGATCTCGAGGGCCTGTTCGCCGGTGTCGGGCTGGGAGATCAGGAGGTCGCCGATGTTGACCCCGAGCTTCTGGGCGTAGGTGACGTCGAGGGCGTGTTCGGCGTCGATGAAGGCGGCGGTGCCGCCGAGCTTCTGCATCTCGGCAACGACCTGGAGGGTGAGGGTGGTCTTGCCGGAGGATTCGGGACCGTAGATTTCCACCACCCGGCCGCGGGGCAGGCCGCCGATGCCGAGGGCGATGTCCAGGCCCAGGGAGCCGGTGGAGACGGTCTGGATGTCGCTTTCGACTTCACCGTCGCCCAGCCGCATGATCGAGCCTTTGCCGAACTGCTTTTCGATCTGGGAAAGCGCGGCGGCGAGGGCCTTGGCCTTGTTGTCATCCATCTGTCTTGATCCTTGTGAAAAGGGTTTTGGAGATTATGGCACAGAGTTTGCGTGCGGGTGATTGCGCGTCGTCACGAGACGCGTCGGCGCGAAAATGAACGCGCGGTCTGTTATTTTATACAGTTAAATGCGCACGTCTACCGGTTTCGCCCCGGCGCGGCGATGGCGGGGGTCAGACGTAGCGGCGGAGGAGTTCGCTGAGGGCAAAAACGACGGCCTGGCGGCGTATGGTTTCGCGGTCGCCGTCGAAGTGGCGGGTGGTCGTCTGGGGGGATTCGCCGGTCCGGCCCCAGCCGAAGCACACGGTGCCGACCGGCTTGTCGGCCGATCCGCCGCCGGGGCCGGCGATGCCGGAGATGGAGAGGGCGAGGTCGGCTTCGGCCCGCTCGAGGGCGCCGCGCACCATGGCGGCGGTGGTGGGCTCGCTGACGGCGCCGTGGCGGGCGAGGGTCATCGGGGAGACGCCGAGCAGGGCGCACTTGGCGTCGTTGGAGTAGGTGATGAAGCCGCAGTCGAACCAGCCGGAACTGCCGGCGGTGGCGGTGACGACTTCGGCGACCCAGCCTCCGGTGCAGGATTCGGCGGTGGCGAGGCGCCAGCGGCGGGCGGCGAGGTGCTCGCCGACGAGGCGGGACAGGGTTTCGAGTTGGGCGTCCATCAGGTCAGGAGTCTCACGAGCAGGGCCAGCGCGAACAGGGTGTAGCCGGCGGCGATGAGGTCGTCGAGCATCACCCCGAAGCCGCCGCGGGTGCGGTCGTCCACCCAGCGGATGGGCTGCGGCTTGACGATGTCGAAGAAGCGGAACAGCACGAAGGCGGTGAGCTGCCAGCCAAAGGTGGCGGGGGTGAGCCACAGGACCAGCCAGATGGCGACGATCTCGTCCCACACGATGCTGCCGTGGTCGGCGACGCCGAGGGCGCGGCCGGTGCGTTCGCAGGCGAGGATGCCGAACAGGAAGCAGGCGACCAGCAGCCCGGCGAAGAGCCCGTCGGAGAGCGGGGCGCGCAGGAAGGGGAAGAGCAGCCAGCCGGCCAGGGTGCCGGCGGTGCCGGGGCCCTTGGGCCACAGCCCGGCGCCGAAGCCGAGGGAGACGAAGTGGGCCGGATCGGACAGCAGGAAGCGCGCGGTGGGCTTCATGGGGGGCTGCCGAAGTGGTCGTAGCCGCGGGCGCTGAGCTTGCGCAGGGCGCCGCCGGCGTCGCGCAGGCGCAGGCCGTCGGCGGCCGGCACGACGGTGCCGATGCGGTGCAGGGGCAGGTCGAGCCGGGCGGAAAGATCGGCCAGGGCGGCGCGTTCGGTGCGCGGGGCGGCGAACAGCAGTTCGTAGTCGTCGCCCCCGCCGGTGCACGCGGCAAAGGCCAGGGCGGGGTCGCCGCAGGCGGCGACGAGGGGGGCGAGGGGCAGGTTGGCTTCGTCGATCACCGCGCCGACGGCGGGGCGGGCGGGGCTGTGGCCGAGGTCGCCGCGCAGGCCGTCGGAGACGTCGAGCATGGCGCTGGCGATGCCGCGCAGGGCGAGGCCGAGGGCGACCCGCGGCTGGGGCCGGTGCAGGGCGGCGAGGCAGTCGTCCCGGTAGGTGTCGGCGAGGTGGGTGTCGCCGCGCAGGTGGGCGAGGCCGAGGGCGGCGCGCCCGGGGGCACCGGAGACCCACAGGTCGTCGTCGGGCCGGGCGCCGCCGCGGGTGATAGCGGCGCCGGTGGGCACCTCACCGAAGATCGTGGGGCACAGGTTGAGGGGGCCGCGGGTGGTGTCGCCGCCGATGGCGTCGATGTCGAAGGCTTCGCAGCAGGCGAAGAAGCCTTGGGCGAAGGCGGCGATCCAGGCTTCGTCGGGGCGGGGAAGGCTGGCGGCGAGGACGACCCAGCGGGGCTGGGCGCCCATGGCGGCGAGATCGGAGACGTTGACCGCGAGGGTCTTCCAGCCGAGATCGGTGGGGTCGGTGTCGGGGAAGAAGTGGGTGCCGGCCACCAGCATGTCGGTGGAGATGGCCAGCTGCATGCCGGGGGCCGGGCGGATCAGCGCCGCGTCGTCGCCCACCGCCAGATCGGTGTGGCGGGCGGGACGGGTGAAGTGCCGGCGGATCAGGGCGAACTCGGACGGCATCGCGCGGGATGGCTCCGGCAGGTGGCGGATCAGGCCGGCTTGTTGCCGCGGGCGGCCTGGCGCTCGCGGGCGTTGGCTTCGACTTCGTCGGCGCGCAGGCGGGCGGCGAGCTTGTCGAGCACGCCGTTCACGAACTTGTGGCCGTCGGTGCCGCCGAAGCCCTTGGCCAGCTCGATGGCCTCGTTGATGATGACCCGGTAGGGGGTCTCGGGGCGGTGGGCGAGTTCGAAGGTAGACATCAGCAGGATGCCGCGTTCGATCGGCGACAGCTCGTTGAGGGGACGCTCGATGTAGGGGGCGAAGCCGACCTGGAGTTCGGGCGCGTTGCTGAGGGTGCCGCGCAGCAGGCCGACGAAGAGCTCCCGGTCGCACTTGTCGAAACCGGCGACTTCGGCCATCTGGGCTTCGATGGACGTGACGGGCGACTGGTTGAGCAGCCACTGGTAGACGCCCTGGAGGGCGAACTCGCGGGCGCGACGGCGGGGGGATTTGTTGGCGCCGCTCATGCCAGGGCCTTCAGGAGTCGGGCCATCTCGACGGCGGCCTGGGCGCAGTCGGCGCCCTTGACCTGCATGCGGGCGAGGGCCTGGTCGTCGTCTTCGGTGGTGAGGATGCCGTTGGCGATGGGCACGCCGGTGTCGAGGGCGACGCGGGTGATGCCGGCGCCCTGTTCGTTGGAGACAAGCTCGAAGTGGTAGGTCTCGCCGCGGATCACCGCGCCGAGGGCGACGAGGGCGTCGAAGCGGCCGCTCCGGGCCATGACCTGGAGGGTGAGCGGCGCTTCGAGGGCGCCGGGCACGGTGGCGACGGCGATGTCGTCGGCCGCGACGCCGAGGCGTTGCAGTTCGGCGGTGCAGGCGGAGAGCAGGCCTTCGCACACGTCGAGGTTGAAGCGGCACATGACGACGCCCACCTTGAGGCCGCGGCCGTCGAGGTTGGGTTCGATTTCGGGGATGTTGTCGTAGCGGGGCATGGTGTGACCTGGAAAGGAGTGGAGGGCCGGGTCAGGCGTCGGGGGCCGCGTGGCCGACGACGGTGAGGCCGAAGCCGGTCATGCTGGGGATCTTGCGGGGGCTGGCCATCAGGCGCATCTTGCCGACCCGCAGTTCGCGCAGGATCTGGGCGCCGACGCCGAACAGGCGCGGGTCCCACTTCTGGGCGGGGCGCGGTGCGGCGGCGTCGGTGGCGAGCTGGGCGAGGAGTTCCTGCCCGCTCTGGGGGCGGTAGAGCAGGACGATCACGCCGTTGCCGTGCTGGGCGATGCGCTGCAGCGCGGTGTCGATGGGGAAGGTGTGGCGGCCGCTGGTGGGGTCGAGGAAGTCGAGCACCGAGACGGGTTCGTGGACGCGCACCAGGGTTTCGACGTCGGGCGAGATGGCGCCGTAGGACATGGCGAGGTGCACGTCGCCGGAGGTGCGGTCTTCGAAGGCCGACAGGCGGAAGTCGCCGTGGGCGGTGCTGACGGTCTTCTCGCTGACCTTTTCGACGAGCTTCTCGGTGCGGGCGCGGTATTCGATGAGGTCGCGGATCGCGCCGATCTTGAGGCCGTGGAGCTGGGCGAACTCGATCAGCTGGGGCATGCGCGACATGGTGCCGTCGTCGTTCATGATCTCGCAGATCACCGACGCGGGCTCGAGCCCGGCGATGCCGGCGAGGTCGCAGCCGGCTTCGGTGTGGCCGGCGCGGATCAGCACGCCGCCGGGTTTGGCCATGATCGGGAAGATGTGGCCGGGCTGGACGATGTCGGCCGGGCGGGCATGGCGGGCTACGGCGGCCTGCACGGTGCGCGCGCGGTCGGCGGCGGAGATGCCGGTGGTCACGCCCTCGGCGGCTTCGATGGACACTGTGAAGGCGGTGGAGAACTGGCTGCGGTTGTCGCGGGCCATCTGGTTGATGCCCAGCTGGCGGCAGCGTTCTTCGGTGAGGGTGAGGCAGATCAGGCCGCGGGCGTGCTTGGCCATGAAGTTGATGGCCTCGGGCGTGATGTGTTCGGCGGCGATGACGATGTCGCCTTCGTTCTCGCGGTCTTCTTCGTCGACGAGGATGACCATGCGGCCGGCCTTGATGTCGGCGATGATTTCGTTGATGGGGGCCAGCGCGCTCATGCGGGGCTTCCTTCCTGCTCGGTGCGCCAGGCCTGCATGCGCTCGACGTAGCGGGCGATGAGGTCGATCTCGAGGTTCACCCGGCTGCCGGCGGCGAGGCGCTTGAGCGTGGTGACCTGCACGGTGTGGGGGATGAGGTTGATCGAGAAGTCGCAGCCCTTCACCCAGTTGACGGTGAGGCTCACGCCGTCGACGGTGATCGAGCCCTTGCGGGCGATGTAGCCGGCGAGGCTGGCCGGGGCGCGGACGATGAGTTCGTGGCTCTCGCCCACGGGGGCGAACTTCTGCACTTCGCCGATGCCATCGACGTGGCCGGTGACCAGGTGGCCGCCGAGACGGTCGGCCAGGCGCAGGGCCTTTTCGAGGTTGACCTCGCCCGGGGCGTCGAGGCCGACGGTGCAGTTGAGGGTTTCGCGGGAGACGTCGAAGCAGACGGTCTTGCCGTCGCGGGCGACGACGGTGAGACACACGCCGCTGTTGGCGATGCTGTCGCCCAGCTGGACGTCGTCGAGATCGAGGGTGCCGACATCGACTGTCAGGCGCACGCCGTCTTCGAGGGGCGCGACGCTCAGGATGCGGCCCGTGGCGGCAACGATTCCGGAGAACATGGGATTGGGTTGATCTGAGGGGGAAACCGGGATTTTAGCGCGATTCGTGCTTTTTTCCGCGCCGGCTTGCGGGGCGGGGGCATCGGGGCGGCCACGCGGGCCGCCCCCCCGGCCCCCCCCCGGGGGGCGGCCGCCGGCCGGGCCGGGTCAGAGGATCTCGGCGATGTGGTCGCGCTCCACCAGCTCCTGCTCGAACTGGTGGATCTCCAGCCCGAGGGCGTTGCGGGCCGACACCATGCCCACCGGCTTGCCGTCGTCCACCACCGGCACGTGGCGGAAGCCGCCCTCGAACATCATGTGCAGGGCGTGGGCGAGGGGCTTGTCGGGGGTGGCGGTCTGGAGCTGGGCGGTCATCACCGCGGAGAGGGGCGTGCTGTCCGGGTCGAGCCCGCGGGCCACGACGCGGTTGAGCATGTCGCGCTCGGTGAACAGGCCGCTGAGGCGCCCGCCGCCGTCGACCACGACGATGGCGCCGACCTTGGCGTTGGCCATGGCGATGGCGGCGGCGCGGACGGTGGTGTCGGCCAGGGCGGATACGAGGGTCTGGCCTTCGACGACCTGACGCAGGGTTCTGTGGGGCATGGCGTGTCTCCTGATTGAATTTGGAATGGTGGCGATCGCGACGGAGGCGCCCTGGGCGGGCGCGCTTGTTGTGGGGGCGGTGCCGGGGTCAGGCGGTGGGTTTGGGGTTCGCCGGCTTGCTCATGTCGGGCTTGCCGTTCTTGGCGCCGTTTTCGCCGCAGGCCTGGGCGCCGGCGGCAAAGCCCAGGGCGAGGGCCAGAAGGAGGGCAATCTTGCGGATCATCGTGTCATCTCCGGCAGGGTGGGTGAATTCATGATGGAACGTCGGGCGGGCTTTCGCAAGGTTCGCACGTGCTCTCCGGCGGGTGGGCCGGGATGTGTGGATTTACGTTCGCCCGGCGACAAAACGCAGTCAGGCGGCCCCGCTTCGGCTTAAGATTGGCCGCTTGCGCGCGATGGCTCCTGGTCCGGTGAACAGATGACCGACGAAACGAAAAAAAGCTCCCCAGCGTTCGATCTGCTGCACCCCGCTTCCGGGGCTGCGACCCCGGGCGATCCGGCTTCTCCCGAGCGCGCCGGGCCCGATGCCGAGGCCTTTCAGGCGATCCTGACCCTGGTGTCCAAGGCAAGCGGTGTCGACATGCGCTGCTACAAGGAGCGCACCCTGTGGCGCCAGACCATGCGCCGCTGCCGGGCCCACGGCTTCGCCGGGCTCGACGCCTATCTGGCCCACCTGAACGTGAGCCCCGAGGAGCTGGGCCGGCTCCAGCAGAGCTTCATGATCTCGGTGTCGTCGTTCTTCCGCGATCCGGAGGTCTTCGACGAGCTGGCCCGGGCGCTGCAGGCGGTGGTGGCCGGCAAGGCGGCGGGCGAGTCGGTGCGGGTGTGGGTGCCGGCCTGCGCCACCGGCGAGGAGGTGTACTCCATCGCCATCGTGCTGGCGGAGGCGCTCGGGGAGCGTCTGGGCAAGCTCGACGCCCGGGTCTTCGCCACCGACATCGACGAGGAGGCCCTCGACCTGGCCCGCGCCGGGCGTTATTCGGCGGCGGAGGTGAGCGGCCTGTCGCCCGAGCGCCTCTCGCGCTGGTTCCGGTCCGAGGGCGAGGGCTGGCGGGTCTCCAAGGCCCTGCGGGAGATGTGCGTCTTCTCGATGCACGACCTGATCGGCCATCCGCCGCTGGTGCGGATGGATCTGGTGAGCTGCCGCAACATCCTGATCTACTTCAAGCCGGGCCGGCAGGCCGAGCTGCTGCGCAGCTTCCACTTCGCGCTCCGCCCGGGCGGGCTGCTGCTGCTGGGCAAGTCCGAGTCGGCGGGTTTCGACGGCGACGGCTTCGAGGCGGTGGATACCGCCGGCAAGCTCTACCGCAGCTGCGCGCTGCCGGTGGCGCGGCCGCAGGTCTCGCGCCCGGTGGCCATGACCCGGCCGCCGCTGCCGCGCCAGGCCAGTTCGGCACGGCGCGATTCCCTGGTGGATGTGAGCCGCCGGATGCTGCTGGATATTTACGGCCCGCCGGCGGTGCTGATCGACGCGAGCTTCGAGCCGCTGCATTTCTTCGGGGCGTCGCGGCGCTACTTCGCGCTGCCGGCGGGCAGCGCCGACTTCTCGGTGTTCGGCCTGTGCCTGCCCGAGCTGCGCAGCGAGCTGCGGGCCCTGTGCTTCCGGATGCGCCAGGAGCAGCTGGCCGAGCTGCAGGGCTTGGGCACCCTGGTGCGTTTCGGCGAGGAGACCCTGAAGGTGCGGCCGGTGGTGCGGCGCGTCGAGAGTGGCGGCAGCGACCCACAATGGGCACTGCTGATCGGCTTCGAGGAGACCCGCGCGACGGTGACGCTGCGCCCCGGGGGCGCCACCGCGCAGCTGCCCCCCGGCGAGGCCGCCGACGAGATCGCCCGGCTGCGCCACGAGCTGGCCGATACCCGCGACCACCTGCAGGCGGTCATCGAGCAGCTCGAGGCCTCGAACGAGGAACTCCAGTGCGTCAATGAAGAATTGCAGTCGGCCGGCGAGGAGCTGCAGGCGTCCAACGAGGAACTCCAGGCCACCAACGAGGAGCTGACCAGCCTCAACGACGAGCTGCAGCTCAAGTCGGTCGAGTACGCCCGGCTCAACGCCACCCTGGGCAACATCCAGAACTCCATCCGCACCAGCCTGGTGGTGGTGGACCGGGACGGCCGGGTGACCCGCTTCAACCCGCTGGCCTCGCGCATCTTCGGCCTGCTCCCCAACGACATCGGCCAGTTCCTCTACGGCGTGCCGTGCTACCTGGAGTTGCCGCGCCTGCGGGAGTGGGTCGAGGGCGTGGTGGCGCGCAACGAGTCCACCGTCGAGCATGTCCATCAGCGCGGTTTCCACTACCTGATGCAGATCGACGCCTACCGCGACGAAAACGGTCGCACGGCCGGCGCGGTGCTCACCTTCACCGACATCTCCGACCTGCACCGGGCCGAGGAGGCCCAGGCGCGCAGCGAGGCGCGCTTCCGTCAGGTGTGGAATTCCAGCGTGGACGGGCTGGCGGTGGTGTCGCCGGAGGGGCGGATGGTGCTGGTCAATCCGGCCCTGGAGCGGATGTTCGACTATGGCCCCGGGGAGCTTACCGGGGCCCAGGTGGAGCTGCTGGTGCCCGACCAGCTACGCGCCAGCCACGTGCTCCAGCGCGAGACGTACGGCGCCCAGCCGGGGCTGGCCCAGGCGCTGGTGGCCCGGCGCAGCCTGATCGGGCGGCGCAAGGACGGCTCGGAGCTGGCGATCGAGATCGGGCTGTCGAGCCTGTCGATGGACGGGGTGGAGCATGTCCTCGCCACCGTCTCGGACGTCACCGAGCGGAGCCTCTCCGAGGCCCTGCTGCGGGCCAGCGAGCGGCGCCTGCGGCTGGCCCTCGACGCGGCCCGGGCCGGCACCTGGGAGTGGTTCATCGACAGCAACAACCACTTCTGGTCCGACGAGCTGTGGTCGCTCTACGGCCTGCCCACCGACGGGGTCATCCCGTCCTCCGAGACCTGGTGGCAGACCATCGACCCGGACGACCTGGACCGGGTGGTGGCCGTCGTCACCGAGGCCCGCCGGACCGCCACCCCCTTCGAGACCGAATGGCGGGTGATGCTGCCGCCGGCCGCGCCGCCGCGCTGGCTGCTGTGCCGTGGCCAGCCGGTGTTCGACGACATGGGCCGGCTGCTCAGCTACATCGGCATCGTGCTGGACGTGACCGAGCGCCGCCTGGGCGAGGAGCGCCGCCGCCAGAGCGAGGAGATGCTCGCCACCATCCTCGACAACGTGGGCGCCTACATCTACATCAAGGACGTGGCCTACCGCTACACCTACGCCAACCGCGAGGTCTGCGCCCTGTTCGGGGTCGAGCGCGAGGCGGTGGTCGGCAAGGCCGACGACGTCTTTTTCGACGCCCCCACCGCCGCCCGCCTGCGGGAAAACGACCGCCGGGTGATCGCCGGCGGCGAGCGGATCGAGCTGGAGGAGACCAACCGCGACTTCAACACCGGCCAGTACCGCAGCTTCCTGTCGGTCAAGCTGCCCCTGCGCCGGGAGGACGGCACCATCTACGCCCTGTGCGGCATCTCCACCGACATCACCGAGCGCAAGCTCGCCGAGGAGCAGCTGCGCATGCTGTCCACGGCCGTCGAGCAGTACCCCGGCAGCATCGTGCTCACCGATCTGGACGCGCGCATCCTGTACGTCAATGCCGCCTTCGAGCAGGTCTCCGGCTACACCCTCGACGAGGTGCGCGGCAAGAACCCCCGCATCATGCAGTCCGGCCAGACCCCGCCGGAGGTCTTCCGCCAGATGTGGCAGGCCCTCACCCGCGGCGATGCCTGGCGGGGCGAACTCATCAACCGCCGCCGCAACGGCGAGGTGTACGTGGAGTGGGCGGTGATCTCGCCGGTGCGCCGGATCGACGGCAGCGTCTCGCACTACCTGTGCATCAACCGCGACATCACCGACGAGAAGCGCAACGAGCACGAGCTGGAGCGCTACCGCCTGCACCTGGAGAGCCTGGTGGACGAGCGCACCCGCGAGCTGGCCCTGGCCAAGGATGCCGCCGAGAGCGCCAGCCGGGCCAAGAGCGCCTTCCTGGCCAACATGAGCCACGAGATCCGCACCCCGCTCAACGCCGTGCTGGGCATGGCCCACATCATGCGGCGCGAGGGGGTGAGCGCCCAGCAGGCCGACCAGCTCGACAAGATCGACAGCGCCGCCCAGCACCTGCTGGGGGTCATCAACGACATCCTCGACCTCTCCAAGATCGAGGCCGAGAAGTTCCTGCTGGAGGACAGCGAGTTCGCCCTCGACGGCATCGTCTCCGGCGTGGCCTCGATGCTCAACGAGCGGGTCGGCGCCAAGGGCCTGCGGATGGAACTGAACATCGAGAGCCTGCCCAGCCTGGTGCGGGGCGACGCCACCCGCTTTACCCAGGCGCTGCTCAACCTGGCCAGCAACGCCGTCAAGTTCACCGAGCGAGGCACGGTGTGCCTCAGCGCCCGGGTGCTGGAGCGGCGCGACGGGCGCATCAAGCTGCGGGTCGAGGTGCGCGACAGCGGCATCGGCGTGCCGCCCGAGGTGCTGCCCAAGCTGTTCGGCGCCTTCGAGCAGGGCGACGCCTCCAACACCCGCAAGTACGGCGGCACCGGCCTGGGGCTGGCGATCACCCGGCGGCTGGCCGAACTGATGGGCGGCGAGGCCGGCGCCGAGAGCACCCAGGGGGTGGGCAGCAC
The DNA here is from genome assembly GCF_041904905.1 of Zoogloea sp. Taxonomy (GTDB): domain Bacteria; phylum Pseudomonadota; class Gammaproteobacteria; order Burkholderiales; family Rhodocyclaceae; genus Zoogloea. Next base: position 4,538 of record NZ_JAYRMI010000008.1, on the reverse strand, counting down.
CTTCTGGTTCACCGCCTGGGTGGGGGTCGGCCGGCCGGTCCACGCCCTGGGCGGGCTGTCCGCCGAGGCCGCCCAGGCCGATCTGGTGCTGCGCCGCGATTTCGCCGGCGCCCACGTGCTGCTGGTGGAGGACGAGCCGGTCAACCAGGAGGTGGCGCGCCTGTTCCTCCTGGACGTGGGGCTGGATGTGGCGATCGCCGGCAACGGCGCGGTGGCGGTGGACATGCTCCGCGAGGCGCCCTTCGACCTCATCCTGATGGACATGCAGATGCCCGAGATGGACGGGCTGGAGGCCACCCGGCGCATCCGCACCATCCCCGGCCGGGAATCCGTGCCCATCGTGGCGATGACCGCCAACGCCTTCGCCGAAGACCGCGCCCAGTGCATGGCCGCCGGGATGGACGACTTCCTCTCCAAGCCGGTGGAGCCGGATCGGCTGTTCTCCACCATTCTGCGCTGGCTGCGGCGCGGGGCCGGCAAGCCGGCGGCTTAGGCGAAGCCCGCCAGCACGATCTTGCCCACCGCCTTGCCGCTCTCCAGCAGGGCGTGGGCGGTGCGCAGGTTGGCCGCGCAGATGGGGCCGAGCTTCGTCTGCGCGGTGCTGCGGATGGCGCCCTGGTCCACCAGCCCGGCGAGGGCGTCGAGCAGGCGGTGCTGGGCCGCCATGTCGTCGGTCTGGAACAGCGAGCGGGTGAACATCAGCTCCCAGTGCAGGCTCAGGCTCTTGCGCTTCATCAGGCGCACGTCGAAGGGCTCCGGGTCGTCGATCAGGGCCAGCTTGCCCTGGGGCGCCAGGGCCTCCACCAGTTGCGCGAAGTGCCGGTCGGTGTGGGTGAGGCTGACGGCGTAATCCACCGGCGGCACGCCGAGGGCCGCGATCTGCGGCGCAAAGGGCTGGCGGTGGTCGATCACGCGGTGGGCGCCCAGTTCCAGTGCCCAGGCCCGGCTCTCCGGGCGCGACGCGGTGCCCACCACGGTGAGCCCGGTGCGCTGGCGGGCCAGCTGGATCAGGATCGAGCCCACCCCGCCGGCGGCCCCCACGATCAGCAGCGTGCCCGGGCGGCCCTCGCCGGCCAGCGGCACCTGCAGGCGGTCGAACAGCAGCTCCCAGGCGGTGATGCCGGTGAGGGGCAGCGCCGCGGCGTCGGCCGGGGCGAGGCTGGCCGGCTTGCGGCCCACCAGGCGCTCATCCACCAATTGGAACTCTGCGTTGCTGCCCGGGCGGTCGATGGCGCCGGCGTACCACACCGCGTCGCCGGGGCGGAACAGGGTCGCCTCCGGCCCCGTCTCGCGCACGATGCCCACCGCGTCGTAGCCCAGCACCTTGTATTCGCCGGCGGGCGGCGCGGCGCTCCGCCGCACCTTGGTATCCACCGGATTCACCGCAATCGCCTGCACCTCCACCAGCAGGTCGCGGCCGCTGGGCACGGGGCGGGGGAGTTCGACGTCGATCAGGGCGTCGGCGCGGTCGATGGCGCCGGGCTGCAGGTAGGCGACGGCTTTCATGCGGGCTGCTCCCCGGTGGCGGCGTGGGTGGGGTAATCGGTGTAGCCGTGGGCGTTGCCCTGGGGGTCGCCGCCGAAGAAGGTGCGCCCGTCCGGCGGGTTGAGGGGCCAGCCGTGCAGCAGCCGGGCCGGCAGGTCGGGGTTGGCGATGAAGGCCTGGCCGAAGGCCACCAGATCGGCCTCGCCGGCCGCCAGCACGGCGTCGGCCCGCTCCCGGGTGTAGCCGCCGGCCACGATGATCGGGCCGGGGAAGGCGGCGCGCAGCTGCTGGCGCACCGCGGTGGCCTCCGGGCTGTCGTCGCCGGGCTCGTTGGTGTGCAGGTAGGCCACGCCGCGCGCGGCCAGCCGGGCGGCGGCCTCGACGGCGGTGGGGATGCTGTCCGGGCAGTCCATGCCGTTCGCCCGGTTGCGCGGCGACAGGCGCACCCCGGTGCGGGCCGCGCCGATGGCGCCGATCACCGCGTCGGTCACCTCCAGCAGAAAGCGCAGGCGGTTCTCGCGGCTGCCGCCGTAGGCGTCGCTGCGCCGGTTGGACGTGCTGCGCAGGAACTGGTCGATCAGGTAGCCGTTGGCACCATGGACTTCCACCCCGTCAAACCCGGCCTCGATGGCGTTGATGGCCGCCTGACGGAAATCCGCCACGATGCCGGCGATCTCGGCGGTCTCCAGCGCGCGCGGCGTCGGGCAGGGCACCATGCCGCCCTGGCCGTCGGGCCCGATCTGCCACACCTGCCCCGGGAAGGCCACCGCCGACGGCGCCACCGGCAGGGCGCCGGCGTGGAAATCGGGGTGCGACATGCGGCCGCAGTGCCAGATCTGCAGGAAGATGCGCCCGCCCGCGCGGTGCACCGCGTCGGTGACCCGCCGCCAGCCGGCGATCTGCGCCGCGCTGTGGATGCCCGGAGTGAGGGCGTAGCCCTTGGCGTCCGGCGAGATGTCGGTGGCCTCGGCCACGATCAGCCCCGCGCTTGCCCGCTGGGCGTAGTAGGTGGCGTTCAGCGCGGTGGGCACGTTGCCCGGCTGGCCCGCCCGGGCGCGGGTGAGGGGCGGCATCGCGATGCGGTTGGGAAGGGTCAGCCCGCCGATGCGGGTTGGCTGGAAGAGCAGAGCGGTCATGGCGGCAAAGTCCAGGCAGTGAAGATGCCAGCCAGTCTAGGGTGCCCGCTACGGTTTGATAATTGGTCTATGCTTTGACGCAATATCAAACAGGGTTTGAAGATGATCCATCTCCCCGACGTGCAACTCTTCATCCGCGTGGCCGAACTCGGCAACATCAGCGCCGCCGGCCGCGCCCTGGGCATGAGCCCCGCCGCCGCCAGCGCCGCCATCAAGCGCCTGGAGCAGCGGGTGGACAGCCAGCTCATCGAGCGCTCAACCCGCTCGCTGCGCCTCACCCAGGCCGGCGAAACCTTTCTGGGCCACTGCCAGCAATCCCAGCTGGCGCTCGAAGAGGGCCTCGCCGCGCTGCGCCAGGGCCGCGAGCAGCTCTCCGGCGACATCCACCTGGGCGCACCGTCCGACCTGGGCCGCGACCGGCTCGACACCCTGCTCGAACCCTTCCGCCAGCGCCACCCCCAGGTGCGGCTGGTGATGCACCTGTCGGACGGGCTCATCGACCTCTACCGCAACCCCATCGATCTGGTGCTGCGCTACGGCCTCAGCGAGGATTCCGGCCTCGTGGGCCGCAAGCTGTGCGACAACGGCCGGGTGCTGGTCGCGTCGCCCAATTACCTTGCCCGCCACGGCCAGCCGGAGAGCTTCGAAGCACTCGCCCGGCGCAACTGCATCTGCTTCTACCGTAACGGCGAACTGTTCAACCGCTGGCGCCTGTTCCATCAAGGCCAGCATCGGGAGATTGCGGTGACCGGCGACCGCGCCGCCGACGACGGCGCCCTCGTCCGCCAGTGGGCCGTGGCCGGCCACGGCATCGCCTACAAATCCCGCCTCGACGTGCAGGCCGACCTCGACGCCGGCCGCCTCATCGATCTCTTCCCCGACGCCACCTACGACGCCACCCCCCTCTACGTGGCCTACCCCAGCCGCCGCTACCAGCCCGCTCGGATCAAGGCGCTGCTGGCGTGGCTGGAGGAGGGGTTTGGGGGTGGGGCGGGCTGAGGCGCTGTGCCCCGGCGATCTGCATTGCATTTTGCGCGAATGACTTGCGGGTAATTGCTATATCATTCGATCCGCGTCGGCGGGCCCCCGGCTGGGGCGCGCCGGCGCGCTCAATTCATACTGTTACCGGAGAGTGCACCATGACCCAGAACCTCGTTTCCCTCGATATTTCCGCTGCCGATGTTGCCGAGTTCGATGCCGCGCTGGCAGTGATCGAAAAGTTCGTCAAGCCGCTGCTGTCGCTCACGGCGGACGAGGTGAAAGGTTTGTCGAAGATGGGGGACAAGTCGGAGCAGTTCTGTCGCCAGGCGGCGATGCTGCTGGGGCAGAACCGCGATGTGCTGCCGGCCACCTTTGCGCTGGACGAGATGGTGTCCGATCTGGCGGCTTTCGACATGCTGCGGCCGCGTGCGGTGCGCCTGCACGATGCGGTCGCCAAACTGGACGACACGCTGATGGCGCTGGGTAGCGATGTGATGGTGGCGGCCTCGAAGGGCTACGGGCTGATGCAGATGTTCGGCAAGGACGAGAGCCTGACGATGCTGCAGGACGCGATGCTGGTGCGGCGGCCGGGCAATCGTAAGCCCAAGGCAGCGCCGGCGGCCTGAAGGCGCTGCCGGCGGGGGTGACGGGCGGGGGCTTCCCCGCCCGTTTTGTTTGGTGGCGCCGACTCGGGATCAATCGAAATTCGCTTCGAACACAAAATGACTGACACTCCAGGGTTGGGAGCGTGGCCGCCCCGGTTAGGACCTTTTTGTTCCCGGTTGGGGCCTTTTTGCTCCCGACCGGGATCTTTTTGCTCCCGGTTCGGACGATTAAGCTCCCGGTTCGGACGATTGAGGTCCCGGGTCGGGCGAAATTGCTCCCGGGTCGGACCCAAAAGCGCCCGGGCGGGGGCAAATTCGTCCGACCCCGGAG
>NZ_JAYRMI010000129.1:0-2649 GCF_041904905.1 Zoogloea sp. | reverse complement strand
GCTCGATACTGACGCCGGCGACGCCGCCAGCCTCGCGATCGAACTCCGGTTCGGCCAGCACCATGGGGGCATTGCTGACGTTCTGCAGCAGGTACTTCTCGCCGATCAGGCCGCGTCCTTCGTACTGACGCACCAACGAGAAGCGCGCCTCGATCCATAGGGGGACCGAGCGATGGCTCTCTTCGACCCGGACGTCGGGCGGCACCCGGTCCGTAGCCATCGCCACCAGCAGCGCCTTCATGGCGCGGACCGGGTTGGGTGCCGGTCCGGCTCCGGCCTGGCCAGCTGTGGCTGGCTTGAACGCCCTGGGCGTCTTGTCGCGGATGACGATGGTGTCGGCGGGCGTGTCCGCACGGCGCAATAGCAGTGTGTAGGTGGTGCTCGCCGAGGAGACGAACAGGTTGATCGGTTTCACGGAATCGCCGACCGGGCGAACGTAGATTTCGCCCTTGTCGCGGTCGCACTCCAGCACGATCTCACCAGCCGGATTGATTGCCGAACTAATGCCGCCGCCGGGCGCGGTGCTGCTCATGCCCGGTGTGGCGGGAAGAGCCGTCGCCGCGCCGCAATGACTCGAATGGATGTTGCCGAACACGTCGGTGATCGATGCTCCGTCGATGCGGATGCGGGTCGGCTCCTTGATCGACACGATGGCTTCGACCGACACGCCGTCGCTGGCCTCGACGACCTGCAGCGCGTGGGCGGGCACGGCCGTCAAGATGGCGATGGCGGCCGTTGCGGCGATGGCGGCACTCATCGCCCATCTGGGCCGAGGCACAAGGACGAACCGATGCGGGGATCGGGCTTGGGTTGGTTCAATTGCCGGCATTGGGTACCTCCTTGAAACTCTTCAAATGCATGCGCGCACCGGCGTAGCTGAACTCGACCCGGTAGGCCTTGAGGTCGTTGGCGGTCTCGAAGCCGTTGACCAGGGTGCGCAGGCGCCCGCGGATGACGATGCTCTGGCCTTCTTCGCTGGGCACGAGTTGCTGGGGCGCGAACACGGTGGCGGCGTTGATGCGCTTCAAGCGTTCGGCCTCCACTTCCTGCCGCGTCTTGAGCGGGCCGTACTGATCGGGTTCGACGTAGCCGAGCAGGATGTCCTTCTTCCAGTCGATCGAAGCCGGCGTCACGTCGAGCACCAGCCAGGCGATGAAGCTGCCCATCTGCTCGAGATATTCGTTGCTGGCGTGGTCGTGGGTGACCCAGAAGGTTTTGTTGAGCGAGGGCGGTACGACCACGGTGCGCACCGTTCCCAAAAGGTTGAGGATCACCACGAGGGCGAGGATCTGCCCGGCGGCGAGCACGCCGACCGCCAGGCCCAGCCCGCGATTGCGGCGCCGCATTTCCTTGATGTCGCCGTTGAGCCGTTCGAAGTCCATGGGCTTTCTCCAGGCTCAGCCGACCATGCGGCGGATGTGCGACGGCGGCGTGGCGCGCATCGCGGTCATCGGACTGGCGGGCAGATGCCAATACAGCCAGTGGATGGCGAAGGCCGGGTGCTTGTCCGCCTTGAGGCGCGAAATCCAGCGCGAGACGAAGATGCCCATCGCCATGCAGACGGCGAAGGACAGCTTGCTGCCAGACAGGTAGCCGACGAAGAACATGAACAGGATCGGCGCGGCGACATCGACATCCCAGAAGCCGATCTTCCATTGGTCATCGAGACGCCGCGGGATATAGGTGTCCGCTTGCATGTCGGTCTCCTGGGTGTCGATGCCGGCGTCAGACGACCGCGCCCATGATCGCGCCGGCGATCACGAGACCCACGGCGGCGAAGATGGCAAGGCCGACGTAGAACAGGACCGGGCCGAAGTTGCGTAGCGCGGAGAGCGAGATGAGTGCGACCACGAAACCGACGAATCCGACCAGGGCCTTGATTCCCGGTCCGAGCGCGGCGATCTGGGTCAGTGCCGAGGTGAGCGGTCCGGTGATGCCGGTGAAGGCGACCAGGTCCAGGGCGTAGCCGGGAAAAGCGGTGCCGAGGCCGACGACGATCATCGCCAGCAGCATCGCGACGGTCATCGGTTTGCGGGTGGCGACGCGGGGGGAAGAAACAAGGACTGCAGTGTTCATGAAAACCTCCGGGCATGGGTGGAGCGTTGAAAGTCGGATAGGGGTGGGAAGGCGGGTGGGCGTACGGACGCGCCTGCGGGTGGGAGCGCGAGCGCTCGACGGGTGAAGAACTTGGATGTGAGCGGGCGACCGGCGCGGCGTCATGGCAGGTTCTCGCCGCTCATCTGAAAGATCACCTCGGCCCGCCGGTTCTGCGTGCGGCCGGCCACGGTGTCGTTGGCGGCGATGAAGCAGCACGCCCCTCGAGCCTGCAGCGTCAGCGTGGCGGCTAGCGTCGGATGCGTCTTGCGCAGGTGGTCGCGAACCGCGAGGGCGCGGGCGAGGGCCAGCGATTCATTGAAGGCCAATGGCCCGGTGCTGTCGGTACGGCCGATGATCTTGATGCGGCGCACGTGGAGAGCGTCGCCCATGGCTCCGTTCAGTTGGGAACGCGCGGCGGGGCTCAGCTTGGCGCTGCCCAGGCCGAACTGCACGGTGACCGTGCGCGAGATCTCCGGCTTTGTTGCTGGGGCTGACGCCACAGGGGCCGGGGTGACGGATTCGGCCGATGTGGTTGATTCTGCGCGGAGGATG
>NZ_JAYRMI010000007.1:0-96790 GCF_041904905.1 Zoogloea sp. | reverse complement strand
AGCCTTCTCGCGACCACCACCGGCGCGCTCGCCAGCAGTGTCGGTACCACCGGCGACGTCACCTATCACGCCGGCGGCGCGCTCGTCTTCGGCACCAGCTCCATCGGCGGCAACCTTAATGCCACTGCCGCCGGCCCGATCAGCCAGACTGGTGCGCTGGACGTCACCGGTACCGCCACCGTCGACGCGGGCAGCAAGGCCGTCACCCTGGCCGAAGCCAACCGGGTCGGCGGTCTGTTCAGTGTCACCACTACCGGCCCCGCCAATCTATCCGGGTACTTCGGCAGCTTGAACACCCACACCGGCGCGCTCAGTCTGGGCGCCACCACCGTCGACAGCAACGCCGCGATCACCGCCAGCGGCCCGATCAGCCAGACGGCAGCGCTCGTCGTCGGCGGCACCACGACGCTCGATGCGGGCGCCAACGCCATCACGCTTGGCAACGCTGGTAACGATTTCGGCGGCGCCGTCAGCGCAGTCGGCGGTACCACCGCGCTACGCGATGCCAACGCGCTCGATGTGGCCCTGCACACCGGCGCCGCCACCCTCGACGCCGCCAGCCTCAGTGCCAGCGGTACAGCCAGCAGCCTTCTCGCGACCACCACCGGCGCGCTCGCCAGCAGTGTCGGTACCACCGGCGACGTCACCTATCACGCCGGCGGCGCGCTCGTCTTCGGCACCAGCTCCATCGGCGGCAACCTTAATGCCACCGCCGCCGGCCCGATCAGCCAGACTGGTGCGCTGGACGTCACCGGTACCGCCACCGTCGACGCGGGCAGCCAGGCCGTCACCCTGGCCGAAGCCAACCGGGTCGGCGGTCTGTTCAGTGTCACCACTACCGGCCCCGCCAATCTATCCGGGTACTTCGGCAGCTTGAACACCCACACCGGCGCGCTCAGTCTGGGCGCCACCACCGTCGACAGCAACGCCGCGATCACCGCCAGCGGCCCGATCAGCCAGACGGCAGCGCTCGTCGTCGGCGGCACCACGACGCTCGATGCGGGCGCCAACGCCATCACGCTTGGCAACGCTGGTAACGATTTCGGCGGCGCCGTCAGCGCAGTCGGCGGTACCACCGCGCTACGCGATGCCAACGCGCTCGATGTGGCCCTGCACACCGGCGCCGCCACCCTCGACGCCGCCAGCCTCAGTGCCAGCGGTACAGCCAGCAGCCTTCTCGCGACCACCACCGGCGCGCTCGCCAGCAGTGTCGGTACCACCGGCGACGTCACCTATCACGCCGGCGGCGCGCTCGTCTTCGGCACCAGCTCCATCGGCGGCAACCTTAATGCCACCGCCGCCGGCCCGATCAGCCAGACTGGTGCGCTGGACGTGACTGGCTCCACCACAGTCGACGCGGGCAGTAACGGGATTGACCTCTCCACCGGCGCCAACCTGTTCCGCTCGCCCATGGTAGTGAGCGGCGGAACGACTGTGATCGCCAGTGACCACGGCAAGCTGGCCGTGACCCTGGCAACGGGCGATACGCAACTCTCTGCCGACGAGATTGAGGTTTCCGGCAGCATGGCGCTGACGAACGCCACCTCCAGCATCCGAAGCCCCAACGCGATTCCGCTCGGCAACCTGTCCATCACTGGAAGCGGTTCGCTTGAGATCATCTCTGGCGCAGTGATGGGATCAAGTGACGTGTCGAACGTCTCGGTGCAGAATGCCAGCGGGTTGCCGAACAAGTTGGCCATCTACGGCGCCAGTATCTACCAGCAGGCCGGCGCTCGGATTTTGACTGGTCCGAACGTGACGCTCTTGCTGATCGCCAACGGAAAAGGATCCATCGACCTGTCTGCTGACGCTTCCGTTGCAATGAGCGATCCGTCCCGCAGTACCACGCGCCTAGGCGACCTGCTCTCCGTCTTCTCGAAGGCCACAGGTGCCAACCGGACTTTGATGCACGACGGAACGAACCAGATCCAGGGCGGCATCTCGGCAATCACCAAGGCCGACGAGAGCCAGGGCACGAATCAGCCCAAGACCATCGTCGCGATTGCTTCTGACACCATCACCGTAGCACCCGGAAGTATCGATCCAGTGACGTCCGTCAGGAAGCCGTCGATCAATTCGGATAGCGTGATGCTTATCGCCCGGGCGATCAACGGCGGAGGCGGCAAGATCCAGACTCACGTCGCTGCTACGGCTTTTGGCGACGGACGCAACATCGCCACCGGCCCGACCCGCTCCGAGGACAAGGATTACGCGATTCTGCCGTCAATCTTCGTGATCTCCGAACCGAACACGTCGGGGTACAGCTTCGGAACTCTTGATGTGCCCATCTCGGTCAGTTTCGGTGCTGTCGCGGGCCAGACCAGCAACAGCTTGCTGCAGACCATCGCGGTTGATCCCTTCAACAAGGAAGGCAGCAGTGGGCAGGTGCCGGTCTATCTCGGCACCAATCTCCAGCCGGGTGAAGACGCCGTCGGCCCGATCAAGCGATATCTGGTATTCCCGATTGACATTCCAAAGAATGTAATCCGGGCAGTGGTTGTCAATGGGGTCAAAATCGAAGATTCGTCGGCATATGACGCAGTTCAGACGGCCGTAGCCGAAATTCTCAACCAGGTTCGCAAGGAGCAGTTGGAAAGTGGTTTCTCCAACGAAAACGTCGCCGCACAGCTACGCAAGGGTGTCATCACCGAAACGCGGGTTGGGCAGGCGGCAGTTGACCGCTTTCAGGGCGTCGCGCCTAGCCAACGCTGCGTCGGCATGATGGTCGGCGAGATGGTGGTGTGCGCTCCCGCAGCTGGCCCGGCGCAGTGAGTCCGATGATTGGAGACTAGAGTGAAATTTAGTAATCGCACGCTGTCCGGTTCCATCTTCACGACGAGGCAAGCATGACGACAGAGATTTGGTTAGAGCCGATTTCCGACGACTGTCCGTGCGGTCCCAACCTTGAGGATGACCTCGATTTCCTGAGCCTTGAGGAGGCGTCGCGTGAGAAGCGCAGCGAGGAGTTCCGAAAGGACGGTGGCGACGCGATCCTGATCCAGGGATCAAACGTCAATTGGGACACGGTGCAGTCTCTCGCCGAAGCACTCCTTGGCCGTACCAAGGATCTGCGGGTGGCCGTGTACCTGACCCGGGCACTGCTCCACACCACCGGATTTGTAGCAATCGCCGGCGGCTTGACGCTGATCAACCGACTGCTTGAACGCTACTGGGACAGTGTTCATCCTGAGCTAGAGGCAGACGAGGACAACGATCCGACGATGCGCATCAATGCGCTTCTGCCACTGTCGTCCCTTGAAGCCGGTATTGCCGACCTGCGTTCCAGCTTCGTGCTCCGCTCCCGCAGTCTCGGTCAACTTACGGTGCGGGAGATCGAAATTGCCCAAGGGCGTCTGCCACCCGGCGCAGATGGAACCAAGCTGACTGAAGCGCAGTTGGCGGGCTTGATCGCCGCGGCCGTCAAAGAAAACCCTGACCTCCCCACGCTCGCTTCCGAAGCCTTGGTCGGAGCGAAGAACATTGGCCGGATCATCGGTGAGCGGGTAGGCGAATCGTATGCTCCTAATCTGAAAATGCTGGAAGCCACGCTCTACAGCGTTGTTCAGGCGGTCGGTCTGTCGGCGCCTTTAGCGGAGACTGCTGCTGCCTCAAATGATGCGCCGGAAGGGCGCGCGACCACCGCTGCCGGGCGACCGACCACGGTGGTCGCTGGCGAGATCTGCTCCCGTCAAGACGTTATACAAATACTCGGTCGTTTATGCGATTATCTTTCCCGGAGCGAACCTACCAATCCGGTTCAGTTGTTGTTGCGCCGGGCGCAGAGGATGATGAACATGTCTTTTCTCGAGCTGATGCAGGACGTCGCGCCTGACGGCCTTGTACAGGCGGAAACGGTGGTCGGCGAGAAGTTGAACAAGGACGAGGAAGAATAACGAAAGCAGTACTTCGGATGCAGTACCGGTGATTCAAACGTATCCGTCTCTCGGAGGCCAAAATGTCAGGCAGCAGTCAAAAATTCATCGCCCGCAACCGGGCACCCCGCGTTCAGATCGAGTACGACGTGGAGCTTTACGGGGCCGAGAAGAAGATTCAGCTTCCGTTCGTGATGGGGGTGATGTCCGATCTCTCAGGCATGCCGGCCGATCCGCTAGCGCCGGTCACCGAACGTAAGTTCCTCGACATCGATGTGGACAACTTCGACAGCCGCATGAAGGCCATGAAGCCCCGCGTTGCCTTTCAGGTACCCAATACGCTGACCGGTGAGGGCAACCTTAACGTCGAACTGACCTTCGATTCGATGGACGATTTTTCGCCGGCCGCCGTGGCCCGTAAGGTCGACGCGCTTAACAAACTCCTAACCGCCCGTCAGCAACTCTCCAACCTCATCACCTACATGGATGGCAAGAGCGGCGCCGAGGAACTGATCCTTAAGGTGCTCAACGATCCGGCCCTGCTCCAGTCGTTGGCCGCAGCGCCCAACCCGAAAGACGAGGCAGCCGGCTGAGGTGATCCCCTCGCCAATTTCCATCGAACGAAGCCGTTTGCCCCGGCAGGGGCGCATGCATGCACTGGAGGTTTTTCGAATGTCCGATCAACAAACCCAAGCCGAAGGACTCGGCAGCGCTGTAACGGTCGAGGGGAGCGACTTCGCTTCACTGCTCCAGAAGGAATTCAAGCCGAAGTCGGACGAAGCCCGCGAGGAAGTTAGTCGAGCAGTCCAGACCCTCGCGCAACAAGCGCTCTCCCAAACCCGGCTGATCGACGAGGATGTGGTGAAATCGATCGAGGCGATCATCGCCGAACTCGACAAAAAGCTCTCCGAGCAGATCAACCTGATCTTGCACAACGACAAGTTCCAGAAGCTCGAAGGCGCATGGCGCGGCCTGCATTATCTCGTCAGCAACACCGAATCCGACGAGACCCTGAAGGTGCGGGTCATGAACATCTCTAAAGACGATCTGGGCAAGACGCTCAAGCGCTTCAAGGGTACGGCGTGGGATCAGAGCCCACTGTTCAAAAAGGTGTACGAAGAGGAGTACGGCCAGTTTGGCGGCGAACCCTTCGGCTGTCTCGTCGGCGATTATTATTTCGACCACTCACCGCAGGATGTCGGTTTGCTTGGCGAGATGGCCAAGATTTCGGCGGCTGCCCACACTCCCTTCATCGCCGGTGTGTCGCCCACCGTGATGCAGATGGATTCCTGGCAGGAACTCGCCAATCCGCGGGATCTCACCAAGATATTCTCAACTCCCGAATACGCCGCCTGGCGCTCACTGCGTGACTCTGACGATGCCCGCTACATCGGGCTGGCGATGCCGCGTTTCCTGTCGCGCCTACCTTACGGCGCTCGCACCAGCCCGGTTGACGATTTTGATTTCGAGGAAGACACCGGGGCCGCCGATCACCGCAAATACACTTGGGCCAATGCAGCCTACGCGATGGCGGTGAACATCAATCGCTCGTTCAAGGAGTTCGGCTGGTGCTCGCGCATCCGCGGCGTAGAATCGGGCGGCGCGGTGCAGAACCTACCGGTGCATTCCTTCCCGACTGACGACGGCGGTGTGGACATGAAATGCCCAACCGAAATCGCTATCAGCGACCGTCGCGAGGCCGAACTTGCGAAGAGTGGCTTCATGCCGCTGATCCACCGCAAGAACTCGGACTTCGCCGCCTTTATCGGCGCGCAGTCACTGCAAAAGCCCGCCGAATACGACGATCCAGACGCCACAGCGAATGCCAATCTGGCCGCGCGCCTGCCCTATCTCTTTGCTTGCTGCCGCTTTGCACATTATCTAAAATGCATTGTTCGGGACAAGGTTGGCTCGTTCAAGGAACGTCCCGACATGGAGCGCTGGCTCCAGAACTGGATCATGAATTATGTGGACGGCGATCCTGCCCACTCAACCGAGCAGACCAAGGCACGTCGGCCCTTGGCTGCGGCTGAAGTCGTTGTCGAGGAGATCGAAGGTAACCCAGGTTACTACTCCTCGAAGTTCTTCCTCCGGCCGCACTATCAGCTTGAAGGCCTCACGGTCTCGCTGCGGCTCGTTTCGAAACTGCCTTCCCAGAAAGCCGGGTAAGGTGTGCCAGGCGGTCCTGCCCTCAGGCAGAGTCGCCGGGTATTGCAAAGGTGAAAGGTGCGACCGACCAACTGATCGTCGGGTAGCACGTGGTTCAACTCTCTAGGAGACGAAAATGGCTGTCGATATGTTCATGAAGATCAAGACGATTGAAGGTGAATCGACCGATAAGACTCATAAGAAAGAAATCGATGTGCTGGCCTGGAGTTGGGGCATGTCGCAGAGTGGCACCACCCATGTCGGTGGCGGCGGCGGAAGTGGCAAGGTCAGCGTCCAGGATCTTTCCTTCACCAAATACGTGGATAGCTCGAGCAACGCATTGATCCTCGGCTGCTGCTCTGGCGAGCACTACGACGAAGCCCTCCTCACGGTGCGCAAGGCCGGTAAGGATCCTCTTGAATACATCAAGATCACCATGAAGGAGGTGATCGTCACTTCTGTGACCACTGGTGGCAGCGGCGGAGAAGATCGCCTGACTGAAAACGTGACACTCAACTTCGCCGAGTTCAAGTTCGAATACCAGCCGCAAAGTGCCAAGGGCGGCAAGGAAGGCGGCGCGAAGATCGCTGCTTGGGACATCGCGCAGAACGCCGCGGGCGGCTGATGGCGTCGGTGGGGGGCGCCGGTTGATGATGACCAGCGCCTTTCGCTTGGCTACCGATGCGGTATTCTCCGGCACGTGCTGTGGGGGCCGAAGTATCGATTCCGCGTTCCGAATAAATCATATTTGCGGTTGGGATTCATATCCTGAAGGGTTAGCATCATGGCCTTGCGCGACATGTTTTTGAAGATTGACGGCGCGAAGCAGGGGCCGATCAAGGGCGAGACGGCCGACCCGCGGCACGCTGGCGAGATCGACGTGGTGTCGTGGTCGTGGGGGATGGACAGCCCGTCCGATGCGTTTGGTAACGCGGTTGCCCGCACGGCGTTCGATCAACTGCACATCGTTAAACAGGTGGATAGCGCGACCACCGCGCTGATGTCGGCGCTACGCAATAACGAATTGATCAAGAAAGCCGTCCTCACCGTGCGTAAGGCTGGCGGTGCGGATGCGCTGGAGTACTTCACAATCACCATCGAGAAGGGGCGCCTCACCCACCATCGCGTAGGCGGCAGCGAGGGAGGCGACTCGTCAGTGCTCACCGAAGAACTGGCGCTGAGCTTCCAGAAGGTGTCCGTCGAGTATGTGCCCCAGGGCAAGACAGGTGGCGGGCGTGGCACGATGACGTTCGAAACCGAGATCAACCTCAAGGCATAGTTTTCGTCACGATGCCGTGTTGTCACAGGCCGCGTGCGCGCGGCGCCACCTTTCCGGATCCCGTTCCATGAACCCAGTCCAAGCTGCCGAACAAGCCCTGAGCAACGGCGACGTCGATCAGGCGCTCGGCTTTCTGCAGGCCGGCGTCCGGGCCAGCCCTGGCGACGCTGCACTGCGCGTCTTCCTGTTCCAGTTGTTGGCGGTGCTTGGTCAGTGGGAGCGAGCGCTCACCCAACTTAATATCGCTGCCGATCTCGATGCTGCGGTGCTCGCGATGGCGCAGATGTACCGCGAGACCCTGCGTTGTGAATTGCTGCGCGCGGAGGTGTTTTCCGGCAGGCGGTCACCGGTGATCTTCGGTCAGCCCGAAAACTGGCTTGCGCTCTTGATCGAATCGCTGCTCACCGCCGGGCAGGGCAACGCCGACGGTGCCGAGTCGCTGCGTAAGCGGGCATTTGACGAGGCGCCAACTAGTGCTGGCAGCATTGACGGCAAGGCCTTCGCGTGGATCGCCGACGCAGACATGCGGCTCGGCCCCATCTGCGAGGCGGTCATCAATGGCCGCTATTACTGGCTGCCATTCGTCCATATCGCGCGGATCGTCATCGAGCCGCCGCAAGACCTGCGCGATGCGGTCTGGATGCCAGCGCACTTCGAGTTCTCCAATGGTGGAGAAACCGTCGGCATCATCCCGACCCGATATCCGAGGTCAGAGTTCGACGCCGATCCACTCGTCCGACTGGCCCGCAAGACCGAATGGGTCGAGCGCCCTGCAGGCGTTTTCTGTGGCCTGGGGCAGCGTGTCTTCACGACCGACATTGGCGATTTTCCACTGATGGACACCCGCGAGATGATCTTCTCGCCTGCTACAGCCGGGGAGTAAGTCCGTGACGGAACCGACACCGAGCGACCGTCTGCAGCCCACGCTGTTCGACCGTTTCACGCTGGAGGGGCGCGTGCTCACCAAGATTGAGTTGCACGCGGCGGTGCGACGCGATCTGACCTCGCTGATGAACGCTGTCCGCCTCGGTGCCAGTGAAGATCTCTCGGCCTACCCAGAAGTCGAGCGTTCGGTGCTTAACTACGGTATGCCTGCCTTCGCCGGCGAGATCGCCTCGACCCTCGACATGCACGGTCTTGAAGCGTCGATCCGTAACGCGATCCTGCGCTTCGAGCCGCGGATTCTCGCGGAGTCCCTGCTGGTCGAGGCGATCGACAACGGCAACGTGCTCGGCTCGCACAACGTCGTCTGCGTCAAAATTTCGGCCCAGATTTGGGCACAGCCGGTGCCCCTCGAACTTCTGCTGAGAACGGAAGTGGATCTGGAGACCGGCCAGGTGGCGCTTGCCGAAGTCCTCCGCTGAGCAGATTGCTATGGATCCACGACTGCTCCAACACTACAACCGCGAACTGCTGCACCTGCGTGAGATGGGTGCAGAGTTTGCCAAGGCATTTCCCAATATCGCTGGGCGACTCGGGATGGAGGGCATCGAGGTTCACGATCCCTATGTCGAGCGCCTGCTCGAAGGCACAGCGTTCCTCGCCGCGCGGGTTCAGCTCAAGCTCGACGCTGAGTTTCCACGCTTCTCCCAGCGCTTGCTGGGGATGCTTTACCCTCACTACATGGCGCCGACGCCAGCGATGCTAATCGCCCAGTTTCAGCCGATGCTGACCGACGCCAACCTTGCTTCAGGAAGCGTGGTGCCGAGGGGGACGGTGATCCGTGGTGCGCCGGGCAAGAACGATTTTAGTCCGAGCCAGTTCAGCACTGCTCACGCGCTTACCCTGTGGCCGGTCGAATTGGTCAAAGCCAGTTATTTTTCCTTTGCGCCGGATCTGCCGCTAGCGGGTCTGCCGCTACGCGGCCCCTGCAAGGGTGGTATTCGGCTGCGTCTGCGCTGCTCCGCTGGGCTCAATTTCTCGCAGACCAGGATCGATGCGCTGCGTTTTTATCTGGGCGGTTCCGAGGATGCCGCCTTTAAGCTCCACGAACTGATTGGCAGCGCCTGCCTTGGTGTGCTGCAAGGCGTGGGAGAACAAGGTCGGGCGCGTTTTGGATTCCTGCCTAGCGAGACAGTGCGCCAGCCGGGCTTTGCCGACGACGAAGCGCTGTTGCCTGCGAGCGCGCGCAATTTCAGTGGCTATCGGCTGCTGCAGGAGTATTTCTCTTTTCCGCAGCGCTACCTGTTTCTCGAGTTGAGCGGGTTGGCAGCAATGGTGGCCACAAACGATACGCCCGAGATGGAACTCATGGTGCTGTTCGGACGGGGCGAGGCGGGCCTAGAAACGGTCGTAGACCGCTCGAATTTCCTGCTCAATTGCACGCCAGCGATCAACCTCTTCGAAAAACGTATTGATCGCATCCAGGTTAGCGACAGCACCAGCGAATTCCACGTGGTGCCCGACCGCACGCGACCAATGGATTTTGAAATCTACGATCTGCGGGAAGTCACCGGCTATGGCTCGGGCGTCGACAGCCAGCAACGCTTCGAGCCCTTTTACGCAGACTACTATGGGGCCGATTCTCATCCCCACGGCTACTATTCGTTGCGTCGCGAACCCCGCCTGTATTCCGAGCGCCAGCAGAGGGGTGGGGCCCGCACCAGTTACATTGGCAGTGAGGTCTTCCTGTCCCTCGTCGATCCCAGCGAGGCGCCCTACCGCTCCGACCTGCGCCAGCTCTCGCTGCTGGCCAGATGCACCAACCGCGACCTGCCGATCATCATGCCGACCGGAGCCAGTGCCAGCGACTTCTCGTTGGAAGTGGCCGCACCGGTTGAGGCGATCCGTTGCGTGAAGGGACCGTCGCGGCCCTATTCGGCGGTGGCCGAGGGCGCGCAGGCGTGGAGTTTCATCAGTCAGCTGTCGCTCAACTATCTGTCGCTGCTCGACACCGATGCGCGTCAGGGTGCCGCTGCGTTGCGCGAGTTGCTCGGGCTGTATGCTAGCTCCGCAGAGGTGGGGTTGAGAAAGCAGGTGGACGGCTTGCGCTCGATCCGCTGTGAACCCGTCATCACCCGCCTGCCAATGCCCGGGCCGCTGTGCTTCGGGCGTGGGCTGGAGGTAGTGCTTGAAATGGACGAGATGTTCTTCGAAGGCGGCAGCGCCTTTCTGCTTGGCAGTGTGCTGGAACACTTCCTGGCTCGTCATGTAAGCATCAACAGCTTCACAGAAACCGTGCTGCGCACCGTTGTGCGCGGCGAGATCATGCATTGGCCGGCGCGATGCGGACTTCGACCCATCCTTTGAGGCCTGGTATCGACGAGTTTCTCGCTGCCATCGGCAGTGAGCCGTGGTCGTGGGATTTTCATCAGGCGCTGCGCCGCATCGAATGCCTGAGTCCAACCTTACCGCGCATCGGCACCGCCGCCCGGCCAGCCGACGAACCGGTGCGGTTAGGTCAGGAACCGTCCCTTGGTTTTGCGCCGGCCACGCTGGCGCGGGTCGTTTCTGGCGAAGTGGGCCGCCCGCCATGGCTCGAAGTCCGCTTCTTCGGCCTGTTCGGCCCCAACGGCCCGCTACCGCTGCATCTGACCGAATATGCCTACGGTCGCCAGTTGCAGGCCGGCGACCCGGCCTTCGCCCGCTTCGCGGACATCATCCACCACCGCTTTTTGAGCCTGTTCTACCGCGCATGGGCGCAAGCCCAACCCTGCGTCAGCCTCGACCGTCCGGCGGAGGATCGTTTCGGCGATTACGTCGGCGCACTGGCGGGCATTGGCCTGCCGGGCGTGCGTCGGCGCGATGCGCTGCCGGATTTCGTCAAGCTCCACCACGCCGCGCTACTCAACCGCCAGGTGCGCAACGCCGAAGGGCTCGGCCAGTTTGTCGGCGGTGTTTTCCGGGTTCCGGTCGAGGTCGAGCAGTTCGTCGGCCACTGGATGCCGGTGCGCGATCGCGACCGCTCGCGCCTTGGGACCGGGTGCTGCACCCTTGGCCGCAACACCCTGCTCGGCAAGCGAGTGTGGGATCGTCAGTACAAATTCCGCCTGCGCCTTGGCCCCACTGACCTCGTTGGCTACTGCAACCTGTTGCCTGGCGGCGCCGGCATCGCCCAGTTGCAGGCGGCGGTGCGCAACTATGCCGGCCTCGAATACACCTGGGACGCGCAACTCGTGCTGAAAACGCTCAGCGTGCCACCGCTGCGCCTGGGCCGCGGCAATCGACTCGGTTACACCAGCTGGCTTGGCCGGCGGCGCAGTGATGCACCGGCCGCCGATCTGATCCTCGATGTGGAACAAGCCCTCAAGCGCCACGTCGCAACCCCCCCCACATTTTTCCGAAATCACACGGTGACACGAACATGAGCGAGATCAGCCGGGTCGCACTTTTTGGCAAACTCAACAGCCTGGGCTACAAGTCCATCGAGGGCGCCACGGTCTTCTGCAAGCTGCGCGGCAATCCGTATGTCGAACTGGTGCACTGGATCCAACAGATCCTGCAGACGCAGGATTCCGATCTGCATCGGATCATCCGCCATTTCGAACTGGACACGGGCAAACTCGCTGGCGACATCATCGCCGCGCTTGACCGTCTGCCACGGGGCGCCACGTCGATCTCCGATCTCTCTGAGGCCGTCGAGAACGCCGTCGAGCGTGGCTGGGTGTACGGCTCGCTGATGTACCGCGAAAGCCATGTGCGCACCGGCCACCTGATTGTCGGTGCGCTCAAGACGCCCAGCTTGCGAAATGCGCTGATGGCGATCTCGCGCCAGTTCGAGCGCATCCGCAGCGACACGCTGACCGAGGATTTCGAGAAGATCGTCGCCGGCTCGCCCGAGGAGGCGCTGGCCGCCAGCGACGGCCCCGGCGCCGCGCCCGGCGAGGCCAGCGGGGCGATTCCGCCCGCCGAGCTGGGCAAGCAGGAAGCGCTCAAGCGCTTCACCACCGACCTCACCGAGCAGGCCCGTTCCGGCAAGATGGACCCGATCGTCGGCCGCGACGAGGAAATCCGTCAGGTGGTGGACATCCTGATGCGCCGCCGTCAGAACAACCCGATCCTGATCGGCGAGGCCGGTGTCGGAAAAACGGCGGTAGTCGAAGGTTTCGCCCAGCGTATCGCTCGCGGAGACGTGCCGCCCAGCCTGAAGGACGTGCAGCTGCGCACCCTTGACGTGGGCCTGCTGCAGGCCGGCGCCAGCATGAAGGGCGAGTTCGAGCAGCGCCTGCGTTCGGTGATCGACGAAGTCCAGGCCAGCCCCAAGCCGGTCATCCTGTTCATCGACGAAACCCACACCCTCGTCGGCGCAGGCGGCGCGGCGGGCACCGGTGACGCGGCCAACCTGCTCAAGCCGGCCCTGGCCCGCGGTACGCTGCGCACCATCGGTGCCACCACCTTCGCCGAATACAAAAAATACATCGAAAAAGACCCGGCGCTGACCCGCCGTTTCCAGTCGATCCAGGTGGATGAACCAAGCGAGGCCAAGGCGCTCTTGATGATGCGTGGCGTCGCCACGACGATGGAAAACCACCACAAGGTGCAGATTCTCGACGAAGCGCTCGAATCGGCGGTCAAACTTTCGCACCGTTACATTCCCGCCCGCCAGCTGCCCGACAAGGCAGTGAGCCTGCTCGACACCGCCAGCGCACGGGTCGCGGTGAGCCTGCATGCCACCCCAGCCGAAGTGGATGACAGCCGAAAGCGCATCGCAGGGCTCGAAACCGAGCTGGAGATCATCGGCCGCGAAAAGGACATCGGCCTCGACGTGGCTGAGCGCGAAGCCTCCGCCAGCGAAGCACTGGCAGCCGAGGTGGCCCGCCTCGCCCAACTCGACGCTCGCTGGACGATGGAAAAAACACTGGTGGATGAACTCCTTGCCCTGCGTGGCAAGTTGCGCGGTAGCTTGCAGCCCGTTGAGGGTACCGGGAGCACGGTGGAGGCGGCAGCTGCCGAAGCGCAGCCGGCGCCGACCCATTCGCTTCCAGCGTATAGTGCCGCCGAGGCGCCGTTCGACCGCGACGCGCTGCTGGCCCGCCTACATGCGGTGCAGACCGAACTCATCGACCTGCAGGGCGAGCACCCGTTGATCCTGCCCACCGTCGATCATCAGGTGGTGGCCAGCGTTGTTGCCGACTGGACCGGCATCCCGGTTGGCCGGATGGCGCGCAACGAGATCGAAACGGTGCTCAATCTGCCCAAAATTCTCGCCCGGCGCATCATCGGCCAGGATCACGCAATGGAAATGATCGCCCGGCGCATCCAGACCTCTCGCGCTGGCCTCGACAATCCCAGCAAACCTATCGGTGTGTTCTTGCTTGCCGGCACCTCCGGCGTCGGCAAGACCGAGACCGCACTGGCGCTGGCCGAGGCGCTCTACGGCGGTGAGCAAAACGTCATCACCATCAACATGAGCGAATACCAGGAGGCGCACACCGTCTCCACGCTCAAGGGCGCTCCACCGGGCTACGTCGGCTACGGCGAGGGTGGCGTGCTCACCGAGGCGGTAAGGCGCCGGCCCTACAGCGTGGTGCTTCTCGACGAAGTCGAGAAGGCCCACCCGGATGTACACGAGATCTTCTTCCAGGTCTTCGACAAAGGCTGGATGGAAGACGGCGAAGGGCGCGTCATCAGCTTCAAGAATACCTTGATCCTGCTCACCACCAACGCCGGCACCGAACTCATCACCAGCCTGTGCAAGGATCCGGACCTGATGCCCGACGCCGAAGGTATGTCCAAGGCGCTGCGGGAACCGCTGCTCAAAGTCTTCCCCCCGGCGCTGCTGGGGCGGCTGGCGGTGATTCCCTATTACCCGCTCAACGACGAGATGATCGGCGCCATCGCACACTTGCAACTGGGCCGCATCGCTAGGCGCGTGCGCGAGAACCACCGGGTGCCTTTCACCTTCGACGACGCAGTCATCAAGCTCATCGCCAGCCGGTGTACCGAATTTGAAAGTGGCGGGCGGATGATCGACGCGATCCTCACCAACACCATGCTGCCGCGCATCAGCGAGGAATTTCTGCGGCGGATGCTCGAAGGCAAACCGATCGAACGGGTGCACGTGGGCGTCGAAGGCAACGATTTCCAGTACAGCTTCGACTGACATAAACCCTGGCGGCGGCGTGCGCGGCGGACGGGTGAAACGAGGAGGCCAGAATGACTGTGATCGCGGAATCAGTTGGCAGTGCCGGGGGCAACAAACCCGTCGATGTCATCAAGATCATCAATCTGATCAACAACAACGACAGCTACACCGGGCTCGACCAGCCGCTGCCGATGAGCGGCCTAGTGGATGACGCGCTGATCGGCGCCATCAAGTCGTTCCAGGCCAACCACCCGTCCATCCGGTCTGCCCGCCCGGACGGCCGCGTCGACCCCGGCGGCAAGACCCTCGCCTGCCTGGACAAATGCACGAACCGCGCCGGCCGTAGCGTCAGCTACCTACCCAAGGGCTTCGGCGCAGTCACCTTCGGGCGCTTCACCATCGACACCTTCATTGACCTGTACCGCCGCCAGTATCCCGTGCCGGGGCTGGGCGCCAGCGCCGAGCTGGGGCTGTACGACATCGTTGACCGCCTGATTGCCGACAGGGACATCACCGACATCCGCTGGGCCGCCTACATGCTCGCGACCGTCAAGCACGAGTGCGCCAACACCTGGATGCCGATCGAGGAATACGGCAAGGGCGCTGGCAAGGACTACGGCCAGGTGGTGAGCGTGGACGGCCCCAACCAGACCAAGCTCCAGAACACCTACTATGGCCGCGGCTTCGTCCAGCTCACCTGGGATTCCAACTACAAGAAGATGGACGCCGCCCTCGGTCTGTCGGGGCAAGACAGCCTGTACCTCTACCCGGCCAACGCGCTGGACGCCGCCACCGCCTACTCGGTGATGACCTACGGCATGCGCCACGGCTCCTTCACCGGGAAGAAGCTCTCCGACTACATCTCGGGTGCCCAGCTCGACTACCGGAACGCCCGCCGCATCATCAACGGGCACGACCAGGCTGCGCTGATCGCCGCCTACGCGGCCAACATCGAATACCTGCTGCGCTACTGCAATGGCTCCTGACCGCCTCGCCACCGCCTGCTGCCGGCTCCTGCTCGCCCTGCCAGCTATCGGCGCAGACCCGTCCGCCGCCACCGAACGGGCCGACTGGCTGGCCCGCCTGCAATGGTCGGCGGAAGACTGCCCGCAGGCATCCCCGGATCCCGAGCGCAGCGGCGTCGTCGAACTGCCGGCCGCCCGGGGGCGCGCTTACGTCCAGATCCTGTGCGAGCGTTGGGCCTACCAGGGCACCAGCCTGATCTACCGACGCACGCCGGACGGTGGCGCGCTGCTCAGCTTTCCACAGTTCGAATCCGAAGCGCCCGGCCAGCGCACCCGCTACGTCTCGCCGGTGCTCACCGGCAGCCTGCTCGGCGTCGATCCCGACGGTCAGACCCTGCGCGTCCTGCGCAAATACCGGGGAATCGGCGATTGCGGGCAATACCTCGTCTATCAGGTCCGCGGCGGGCAGGTGAGCCTCAAAACCCTGCGCGTGCGCGAATGCACCGAGACGCCACGGGCCTTCTTCCCGCCGCCAAACCAGTGGCCGGTCAAGCGCCGATAAGGCCGCACCCCAACCGATCCGGCCCGCCGGAACTCCGTCTCGAACAAGCCCTTCATGTCAACGACCCAGACCGAACCCCCCCAAAGCGCCCCCACTGGCGAGCTGAGCCTCGAAGAAGCCATCCACTACGCCGTGTCGCTCCAGCGCAAGCAGCAGCTCGATGCCGCAGAAACCCTCTACCGGCGCGTACTCGATCTGGCGCCCGCGCATCCCGATGCGCTGCACTACCTCGGCCTTTTGTGCTTCCAGCGGGGGCGCTCCGACGAAGCCATCGAACTGCTCAGCCGCGCCATCGATCTGGCGCCGGGTTTCGCCGATTTCCACAACAACCTGGGAAACGTGTGCACCGCGCTGGGTTGGGTCGAGGCTGCCGCTGACAGCTACCGGAAGGCCATCGCGCTTGATCCGCGGCGCGCTGACTTCCACAACAACCTTGGCGTGCTCTACCGGGTTACTGAAGCGCCAGAAACCGCTGAGGCTGAATACCAACTGGCCGTCGAACTCGACCCGAAGCATTTTCGCGCCTACAACAACCTCGGCATGCTCTATGCCGCGCGCGATGACATCAAGGCCGCGGTGCAGTACTACTGCAAGTCGATCACCCTGATGCCCGAGCACCCCGACGGACACAAGCTACTCGGGCTGGCCTACTACTCCACCGGACAACTTGCCGAGGCGGCCGAGGTGTTTCGCCAGTGGCTCGAGCAGCAACCGGACGACCCAACTGCCCGTCACATGTACGCCGCCTGCTCGGGCTGCGACGTGCCAGAGCGAGCCGGTGACGACTACATCGTCGACACCTTCGACCGCTTCGCCGAGAGCTTCGAGGAGCAGCTCAAGGTGCGCCTGCGCTACCGGGCGCCCGAGCTAGTGGCCGAGGCGCTTGGTCGCTACCTGCCCGCGCCGGCCAAGCAGCTCGACATCCTCGATGCCGGCTGCGGCACCGGGCTGTGCGGCCCACTGGTGGTGCCATGGGCCGCGCGCCTGGTGGGCGTCGACCTGTCAGTGGGCATGCTCCACCGCGCCGAAGGCAAGGGCTGCTACGACCAGCTATATCGCATCGAGTTGAGCGAGTTCCTGCGCATGCCCGACGAAGCCAGCGCCTACGACGTGATCCTGTCCGCCGACACCTTGTGCTACTTCGGCCCGCTCGAGACCGTGAGTGCTGCTGCGAGGCAGGCTCTGCGGCCGCAAGGGGTGTTTGCCTTCTCGGTGGAGGACGCCGGGGACACGGCATCGTCCGGCCACATTCTCAATCCTAACGGCCGCTATGCCCACACGGCGCCCTACGTGCGCGACTGTCTCAAAGGGGCAGGGTTCCATGTGCTAAGCATTGATCCCGCGGTGCTGCGTACCGAAGGAGGGTCTCCAGTGAATGGCCTGATCATCGTCACCCAGGCAGCGCCCCGACCGGACGCGTCCGTCATGAATCTGTGCGCCGACACGGAGCTGCCCGGGCTATGATTCGAAAAGCAAGGCACGCGTGCCAGCGGAGGATTCGATGTTCGCAATGAAAGTCGACCGGCTCGTCAAAATCGCCACCCCTCTGGGCCCGCTGTTGGAATTCAGCCGGCTTGAAGGTAGTGACGGACTCTCGCGCAACGGCGAGTACCGAATTACGGTGCTGTCTCGTCGCGGTGACATCCAGGCTGACGAACTCCTCGGCCACCCTATCTCGGTGGCTGTCACCACGCCCCACGGAAGCACCCGCGAATTCAACGGGCTGGCCGTCGGTTTCTACCAGGTCGGGCAGCACAACCGCCATCACCAATATCTCATCGTTGTTCGCCCCTGGACGTGGCTGCTTACCCGAACCAGTGACTGCAAGATCTTCCAGGACAAGTCCATCCGGCAGATCATCGAAGCCGTGTTCGCGGATCACCCCTACGCCGACTTCGAGTTTCACCTCACCGCCCGCTACACCACTTGGGATTACTGCGTTCAGTATCGCGAAAGCGACTTCAACTTCCTCGCCCGGCTGATGGAGCAGGAAGGCATGCACTTCTTCTTCCGCCACCAGAACGGCAAGCACACTCTCATCATCGCCGACAGCCTCAACGCTCATGTTGCCGCCGACCACTACGACGAGGTGCCGTTCCGCGAACCCGAAGCCTCCCACGCCCGCGCCGATGAAGGCATCCGCGAGTGGTCCCACGGCGCAGAGATTCAGCCCACCCGCTTCATTCAGCGCGATTTCAACTTCGAGAAGCCTCGCGCCGACATGCAGGCCGACGCCGGCCCGGCGCGTCCGCTCAAGCACCAGCACCAGGCGGCCTTCGATATCTTCGATTATCCTGGCGAATACGAAGAGCGCGGTGAAGGCCAGCGTGTCGCCGCCGTGCGCATCGAGGAGATGCGTCATCAATTCGACCACTTCAACGGCGAGGGCAATGCGGCCGGGTTGGCCACCGGGGGGGTTTTCAAGCTGTGTGAACACCCGCGCATCGACCAGAATCAGGAATACCTCATCACCCTCGCCGACTATCGGGTCGAAGAGAGCCCGCTCGAGTCCGAACTGGTCACCACCGAACTCATCAGCCTGCGCTTTCGTGCCATCCCGTCAGCGCAGATCTTCCACCCACCGCGCCTTACCCCCAAGCCTATCGTCCAGGGGCCACAGACCGCCATTGTCGTCGGCCCGGCCGGCGACGAGATTTATACCGACAAATACGGCCGCGTGAAGGTCCAGTTCCACTGGGACCGTTACGGCAAGAAGGACCAGAACAGTTCCTGCTGGATTCGCGTTTCCCACCCGTGGGCCGGACAGAACTGGGGCATGATCGCCATCCCGCGCATCGGCCAGGAGGTCATCGTCGAATTCCTCGAAGGCGACCCGGACCGCCCGATCATCACCGGCCGCGTTTATAACGCCGACCAGATGCCTCCCTACGCGCTGCCCGACAACATGACCCAGACCGGCATCAAGACCCGCTCGACCAAGGGCGGCGGTGTGGGCAACTTCAACGAAATCCGCTTCGAAGACAAGAAGGGAGCCGAGCAGCTCTACATCCACGCCGAGAAGAACCAGGACAACGTCGTGGAAAACGACGAAACCACCGATGTGGGGCACGACAGAACGGAAACCGTAGGACATAACGAAACGATCACCATTCACAATGATCGGACCGAAACGGTGGATGGCAATGAGACGCTTACTGTAAACAAAGATCGGACCCGCACGGTTGAAGGCAATGAAACGGTGGCTATCACCAAGGACCGGGATGTCAGCATCCAGGGAAATGAGACAGTCGCCATCCAGGGCACTCGTGACCACACCATCACTGGAGCGGCGAGCTATACCTCGCCCACGTCCATCACCTTTTCGGTTGGCGGATCGACGGTAGCGATCAAGCCCAGCAGCATCACCCTGAGCTTCGGTGCCTCGTCGATCACCATCGATGGCGCTGGCGTGGCGGTAGCCGGCCCAAAGATCAGTCTCAACGGTTGAGGGACCGCCAATGCTTAACCCGGTCGAAAAGAGGCTGGCGTATATCGGCCGTGATTGGCTTGCCTACCGTAACGAGTCAGGTAAGCCGCTGCTGGTGTGGCAGTCCCCAGCCAGTGCGGCACAGCTCATGGCCGCCTTTTTTGAGAGCCAGAAACATCCGACTGCATACGCGACAGGTGATTTTTTCGTCGTATTCGATGTGCCATTTGGACACGGCATCCAGTATTCCCGGGATCTAAAATCGGCGTTTGCCGAACAATACGCTGCCAGCCTTGAAGACTTGAGCCATCAAGGTGAAGCAACCGATTGGGCATTTAGTCCTGCCGACTTCCCGGACTCTCCTGAAGGCCTTGTCGCGGCCTTAGGTTCGTTCGCTAGCCACTACGCAAAGCGTATTGGTGTATTTGCGGCGGTGCTCCAGCCCGTAAGTGGAGCAGATAAGCCCGCATTTGTAAGCTGGTTACGCCGAGCCGCCAACGCAAATTTTGCCGAGCGTCTGCGACTGGTGGTAATTGATGCCACGGACGCACCGCTCCTCGCTTGCGTTTCGGATGAGAAGGGCGAACGCATTGCCTTGCGCGAACTGCAGCTCGACAGTTTCGACGTGGCGCAAGAAACCTTCGCCCAAGAGCCTGTTGCCGGGCTAGCCGGGGTCTTCCGTAATCAATTGACTGCACTGATCGCGTTGGTCGAGAAAGGCTCCGTCGATCAGGTTAAATCCAAAGCACGGGATGCGCTGGCCTTTGTCCAGCAGCAAAAGTGGACGGATCAAGAAATCGTCGTGCGGCTGCTGGTGGGCGGTGCGCTTGTGAAGGCCGCGCGCTTTGACGAAGCCGTAGCAATCTACCGGGCCAGCCGTCAGCTGGCCGAACAGGTGCATGCCGCGGGGCACCCGGCCGGGCACAAGCTCATCCTGCAAACATGGTTTGGTGAGGCGGGGGCTTTGCTGGCGGCGGGCGACGATAGAGCCGCGGCTGATTGCTACCGGCAGGCCGCGGCAAGTGCCAGGGCCGACCAGAATCTGATCCTCGCCATTGAGGCCTTACGCATGGCGGCTTTCTGCCATGGGCGGAACGGCGACCGGGAGGCTGCGCTCGCCTACTCTCAGCAGGCGCTTGCCTGTGGTGCCCAACTCAGGCCCGAAGTGCGAGGCATGACGACCCTCCCGGTTGCCGCGATGGACTACCTGCGCGCCCTCGATTCCACGTCTGCCGACGCCATTACGCGGCACAAGGCCGAGCTGGATCAGGTCTTGGCCTCGCATGAATCGCAAGCCGAAGCGCACGCGTTAGCAGCTGGCCCGCACATCGACAGCCAGACGGCTCAACGCATCGAGGACGATTGGGCGGCCGATGATCGGCGCGCCAACGACGACGTGGAGCATGGGCTGGCTCATCTGCTCGCCAAAACCGACCCCGCGTTTCAGCGCGCTTTCGCCCACGCGCGCGGCCTACTTGGCGCCGACTGGCCGTTGATTGGATCGGTCGCCATTCCCGCGCCGCCTCCGGTGGAGTCTCCATCATGATGCCCGCCGCCAAACACGGCGACCCGCAGCTCGGTATCGACATTCACCTGTGCATCGTTCCGCCCGGTACGCCGGTGCCGCTGCCTACGATGCACATCGCCTTCGTTTTCGACCCCTTCGATTACCTACCCTTCATCGGCGCAACGACCACCGTAATGGGCATGAAGCGTGCAAACGCTGGCACCGCGGGCATTGTCGTGCATATCCCGCCCTGTCCGTTTGCCAAGCCGCCCGAGAAAGACGACGAGCTGTTCATGGGCAGTTCGACAGTTCTCGTGGATGGCGAGCCCTTCTCGCATATCGCCCATCCGACGCTGGGGTGCCAAGTGGTGGGGATGTTCAGTCCAGGGCGGGTCAAGAGCAAGCCGAAAAAAGCCTGCTTGCTGCCGACTGATTTCAACCTGGCGATTCCGGCCACCGTGCTGATCGGCGGGCCGCCAACGATCAGCATGTCCGGCCTGATGACCAAAGGTGCGATAAAGGCATTCGGCGCGCTGGCCAAGAAAGCGGCGCCCTTGGTGGGCGCTTTGCTGGATCGCTTCAAGAATTGGCGCAAGGCCAAGTGGGGCCACCTGCCGTCTGGATTTTTGAAATGCGTGATCCTGCGCGCCGAGCCGGTGGATATTCTGACTGGGGCGGTGTCGGTGGAGCAGGAGGATTTCACCGTTCCCGGGCGGCTTCCGCTCACATGGCTGAGGGCTTACTCCTCCAACAAACGGCGCGAAGGCGTCTGCGGCGCGGGCTGGGAGACGCCAGTGGACGGCCGGCTAGAGATCGACCCGGTTACTGGCACGGTGGCCATGTTCCATGCAGGGGTCGGGCCTCTCTATTTTGAGCGGCTGCCCCGCGCATTTGGCGAGGCTGGAGCCGAACTGGAGTTGATGGACGGCGCCCGATTGGCCGACAGCGGCAGCCATCTGGCGGTGCGTACCAAGGACGACTTGATCTACAGCTTTGCCAAGGCCGCCCGACTCATCCGCGCCGATGGCATCCACGAGCTTCCCCTCGAACGGATCGGCGACCTCGCCGGCAACATCATGCGGTTTGAACGCAGCGATGGCATGCCGACGGCCATCGTCTTGCCGGGTGGCCGCCGCCTCGAACTGACGTGCCAGGGTGGCCGCTTGCGCGAAGTGACGATGGCGCGCGACGACACCGACACCCGCCATTGCTTCGTCCGCTACGAGTACGACGCCGTCGGTAATCTCTCCGCCGTCATCGACCCCCTGGGCAAGCCGTATGCCTTCGCCTACGAAGCGCATCGAATGGTGCGCCACACCGACCGCAACGGCCTCTCATTCCATTACCACTATCAACAAGCGCCCGATGGCGATTGGCGGGTCGATCACGCCTGGGGTGACGGCGGCCTCTACGACTACCGCTTCGAGTACCTTGACCCAGTGCGAGAGCGGCGCATCACCGACTCCCTCGGTCACGTCTCGGTCGTCAAGCTCGACGAAAACGGCCTGCCGATCAACGAGCTTGACCCCTTGGGTGGCACCACCATCTTCGAGTACGACGACCGTGGTCGTACCTGTGCGGTCGTCGATCCCGCGGGGCGCCGCAGCGAATACCACTACGACGACAGCGGCAACCTGCTCCAGGTGCTACGCCCCGATGGCACCCAGCTGGCCACCGAGTTCAACGCCGCCAACAAGCCCACCCGGATCGTCGACCCCAACGGCGCCGCCTGGCTGCAAGACTGGAATACCCGCGGTCAACTAATCAGCCAGACCACGCCCCTCGGCCACGTTAGCCGCTACGAATACGACGCGCTCGGGCAGCTCGTCACCCACCTCAACCCCCGCGGTGCGCGTACCGCCCTCAACTACGATAGCCACGGCCATCTGACCCGCGTTGAGAACGCCCTCGGCCATGCCACCCATTACGCCTTCGACACCCTCGGGCAACTAATCGGCCATGCCGACCCCGCCGGCCAGCGCACGCACTACCAGTACGACCCCAAAGGCCGACTCACCGCCGTCCAGCTCCCGTCCGGCGCCCGTATCCAATGCGCCTACGACGCCGAAGACAACCTTACCGCCTACCAGGACGAAAACGGCGCCGTCACCCGTCTCGAATACTTTGGCCAAGGCGAACTCGCTCGCCGCATCCAGCCGGACGGCCACCGGGTCGATTACCTCTACGACACCGAAGAACGCCTCGTGGGCGTACGCAACCAGCGGGGCGAGCTATACCAGCTCAGGCGCGACGCCCTGGGCCGGGTCGTCGAAGAGATCGACTACTGGGGGCAGCGCAATCGCTACGCCTACGGCCCCAGCGGCCACCTCAAGGCCACCCTCGACCCCCTCGGCCAGCGCATCGACTACCTCACCGACCCACTCGGGCGCATCGTCAAAAAGGTGCTGCCCCAACCCGGTCAAGCCGAAGCTAGCCCCGCCTGGGTTGAAACCTTTGACTACGACGCCAACGGCAACCTCGTCGCCACGGGCAACGCCCACGTCCAGGTCGAACGGATTTTTGACGCCGTCGGGCAGCTCCTTCAAGAAACCCAGCAACACGCAACGGGCGAATGTTTCGCCATCGACAACACCTACGATGCCGCCGGCAACCGCGTCCAGCGCCAAACCCGCTTTGCCGGCAGCGGCCCCCAGCCCGCCTCTGCCGCGCACCGGGTGGACTTTGCCTACGACCTGCTCGATCAATGCATCGAAACCCGGCTGGACGGTGCCGCGCCCATCCACCATCACCGCGATGCCCTTGGCCGGCTCAGCCAGGAAGCGATCACCCCCACCCTGGTTCGGGATTTCCGCTACAACGCCGACGGCCTGCTCACCCGCCAGCACACCCGCACGGGCGAGCACACCCTGTTTGCCACCGACTACCACTACGACTCCACCGGCAACCTTACGCGCCGGGAGGACAGCGGCTTTGGCGTCGACACCTACCTCTATGACCCCATGGGCCGCATCCTGGCCCACACCGACCCTCAGGGGCGCATCCAACGTTTCCTCAACGACCCGGCCGGCGACCGCCTTACCACCCGCGTCGCCGCAAGCCAAGCCGGCAACGACGCTGACTGGCAACGCAGCGGCGAACACGAAGGCACCCGCTACCGCTTCAACCGCGCCGGCAACCTCACCCACCGGCAAGACGCCGAGGGCCTGCTCGAACTCGACTGGGACGCCAATCAGCGCCTGATCGCCAGCCACCGCAGCGGCACCGACGGCCAACGCCTCACCACCCGCTACGCCTACGACCCGCTGGGCCGGCGCCTATGGAAAGAAACCGCCGGCGTGCGCACCACCTTTGGTTGGGACGGCGACGCCCTCGCCCTCGACGCAACCCGCGGCGCAGCACGGGAATTCGTCTATCGCCCGAACACCTTCGAACCGCTGGCCTTACTCCGCGGCGCCAATGTCCCGGCCCTTCACTACCTTAATGACCCCAACGGCTGTCCGATCCGTCTGATCGACAGTGCCGGCCAAATCCAGTGGGCCGCGCATCACCAAGCCTGGGGTGCCATCGCGCAGCGGTCGATCAATCAGGTGGACAACCCGATCCGATTGCAGGGGCAGTATGAAGACGGCGAGACCGGGCTCCACTACAATCGACACCGCTACTACGCGCCTCAGATCGGCGCCTTCATCTCCCAGGACCCGCTAGGGCTGGTGGCGGGGGCGAATGTCTACAACTTCGCGCCAAGTGCGCTGGGGTGGGTGGATCCGCTGGGGTTGAGTAGGAAGTGCGGGGCTGATAAAGCGGCAAAGGGAGCATCGTTCTACTCGGTCGCTTTTGAGACCGCGATTCCGAAGCTTGGATTGGGTACGAGACCGGAACACTTTAAGGCTGCCAACTCCGTACTTGAGTCAGCGATTAAGAGTGATACCTCCTTCGCCCGCATAGCAAAGAACCTGGGCATCGCTGTTCCGACTGATCGAAGAACAAGTCCCGCAAACTGGACTTGGCACCATGTCCCAGATCGACCGGGGATTATGCAGCTGGTTCCGAGAAGCCAGCATTCTTGGGGTAGCGTACAACAGCGCTTGCTTCACCCAGGAGGTAAAGGCGGGTTCTCCATCTGGGGACGAGACTATTGATTAATGAGTCTAGCTATGAAATTACGAGAAATTCTTCTGAATTCGGGAGAGCTTGACGAAGACGATGTCGTTTTCGCAACGAGACCTTGGTCGATGGAGGCAGAAGCCAAAGTGGTTAGCTTCGCGCCTGGGGACACTGTGCCGCGCATTCTTCAAGATGCCCAGCTGGAGTATTTTCTTGAGGCGCCATTGATTGCGGACATCCGATCACAGGTCGCGGACGGGGGGGGCGATTCAGAAGAGGCACTAAGAATTCTTTTGTACTACGCCGAAAACGACGCTTTCCCGCAGTGATGAGTTGCCGCAAAGGGAAAGCTCTCAGAAGACTTTCGGCCACATGTTTAACAAGTGAGGAGCCCTCGTGGGAAGAGGCGTTGATGACGCTTTTGTGTAAGTCCTCTGCAATCCCCTCTTGACCGAGCCGCATTGCTGGCCGAGTGAAAACGCTACCGTCTGAGTATCCGCATTCAGGTCAAGGGGGCGTTCGCTGGACGCTTACAAAAATGTTGAATTTTTCGCACAAAATATGCTGGTCCCGCCGAATATCGCGTGCCGCTTTCCACTCAAAAAAAGAATACAGATGGCAAATTTCCGCATTCCTGGCCCGCTGTGCGGGACACGCCACCCTTGGTCCGTTGACGACGGTACGCTCCCCCGCTGCAGCACGCCCCACCCCGGCAGCATTTGCGCCAGTTCGGACAACTATCCGATTCCGGTTTCCTGGCAGCAGCGCCGCCCGCCGCATGCCATCGATCTGGAGTTCCTGTTCCGTGAGTGTCGCAACCCCGAAAGGGGGCTGAGTGCAGCCGATTACGCCGCAGCTGCCGACCAGCTCAAAGTGGATGTCGCTGCCATCCAGGCAATCGCCGAAGTCGAGACCAGCGGTCACGCATTCGACGAGTCTGGACGACCACGGATACTTTTCGAGCGCCACTATTTTCACCGTTATACGGCTGCCAAGTATGACGTTGAGCATCCAGGTATTTCGAGCGCCAAGCAAGGCGGCTACGGAAAATTCTCGGCCCAATATGCAAAGCTGGAAGAAGCCTATCGGCTTGCGCCTGAGGCAGCGTTACGTTCTGCGTCATGGGGCCGTTTTCAGATCATGGGTGACAATTTCAAGGCGGCCGGCTTTACCTCGGTTGAGGCGTTCGTACTGGCGATGAGCCAGTCGGAATCCCAGCATCTGAAGGCTTTCACCCATTTCGTAATGAGCAACAAGACCATGCTGTCCGCACTACGCGAGCACGACTGGGCGCGCTTTGCGAAAGCCTATAACGGGCCGGGCTATCTGAAGAACGCATACGACACAAAGCTGCGGGATGCTCATCGGCGCTATGTCGCCCTGGCGGCCCAGAATACAGCGGGTTCCCATCTACCATGAAGCAGCTCATCACCCTTTTATGTGCGGGCCTGATCAGCGGCTCTGTGGCCGCCGCGCCGCCGCAAGCATCCGGCGGCCTGTGCGCCGAACGGGAAGATATCTATTTTTCCTGCCAGACAAGTCTTGGCCGCTGGGTCGCGCTGTGTGGAGGCGGGAACGATAAGATCCAGTACCGCTTCGGTAGAGTAGGACACATCGAACTCGCTTTTCCTGGCGCCGATGGCGGTCGTCATGTCTTTCGCTACGCCCATTATTTTCGGGCGGGTGTCGACAGAATAGAGGTACTCTTTCGGAACGGGGGCTTCGACTACGCCGTGTTCGATTACAACGAGAGGGGTAGCCGCACGGCGGGGGTCCGCGTCGCCAGCGATTCGGGCGGGGAGAGAGAGTTCAAGTGCCGTGGAGGCATCAGAAGCCGCTTGGCCGAACTTGAAGGATTGCTTCCCTGCGATCAGGACAGTGCGCTGAACCTTGGGTCTTGTCCAGCGCCCGCCGAGCAGCGCTGACACAGGGCAATTGCATCTTTATGTCATGAACCCAAGCAGCTCAGCCCGAAACGTATCTGAGGTGGCGGCCGGCAACCGCTCCGTTTTCTGCACTGGGCACGCCAGCCATGGCCGCCTTGACCCAAAAGGCGGTTGACGCGAAGCGGGGTGTGCGTCGTAATGCCTGCTTTAGCGTTTGCCGGTGGTTGCCTGAGGGTAAGCACGTCGGGTCGCTTTGGGCGGCTCCGAAGTCTGCCAGGTTGTGCCATATTTTCTGCCAGTGTGCTGCCATCGTCGGTGCGTGGCGGTGGCAGGGTCGGGTTGCCTTGGGCAAGTCACTGATCCGGAAGGAAACGTGTTGTTGCTGCCGCCTGGCACGAATGTTGATTCAGGATCGTCGATAGTCCGCCACGGCGGGATCGCAGGGTGCGCATCGAGAGCCGGTGCCCGTGTCCGGTTGTGGCGGAGCCGTGTCGTGCCGTTATATCGGGCGGCTGGGGTCGCGGACTGAACGACGCCGGTGTTTCATCCCGGGCTCGGCTCAGGGTGTTTTCGAGTCAGACAACCAAAAAATTTTTGCATTGCCATCATGAATCAGCCAGACAACGTAGCCAAAAAGAAGCCTGACGCACCGGCCAAGGCCGGGGGCGAGATGGAGGACACCCTGTATGCGGTTCGGCAGAAGGTCTACCCGCGTGCGGTGACGGGTCGCTTTGCGACCTGGCGGTGGATCCTCGTGTGGGCCACCCAGTTGATCTTCTACGGCCTGTGCTGGCTGCCCTGGAACGGCCGGCAGGCGGTGTTGCTGGATGTGGTCGAGCGCAAGTTCTACATCTTTGGCTGGGTGTTCTGGCCGCAGGACGTGTTCTTCCTGGCGATCCTGCTCATCATCAGTGCTTACTCGCTATTCTTCTTCACCGCGGTGGCGGGGCGGCTGTGGTGTGGCTACGCCTGCCCGCAGACGGTCTACACCGAGATCTTCATGTGGATCGAGGAGAAGATCGAGGGTAACCGCAGCCAGCGCATGAAGCTCGATCAGGCGCCGATGAGTGCCCGCAAGTTCGGCATCAAGGCGGCCAAGTTCGGGGCCTGGGGCGCGCTGTCGTTGTGGACGGGCTTCACCCTGGTGGGCTACTTCACCCCGATCAAGGAGCTGGTGCAAGAGGCGCTGACCTTCAGCTTCGGCCCGTGGGAGCTGTTCTGGATCTTCTTCTACGGCGGCTTCACCTACCTGTTTGCCGGCGTGATGCGCGAGCAGGTGTGCAAGTACATGTGCCCGTACGCCCGCTTCCAGGGCGTGATGTTCGACCCGGATACCCTGATCATCACCTACGACCCCGAACGCGGCGAGCCGCGCGGCACGCGCAAGAAGGGGGTCGATCCGAAGACGCTGAACAAGGGCGACTGCGTCGATTGCGGGCTCTGCGTGCAGGTCTGCCCGACCGGCATCGACATCCGCAACGGCCTGCAGTACGAGTGCATCGGCTGTGCCGCCTGTATCGATGCCTGCGATCAGGTGATGGAGAAGATGGATTACCCCAAGGGGCTGATCCGCTACACCACCGAGAACGCCATGAAGCGCCATTGGGGCAAGAAGGAGATCCTCGGTCACGTGATGCGTCCGCGGATCATGATCTACGCCGGGGTGCTGGTGGCGATCTGCGTGGCCTTCGCCTACGGTCTGGCGACGCGCTCGACGCTGCGGGTGGATGTCATCAAGGATCGCTCGACCCTCAGCCGCGAGGTGGACGATGGCATGATCGCCAACGTCTACAACCTCCACGTGATGAACATGACCGAGAAGCCCCGCAGCTTCGTGCTGACGGTGAGCGGCCTGGACGGTGCGCGGATCACGCCGGACAAGCCCTTCGAGGTGGACGCGGCCGGTCTCAAGGCGGTCACCGTCGAGGTTGCGGTGCCGCCGGAGTCGGGCAAGCCGGGCTCCAACACCGTCTTCATCGAGGTCAAGGCGATGGACGACCCGAGCGTGGCGGTCCGTGAGAAGACGGCGTTCCTGCTGCCGCGTTAAGCAAGGATTTCACCAGGGGGGCGGCCCGGCCCCCCGGAAAAAATAGCCCCGGTCCCCGGGCCCTCTTCTGCGCAATGGGCAGCGCGGCACGAAGAGGGCGCCGGCAGGCGATGACCGCAGGGGCAATGCACTCCCCCCGCAGAGATGGCGATTCGGACGGTTTCGGCGAATCCAACTTCATTGATCGAAAGGGAGGGCACCATGGCCTGGAAAGAATTGTTCAGCACCGACATCGGCCTGCTGAGTTTGTTCACGATTGGCTTCATCCTCGTGATGGGCGGCTACCTGTATCGCTTTGCCAAACGGCACATGGCCGAGGACGAACAACGGTCCCACGGCTAGGGCGGCGCGATCCGCTGCCTCGCAAGGCCACCTGCGCGGTGGCCTTTTTCATTTTTCCGGCCGGGCGGCGGTCAGCCGCGGCGCAGGCAGTCGAGGATGTGCCGGCCCAGGGTGTCGGGGGTGACGGGCTTGGCCACCGGCCCGGCGAGGCCGGCCTCGCGGCAGCGTCGCTGCTGGCGGTTGGCGGGGCCGCTGCTCATCGCCAGGATGGGCACCCGCGCCATGCCGGGCAGGGTGCGCAGGGCGCGGGCGATCCCGGCGCCGTCCGCCGGGCCCAGATCGAGCGCCAGCAGCACCAGCCCGTAGCGCGTCATGGCGGCGAGGTGGAGGGCCCGGTCGGCGCTGTCGGCCAGGTCGAAGGTCATCCCGGCGTCTTCCAGCGCGAAGCAGGCGAAATCCTGGTTGAGCGGGTCGTCGTCGACGATCAGCACCCGCAGCCCGCCGAAATCCTGCTGCAGCGCGGCGAGGGGGTCGGCGTCGCTGGCGATGGGGGCGGCGGGGGCCGGGTCGAGCCCGGCGCGGCGGAGGCGGGCGGTCAGCCAGAAGGTGCTGCCGTGCCCGGGTTCGCTGTGCATGCCGGCGTCGCCGCCCATCAGCCGGGCGAGGCGCTTGACCATGATGAGCCCGAGCCCGGTGCCACCGAAGCGGCGGGTGGTCGAGCCGTCGGCCTGCACGAAGGGCTGGAACAGGCGGGCCTGCAGCGCGGGGGCCACGCCGATGCCTTGGTCGTGCACTTCGATGCGCAGCAGCAGGCTGTAGCCGTCTTCTTCGGCCAGCTCGGCGTGGATGCGAACGGTGCCGCGCTCGGAGAACTTGATCGCGTTATCCACCAGGTTGCGCACGATCTGGCCCAGGCGGCGGGCGTCGCCGACCAGGGCGTCGGGCAGGGCGGGCGGGATGCGCTGCTCAAGCGCCAGCCCTTTGCGGCGGGCGTCGGCTTCGTGGTTGCCGAGGGTGTCGCCGAGCACGCCGCGCAGGGAGAAGGGCGCTTCGGCCAGGGTGAGGGTGTCGGCCTCGATGCGGGCGATGTCGAGCACGTCGTCGACGATGCCCAGCAGCTGCCGCGCCGACTGGAGGGTCTTGCCCAGGTGGTCGGTGAGGGCGGGGTCGGTGCTGCGGCGCAGGGCCAGGTTGGTCATGCCCATGATGCCGTTGAGGGGGGTGCGCAGCTCGTGGCTCATGTTGGCCAGGAACATGCTTTTGGCGCGGCTGGCGGCTTCGGCGGCATCGCGGGCGGCGGCCAGTTCGGCGGTGCGGTTGAAGACCAGCTCTTCCAGGTGGTGGCGGTGCCCGGCCAGCTCGTCGAGCATGGCCTTGCGCTCGGTCACGTCGAAGCAGGCCCAGATGGATTCGTCGCTGCCGGGCTGGAGCAGTTCGCCGTCCAGCCGGTACCAGCCCAGGCTGCCGTCCTTGCGGGCGAGCTGCAGCTCGAGGCGGCAGGTCTGGCCGCGTTGCAGGGTGGCGGCGGCGTCCAGGGCGAAGCGGTCGTAGGTGGCGCGGTCGGGGTGGATGAGGCGGGTGGAGCGGCCCAGGAGTTCGGCTTCGGGGTAGCCGAGCATCCGGGCGAAGGCCTCGTTGGCCCACACGAAGCGGCGCCCCTTGAGCTTCACGAAGCCGACGATGTTGCTGTTCAGGATGGCCTGCTGTTCGCGCATCAGCTGCTCGATCTGCCGGCTGTCGCGCACCCGGTCGCTCACGTCCTGGACGAGGCCGATCAGCGAGCGCCGCGTGCCGGTGGTCATCACGCTGCCGAACACCTCCACGTAGAGGGTGCTGCCGTCCTGGCGCCGGCCGCGGGCCATCTGGCTCCGGCCGTCGGTCTCGCCGCGGAGCTGGCGGGCCATGGCCTCGGTCACCGGCGCGCGGTCTTCGTCGATCACCAGATCGGCGGGCGGGCGGCCGATCAGCGCGCCGGGGGCGTAGCCGAAGATCGCGTCGAGGCGCGCGTTGGTGTAGCCGATCCGGCCGTCCTCGACGGTGAGGATGCCGATCATCGACTGGTTGGCGAGGCTGCGGAAGCGCTCCTCCGACGCGCGCAGCGCCTCGGTCATGCGTTCGTTGTCGCGCAGCGCGGCCTGCAGTTCGGCGGTGCGCAGGTTCACCTGGTCCTCCAGCATGATCGCGGTCTGGAACAGGCTGAAGTCGGAGTGCTGGAGGCCGCTGTTGCGTTCGGCGTTCTCGATGAGCGCATCGACGATCTTCTGCAGCCGGACGTTCTCCGCCTTCAGGGCGGCGATCTCGGCGCTGGGGTCAGCCACGTTCCACCTCCCCGCCGGGCGCGCCGATGGCGATGGCCGCGAGCGTCTGGTTCAGGTGCGCCCCGCGGAACTGCTCGCCGTAGGTGTTGAAGCCCACCATGTTGTTCGCCTGCAGCGTCGCGACGATCTCCGGCAGGTCGGCGCGCTGCAGGATCTCCACCCGACGCAGCACGCAGTCGCAGCCGAGCACCAGCTGCGGCGGGCCGATCTCGCCGCGCACCCGGGCCAGGGTGCGCTGCAGGTTGTCGTACAGATCGAGGCTGCGGCCCACCCGCAGGATCAGGCCATTCTCGATGGCGCAGAAGAAGGTCAGGCTGCCGTCCGGGTTGGCCTTCTGGATGGAGCGCACGTAGCTGGCTCCGCCGATCGTCACCACCACCGGCGAGCCGGCGAAGTGCTCGGGGGTGAGTCCATCCGCCGGCACGCCCAGGATGCGGGCGTACTCCTGGGCGGCGGGCAGGCCGTTGATCTCGCGCACCGTCCGCCGGGTCGGGTCGGCGGCGGTCACCACCAGACGCTCGTCGGTGGGGCCGAAGTGGTGGGTGTCGAAGGCCCGGAAGGGCAGCGGCGTGGCCACCAGGGCGAGTACCGCGGCGTCGGTGTGGAAGCGCCCGTCGAAGTACACCAGGGTCTGGCCGAAGTCGGTGCCGTCGGCCGCCGAGCCGCCCACCAGGGGCGTCACCCCCAGGGCGCTCTGGATCGCGCGGGTGACCGGCTCCTCGCGCACCGACAGCCCGTCGATCAGCAGCAGCGCGAAGCGGCTGGCCGTGGCGCCGTGGCCGGTGGCCCGGTCGAGCCGGCCCTGCAGCGTGCGGGCGAGGGCCTGACCCGCGGGGGCCTCGAAGCTCTGCAGTCCGGCGAGGCCGCCCGTCGCCGCGGTGAAATCCCGGGCGCCAAAGCTCGCGCCGGCCAGACTGCGGTCCAGATAGCCGGCCGGGCCGATCTCGCCGGCCGACGTGCAGCCCACCACCGGCACATCGCCAAAGCAGCGCCGCATCTCGTCGGCCAGCGCGTCCAGGTCGTAGCTGCTGGCGCAGAAGAACACCACCAGCGCCATGTCGTCCTGGGCCACCCCGGCGTGAAACGCGCGCACCGCCGCGCGGGCATCCGCCACCCGGGTATGGGCCCGGCGGATGCGGCAAACATCGCTCATCCCGATTCCTCGAAGGGGGCCTCCCCCCGGAGGCCTGCCCCCTCATCTACGGCGCCGCCGGTCGAAAGATGAATGCCGGACGCACGCCGCGGGGCCGCTATCGCGGGCCGGGGGCCGGCGCCGCGGCCGGCTTCGCCCGGTGCAGCACGAAGTAGGCGGCGATGCCGATCACCACGCCCCAGAAGGCCGCGCCAAGCCCCAGGAAGCGCATGCCCGAGGCGGTGGCGAGAAAGGTGATGACCGACGCCTCCCGGTGGTCCTCGTGGGCGATGGTGCCGATCAGGTTGGCGGTGATCGCGCCGATCAGCGCCAGGCCCGCCAGCACCGCCACGAACTCCTGCGGCAGGAGGGTGAACAGCGACACGATGGTGGCGCCGAAGCTGCCGCCGATCAGGTAGAAGGCGCCGTTGGCGATGCCCGCCACGTAGCGCCGGGCCGGGTCTTCGTGGGCGTCGCGGCCGGTGCACAGGGCGGCGGTGATCGCCGCCACGACGATGGTGATGCCGCCGAAGCAGGCCACCGCCGCCGAAGCCACGCTGGTGGCGGCGAGGATCGGCCGGGCCGGGGTGGGGTAGCCCGAGCCGTGGAGGATCGCCATGCCCGGCAGGAACTGGCCGGTCAGGCTCACCAGGATCAGCGGCAGGGCGAAGCTGAGGGTGGCGTTCCAGGTGAAGGCCGGTGCGATGAACTGAGGCGTGGCGAGCGACAGCTTCACGCCCGACAGCTCCGCCCCGCCGATGCCCACCGCCAGCCCCACGCCCACCAGCAGCACCAGCACCATGCAGTAGCGCGGCACGAAGCGCCGGAGCAGCAGATAGGCCGCCACCATCCCGAAGGTGAGCAGCGGCATCGAGCCCGCCGCCTTGAAGGCGTTGGCCCCGAACTGGAACAGGATGCCGGCCATCATCCCCGCCGCCACGCCCTTGGGCACGTGACGCAGCAGGCGGTCGAAGGTGCCGGTGATGCCGATCAGGAACAGCACCGCGGCGGCGATGAGGTAGGCGCCCACCGCCTCGTTCAGCGACAGCCCCGGAAACAGCGTGACCAGCAGCGCCGTGCCCGGCGCCGACCAGGCCGTGACCACCGGCACCTTGAGCGCCCACGACAAGAAGATGCCCGACACCGCCGCCCCCATCGAGACGCCCCACACCCAGGACGAGATCGTCTCCGGCGCCACGCCGGCCGACTGGGCGGCCTGGAAGAAGATGATGAGCGGGCCGGAGTAGGAGATCAGCACCGCCAGAAAACCGGCGGTCACCGACGACACCGACCAATCCCGGGTCAGCCCGCCCGGCGCGGCGGAAGGGGCGGCGGCGTTCATTCGTGGCCCGCCACCGGGCGGGGGCGGTAGGGCGCCTCGAGCAGCGCGACTTCCTCGGCGCTGAGTTCGAGCTGGATGCCGGCCACCGCGTCCGGCAGATGGTGGGGCTTGGAGGCGCCGATCAGCGGGGCGACGATGCCCGGCCGGCTGGCGGCCCAGGCGATCGCCACCTGCGCCGCCGGCACCCCGCGGGCCCGGGCCACCTGCTGCACCGCGGCCACGACGGCGTCTTCCATCGCCTGCTGGTTGTACCAGCCGTGGGCCAGGGTGTCGGTCTCGTCGCGCCGGGTGCCGCTGCCCCGGCTGCCGGCCAAGAGCCCGCGGGCCAGGGGCGACCACGGAGTGACGGCGATGCCCTGGTCGCGGCACAGGGGCAGCATCTCGCGCTCCTCCTCGCGGTAGGCCAGGTTGTAGTGGTTCTGCATCGACACGAAGCGCGCCAGCCCGTGGGCCCGCTGGTGGGCCAGCAGCTTCATGAACTGCCAGGCGAACATCGACGAGGCGCCCAGGTAGCGCGCCCGGCCCGAGCGCACCACCGTATCGAGCGCCTCCAGGGTCTCGTCGATGGGGGTGTGGGGGTCGAAGCGGTGGATGATGTACAGGTCCACGTAGTCGGTGCCCAGGCGTTTGAGCGAGGCGTCGATGCCCGCCAGGATGTGCTTGCGCGACAGGCCGCGGTCGTTGGGCGCGTCGCTCATCGGGAAGAACACCTTGGTGGCCAGCACCACCTCGTCGCGCCGGGCGAAATCGCGGATCGCCCGGCCCAGCACCGCCTCGCTCTCGCCCCGCGAGTACATGTCGGCGGTGTCGAAGAAGTTGATGCCCAGCGCCAGCGCCTGCTGGATGAAAGGCCGGCTGGCGGCCTCGTCCAGCACCCACGGGCGCCAGGCGGGGCTGCCGTAGGTCATGCAGCCCAGGCACAGGCGGGACACCTGAAGGCCGGTGGCGCCGAAACGTACGTATTCCATGATCGCAAACCCTCCGGGGCAGAATGTCGGGCGGATTATGGAGCGCGCCGTCGGCGTTGATAAATGCGCCGAAAACAGCAACACTGTTCGCAAATCGCAAACAATTGGAGCCTCGATGGACCGCTTCCAGGCCATGCAGCTGTTCACCCGCATCGTTGAGCTGGGCAGCTTCAGCCGCGCCGCCGAAAAGCTCGGCATTCCCCGCGCCTCGGCCACCCAGATCGTCAAGCAGCTCGAAGCCCACCTGGGCGTGCGCCTGCTCCAGCGCACCACCCGCCAGGTGCGCGCCACGCTGGACGGCGACGCCTACTACCAGCGCTGTCTGGCGATTCTGGCCGACGTGGCCGACGTGGAGGCCGCCTTCACCCAGGCCGCCCGCCACCCCCAGGGGCGGCTGCGGGTGGATGCCTCCACCTCCTTCGGCCGGCTGGTGCTGATCCCCGCCCTGCCCGAGTTCTGCGCCCGCCACCCCGAGGTGTCGGTGGAGCTGTCCCTCACCGACCGCCAGATCGACCTGATCCGCGAGGGCGTCGACTGCGTGCTGCGCATCGGCGAGCTGCGCGACTCCTCGCTGGTGGCGCGCCGCCTCACCGCGCTGCCTCAGGTGTGCTGCGCCAGCGCCACCTACATCGCCCGCCACGGCCGGCCCAACCGCCCGTCCGATCTGGATCGCTTCGAGGCGGTGGATTACCTCTCCGCCTCCACCGGCAAGTCGGTGCCCTTCGAGTTCACCGTGGACGGCCAGGTGGAGAACCGCAACGTGCGCGCCCGCCTGGGGGTGAACAACGGCGACGCCTACGTGGCCGCCTGCGAGGCCGGCTTCGGGCTGATCCAGGTGCCCCGCTACCATGTGGTGCGCCAGCTTGCCGCCGGCACCCTGGTGGAGGTGCTGCAGCCCTACCAGCCGCCGCCGCTGCCCCTGTCGGCGGTGTACCCCCAGAACCGCCACCTGTCGCCCCGGGTGCGGGTGTTCGTGGACTGGCTGGCCGAGGTGTGCGCCCGGCTGCCCTGAGGGGCGCCGCCCAATCCGGGCACTGTTTGCCATCGCCGAACAGTGATGTTCGGCCCATCGATTTATCCACCCCGCGCGGGCGCCTAGAATCGGGCCCTGCCCACCTCCGTCGAGACCGCCTTGCTGACCATCCTGGGCATCACCGGCCCGATCTTCCTCATCGTCGGCGTGGGCTTCGCGGCCGTGCGCCACGGCCTGCTCACCCGCGCCGAGATGCGCCCGCTGGGCGTCTTCGTCATCAACGTGGCCCTGCCGGCGCTGCTCTTCAAGGCCATGTCGGCCCGCGCCCTGGGCGATCTGGTCGATGGCCACCTGCTCCTCGTCTACGCCCTGGGGTCGCTGCTGGCGGCCGGGCTGGCGCTGGCGGTGTCCTGCCTGCTGCGGGGGCGCAGCCTGCAGGTGGGGGCGGTGCAGGCCCTGGGGGCGTCCATGTCCAACAGCGCCTTCATCGGCTACCCCATCGCGCTGCAGGCGATGGGCCCGCTGGCCGGCAGCGCGCTGGCCGTGTATGCGCTGGTGGAGGGGCTGCTGATGATGCCGCTGCTGCTCACCCTGGCCGAGGTGGCGGGCAGCGCCAACCGGCGCTGGTCGGCGGTGCTGCGGGAGATCCTGCGCCGCCTCACCCGCAACCCCTTCATCCTGGCGATGGGCGCCGGCGTGCTGTGGACGCTGCTGGGCGTGCCCCTGCCGGTGCCGGTGGCCAAGGCGGTGGACATGTTGTCGGTGGCCTCCGCCCCGGTGGCGCTGTTCTGCATCGGCGGCACCCTGGCCGGGCTCAGCCTGCGGGGCATGGCTGGCGATCTGTCGCTGATCGTCGCCGGCAAGCTGCTGGTCCACCCCCTGTGCGTGGCCGCCGTGCTGGCGGTCTCGCCCGGCAGCAGGCCGGAGCTGGCTACCGCCGCCATCCTCAACGCCGGCATGCCGATGCTCTCCATCTACCCGCTCCTGAGCCAGAAGTTCGGCCAGGAAGGCCTCAGCGCCGCCGCCCTGGTGGCCGCCACCACCCTGTCGTTCTTCACGGTGAGCGGCTTGCTGTGGGTGTTGGGAACGTGAGGAGTAAGGAGTGAGGAGCCCGGGCTGATACCCTGTGCGCTACCGATCGCCAGCGCACCCGCGTAAAACAAGGTCTCCTCACTCCTCACCCATTACGCCTCACATGCTCT
This sequence comes from Zoogloea sp., assembly GCF_041904905.1. Taxonomy (GTDB): domain Bacteria; phylum Pseudomonadota; class Gammaproteobacteria; order Burkholderiales; family Rhodocyclaceae; genus Zoogloea. Next base: position 59,791 of record NZ_JAYRMI010000007.1, on the reverse strand, counting down.
TTCCCCCCCTCCTCGAAGGCCGCCTCGTCCGGCGTTACCAGCGTTTCCTTGCCGATGTGGAGACGGCCGGCGGCCTCGTCACTGCGCACTGCCCCAACACCGGCTCGATGCTGGGCTGCAAGGACGCGGGGATGCGGGTGTGGCTGTCGCCCGCCGCCAACCCGGCGCGCAAGCTCGCCTGGACCTGGGAGCTGGTGGAGACCGCGCCCGGGGTGATCGTGGGCGTGCATACCGGGCGCAGCAACGCCCTGGTGCGCGAGGCCATCGAGGCCGGCGCGGTGCCCGAACTCACCGGCTATCCCACCCTCCGCCCCGAGCGGAAATACGGCGAGGGCAGCCGCATCGACCTGCTGCTGCAGGCCCCCGGCCGGCCCGATTGCTACGTGGAGGTCAAGAACGTCACCGCCGCCGTCGAGGGCGGCGTGGGCTACTTTCCGGATGCGGTTACCGCCCGCGGCGCCAAACACCTGCGCGAGCTGGCCGCGATGGTGGCCGCCGGCCACCGGGCGGTGCTGGTCTTCTGCGTGCAGCGCGGCGACGTCGCCGAAGTCCGCCCCGCCGATCGCATCGACCCCGCCTACGGCCGCGCCCTGCGCGACGCCCTCGCCGCCGGTGTCGAGGTGCTCGCCCTGGGGGCCACCGTCACCCCCCAGGCCATCGCCCTCACCCGCCGGCTGGCGGTGACGGTGCCGTAGCGGCCATCGGCCCGCCGCGCAGGGCGTGGCCGCTTGCGGGGGCGGGGTGGCGCCTTGCGGGCAAGGCCGGGGGCGAGGGGGGCAAGGCTTTTCGGGTCGGGGGGCGGGCCTGGGGCCTTGCTGGCAAGGGGCGGGGCGTTGGCGGCGAGGCGGATTGCCTTGGGGGCCGGGCTGCGACGCTTGCGGCGGGGGCTGCGGGCCTTGTCCGCAAGGCTTTTTGTCTTGCGCGCAAGGCTTAAAGCCTTGCGGGAGTCGCTGCGGGCCTTGCGGGCGAGGCCGCGGGCCGGACGGGCGAAGGGGGATGACTTGCGGGAAAGGCAAAAAGCATCGCGCGTCAATCGGCCGACGCGCGATGAAAGGGGGCGACAAGGAGGGGCCGCCCCCGGGTCAAGCGGGGCAGGCCGGCAGCAGGGCGCCGCCGGCCGTGGGGTCAGGCCGCGGGGTCGTTCTTGTTGGGGCGGCGGGTGTAGCGCACCGACATGGCATCCTTGAGGGTGTCGAGGGCGGCACCCTGACCGAACAGCTTGGCCAGGGCGTAGCCGTCGTAGGAGGCGCGCATCACGTCGCTGCCCAGGGCCATCTCGGTGTCTTCGCCCTTGGAGAGCAGGCCGCGCAGGCGCTGGATGCGCGGGCGCAGGGTGTCGAAGGTCAGCAGATCGCTCTGGGCCTCGTCCAGATCGAAGCCGGGCGGGATCATCTGCTTGTTCTGCGCCAGCACCATGAGGGTCTGCCGACAGAACGCCTCCGAACGGTCTCCCATCTTGGTCAGCTTGTGGCGCTGCTCCGGGGTCAGCTCGACGAAGCCGGCGAACAGCTTCTCGAGGGTGTCGAGGGCTGCGTCGATGGCAAGCACGTCGGCCGCGCCGAGGTCGAGGGAGACGAGATTCTGGCTCATGGGGTGGGGGTCCTCCGCAGATGGAAAAGGCGCCCCCAATCCGGGGCGCGGGCCGGATTGTAGTCGAGCCGATGACGTTCGTATATATGTAAAACGATATAGGCCGGGCGCCCTCTCCAGCCGCTGCGGCTTTCCACAATAGGGCCGCCCCCAATGTGGACGATCACAATTTTCGGCTGGGCAGGGGGCGGCGAAGATGACGGTATGGAATCAACCGCCGGAGGCACAGCCGTCATGCAAAGTCCGCAACAACCGTTCTACAAGATCCTGTACGTGCAGGTGCTGTTCGCCATCGTGTGCGGGGTGGCGCTGGGGTACTTCGAGCCCAAACTGGGGGTGGACCTGAAGCCCCTGGGCGACGGCTTCATCAAGCTGGTGAAGATGATCATCGCGCCGGTGATCTTCTGCACCGTGGTGCATGGCATCGCAGGCATGCAGGACATGAAGAAGGTGGGCCGGGTGGGCGGCAAGGCGCTGCTGTACTTCGAGATCGTCTCGACCCTGGCGCTGGCGATCGGCCTGGTGGTGGCCAACGTGGCCCAGCCGGGCGCCGGCTTCAACGCCGACGTGAGCACCCTCGACACCAAGGCCATCGGCGACTACACCGCCAAGGCCAAGGCCCAGAGCACCACCGAGTTCATCCTCAACATCATCCCGGCCACCTTCGTGGATGCCTTCGCCAAGGGCGACATCCTGCAGGTGCTGCTGCTGGCGATCCTGTTCGGCTTCTCGCTGGCGGCAATGGGCGACAAGGGCAAGCCGGTGTTCGACTTCGTGGAGCAGATTTCCCACGTGATGTTCGGCATCGTGAACACCGTGATGAAGCTCGCCCCGCTGGGCGCCTTCGGGGCGATGGCCTTCACCATCGGCAAGTACGGCGTGGCCTCGCTGGTGCCGATGGCCAAGCTGATGGGCGCGTTCTACCTTACCTGCGGCCTGTTCGTGGTCATCGTGCTGGGGGCCATCGCCCGCTACACCGGCTTCTCGATCTTCAAGTTCATCCGCTACATCCGCGAGGAGCTGCTGATCGTGCTGGGCACTAGCTCCTCCGAATCCGCCCTGCCGCGCCTGATGCACAAGCTCGAGAAGCTCGGCTGCGCCCGCTCGGTGGTCGGCCTGGTGGTGCCCACCGGCTACTCCTTCAACCTGGACGGCACCAACATCTACATGACGATGGCCGCCCTGTTCATCGCCCAGGCCACCAACACCGAACTCACCCTGACCCAGGAGCTGTCGATCCTGCTGGTGGCGATGCTCACCTCGAAGGGCGCCAGCGGCATCACCGGCGCCGGCTTCATCACCCTGGCCTCGACCCTGGCGGTGGTGCCCACCATCCCGGTGGCCGGCATGGCGCTGATCCTGGGCATCGACCGTTTCATGAGCGAGGCCCGCGCGCTGACCAACTTCATCGGCAACGCGGTGGCCACCGTGGTCGTGTCGCGCTCCGAAAACGAGCTGGACATGGCGAAAATGGCGCAGGCCCTCGACGGCGGCCTGCCGGAAGCGTCGCCGGAGGCCGCGGTGCCGACCCTCGTCGCCACCCCGCTCGTTACAAGCAGATAAGCACGCGAGGCGATTTCCGTGTAAAACCGGCCCGGCGCAAGCCCGGCCGGTTTTTTCACGTCCGAGCGTGACGCATTTGGTATTTATCGGGCGCGCACACCCTTGGCGGTCCGGCCTATTTAATGCGAGCCTTCAGGCTGTGGAAAATTTAACAGTTTCTTGCCAAACTTCTTCCTCCAAACATCCCGGCATGATTCGTGACATGAAGGCGGCCGCCCTTGAGGGGCTGCGTCTCCTGCCCCTGTTCATCGGCTTCGTCGGCCTTTACTACATCCTCGACAAGGTGAGCTTCGGTCACGCCTTGTTCGGGCTGAACCTCACGCCCTGGAACCCGGCGCCGGCCCTTGGCCTGGTGCTGGTGATGCGCTTCGGCCGGGCGGCGTGGGCGCCGCTCACCATCGCCGTGCTGCTGGCCGAGATCGGCGTGCACGGGCACTTCACCTCGCTCTGGATCCACGTCCTGCCGGGCCTGGTGCTGGCGCTGGGCTACGCGCTGCTGGGCGAGGTGCTGGCCCGCCGGCTGCCCCGCGACGCCCTGCTCGATGATCGGCGCACCCTGGTGGCGTGGCTGCTGCGGGTGGTGATCGGCTCGCTACTCATCAGCCTGGCCTACCTGCTGGTGCTGCGCATCGAGGGGCTGCTGCCCACCTCCGGCTGGTGGCAGGGGCTCAAGCATTTCTGGGTGGGCGACGGGGTGGGCATCGCGGTGATGATGCCGCTCCTGTTGTGGCTCACCAGCAAGCGCGGGCGCCGGCGCCTGCAGCGCTCGGTGCTCAACCGCGAGAGCGTGGGCTACGCCCTGCTGGGGGTGGCCACCCTGTGGCTGGCCTTCGGGGTGGGCGGCCACAGCGGCTTCAAGCTGTTCTACCTGCTGTTCCTGCCCATCGTGTGGGCGGCCGGACGGCAGGGCATGGCCGGCGCCATCGTGTGCGCGGCGCTGCTGCAGGTCGGGGTGATCGCGGCGATGCGCCTGCTCAACTACAACGCGGTCACGGTGGCCGAGCTGCAGATCCTGGCGATGGCGATGGCGGTGGTCGGTTTCTTCGTGGGCGCGGTGGTCAATGAGCAGCGACGCACCACCCAGGATCTGCGCCACAGCCTGCGTCTGGCGGCGGCGGGCGAGATGGCCGGGGCGCTGGCCCACGAGCTGCACCACCCCCTCACCGCCCTCACCGCTTACGCCGGAGCCTGCGAGCAGCTGCTCGAACGGGGCGAGACCGGCGAGCAGCTCCACGCGGCGATCCGCTGCGTGCTGCGGGAATCCGGCAAGGCCGGCGACGTGGTGAAGCGGCTGCAGGATTTCTTCCGCACCGGCGACCCGCAGCCGGAGGTGTTGACCCTCGCCACCCTGGTGGAGGCCGCCGCCGCGCCCTATCGCCTGCGCGCCGAGCAGGCCGGCATCGTGCTGCGGGTGGCGCCGATGCCCGAGGTGAGCCTGATGGTGGACCGCCTGCAGATGGAGGTGGTGCTGCGCAGCCTGCTCGCCAACGCCTTCGACGCGGTGGCCGACAGCCCGCGCCAGCCGCGGCGGATCTGGGTGGCGGCCTGGAAGGACGGCAGCGAGCAGGTCTGCCTGCGGGTGGAGGATTCCGGTTCCGGCCTCAGCCCCGAGCGGGTCACCAACCTGTTCGACCCGCTGGATGCGTCGAACAGCGGCAGCCGGGGCTTCGGGCTGGCGATCAGCCGCGCCATCGTCGCCACCCACGGCGGCCGCCTGTGGGGCGAAGCGGCCAACCACGGCATCTTCAAGATCGAGCTGCCGATCCTCGCCGCCGACAGCGCGCCGCCGCCCACCAAGCCGGTGTTCTCCGAGAGCGACACCTGAGCCCGGCGGCGCCTGCGCGTTGAACCCGCCCGCCGCCGGTTGCATACTGGGCGGGTGTGCTCAAGCGGAGGTGCTGCCATGGTTCAACACAACCCCGGCCGTCGCGCGGACGACGAGGACGAGGGCGAGGTGCTGCCCTTCGCAGGGCTGGTGCGCTACGAGCGCCACGTGCCGATCCACCAGGTGTCCTACTACCTGTGCGGCGAGATCCAGGAGCCCCAGCACTACACCGAGCTGTTCTACACCCTGCGCACGGCGGCCCAGACCGACCTGATCTACCTGCACATCAACTCGCCGGGCGGCGATTTCAACACCGGGCTGCAGCTCATCAACAACATGCTGGCCTCCGAGGCTCACGTGGTCACGGTGCTGGAGGCGCGGGCCTACTCGATGGCGGCCTTCATCTTTTTGTCGGGCGACGAGCTGATCGTCCACGACAACTGCCAGCTGATGTTTCACACCTACTCCAGCAGCTTTGCCGGCAAGGGCAGCGAGCAGGCGGCCGAGGTGCGCGCCCTGGGCAGCTGGTTCGAGAAGGTGACCACCCGGCTGTGCACGCCCTTCCTGAGCGCCACCGACATCGCCCACATCCTGCAGGGCAGCGACCTGTGGATGGATTCCGACGAGATCCGCCGCCGCCTGGGGCGCATCAAGGCCAACAAGCCGGCCGCCGCCCCCCGCAAGCCGGCGGCGCGCAAGAAGGCCGAGCCGGCGGATTAGGCGCCGCTCAGGGCCGGGCCGGCAGCGCCGCGACGATGTCTGCGGCGAGCGCATCCACCAGCCGCCCGTGGGCCGCGGCGAGGCCCTCCCAGCCGGGCGCCTGGATGGGTTCGGTGGCGGCGAAGCGTCGGCTCGCCACGTCGCGCCCGCCCTTGCGGAGCGTCCACACGGCCTCCAGCGTCACCCGCTCGAAGCCGTCCGCCTCGAAGCGCTGCACGTCGATGGGCAGGCTCAGGTCGGGGTCGGCGACGCTCGCCTGGGGCCACGCCACGGCCCGCCCGTAGGCGCTGCGGCGGGCCACCTCGAGGGCCACCCGGCGGGCGATCTCGGTCTTCAGCGGCGCGGCCCAGCGGTGCTCGTCCGACACTTCGGCGCGGGCGGCGCCCTGCTGGCGCACGATGTGCAGGCGGTCGATGGCGGCCGGCACGCCCACCGGGCCGACGACCAGGCTGGCTCCGCCGGCGGCGGGCGCAGCGGCCGGGGCTGGCGGCAGCGGGCCGAGGGTGTAGTGGTGGATCGGCGGGGTGCTGCCGCAGGCGGCGAGGGCGCCGCTCAGCAGGGCGATGGCGAGGGGGCGGTTCATCGTGGCGGTCAATCCTGGCGGGTGGCGGTGCCGCAGGGGGCGATCCAGCGGGCGTCGCTGTCGAGCTGGATCTCGCCCTGGGCCGAGTGCATGACGACCCGGGTGCGCATGTGCTCGGGGCCGTCGAGGGTGGTGTCGAAGTCGGCGCTGCCCTGGGGCTGGCTGCAGTTGAGGCGGCCGCGCACCCGGTTGCCGCTCCGGGCGATGCTGGCGAGGGTGCAGCGGCCGTCGCCGGGGCCGGCGTAGATGCTGTTGTGGCGGGCCTGTTCGGGGGTGATGCAGCTGCGCACCGTGCCGTCGTTGCCCAGCTGCACGCCCTGGGCGGAGAGCTGCTGACGCAGCTGGGCCTGGACGTCGGGCGGGAGGCGGGCGAGCTGCTGGCGCAGGGCGTCGGAGAGGTCGGGCGCGCCGCCCACGCTGACCCGGGTGGAGCGGAACTCCCACAGGCCGGGGCGGACGTCGGTGCCGGCGTGGGCGCTGCCGGCCAGGGCCAGCAGGGCCGCGAGGAGGTGGCCGGCGCGGATCATGGCTTTTCCTCCGGTTTGCCGCGCAGCAGGGCTTCGGGGTGGCGGTCGAGGGTGTCGGCCAGGTGGCGCAGGGCCTGGGCGGCGCGGGCGAGTTCCTGCAGGCTGGCGCGCATGTCCTGCTGCAGCGGGGCGTCGGTGGCCAGCAGCTTGCGGGCGTCGGCGACGGCGGCGCGGGTTTCGGCGATGGCGCTGCGGGCTTCGACGACGGTCTCGCGCACGTCGCCGCCGGCCAGCCCGTCGAGGCGCTTGAGCAGCCGTTCGGCCTCGTCGATGGTGCTGCCGAGCCTGGCGACGGCCTTGCCGGTGTCGCGGCCGATCTCGTCCAGGGGCAGCCGGTCGATCCGCGCGACGATGCGCAGCAGGGTGGTCTGGAGTTCCTCGAGGCTGCCCCGCTGGGTGGGCAGCAGCGGCGGGTTGCGGTTCCAGTCCACCTTGAGCGGCCGGGTGCCGGGGAAGAAGTCGAGGGCCACGTAGAGCTGGCCGGTGACGAGGTTGCCGCTGCGCAACTGGCCGCGCAGGCCCTTGGCGACGAGCTGGTCGACGAAGGCGCGGAAATCCCGGGCGCGGTAGTCCTTGCCGAAGAAGGTGGTCTTGTCGGCGCTGGGGTTGGCGCGCATCCGGCCGGGGAAGATCTTCACGTCCACCAGCAGCCCCAGGTCGGCGCTGCGGGGGTGGAAGTCCGGGTTGATGGCGCTCACTTCGCCCACCTGGATGCCGCGGAAATCCACCGGCGCGCCCACCGACAGCCCGCGCACCGTCTCGTCGAAGCGCAGGGTGTAGACCAGCACCTGGTGGCTGGCCTGCTTGAGGGCTTCGGCCCGGCTGGCGAAGAGGGTGAAGGCGTGGTTGGCGGGGGCCGGCTCGGTGCCGTCGCCGTCGGGGGTGAGGAAGGCCACGCCGCCGGCGAGGATGGCGGTCATGGATTCGGTGTTCACCTGCACGCCGTCGGCGCCGAGCTTCACGTCCACCCCGCCGGCGTTCCAGAAGCGGCTGTTGGCGGTCACGAAGCGGTCGTAGGGGGCCTTGACGAAGATCTGCACGTCGAGCCGCTTGCCGGTCTCGTCGAGCTTGAAGCCGGTGACCTGCCCGGCCTCGATGCGCCGGAAGTAGATGGGGGTGCCCACGCCGAGGGAGCCGAGGGTTTCGGCCTGCAGCACGAAGGCCTTGCCGGGCACGTCGAAGTTCACCGCCGGCGGGGCCTCGAGGCCGGTGAAGTGGCGCCGGGCTTCGGTGGATTTGCCCACGTCCAGGCCCACGTAGGCGCCCGACAGGAGGGTGCCCAGGCCCGATACCGAGCTGCCCGAGACCTGGGCGCTGACCACCCAGAAGCGGGTGTCGTCCACCAGCAGGCGGGTGGCCTCGCGGGCCAGCCGGGCGGTGGCCACCACGCCGGCACCGTCTTCGGACAGGGCGACGCCGGTGATCTGGCCGACGTCCACGTCCTTGAACTTGATGCGCGTCTTGCCCGGCTCGAGGCCGGTGCCGGTCTTGAAGGCGAGGGTGATGAGCGGGCCCTGCTCGTAGTAGCTGCGGGCCGCCAGGAACAGGCCGATCGACAGCGCCACCAGCGGGATCACCCACACCAGCGGGATGCGGAAGCGGCGGGGCGTCTCGACGGTGGCCCGGGGCAGATCGGGGAGGGGCGTGGGGGTGGGTTCAGGCATGGTCGGTGGGGGAGGGCCCGGCGAGGGGGTCCCAGATCAGGCGGGGGTCGAAGCTCATGGCGGCGAACATGGTCAGCACCACCACCGCGCCGAAGGCCACCGCGGCCGGCCCGGCCTGGATGGTGGCCAGCCCCTGAAACTGCACCAGGGCGACGAGCAGGGTGATGACGTAGATGTCCAGCATCGACCAGCGGCCGACGAACTCCACCATCCGGTACAGCCGGGTGCGTTGCTGCGGGCGGCGGCGGGAGCGGCGCTGCACGCTGACGGCGAGGTAGAGGAGGGCGATGATCTTGAGCAGCGGCACCATCACGCTGGCGAAGAACACCACCGCGGCCAGCGGCCACGAGCCGGACTGCCACAGGAAGATCACCCCGCTCATGATCGTGTCCTCCTGGCTGCCCAGCAGCGAGGCGGTGGTCATCATGGGCAGCAGGTTGGCGGGCACGTAGAGGATCGCCGCGGCGAGGGTGAGCGCCCAGGTGGTGGCGAGGCTGGCGGGCTTGCGCAGGTGCAGCGGCGCCCGGCAGCGGGGGCAGCGCACCAGCCCGTGGCCGGGCGCGGCGCGGGACAGCTGGCCGCACACGTGGCAGTTGAGGAGGCCGGCCTCGCGGGCGGTGAGGTGGCGCTGCGTCACCGGGCGGGCTCCGCCAGCGGGGCCTGCCACACCAGCCGGGGGTCGAAGGCCCGGGCGGCCAGGGTGAGCACGACGATCAGCGCCGCCATCGCCCAGAAGGCGGTGCCGAGGATCACCGTGGCCAGGTGCGACAGCTTGACCAGCGACACCAGCATGCCCAGCAGGAAGACCTCGACCATCCCCCACGGCCTGACCGAGCGCACCAGCCGGAAGAAGGGCGCCAGCCGCGGCGACACCCGCCCCAGGCGCAGGGGCACCAGCACGATCAGGAACATCGCCAGTTCGAGCAGCGGAAACAGCAGGGTGGTGACGCCGACCAGCGCCGCCACCGGCGCCATGCCGCCCTGCCACAGGATGTGCAGCGCGCCGGCGAGGGTGACCTGCACCTGCCGGCCCTGCATCTCCAGCCCCACCAGCGGGTAGAGGTTGGCCAGCACGTAGAGCACCGCGGCGGTGCACGACAGGGCCAGGCTGCGGTCCAGGCTATCCGGCGGGTTGCGCGCCAGGAGGGCGCCGCAGCGGGCGCAGCGGGCCGTCTCGCCGGGCGCGAGGGCAGGCTCGGTCTGCAGCAGATCGCATTCGTGGCAGGCGATCCGGGCGGGCGGGAGCGACGGGTGGGCGTCGGGCGCGGGCATGGCGGGGGCGGGCGAGGATGACGGCCAATTGTGCGGTGCGCCAGGGGCGGGCGCAAGCGCCCGGCGCGAAAAGCAAACACGCCCCGCCGGGCGCCCGGAACGCCGCCGGGCTAGCGCGGGGTGTCCGGCGCCGGGCCGCTGAGGGCCGGGCCGGTGAGGCCGCTGCCCGGCGGCGGGCCCGAGGCGTCCGCCGGCGCCGGCACCCGGTCGGCCGGCAGGGCGTCGTCGCGGCGGGGCGCCACGGCGTCGGCGGGCGGCGGCGGCGGGTTGCCGGCGGCGTCCTGCCCGCGTTCGGCCAGGGTGTCGCTGCCGGCGGCGGGGGTGAGCGGCACCACCACCGGCGCCTCGCTGCCGCGCCAGCGCAGCACGGCCCGGTCGGGGAACACCCGCTCCAGCCGGAAATCCTCGCCGAAGCTGGCCCCTTCGGGCACCAGCACCGGGCGCCGGCCGGCTTCGGCCAGCAGGGCCAGGGGCGGCACCGAGCCGCTGCCGGCGATCACGCCCTGCAGGGTGAGGTGGGGCATCGCCCCCGCGGGGGCGGGCTGCCGGGCCGCCGGGGCCGTCTCGCCGGCGGGGGCGCTCCGCGGGGCGACCGGCAGCAGGCCGGCGTCCTCCGCGGCCCACAGGCCCAGCACCACCGCCAGCCCGGCAAACACGACGAGGCGCTGGATGCGGTCGTAGTTGAACCACTTCATTCCGATCTCTCCGTCCGGGCAAGGGGCCTCCGCGCCCGCTTCCTCGCGGACCCACCGAGACACGCTAAGCCGCATGGGTTGTCTTTGCATGACCGTAACGTATCACCGGGCGTCCTCGGGCTTGCGGGCGTTTCACGTGGTTTTACCGTTTTTACGTGATTTGGAGTTTCATGGCGGAAAGTCGTGGCGCCCGTCACGCTGGCGGCGCGCGGCGCGACCCGAAAATGGCCGGGAGCCCACTTTCTGCATTGCACGGGGAGCCCTGCCATGTCGTCCAAACCCTATTTCACCGTCCGCGTCACCGCGGCGGTCCTGCTGATCCTGCTGGCGCTGCCCAACGGGCTGTGGGCCGCCGACGAGCACGCCCACCACCGGCACAGCCTGCACGCGGCGTCGACGGTGAGCCGCAGCGAGGTGGCGGTGGCCCTGCCGGCGGTCAGCCTGCGCAACCAGGACGGGGTGAGCGCCGCCTTTCCGGCCCTGGTGGATGACGGCCGGCCGGTGCTGCTCAACTTCATCTACACCAGCTGCACGGCGATCTGCCCGCCGATGACGCGGATTTTCGCCGAGGTGCGCGAGGGGCTGGGCGCCGACCGTGGCCGGGTGCGGCTGGTGTCGGTGTCGATCGACCCGGAGCAGGACACGCCGGCCCGCCTGAAGGCCTACGCCCGCCAGTACGGCGCCGGGGTGGGCGGCGACTGGCTGTTCCTCACCGGCAGCGACGCCGCCAGCAGCGCCGTGCAGCGGGCCTTCAACGCCTACCGGCCGGACAAGATGGGCCACACCCCGGTGAGCTTTCTGCGGCGGGCGCCGGGTCAGCCGTGGGTGCGCCTGGACGGCCTGGCCCAGGCCGAGCGCATCCTGGCCGAGCTGCGCCCGATGCTCGCCCGGTGAGCGCGGCGCTGCGGACGCTGCTGGCCGCCGCGTGGGCCGTGGCGGCGGGCGGCGCATCGGCCGATACAGATTTGGCCGAAGAAGGCCGCCGTTTGTATCACGACGGCCTGCGCGCCGACGGCACGCCCATCGAGGGCCGTCGCCCCGGCGGGCCGCTGCTGGCGGGGCGCGATCTGGCCTGCGTGCAGTGCCACCGGCCCAGCGGGATGGGCACGGTGGAGGGGGTGACGCGGGTGCCGCCGGTGGCCGGCGAGACCCTGTTCGCCCCGGGGCGTCCGCCCGCCGGCCATCGCCCCCGCCGGGCGCCGGGCATGGCCTTCGAGGATCACGCCTTCCGCACCCGGCCGGCCTACGCCATGGCCAGCCTGGCCCGGGCCCTGCGCGACGGGGTGGGGGCCGGGGGCGCCGCCTTCGACCCGACGATGCCGCGCTACCGGCTTGCCGACCGGGAGATCGCCGCGCTGGCGGCCTACCTGCGCCGGCTCGGGGCCGTGCCGCCGCCGGGGCTGGAGGCGGGCGTGGTGCACCTGGCCACGGTCGTCGCGCCGGACGTGCCCGAGCGCCAGCAGCAGGCCATGCTCGACGTGCTGACCCGCTGCATCGCCAGCCACAGCCCGGCCGAGGGCAGCGGCCGGCGGGCCTGGAAGCTCCACGAGTGGCGCCTGGCGGGCCCGGCCAGCGGCTGGCGTCGGCAGCTGGCGGAGCACCAGCGCCGCACGCCGGCCTTCGCGCTGGTCGGCGGGATCGGCCGCGAGTGGGCGCCGGTGCATGCGTTCTGCGAGGCGGAGGGCATGCCCTGCCTTTTCCCCAACACCGACGCGCCGGGCCCGGCGCCGGCGGCGTCGATCTACCTGTGGCCGGGGGTGGCGCTGGAGGGCCGGCTGGCCGCCCGCCATCTGCTCGACCGGCCCGCGCCGCCGCGGCGGCTGGTGCAGGTGTTTGCCGCGGACGACATCGGCCGCCACGCCGCCGCCGCCCATGCCGCGATGCGCGCCGAGCGCCCCCACACCCGCCGGGTGGATGTGGCGCCGGGGGCGCCGCTGCCCACCCTGGGGCGGGACGACGCCCTGCTGCTGTGGCTCACCCCGGCCCAGCTGCGGGCCTTCGCGGCGCGCCCGCCGCGCCTGCCGGCCGGGCTGCCGGTGCTGGTGTCGGCCACCCTGGGCGAGCTTGAGCGGGCGCCGGACGCGGGGGCGATCCGGCCCATCTCCGGCGACGCGCTGCGGGTGATTCACCCCTTCGACGCGTCGGAGGCGCGCCTCGGGCGGATGGTCTTCAACCTGGGCGGGTGGATGAGCGGCGCCGGGCTGAACCTCACCCGGGAGACCGAGCGGACCCAGGGCAACACCTGGTCGGCCTGCCTCGTCGCCGCCCGGGCGCTGTACACCCTGCCCGAGCCGGCGTCGCGGGCGGCGCTGCTGGAGCGGGTGGAGGACGCCTACGCCGGGGCGGTGAGCACGGCCTTCCCGCGCTTCACCCTGGGGCCGGGGCAGCGCTACGGCTCGAAGGGTGGCTACCTGATGCGGGTGGGCGCCGACGGCAGCCTGGTGCCGGACGGGGACTGGACAGTGCCCTGAGCCTCAGCCGCCGGCGACGAAATCCAGCACGTCGCGCACGAAGCGCGCCCGCTCCCACAGGTGCGGGGCGTGGTCCACGTCCGGGTAGACGTGGAGGCGCGCGTCGGGGATGCGGTCGCGCACGTAATGGGCGGTGGCGGTGGAGTAGAAGTTGCTGGCCCCGCCGTACACCAGCAGCGCCGGCACGTCGATGGTGGGCAGCACGTCCCGGTAGTCGGCGGCGGTGAGGCTCTGCCAGCACTCGATCAGGGCGCGGGCGTCGAAGCTGGCCAGGCGCTGGCGGGCCGACTGGATGGCGGGGCCGTTCTCCTCGTAGAGCTGGCGCGCCCGGGCGTTGTGGCCGAAGGCGACGAGGCGCAGCACGGCCTCGGCGAAGTCGGCCTCCAGCGCGCGGATGAAGGCGGCGTTGCGGGCTTCGTCGAAGTCGCCGCAGATGCCGTGGGGCCAGCCGGCGTCGGTGACGAGGCGCGGCGACTGGTCGATCACGACGATCTTGGCCAGCCGGCTGCTGCCGAAATCCCGCAGGTATTGCCACAGGGTGAGGGCGCCCATCGAGTGCCCGGCGACGACCACCCGATCAAGCCGGTGGCGGTCGAGCAGGTTCTGCAGATCCCGCGCCATGCGCGCCACCGTGGGCACGCTGGCGGTTTCGAGGCGATGGCCGCCGTGGCCGCGGGCGTCCCAGCGGTACAGGCGGCGGTGGGGCTCCAGCTCGGCGAGGAAGGGGTTCCAGTCCCGGTGGGAGGAGGTCCAGCCGTGCAGCAGCACCATCGGCGGGCCCTCGCCGGACACCTTGAGGTGGATCTTTTCGCCGTCGTCGGCCAGGAAGTGGGTCATCGCGTTCTCTCTCGGTTCGGGGCCGCCGCCCGCGCCGGCACGAAAAAACGCCGCCCGGCCCCGCGGGGGGCGGACGGCGACGGGCGGCGGAGCGGGCGCGGCGTCGGTGGGCGGATTCTGCCCGATTTTTTCCGACGCTTCCGCACCCGGGCCGGCGCGGGGCTGCGCCGGCCGGCCCGCGCGCTCAGGCGACGACGAAGCGGCGCATCATCTCGTGGTCTTCGTGGGACAGGATGTGGCAGTGCCAGACGTACTCGCCCGGCCGGCTGAAGGTGGCGACGATGCGCGTGACCTGCCCCGGGTAGGCCAGCACGGTGTCCTTGCGGCCCTGCTCGGTGGGCAGCGCGGGGGCCCGGGTGCCGGCGAGGGCGATCCGGGTGAGGTAGCCGCCGGTGGCGCCCACGCCCATCGGCTTGGGCAGCAGGGTGCCGGTGAAGCCCTGCCGGTCGAGCACGCGGAAGGCGGTGAGGTGCAGGTGGATGGGGTGGGCGTCTACGGTGGTGTTGTAGATCTCCCAGATCTCGGTGCTGCCCACCGCGATGTTCTCGGTGACCGGGTCGGTGTAGAGGAAGGTGCCGAAGCCCGGGCCGGCCGGGTTGCCGGCGGCCGGATTGACGGTGCCGAGCATGGTCTGCAGGCGGCCGTAGGCGTCGGTGCCTTCGAACAGCATGAGCTTGCGCACCTTGACGCCGGCGGTGACGGGCGCGGGCAGCGGGCCATGCACCGGGCGCAGGTTGGACGGGATGCTGGCGCCGGTGAGCAGCGCCAGGCTCCACCCGAAGAAGCCCAGCGGCTTGGTGACGCTGAAGGCCATCACCCGGTCGGTGGTGCCGGTCACCGGCGGCAGGCCGTTGGGGAAGGGGGTGCTGGCGCTGTTCTTGACCAGCACCTTGCCGTGCCACCACCAGACGATGCGCGAGAAATCCACCAGCACGTCGGCCCGCTCGCCGGGGGCCAGGGTGAGGCTGGTGAGGGCCACCGGGCTGTTCATCAGGCCCAGGTCGGTGCCGATCTGCCAGAAGGTGAGCCGGGTGCCGGCGAAGTTCTCGGGCACGAAGCTGAGGGTGAATACCCGCGAGTCGGAGCCGTTGAGCAGGCGCAGGCGATAGAGGCGCGGCTCGCAGTCGAAGCGCGGCCAGGGCAGGCCGTTGGCGACCACCACGTCGCCGAAGAACTCGGGCAGATGGGTGGGGTTGGGGGCGGCGGGGTTGGCTGGGTCGGTGGCCGGGTACTGGAGGGCGCCGGTGGCGCCGAACTGGCGGTCCTGGATGCAGATCGGCAGCTCGTAGGGGTAGGCCGGCAGCTGGCCGCACTGGACGAGGTAGTCCTCGTTCCGGTCGCGGATGAAGTAGTTGCCGGCAAGGCCCATGTAAACGTTGAGGCGGGTCACGCCCAGGGCGTGGTCGTGATACCACAGGTGGCCGGCTTCCTGGCTGTTGTCGAAGGTGTAGCTGGCGCTGAACAGGCGGCCCCGGTAGTCGGGCATGCCGTCCCGGTTCGCGTCGGGGGTGGACCAGGCGTCGGGCAGGCCGTCGGCGCGCGTGCCCTGGTCGCCGCCGTGGCGGTGGGCGACCAGCGGCACCGGCGCCCGTCCGCCCAGGTTGCCGGGGTTGGCCCAGTCGAGGGTGGTGTCCACCGGCAGGCGGTGGGGCAGCGGGCCGGTGCCGCTCACCAGCTCGTTCACGTAGCGCACGGTGACGGGCACGTTCTGGCGCAGGTTGAAGGTGCGGCCGGGGTAGCTGGGCGCCTGGGTGGTGGAGCCGTAGCCCCACAGGGTGGTGGGCAGGGCCCGGCCCGTGGACGGGTCGATGAGGCCCAGGTTGGCCTGGAACTCCCTGATCTTCAGGGTGTAGGCGGTGCCCCCGGGGGCGTCCGGCGCAAACTGGTTGGCCGGGTCGAGGGGGTTGGGCATCGGCAGCGTGAATTGCCGGCTGCGGATGGACGACAGCAGGGTGGCCGCCGTCTGGCCAAAACTGAGCGGCGAGACGAAGTAGGAGAGCAACCCCACCCCACCTGCCTTGAGGAGCTTGCGTCGATTTTCCATGGTGAAATCCCCTTGAGGTTTGCCGGCACTTTGGCCCGAACGCCTGGACGGGTTCGGAGGGCGGCAGCGCTTTTCCCTTAAATCGAGTATCTCGCTAAATTCGATCCTGAAATGTCAAAACCATCATCAACGGGTGCGCTGAAATGATTGCTTACAAATGACGAGGTTTCCTCGTGCTTTCAGGCGGGGGCGGAGCGGGGTGGCCGGCCGGCGCAGGCGCTGGCGGCAGGCGACGCGGGCCGACGGGCGGCCGCTGTGGGGGGAAAGCGGAGGGCGGAAGACCCGGATCGAGGGGGCCGATCCGGGGCGATGCGGTCAGCGGCGGGCGCCGCGACGCAGGCGGGCGAGGATGCCGAGGCCGCCCAGACTGAGCAGCGCGCTGCCGGGCTCGGGCACGCTGGCGGGCAGGCCGGCGTCGGTGCTCAGGACGAGGTGGTCGAACATCGGGGTGATGCTGCCGTCGATGGCGATCTGCGCGATGTCGGCGTCGCCCGCTTCGGCGCGGACGATCACGTAGGTGGCGTGGCCGCTGACGTCGCCCCGGTAGCCGGGCACCGAGGACAGATCGAGGGGCGGGAGGTTGTTGACGGTGATCGTCTGGCCGCCGCCGTCGTTGTCGGAGATGCCGATCCCGAACAGGCGGATGCCGGGCAGGCTGATGGTGAACACCGGGTAGCCCGAGACGGTGGTGGTGATGCCGTCCCAGGCGTGGTTGGGCAGGTTGCGGCCGTCGCTGGCGAGGGACGAGCCGAGGCCGGGCACCGGCACGGCGTCCTCGAAATCCTCGACCGCGGTGAGGGTGGTGAGGCCGAGGGCGGCGTTCAGGGCGGCGGTGTCGCCGGTGTAGACCGACGCGTCGTAGGCCGACAGCAGGTAGGCGTGGGCGGAGCCGGCAAAGCCCAGCGCGGCGGCGAGGGTGGCGGCGGTGTGCCGCAGGGTGCGGCGGGAGAGGCGGAGCATGGGCTGTTCCTTCGAGTCGTTGCGTTGCCGGGGGGCCGCGCCTTCTGCGGGCGACGGGCGCCGGGGGAACTCAGTGGGGAAGGATGGTTCGTCCGGAGGCAATGCCATCCGGGTCGAATGTTAGCATCCGCTGAAATGCCGACGCGCTGAGGTGGACGGTCGGCTACCCGATATGGGTTGTCGTTCAGCGGTTGAACCAGCGCAGCACGGTGCCCCAGTCGTGGAGATCCAGCCGGGTGACTTCGCCGCAGGCGAAGTCGAGGGTGAGCCAGCGCTCCGGCGGCAGGCCGAGGAGTTCGCCGGCGATGGCCCGGAGCGGCCCGCCGTGGGCCACCACCACGGCGGCGGCGGGTGCGCGGAGGCGCAGGCCGGCGAGGAAATCCAGCGCGCGGGCGGCCATCTGGCGGGGCGATTCGCCGCCGGGCGGGGCGAAATCCAGCGGGGCGTCGGCCCAGGCGTCGAGGGCGGCCCGGCCGATGTCGTCGTAGCTGCGCCCTTCCCAGTCGCCGAAGTGGATCTCCTTCAGGCGCGGGTCGAGCTGCGGGGTGCCGAGGGCGTCGGCGAGCAGCCGGGCGCGGGCCAGGGGGCTGGCGAAGAGGGCGTAGTCGGCCGGCAGCAGCGGGCGCAGGCGCGCGGCCACGGTGTGGGCGGATTCGGCCAGGCCCAGATCGAGCTGGCCGTAGCAGACCCCCGGCGCCACGGCGGGCCGGGGGTGACGGATCAGGTAAAGCTCCACGCGGCGAGGATTCCCAGGTAGATCGCGAGTTCGGCTACCTGTTGGGCGGCGCCCAGGCAGTCGCCGGTGTAGCCGCCCAGGCGGCGGCGGAAGGTGCGCCGGGCCAGGATGCCCACTGCCGCGCTCACCGCCAGGGCCAGCAGCGCCTCGCGGGGGTTGAGGAGCAGCAGCGGCACCACCCCGGCCAGGGTGGCGATGCCCAGTTCGGCGGCGGTGGGTCGGCGGGCCGCCGGGGCGGATTTGGAGGTGGCGTCCGCGCGGGCGTAGTCGAGGGTTGCCATCAGCCCCACCGCCACCAGCCGCGACAGGGGGTGGGCCACCAGCAGGGCGGCGATCGCCGGGTAGTCGTCTTCGGCGCCCAGGTTGGTGAGGGCCAGATACTTGGCGAGGAGCATGAGCACCAGCCCGATGGTGCCGTAGCTGCCGATCCGCGAGTCCTTCATGATCGCCAGCACCTGCTCGCGGGTCCACCCGCCGCCCAGGCCGTCGCAGGTGTCGGCCCAGCCGTCTTCGTGGAAGGCGCCGGTGACGCGGATGGTGGCGGCCATCGCCAGCACCACGGCCACATCCACCGGCAGCACCTGCACCGCCAGCAGATACACCGCCACGCCGACGAGCCCCACCAGCCAGCCCACCAGGGGCAGGTAGCGCGCCGCGTAGCCGAGCTTTTCGGGGGCGAACTCGACCCAGCGGGGCACCGGCAGGCGGGTGAAGAAGCCGATGGCGATGAAGAAGAGTTCGAGCTGGGTGCGCATCCGGGCTGCGGTCAGGACTTGCCGGCCACGCCGGCGGATTCGAAGCTGGCCATCTCGGTGAGGAAGTTCACCGCCGCCTGCACCAGGGGGTAGGCCAGCGCCGCGCCGGTGCCTTCGCCCAGGCGCAGGTCGAGCTGCACCAGCGGTTCGGCGCCCAGGTGAGCCAGCTGCACCGCGTGGCCGGCCTCGTGGGAGCGGTGGGCGAACACGCAGTAGTCGAGGATCGCCGGCGCGATGGCGTGGGCCACCAGCAGCGCGCTGGTGACGATGAAGCCGTCGATCAGCAGCACCATCTTCGCCTCGGCCGCGCCCAGCATGGCGCCGGCCATCATGGCGATCTCGAAGCCGCCGTATTCGGCCAGCGCGGCCAGCGGGTCGGCGGGGCGCCCGCCGCGGGCCGCGGCGCGGGCCAGCAGGGCGCGCTTGCGGTCGAGGCCGGCGTCGTCGAGGCCGGTGCCGCGACCGATCACGGTGGCCAGGTCGGCGCCGGCGAGGCAGTGGGTGAGGAGCGACGCGGCGGCGGTGTTGCCGATGCCCATCTCGCCGAAGCCGACCACGTTGCAGCCGTCGGCGGCCAGCGCGTGGGCGAGCTTGCGGCCGCGGGCCAGGGCGGCGTCGCGGGTGGCGGCGTCCATCGCCGGGGTTTCCAGATAGTTGGCGGTGCCGGCGCCGAGCTTGGCGTCGACGAGGCCGGGGCGGGCCTCGAAATCATGAGCCACGCCCGCATCCACCACCGTGAGGCCCAGGCCCATCTGGCGGGCGAAGACGTTGATCGCCGCGCCGCCGGCCAGGAAGTTCTCCACCATCTGCCAGGTCACGTCCTGGGGGTAGGCCGACACGCCGGCCTTCGCCGCGCCGTGGTCGCCGGCGAACACCAGCATGTGGGGCTGGCGCAGCTCGGGCGACAGGGTCTGCTGGACGAGGCCGATCTGCTTCGCCAGGGCTTCGAGCCGGCCGAGGGCGCCGAGGGGCTTGGTCTTGGTGTCGATGCGCTGCTGGAGGGCGGCGGCGAGGCCCTGGTCGGGGCGGGCGATGGCGTAGGTCATGACGGGGTCGGGAACGGGGCGAAGCGGCGGATGCTAGCAGGGCGGGGCGGGTGGTGGGAAATGGGGGGCGGAGTCAGGGGCGGGGTGTGTCCTTGAGGACCAGCGGCAGGCCGGCGGCGACGAACACCACCCGCTCGCACAGGGCCGCCACGGCCTGATTGACGCGCCCGGCCTCGTCGCGGAACAGCCGGCCGAGCGGCGTCTCGGGCACCAGGCCTAGGCCCACCTCGTTGGCCACGAAGATCACCCGGCCGGGCAGGCGGGGGATCAGGTCGAGCAGCGCGGCGCGCTCCCGGGCGAACAGCGGCAGCCGTTCGGCGCCGTCGCCGGGGGTCAGGGTTTCGGCGCCATCGAGCAGGTTGGCCAGCCACAGGGTCAGGCAATCGACCACCACGCAGCGATCCGCCGCGGCGGTGGATTCAAGGGCCGCGGCGAGCTGGCGGGGCGCCTCGACCACCTGCCAGCCAGCCGGCCGGTCGACCCGATGGCGGGCGATGCGGGCGCTCATTTCTTCGTCCAGCGCCTCCGCGGTGACGATGACATGCACGGCAAGCCCGCTCGCCGCGGCGTGGGTTTCGGCCAGGCGGCTCTTGCCCGAACGGGCGCCGCCGAGGATCAGTTCGCAGCTCATGGAAATCCGGAAGTGTCTGAATCGGTGGTATTATCGCAGGCTGTTTGCCGGCGGCGGCGTCTGCCGGCAACAAAGTGCTCCAGGTGCTCCACGGGCCATCCGGCCCCGGAGTTAAACGGGAAACAGGTGCGCGGTCTTCCTCGAAGCCGTCATGCCTGTGCTGCCCCCGCAACGGTAAGCAGGTGCACGGCGCGTCAATGAGCCACTGGGTTCTTCAACCTGGGAAGGCGACGCGCCGCGGCCGGTGGTCCATCCACCCGCCCAGCCTGCGAGCCCGGATACCGGCCTCGGACACACCAAGCGGAAGTGCCACGGGGTGGTGGCGACGGGCGCAGCCGGGGTTTTCCGGCGCCTCTCCCAGTTTCTCCCCACGCGTGCTTCCACACATGATTTGCCCGATCCGGCGGGGACGCCAGCGGGCCAGGGAGAACACATAAAAATGATCGACCGCCATTCCGCCGTTGCGCTCGCCGTGGCTGCAAGCCTTGCCGCGCCGGCCCTTGCCGCCGACCCGCAGCCCGAAGTCGTCGTCAGCGCCAGCCGCTTCGACGACGCCGAATCCAAAGCCCCGGTCAGTCTCACCCGCATCGGCCGCGACGACATCGCCCGCTCCGGCGCCGCCAGCCTGCCCGACGTGCTGGGCATGGCCGCCGGCATCGACGTGCGTCCCATGTCCGGCGCGCTGGGCATCGACACCGCGGTCGACCTGCGCGGCTTCGGCGAATCCGCCGGCAGCAACACCCTCATCCTCCTCGACGGCCAGCGCCTCAACCCGGTGGACATGAGCGGCATCGACTGGTCGGCCATCCCGCTGCAGAACGTCTCCCGCGTCGAAGTGATGCGCGGCACCGGCGGCGTGCTGTTCGGCGACCGCAGCGTGGGCGGCGTCATCAACATCGTCACCGACAAATCCGGCGCCCCCCGCGCCAGCGCCGGCCTCACCCTCGGCAGCTACGGCTACCACCGGGTGGATGTGTCCGCCGCCGGCGCGGCCGACGCCACCTACTTCAACGTGTTCGCCAACTACGCCGACGTGAACGGCTGGCGCCAGAACACCCAGGGCGACCAGCGCGCCCTCGCCGGCCGGGTCGGGCACATCCTCGGCGACGAGCGCGAAGTCTTCGTCGACGTGGCCGCCTATGGCGATTCCAACGGCCTGCCGGGCTCCATCAAGCGCGCCGACTACGACGCCGACCCCACCCGCGCCCGCAGCCTCACCGACCACCAGAAGCGCGAGGGCTACCGCCTGCGCCCGGGCGTGCGCTACGCCATCACCGACACCCTGAGCTTCGAAGGCGAGGTCACCTACAACAGCTCGCGTCAGAACGCCGTGTACGGCGCCACCCCCTACATCGCCAACCGCGACACCACCGCCTTCACCCCGCGCCTGCAGTGGCGCCACGGGCTGGCCGGGCTCGCCAGCACCACCGTCGGCGGGCTGGACGTGTTCCACGGCAAGGTCGACAACGTCGCGCTGGATCAATCCGGCTCCCAGCTCTCCCGCGCCTTCTACCTGCAGAACACCACCTCGCTCCGCTCCGACCTGCACCTCACCTTGGGCGGCCGCCGCCAGATCGTCCGCCAGCACGCCGAAGACCGCGCCAACGGCATCGACGGCGAAGCCAGCCACGCCCGCAACGCCTTCGAGGCCGGCCTCGCCTGGGATCTCGACCGCCGTACCCGGCTGTTCACCCGCTGGGGCCAGGTGTTCCGCTTCGCCAACACCGACGAACTCTTCGGCTACGACCCGCTCACCTACGCCCCGGTGTTCACCGGCGGCAACGTGCGGCCCCAGCACGGCACCAACCTCGAAGTCGGCGCCCGCTACAAGGCCGACGGCCTCACGCTGCAGGGCGCCCTCTACCGCCTCAGCCTCACCGACGAGATCGGCTACAACCCCATCACCTACGCCAACGAGAACTTCGACCGCACCCGCCGCGAGGGCCTCGAACTCGAAGCCCGCTGGCGCGCCCTGCCCAAGCTCGAACTCAACGCCGGCCTCACCACCCAGAACGCCAAGTTCGTCGACGGCCCCTACAGCGGCAACGCCGTCACCCTCGCCCCCAAGCTCAAGTACCGGCTTGGCGCGGTGTTCGACGCCGCCACCGCCGGCCGCTACGGCGCCACCTGGACCCACGTCGGCAAGCGCCGCTTCGGGGGCGACTTCGACAACACCAAGGAGCAGCTCGACAGCTACGGCATCCTCGATCTGCACGCCGACTGGAAGCTGCGTGACGTGACCCTGCAGCTGCGTCTCGCCAACGCCACCAACCAGAAGTACGCGCCCTACGCCCTGTACTCGTCCTTCGCCGGCGACTACTACTTCTACCCGGCGGAAGGTCGCACCCTGTTCGGCACCCTGCGCTACGACTTCCGCTGAGTCGCCGCGCCTCAACCCAGCTTCAACACCAGCAAGAACCCTCGACCGGCGGCACCCCCGCCGGCCGATCAACGCGACCAAGGTGCGCCCGGGCCGGCAGGCCCGGGGGTTAAACGGGAAACAGGTGCGCGCGCTGCTCGCAAAAGCCGCAAAGCCTGTGCTGCCCCCGCAACGGTAAGCAGGAACACGACGCGTCACTGCGCCACTGGGCCCTTCGGCCTGGGAAGGCGACGCGCCGCGGCGGAGCCGGTTACATCGGCCCCGCCCCACTGCGAGCCCGGATACCGGCCTCGGTCGCCCCACGCGGAAGTGCCACGGGGCGGTGGCGCACGCCGGACGGCCCACGCCGTCCCCGGCCTGCCACCCCCGGTGCTTCCACCAGCAAACCACCGGGTTGGCGGGGACGCCGCCCGGTTCGGGAGACCTCCATGACCTTCATCCGCCCCACCCTCGCCGCCCTCGCCGTGGCCACCGCCTTTCCCCTTGCCGGCCACGCCGCCGACGGCGATCAGCCCCTCGTCGTCGTCACCGCCTCCCGTCAGGCCCAGCGCGCCGACGAAGCCCTCGCCGACGTCACCGTGATCGACCGCGCCCGCATCGAACAATCCGGCGCCAGCTTCAGCCTGCCCGAACTCCTCTCCCGCCAGCCCGGCATCCAGATCGCCAGCAACGGCGGCCCGGGCAAGAGCACCTCCGTCTTCATGCGCGGCGGCAACGGCAACCACACCATCCTGCTGGTGGACGGCATGCGCGTCGGCTCCGCCACCACCGGCACCGCCAGCTGGCAGGACATCCCCCTGTCGCAGATCGACCGCATCGAGATCGTCCGCGGCCCGGCCTCCGCCCTCTACGGCGCCGACGCCATGAGCGGCGTGATCCAGATCTTCACCCGCAAGGGCGAAGGCGCCCCGCGCATCGACGCCTTCGCCGGCGCCGGCAGCTACGGCGCGCGGGAAGTCGCCGCCGGCGTGGCGGGCGGCACCGAGCGCCTCAGCTACGCCCTGCGCGGCGGCTACACCGAGACCGACAGCCTCAGCGCCAAGATGGCCAAGGCCGGCAGCACCTACAACCCCGACCGCGACCCCTACCGCAACGCCAGCCTCTCCGGCAAGCTCGACTACCGCCTCGCCGACGGCCACACCCTGGGCGCCACCGTCCTCGCCACCGAAGGCCGCAACTTCTACGACGGCGACGCCAACTTCAACAACTACAACAACTCGGCCCAGCGCATCTGGAGCCTCTTCAGCCGCAACCGCCTCACCGACGGCTGGACGAGCACCCTGCGCTTCGGCCAGTCGGTGGACAGCTACGAAGGCTTCACCCGCAGCAAGCCCGCCGGCTCCACCATCCGCACCACCCAGGATCAGCTCGCCTGGCAGCACGACATCCGCCTGCCCCTCGGCACCCTGATGGCCGCCTACGAAAACCTCCACCAAAAGGTGCTCAGCGAAGGCGCCTTCGACGGCGGGCGCACCGTCAACTCGGCCCTCCTGGGCTGGACCGCCGGCCTGGGCGCCCACCGCCTCCAGCTCAACGCCCGCCACGACGACAACAGCCAGTACGGCGGCAAGACCACCGGCTACGCCGGCTACGGCTACCAGCTCGCCCCCAGCCTGCGCCTCACCGGCAGCATCGGCTCGGCCTTCCGGGCGCCCACCTTCAACGAGCTGTACTACCCCGGCTTCGGCAACGCCAGCCTGCGCCCCGAGAACGCCTACAACAAGGAAGTCGGCCTGCTGTGGGAGCAGCGCGGCAGCTTCGCCAGCCTCACCGTCTTCCGCAACCGGGTGGACGACATGATCGTCACCTTCCGCAACCCCGGCACCGGCCTGTCGCGCCCCGCCAACGTGCGCGAAGCCCAGCTCCAGGGCCTGTCCCTGGCCGGCGGCACCCGCCTCGCCGGCTTCGATCTGGAAGCCGGGGTGGACTTCCTCGACGCCAAGGATCGCGACTCCGGCGCCAGCCTGCCCCGCCGCGCCCGGCACAGCGGCCACGTCCGGGTCAGCCGCAGCGTCGAGCGCCTCACCGCCGGGGTCGAGCTGCAAGGCGTGGGCGGCCGCTACGACGCGGTCAGCTTCAGCACCACCGCCCTCGCCACCGCCACCGAGCGCGACCGGCTGGGCGGCTACGGCCTCCTCAACGCCTTCGTGAAGTACGCCGTCACGCCCGAATGGAGCGTCGAAGGCCGGGCCAACAACCTCCTCGACAAGCAGTACGAGACCGCCTACGGCTACAACACCCCCGGCGCCAACGTCTTCTTCGGCGTACGCTACGCCCCGAGGTAAACCGCAACCGCAACCGCCGGCGGCAGCGGGCCGGGGCAGCGCCCGGCCCGCCCGCCGCCAACCCAGGACCCCACACCCCCGCCGCCCCCGGGCGCCCCGTCCCGCATGACCGCCGAGCTTCACCTCGCCCCCCGCAGCGCCGCCCCACCGACGGCCCGGCCCGGTGCCGGCCGGCGCGGGCGGCAGCGCGCCTTCCTGGTGCTCGCCGGCCTCGCCGTGGCCGCCCTGGGCGCCTTCGCCTGGGCGCTCTCGGCCGGCGCGCTCGCCGTCTCCGGCGCCGATCTGCTGGCCGCCCTCACCGGCAGCGGCGGCAGCATGGAGGCCGACATCGTGCGCACCCTGCGCCTGCCCCGCGCGGTGGCCGCCTTCGCCTGCGGCGGCCTGCTCACCCTGGCCGGCGCGCTGATGCAGGTGCTCCTGCGCAACCCCCTGGCCGACCCCTACGTGCTGGGCATCTCCGGCGGCGCGGCGGTGGGCGCCCTGGGGGCCATCCTCGCCGGCGCCACCGCCGGCTGGATCGACACCGGCGCCTTCGTCGGGGCCCTGGCCGCCACCCTGCTGGTGTTCGGCCTCGCCCACGGCGACGGCTCCTGGACCCAGACCCGGCTCCTCCTCACCGGCGTCATCGTGGCCGCCGGCTGCGGCGCGGCGGTGGCGCTCATGCTCTCGCTGGCGCCCGAAGGCCGCGTCAAGGGCATGCTGTTCTGGCTGATGGGCGACGCCAGCAGCGTCACCCAGCCGTGGCCCGCCTTCGCCGTGCTGGGCCTGGGCCTCTTGGCCGTGCTCCCCTTCGCGCGGGAACTCAACCTCCTCTCCCGCGGCGAGATCACCGCCCGCGCCCTGGGCGTGCGCGTCGGCCGCCTGCGCGGGCTGGTGTATGGCCTGGGCGCGCTGCTCACCGGCGTCGCCGTCACCACCGTCGGCTCGGTGGGCTTCGTGGGGCTGATCGTGCCCCACCTCGTGCGCCTGGCCATCGGCAACGACCAGCGCCTGCTGCTGCCCGCCGCCACCCTGGCCGGCGGCGTGCTGCTCACCGTCGCCGACACCGCCGCCCGCACCGTGGTCGCGCCCATCCAGCTCCCGGTGGGCGTGCTCACCGCCCTGTTCGGCGTGCCGGTGTTCCTGTTCCTGCTGGCGAGGCACCCCCGATGAAGATGGACGCCCGTCCCCCGGCGCTCGGCGCCGACGCCCTGGCGGTCGAAGTCGGCCGCCACCGCGTGTGCCGCGATCTGGATTTCACCCTCCAGCCCGGCCACACCCTGGTCATCCTTGGCCGCAACGGCGCCGGCAAGAGCACCCTGCTGCACACCCTCGCCGGCCTGCGCCCGCCCGCCGCCGGCAGCGTGCTGCTGTCCGGCAAGCCCTACGCCGACTGGCCCCGCGGCCACGAAGCCTGCCTGCGCGGCCTGCTCGCCCAGAGCCAGCCCGACTACTTCAGCGCCACCGTGCTCGAGACCGCCCTCGTCGGCCGCCACCCCTACCTGGGCCGCTGGGATTGGGAGGGCGAGGAGGACGAAGCCATGGCCCTGGCCGCCCTCGACACCATGGGCCTCGCCGGCTTTGCCGAGCGTCAGGTGCCCACCCTCTCCGGCGGCGAACGCCAGCGCCTCGCCATTGCCGCCCTGCTGGTGCAGCAACCCCGGCTCTACCTGCTCGACGAACCCCTGGCCCACCTCGACCTGCACCACCAGGTGGCGGTGCTCGACCACTTCCGCCAGCTTGCCGCCCACGGCGCCGGGGTGGCCATGGTGCTCCACGACATCAACCTCGCCGCCCGCTACGCCAGCCATGTGCTGCTGCTGGATGGCGCAGGCGGCCACGCCATCGGCCCCGCCGCCCAGGTGCTCACCGTCGACCGCCTCTCCGCCGCCTTCGGCCACCCCCTGCGCGCCGTGGCGGACGGCGACGACACCCTGTTCGTGCCCGAATGACAAGCTCGCCCCGTAGGTTGGACGTCAGTCCGACATCGCGGGTCGATCGGGCAGGGTTTGTCGGACTGAAGTCCGACCTGCAGAAACCCACAAAACCCCATAGAGAGAACCCCATGACCGACACCGACTCCACCCTCGACACCCGCCACAAGGCCCGCATGGAACGCAAGAAGGCCGTCGTGGACGCCGCCATCGCCGCCGCCACCGACAAGCGCGGCGTGCTGCTGGTGAACACCGGCAACGGCAAGGGCAAATCCAGCGCCGCCTTCGGCGTGCTCGCCCGCGCCCTGGGCCACGGCCTCTCGGCCGGCGTGGTGCAGTTCGTCAAAGGCCGCTCCGACACCGGCGAAGAAGCCTTCTTCCGCCGCCAGCCCGGCGTGAGCTGGCACGTCATGGGCGACGGCTTCACCTGGGACACCCAGAACCGCGCCGCCGACATCGCCAGCGCCCAGGAAGGCTGGGCCCAGGCCCGCGCCTTCCTGCGCGACCCGTCCGTCGGCATCGTCATCCTCGACGAGCTCAACATCGTGCTCAAGTACGCCTACCTCGACCTGGCCGAAGTCATCGCCGACATCCAGGCCCGCCCCGCCCACCAACACGTCGTCGTCACCGGCCGCGCCGCCCCCGACGCGCTCATCGACGTGGCCGACACCGTCACCGACATGGGCGCCACCAAACACGCCTTCAAGGCCGGCATCGCCGCCCAGCCGGGTGTGGAGTTCTGAGAAACCGGCCGGACCCCCGGCCAGCCCGCCCCCCGGATCGGCGCCCCCGTCGCCCATCCCGGCCCACCCCGGGCGCAGCGGCGCAGGCCGGGCCCATCGGCAACCCACGCCCCCGCAGGCCAGCCGGCGGCCGCCCCCGCCTTGTGGCAGACCCGCCGCTTGCGCCCCACCGGCCCCGGGGTAAGCTGGCGGCTTTGCCGATCCCACTTCGCCCGCCATGCACCACATCGTCAATCTCGAAGCCGGCGCCCTCGTCGCCAGCCTGCGTCGCCCCGCCTTTGAACACAGCTGGGCCGAACACGAAGCCACCTCCCAGGCCCAGGTGGCCGAGCGGCTGGCCGGGGCCACCGTCGCGGTGGTCAACAAGCGCCTCATCACCGCCGACATCCTGGCCGGGCTGCCGGCGCTGCGGATGATTGCCATCGCCGCCACCGGCTACAACAACGTCGATCTGGACGCCTGCCGGGCGAGGGGCATCGTCGTCTCCAATGTGCGCGGCTACGCCCGCGAGACGGTGCCCGAGCACGTGTTCGCGCTGCTCCTGGCGCTGGCCCGGCAGATCGGGCCCTTCCACCGCTCGGTGGCCGCCGGGCGCTGGCAGCAGAGCGCGCAATTCTGTTACTTCGACTACCCCATCCGCGATCTCGCCGGCCAGACCCTTGGCATCTTCGGCGGCGGCACCCTGGGGCAGGGCGTGGCCCGCATCGCCGCCGCCTTCGGCATGCAGGTGGCGTTCGGCGAGCACAAGGGCGCCGACACCTGCCGGAGCGGCTACCTGCCCTTCGAGCGGCTCATCCGCGAGGCCGACGTCATCAGCCTGCACTGCCCCCTCACCGAGGCCACCCGCCACTTCATCGGCGCCCCCGAGCTGGCCGCCATGAAACCCACCGCGCTGCTCATCAACACCGCCCGGGGCGGGCTGGTGGACGAGCAGGCCCTGGCCGACGCCCTGCGTGCCCGCCGCATCGGCGGCGCCGGCTTCGACGTGCTCTCCGCCGAGCCCCCGGTGGATAACCCCCTCCTCGCCCCCGACCTGCTGCAAGCCGGCAACTTCATCCTCACCCCCCACGTCGCCTGGTCCAGCCGCGAAGCCATGCAGGCCCTCGCCGACCAGCTCATCGACAACATCGAAGCCTTCGCCCGCGGCACCCCGGTCAATCGGGTGGCCTAGGCCCGCAGCGGGCGGGCGGGGGGCGGCGGGGCGCGGCCGCCGCGCCCCCCCAATGCACGCTTGAAGGCCTTTTTTTGAAAGAAAAACGCCTTCGCGCACAAAAAAACGATCTTCTGCAGCAGATAAGCTCGATCTGCGCCGCCAAAGAACGATTTTCGTCACAGAACAGTCTTCAGCCGTCGCCAAACTCAGTTTGGCGCGCGATGAACACACTTTGGCGCCGCCAAACAACGTTCAGGGCTCGCCAAACTGTCTTTCGCCGTCGCCAAAGCAAGTTTGGCGTCACCGAACGCTGTTTGGCGGCGCCAAACTCAGTTCGCCGGCACCAAACTCGGTTCGGCGCCGGCGAAGTCTTCTTCGCCAGGGGCACGCTGCGATCTGCCACCCGAGGTCGATCCCCGGGGGCCGCCGGGCGACCCTCGAATTCATATTTGCATGTCGGGTGGCTATCTATTAGTATTATGCAAAGAGGAATCGACTGCAGATAACCCCCTCACTGAAGGAGATGCCATGCTGAACATCAAACCCGATACCGAAGTTTCCAGCGCCCAGGCCGAAGCCGACATCGACGCTTATCTTGCCCTGCGGGCCATCCCCGGCTACACCCCCCACAACGCCGAGCACAGCATTGCCGCCGCCGACGCCGCCTACAACGAGCTGCGCAGCGCCGAAGAAGACGTGGTGCTGGCCGAGAACGCCCTGGCCGCCGCCCGCGACGCCGTGATGGACGCCCGCCGCGCCCTGCGCAACGTCATGATCGGCGCCAAGAACGAAATCCGCGTCATCTACGGCCTCAACTCCAACGAGCTGGCCTCCCTGGGCATCAAGAAGAAATCCGATCACGCCCGGCACGCCAGCCCCGTCCGCAAGAGCGCCACCACGCCCGACGCCGGCTGACCCACCCGCCGTTTACTCCTCGCCCGCGGCAAGTGGGCTGTTTGACGGCGGCAGCCAGAACGCCGCCGTTTTTTTTGCCCGCCCACCGCCCCGAACCGCCAACCCCAGGGCTGGCATCCGCCGCCGGCAACCACCGCATCCCAGCCCCCGATACGACAGCGTTCTTTACGCGGCGCAAGTCTCCGGCCTAGTATTGGGGCGCAGCACTGGCACCCGCACACCACACCCTCACTGGAGGCCCCATGACCAAGACCAAGCGCAAGAAGCAGGTCACCGCCAAGCAGATCCAGGAAGACATCGACTTCTACCTCGCCCTCAAGGCCATGCCCCCCGAAAAGCTCGGTCCCCTCGCCGAAAGCCTCAAGATGCTCGACGCCATCTACGCCGAGATGATGGCCAGCCGCGAAGAAGTGGCCCGCGCCGAAGCCGCCCTGGCCGCCAGCGCAAAAGCCAGCCACGACAGCCTCATCGCCCTGGCCGACGACCGCATCGCCGAACTCCTCAGCGGCAGGCCGCCCCTGTTCCCCGACGACAAAGAGCCCGAAACGGCGGAAGACAGCGGCGCCGAAGCGCCCCGCGTGCTGCACTGAGCCCACCCCCCGCCCAGGCCCATCGCCCATGACCCACCCGCAACCCCGACGGCACCCCCGGGCATGGGCCGCCGGCCTGGCCGTCCTGCTGGCGCAGGCCCCGGCCCTCGCCGACGACCCCGAAACCGGCAAGGCCAAGCTCGGCATCGAATACGAAATCGAAACCGGCGCCCACAACGCCTGGACAAGCCGCGGCATCACCCTGGTGCCCGGCATCGCGCTCGACAACCCCTGGGTGCACATGGTCGAGCTGCTGCTCGAGGGCGCCCACGAGCACGAGGGCGGCGAACGCAGCATCGAACGCAAGACCGGCATCCGCATCCGCCACAACATCCCCCTCGGCCCCGACGCCCGCCTCGTCCTGCGCGCCCTCGCCGGCCACGCCGCCCAGGGCGACGAAAAGTACGCCTACTACTACCTCGAACCCAGCTACCGCTACACCCTCGGCCCCGTCGAACTCATGCTCGGCTACCGCCACCAACGCGCCCTCGACGCCGGCAAAGGCCACGACGTGCACAAGCTACGGCTCGGGCCAAGCTTCGAACTATCCGAAAACGCCGAACTGGAATTCCGCTGGGCCAGAAGCTGGAACATGCACACGGGGGCACATGTGAGCGACGCCGTGATCGTGGAGGGGACGTGGCGGTTTTGAGGGGGCTTGACGAATAGGAGCGGTAGGTCGGGTTAGCCCGCAGGGCGTAACCCGACATCGAGCGATCAAATTGCGTCAATAACAAGATGCATGTCGGGTTACGCTGGGCTAAACCGACCTACGGGGCGGAGGGTCATGCTTTTCGTCGTTTAATTAATTTCAATAAGCCCTTGACCGTAACGTCGAGTTGGCTGCCCTCCGTATATATAGCAGGTACTACATAGTTCGCCCGCTCCTCAGCAATCAGTTTCTCAATCTTTTCGCGTGTTCTTTGGCTTTTCCATGTTGTGTCGTTGAATACCGCAATCGAAAAACCGCCCTGATTTCTAATCATCTTCATTGAAGGAATGTCTGTGTCTCCGTCTCCGAGGTAAATCATTCTTTGAAACGGAATTTCGCGCTCCTGAGGCTCGATGAATTTGTTAACCGCCGCGTTGTCCCACGAGTTGTTAATCCCCTTGTTGATTCTAAATAGAAATTGGGTTTTTGTAGTGTAGTTTATTGCTTGCGCTACCCAAGATGCCTTTCCGTCTTTAGAGTAGTGGTATTTGCAGGCATATATATCTCTGAATTTTTCCCCGATGCAGGTTCCTCTAATCATTGCATCGAGACCACTAGAGATTATGTAGTGGTGTATATCTAGATTGTTTTTTTTGGCATATTCGTTTATTCGATCGAACCAGTCGGTGACTCCTGGAAATAATGGTATTTTCTTTCCATGGTTAGTTAGATTTTCTTCACTTAACTCGTTGGAATTGAGCTCTGTTGCTTTTTCTGCGAGTAAGCCGAGGTATGAGAGAATTTCGTCTCCGTCATCGTCTTTAGCGCGCTTCTTCACCGACCCCCAAAACTCTTCTGTGTTGTTAATTCCTAAGGCCGGCATTAGACCGTGCTGAGCGCAATCTCCTTCAGCAAGTGTTCCATCAAAATCGTAGATTAATGCGCATTTCATAATTTTTTCCTTTGTAGTCCTACGGGGCTGGTAGGGAAGCAGGCGCCACTCGTTCAATCGCGAAAGGATCGGGGGTGTTGTCGTTATCTACCCTTGCTATGCGCAAAGAAGAGATCAGCTCTTCCATCAATGCTGCCGCACGTTTAATGGCCGCCGGGTGATTAGAGGGGTCGGGATTGGCGTTGTAGTTGTATGTGGGCAGCCCAAAACTCAATCCGAGCATTCGATCTTTAGATAGCCGGGTCTTGTAATAGAAAATTCTGTCCGAATCGCTATCCATCGCATCGCGAATCCAGATTCGGCCGTTGATGACGACGATCTCTGAGTCAAGATAGATTTTGCTGTCTGAACCGTTAAGAATTTGTCCAGAGCGGATTGCATCTTCGACCTTTTCGGGCGGGATTATCTGATCTCGCATAATTTTTCGTGAGAGTTGGCGGAGCTTTTCGGGTGTTGAAAACTCCAGTTGTTCTTGGGGTTTGAGGATGCGATATATGATGCTAAGTCCATGTGTTTTGCAATCTTTGAGAAAATTAAGTTGAAATGTGCTCTTGCATTGATTCCAGCTGAGGGCTGCTAATTTTAGTTTCCCGTTCTCCCTCAAGATTAATTTCTGCATCTCCAAGTCGGGTTTAATAGTTTCCGTGTAGGGCCATATCCAGCTTCCGATGTTGGCTGGTGCGTCTGGAACAATCATGGTTATCACGAAACTATCTACCTCTATCCGATAGTGCTCCCCCGGGTTTAATAGTTCTTCTGATGCTATGTTTACGTGTGGAAAAGAGTATGGAGGATATGTCTCATACAAACGCCGAAGCGCGACTATGTCGTCCCGATTAATGCCGTATCGACGCATGTGTTGGTAAATTGATTCGCGCTGGCTTTTGAATTTTTCTAAGTTGTCTTTGTTGGTGTCTTCTATAGACAATGCTCTTTCCGAAAATCCAAACATTATGATGAATAATATAATCAATGATCTAATTTTAATATGCACGATTATCTTTCATCCTTCTCTAAGTCCAAGTCGGGTTAGCGAAGCGTAACCCGACGCCACGCCATGCAATACCGACGCGCATTCACGCCGGGCGGCACTTTCTTCTTTATTGTCGTGACGGAGGGGCGCCGTCCCATTCTGGCGTCGGCCGAGGTGGGGCAGGGGAGTCGGGCGTGGCGTGCTGGAGTACGTCGGGGCCGCCCCGGTTGCGGTGTCGGGTTACGCTGCGCTAACCCGACCTACCCCTCCCCTTCTTCCCTTCAGCCGTCCCCTTCTCCGGCAGCGGCGCCAGTAGCGCCTTGATGTCGTCTTCGCCGAACTTCACCGTGCCTTCGTGATCTTCGGCGAGGATGCCGGCGGCGAGGTCGGCTTTCTTTTCCTGCAGGGCGAGGATCTTCTCTTCGATGGAGCCGGCGATCACCAGTTTGTAGACGAACACGGCCTTGGTCTGGCCGAGGCGGTGGGCGCGGTCGGTGGCCTGGTTTTCGACGGCGGGGTTCCACCAGGGGTCGAAGTGGATCACGGTGTCGGCGGCGGTGAGGTTGAGGCCGACGCCGCCGGCCTTGAGGCTGATGAGGAAGACCGGCACCGGGCCGTCCTGAAACTGGCGCACTGGCGTCTCGCGGTCGGTGGTGTCGCCGGTGAGGGTGACGTACTGGATCTTGCGGGCGTCGAGTTCGGCGGCGATGAGGCCGAGCATGGTGGTGAATTGGGAGAAGAGTAGCAGCTTGCGGCCTTCTTCCACCAGCTCGGGGAGCATGTCCATCAGCAGGTCGAGCTTGGCGCGTTCCTTCACCTTGGCGGCGGCGTCGGTGTGGATGAGACGCGGGTCGCAGCACACCTGACGCAGCTTGAGCAGGGCGTCGAGGATGACGATCTGGCTGCGGGCGTAGCCGCGGGCGGCGATCTCGTCGCGGATGCGCGCGTCCATGGTGGCGCGCACGGTTTCGTAGAGGTCGCGCTGGCGCCCTTCGAGTTCGACGCTGCGCACCACGACGGTCTTGGGTGGCAGCTCCTTGGCGACTTCTTCCTTGCGGCGGCGCAGGATGAAGGGGGCGATGCGGCGGGCGAGGATTTCGCGGCGCAGGGTGTCGCCGCGCTTTTCGATGGGGGTGCGCCAGCGGGCGGCGAAATCCTTGGTGTCGCCCAGGAAGCCGGGGAGCAGGAAGTCGAACTGGCTCCACAGCTCGCCCAGGTGGTTTTCCAGCGGCGTGCCGGTGAGGCACAGGCGGTGCCCGGCCTTGAGGGTGCGCACCACCTGGGCGGCCTGGCTGGCGGCGTTCTTCACCGTCTGGGCTTCGTCGAGAATGAGGGAGTGGTAGGCGTGGGCGGCGAGCTTTTCCCGATCCCGCCAGAGCAGGGGGTAGGTGGTGAGGCAGACGTCGTGCTCGGGGATCTTCTCGAAGTTGGCGGCGCGGCCGCTGCCCCGCAGGTTGAGCACGCGGAGCTGGGGGGCGAAGCGTTCGGCTTCGCGCTGCCAGTTGAAGACGAGGGAGGTGGGCAGCACCACCAGCGCGGGGCGGTCGAGCCGGCCGGCGTGTTTTTCGGTGAGCAGGTGGGCGAGGGTCTGGGCGGTCTTGCCCAGGCCCATGTCGTCGGCGAGGATGCCGCCGAAGCCGTGGGCGCGCAGGTGTTGCAGCCAGGCGAGGCCTTCGAGCTGGTAGGCGCGCAGGTCGAGCGCGAAGCCGGCGGGGGCGGGCACCGGGGCGATCTGCCCGGCGCCGCGGATGCGTTCGATCATCCGGTCGAGCACGGCCTGGGCGTCGCCCTGCCAGCCCTGACCCAGGGCGTCGGCGAGGCGCGGGGCGTCGAAGCGGGATACCTTGATGGCGGCGGCGGGGCTGTCGAAGAGGTCGACGAGGGTGCGGGCGATGGGCTTGATGCGCCCGGCGGGCAGGGCGACGCGCTCGCCTTCGTCGAGCTGCACGATGACCTTGGCGTCGTCGCGGATGGCTTCGAGCTGCTTGCGGTCGAGCCAGCGGGGGTCTTGCCGGAAGACGGCGTGGAGCATGGGGGCGAGGTCGATGCGGCGGCCTTCCACTTCGATGCCCAGCGACACCTGGAACCAGCCGCTGCCTTCGCCTTCGTCGCTGTCGGCGTCGAGGATGTCCACGTGCCAGTCGGTGGGGATGAGCACCCGGTGGCGGAAATCCCGCGGGCAGTCGATCTGCCAGCCGGCGTCGCGCAGCGCGGGGGCGTTGAGGGGGAAGAAGTGGGCCCAGTGGGCTTCGCTCTCCAGGCCCAGCATGCCGTCCGGGCGCGGCCCGGCGGTGACCAGCCAGGCGGGCTTGACGGGCTGGAAGCCGGCTTGGAGCAGGGCCCGCCAGGCGTGCTCTTCCTGCGCCCGGTTGCGCTGGACGCGCACCGTGCGGCCGTCGGGCAGGGGGGCGATGTCGTGGGTGGAGCCGGGCTCGAAGCGGGCCTCGCCGTAGGCGAAGACGGGCACCGCCACGTCGTATTCGCGGCCGGCGTAGTCGACGCCGTAGCCGCGGTGCTTGCGCCAGCTCCAGCATTGCAGGGTGTGCAGGTTGAGCACGGGCCGGCAGGGGGCGTCGAGCACCGGCAGGGCCGCGGCGCCGGGGGCCAGGGGCGGCGGAAGCGTCGGCGCCACCTGGGCCAGGGCGCCGGCCACCACCGGCAGCTCGATGGGGGAGAGGGGCGGCAGGGCCAGCACCTCGGCAATCGCCGCGCCGCTGTCGATGGCGACCCGCCCGGCCACGCCCAGGGCGGCGTCGAGGTACATGGGCGGATCGGTGCGGATGACGAGCTGGGCGGCGGGGTCGACGATCAGCCGGGCCTTGAGGCCGCCTTCCGCCGGCACCCATTCGAGCTGGCCCGGGCGGGCCGGGCCGGCGGCGAGGGGGGAGATGCGGCCGCTGTCGTCCAGGGCCAGGCAGGTGCGGCCGGTGGCGAGAGCGGCTTCGAGCAGGGCGCGGCCTTCGGCGCCGCGCAGCACCGGGCGCCCGTAGCCGCCGCTGCGCCGGCTCATCTCGCGCAGCTGGCGGAACACCTGCATGTCCTCGTCGCGCACGAAGGAGGGGGGCTTGAGCAGGGCCTGCTCGTAGTTGTACCACTCGCCGATGCTGCCCACCGGCTCGCCGCCGGGGCCCAGGCGGGCCTTGAGCAGGCTGAACTCGGCGTCGTCGCCGTGCTGCCAGACGGAGCACAGGTAGAAGATGCCTTCCTTGGCGGCGAGGGTCTTGCGCGGGGCGGTGGCCTTGTCGACCCGCTCGCGCAGGGTCTTGGCCCAGTCGAGGACTTCGGCGCGGGGCTTGTCCACCAGCACGCCGGGGCGGCGCGCGGCCAGTATCGCCGCGGCGGCGTGCTTGCAGCGGTTGCCCACCGGGCAGGTGCAGCGGGTGTGCAGCTCGATGCTGACGTGGCCGAAGAACTCCTTGCGCTCGACCCGCACCGCCACCCGGTAGGGCACGGGCTCGGTGCCCTGCACGAGGGCCTGGATCTGGTTGCCGGCGGTCTCCAGGTTGCGCACCCGGCCCACGTAGCTGCGGGCACGGGTGAGGGCGTTGGCCGAGAACAGCTGGCCGAGCAGGGTGTCGTCGATCTGGGCGAGGAGGCGGGCGAGTTCCACGGCGGCGCGGGCAGGGCGAAAGCCGCCGATTCTAGGCGTTTGGGGCCGTGGGCGAAACCCGCCCGCGAGGCTTATCCGGCGGCGTCGAGGCCGAAGCCGGCGGCGTCGAGGAGGGCCGGCAGGGCTTCGGCCGCCCGCAGCCGCAGGCGAAAGCGCACGTGCTCGGACAGGGGCGTGCCGCCCGGGTTGATCTCGATGGTGGGGATGCCGTTCTCGATGGCCCACACCACCGGCCCGGCGATGTAGGGAAAGGCGCTGCCGGTGCCCACCGAGACGATCAGATCGGGCCCGGCCGCGAGGACCTGCTCGAAGCGATGCACGGCCTGATCGGGGAGCTGCTCGCCGAACAGCACCACGTCGGGGCGCAGCACGCCGCCGCAGTGGGGGCACTCGGGGGGAATCGCCAGCCCGGCGTAGTTGTCCACCTGCCGGGCGCGGCCGCAGTCGATGCAGCGCAGCCGGCGCAGGGTGCCGTGCATCTCGATGACGTTGCGCGAGCCGGCGGCGAGGTGAAAGCCGTCCACGTTCTGGGTGAGCACGGTCACCCCGCCGTGGATCGCCTCCAGCCGGGCAATGGCGTAGTGGCCGGCGTTGGGGTGGGCGCCCCGGCAGCTCGCCTCGATCTGGGAGAGGTAACGCCAGGTGATGTCCGGGCGCTTGGCGAACATGGCGCCCGAGAGCGCCTGCTCGATGGGCAGGCCGATGTCGGTGAGGGCGCCCTCGTACAGCCCGCCCACGCCCCGGTAGGTGGGCAGGCCGGAATCGGCCGACAGCCCGGCGCCGGTGATGAACAGGATGCGCCGTGCGGTGGAAAGCAGGCGACCCGCGGCAGCGATCCGGTCGCCATGGTCGGCTAAGGTTAGGCTTGTCATTTTTAGTTCCGAAGGTTTGCAGCCGCTTACGGCAGCCCGGCGCGGGAGGTTGAGCCGCAATTCTGAGCGCTCCGCCGGCGGGGTCAAGGCCCGGCGGCGAACCCGATCCCCACCATGTGCCAGCTCCTTGGAATGAACTGCAACACGCCGACGGACATCTGCTTCTCGTTCGCCGGTTTTCAGGCCCGCGGCGGCCTCACCGACGTCCACCGGGACGGCTGGGGGATCGCCTTCTTCGAAGGCCGCGGGGTGCGCCTGTTCCTCGACCCCCAGGCCAGCAGCACCTCGCCGGTGGCCGAGCTGGTGCGCAGCTACCCGATCCACTCCCTCAACGTCATCGCCCACATCCGCAAGGCCACCCAGGGCGTCGTCACCCTCGAGAACACCCACCCCTTCCAGCGCGAGCTGTGGGGGCGCTACTGGGTGTTTGCCCATAATGGGAACCTGAAGGGCTTCGCACCGACCCTGCGTGGCGATTATCTTCCCGTCGGGCAGACCGATTCCGAACTGGCGTTTTGTCATTTGATGGAGACCCTGCGGGCGCGCTTCCCCCAGGGCGAGCCACCGCTGCCGGTGCTGTTCGGGGCGGTGCGCGACATTGCCCGGCAGATCGGCGCCTGCGGCGAGTTCAACTTCCTGCTCTCCAACGGCGCCTTCCTGTTTGCCCACTGCGCGTCGCGGCTGGCCTACATCGTGCGTCAGGCCCCGTTTGCCAGCGCCCACCTGAAAGACCAGGATGTCACCGTGGATTTCAGCGAGCTGACCGAGGCCGGCGACCGGGTGGCGGTGGTCGCCACCACGCCGTTGACCGACAACGAAACCTGGACCGCCATCGCGCCCGGCACGCTGCTGCTGTTCGTCGATGGCGCGCCGGTGGAGGCGGGCCCGGCCGATACCCTGCCCTTCATCGGGAGCAGTCCGGGAACAGTCTGATGGGATACATGTCAAAAATGGTAAAAAACACAAATCTTCCAAATTAAAGATGCAAGAATCGTCGATGATCTTTTGCGATCCATCCGGGCTAGAATCGCCCGACGTCCTGTAAACACGTGGCCCACCCATGCCGACCAGCGCCCCGAAAGACTGCCCCCTGTGTTTCCCCGAGCCGGAGAACGTCCTCTGGCAGGATGCCAGCTGCCGCGTGATCCGCGTCCCCGACCCGGATTACCCCGGCTACTGCCGCCTGATCTGGAACGACCACGTCGCCGAGATGAGCGACCTGTCGCCGGCCGACCAGCGCCACTGCTTCAACATCCTGATGGCGGTGGAGGTGGCCCTGCGGGAGTGCTTCAGCCCGGACAAGATCAACCTGGCGAGTTTCGGCAACGTGGTTCCGCATCTACACTGGCATCTGATCCCGCGTTATCTCGACGACCGCCACTTTCCGCAGCCCGTGTGGGGTGTCGCCCAGCGCAAGGGCGGCAGCTCGCCGGCGCCCGAGGTCGATGACGCGCGCCTCGCCCTGGCGGTGCGCAACGCCATTGCCGAGCATCTTGCCGGCTGAACCCGGAGAATCCTTCCATGGCGGACAGCCCCCAATCCTATCCCGATCTGCATAGCGTGGAGCAGTACCGCAAGCTCCTGCGCAACCTGCACACGCTCAATGCGACCGAGAGCCACGCCACGCTGGTGCGGATGCTCGAAGGCCTGCTGGCCAGCCCGCTGGGCCCCGAGGAGCAGCTCGAGGTCCTCGAATCCGCCCGCCAGACGATCACCTTCGTGCAGCACGAGATGTCGTCCCGCTACGCCGCCCACCCCCTGCCGCCCGACAGCCAGGAGGACGCCACCCTGCGTCAGGTGGTGCGCCTGTGGACGGCCCTGAGCACCGCCTACGCCCGCCTCGCCGAGAGCGGCAGCGGCAGCGACGAGTTCCGCGCCCAGTGGCCGCTGCTGGCCCAGCGCCGCATCCAGTATCTCGGGCAGGTCATCATCGAGTACTTCCGCGCCCACCGGGCCGAGCCGCCGGGCGCCTGGAAGGCCGTCCACGCCGCCTTCCTCGAGGCCGAGCGGGCCGGCGTCACCCACAGCCGGGTGATCGACCCCCTCAACAACACCTGGAAGGCCCAGAGCCCCGACGAGGCCTACATCGCCCTGCTGCTGGTGGACCTCACCAACCCCTACGGCCGCAACCAGCGCGAACTGAACTGGATCTGCCGCTGGGCCCAGCGCTTCGCCCCCTACTGCATCATGCAGACCACCTGGGAGAAGGACGACGCCCGCGCCTACGGCCTCGACCTTACCGAAGACCACGGCCTGCGTCCGATCGCGCTGATCGGTGCCCGGCCGGGCATGCGCCGCTTCGACGGCCACCGGCTGGCCGCCCAGATCAAGGCCATGCTCGCCGAGTTCAAGCAGGGCACCACGCCGGCCTCCCTGGGCCTGGGCGACGACTGCTCCCAGCCCGCCTGCGCGCGGCTGCTGGTGTCGCTGTACCGCCCGTGGGGCATGTCGGCGGCCGGCCGGCGCTTTCCCCGCCGCAGCAAGAAGGGCAGCAACAAGATCTGCACCCACTGGGAAGGCATCTGCCTGCTCGTCTCGGGCAAGGAGTTCGTGCCGCCCAACCGCCGCCAGACCATGGGCAGCCGCTACGACATCAACGTCATCACCTTCGGCGCCCGGGTGGACGACGAGGTGCCCGACGTCATCAACCCCGAGGCCGAGGTGCTGCGCCGGGGCTTCGGCCTCGACGAGTGGCAGACCGTCGATCACTCGGTGTCGGGCTTCCGCATCCAGCGCAAGCACCCCGGTCAGCGCATCGAGCACCATCAGGTGGTGGGCATCAAGCCCAGCGACGGCAGCCAGTATCTGCTGGGTCAGGTGAGCTG
The DNA here is from genome assembly GCF_041904905.1 of Zoogloea sp. GTDB lineage: Bacteria > Pseudomonadota > Gammaproteobacteria > Burkholderiales > Rhodocyclaceae > Zoogloea. The sequence goes on along the minus strand of NZ_JAYRMI010000007.1, from coordinate 20,009 downwards.
GCTGATGTACGAGCCCGACGGCACGCTGATGGCAGGCATCCACCTGCTGGCCGGCCTGCCCAGCACCGTGGCGGTGCGCCCCACCGGGGTGAACATCAACCCCACCGAACCCTTCTCCCAGGCCTTCATGCTGCCCGAGATCGCCGCGATGCGGGCGCCGGCCACCATCGTGGTGCCCGGCGGATGGTTCCACGCCGACCGGGTGATCGAGCTGCACCAGGGCGAGTCGCGCCAGATCCGGCTGACCAGCCTGGTGGCCCGGGGCACCAACTTCGATCAGGCCACCTACGAGTTCGTGAACGTGTAGGCGGCTGGGCCGTGGCCCGGCGGGCAACTCGACCACAAAACGAAAAAGGGTGAGCCGCGGCTCACCCTTTTTTGCGCTCAGTCCACCAGCCGGCGGGCCGGAAAGCTGGCGGTGAAGCGGCTGCCGCGGCCCGGCTCGCTGTCGATCAGCAGATCGCCCTGGTGGCGGTTGAGCACGTGCTTGACGATCGCCAGCCCCAGCCCGGTGCCGCCGGTCTCCCGGGAGCGGCCCCGGTCCACCCGGTAGAAGCGCTCGGTGAGGCGCGGGATGTGCTCCGGCGCGATACCGATCCCGTCGTCCTCCACGCTGTAATCCACCACCGCGCCGCGCCGCTGCCAGCGGATGCGGATGTGGCCGCCCGCCGGGGTGTAGCGCACCGCGTTGATCGCCAGATTGGCGAACACGCTGTACAGCTCCTTGGCGTTGCCCAGCATGTGCGCCCGAGGTGGGCACGCCAGCTCGATGGTGTGGCGGCCGGCGGACACCACCGACGCCTCCTGACGCACCTCTTCGAGCAGGCCCACGATGTCCACCGTCTCGTCCTGGGCGGCCGGTGCGCCGCTCTCCAGCGCCGACAGGGTGAGCAGATCCTGGATCAACCGCTGCATCCGCCCGGCCTGCTCGAAGGCGAGGCCCAGGTAGTGGCGCACGTCATCCTTCTCCAGGTCGTCGAGGCCGTCGATCAGGGTCTCGAGGAAGCCCATCACCACGGTGAGCGGGGTGCGCATCTCGTGGGACACGTTGGCCACGAAATCCCGCCGCATGTCCTCCAGCCGCTGGCCCTGGGTGATGTCCTCCGACAGCAGCAGGCGCATGTCCTCGCTGAAGGGCACCACGTGAACCATCAGGGTGCGCCCGCTGGGCCGTCCGAAGGTGATCGTCAGCGGCTCGGTATAGTCGCCTTCCTTCAGGTAGCGGACGAAATCCGGCTGGCGCACGATGTTGGTCACCGGCGCGCCCTGGTCGCGGGCCTGATCCAGCCCGAACTGCTGCTCGCCCTCGCGATTGACCCACTCGATGGTGTTGGTGTCGGACAGGAACATCAGCCCGTGGGGCATCGCCTGGCTGGCTTCGCGGAAGCGTTCGAGGGCGGCGGACAGGCGCTCCTGGCGACGGGACGCAGTGCGCGCCCGCAGGTTCACCTCGGCGAACACGTTGTCCCACAGGCCGAAGGCGCGGGGCAGCGGCGCGGCCTGCTCCACCGGCGTACGCAGCCAGCGCACCAGCTTGAACAGGTTGTTGATGTGATAGAAGCCGGCCGCCAGCAGCAGCGCGGCAAAGACCAGCAGCCCCGCCACCGGGCCGAAGAAGATGCCCACCGCCACGGCCACCACGACGATGCCGGCCAGCACCGACAGGACCGCGACGAGGATGTAACTGATGGGGCGGACCGCGGCCACCCCTTCCGCAAAGTTGTCTGCCACTGCTTATCTGACCGACGCGGCCTCCTGCTGGGTTGAGAAGCGGTAGCCGCTGCCGCGCACCGTCTGCACCAGCCCGTCGTGGCCGCTCGGCTCCAGGGCGCAGCGCAGGCGGCGGATGTGCACATCCACCGTCCGCTCCTCCACGAAGACGTGATCGCCCCACACCTGATCGAGCAGCTGGGCGCGGGAATGGACCCGCTCCGGGTGGGTCATCAGGAAGTGCAGCAGGCGGAACTCGGTGGGCCCGAGGGTGACCGGGTTGCCGCTGGCGGTGAGGCGATGGGTGGCCGGATCGAGGCGCAGGCCGCCCAGGTCCACCGGGTCTTCGGTGGTCTCCGGCGCCCGCCGGCGCAGCACGGCCTTGATGCGCGCCACCAGCTCGCGGGGCGAGAAGGGCTTGGTGATGTAGTCGTCGGCGCCGGATTCGAGGCCCAGCACCTTGTCGGTCTCCTCGCCGCGGGCGGTGAGCATGATGAGCGGGATGCTGCGGGTACGCTCCTCGCTGCGCAGGCGCTTGGCGAACTCGACCCCGGACATGCCGGGCAGCATCCAGTCGAGCAGGACCAGATCGGGGAGCGCGTCGCGCACGATGCGCTGGGCCGTCTCCGCATCGCCGGCCCGGACCACATGGTGGCCGGCCCGCATCAGGTTGGCGGCGATCAATTCCTGGATGGCGGGCTCGTCTTCGACGAGCAGGATGGTGGCAGGCATGGTGAACCTCGGTGGAAGCGCTGGGACGCCGGCAGTCTATTGCAGCCAGTTTACCCTTTGATGACAGGTCATCTGCCTGAAATGCGTCGGTGGGAACCCGTCGGGCAGGCGGCGCGGGCGCCTTCGAGTATCATTACGGGCTTGACCCATTGACCACGGAAATCCCCCATGGCCGGCCTTCGCAAGGACGATCCCGTCCCCACCGAGATCAAGCTCCACCAGCGCTCGCGCATCATGGAAATCGCCTTCGACGACGGCAAGCGCTTCGAGTTGAGTTACGAGTTCCTGCGCGTCTATTCCCCGTCCGCCGAGGTGCGCGGCCACGGCCCCGGCCAGGAAGTCCTGCAGCTGGGCAAGCGCGACGTGGAGATCGAGCGGGTCGAGCCGGTGGGCAACTACGCGATCCGCCCGGTGTTCTCCGACGGCCACGACAGCGGCCTGTACTCGTGGGATTACCTCTACGACCTGGGCGAGCGTCACGACGACCTCTGGCAGAACTACCTGCTGCGCCTCGACACCGAAGGCGGCAGCCGCGACCCGGCCGATCTTCCGCCCCCCGCGCCCAAGGCCGGCGGCTGCGGTCATCACCACTGAACAACCGATTTCCGATCCCGATCATGAACGACAAGACCACCCACTTCGGCTTCCAGCAGGTTGCCGAATCCGAGAAGGCGAGCAAGGTCCGCGGCGTGTTCTCGTCCGTCGCCCGCAGCTACGACGTGATGAACGACCTCATGTCCTTCGGCCTGCACCGGCTCTGGAAAGCCTTCGCCGTGCAGATCGCCGGCGTGCGCACCGGCGACCGGGTGCTCGACGTGGCCGGCGGCACCGCCGACCTGTCCCTCGCCTTCGCCCGGAAGGTCGGCCCCACCGGTCAGGTGTGGCTCACCGACATCAACCACGCCATGCTCTCCGTCGGCCGCGACCGGGTGGTGGACAAGGGCTTCCTGCTCCCCGTGGCCCAGTGCGACGCCGAGAAGCTGCCCTTCCCCGACGACTACTTCGACTGCGTCACCGTGGCCTTCGGCCTGCGCAACATGACCCACAAGGATCGGGCCATCGCCGAGATGCGCCGCGTCCTCAAGCCCGGCGGCCGGCTGCTGGTGCTGGAGTTCTCCAAGGTCTGGAAGCCCCTCGCCCCGGCCTACGATTTCTACTCCTTCAAGCTGCTGCCGCTGATGGGCGAGAAGGTGGCCAACGACGCCGACAGCTACCGCTACCTGGCCGAGAGCATCCGCATGCACCCCGATCAGGAATCCCTCAAGGCCCTGATGGAAGGCGCCGGCCTCGCCCGCGTCGAGTACTTCAACATGACCGCCGGGGTGGTGGCCCTGCACCGCGGCTACAAGCTCTGAGCCCTCCAACCGCAGGACACGCGATGTTTGCCTCGCCCGCCATTGCCGGCCTCAATCACCTGCTCGCCGACGCGCCCTGGGCGCGTGCCCGGCTGGCGCCCTTTGCCGGGCGGACCGCCGTCTTCCACGTCACGCCCTTCGTCCTCAGCCTGGGCATCGACGGGGACGGCTGCTTCACCGAATCCGCCACGCCCGAGCCCGACGTGACCCTCGAACTGCCGCTGGCCTCGCTGCCCAAGGCGGTGGGCGGCACCGACGCGCTGATGGCCGACATCCGCATCGGCGGCAACGCCGATTTTGCCGACGCCCTCGGCTTCGTGCTGCGCAAGCTGCGCTGGGACGGCGAGGAGGCCCTGTCGCGGCTGGTGGGCGACATCGCCGCCCACCGCGCGGTGAGCGTCGCCCGCGGGGTGGCCGCGTGGCACCGGCAGGCCGCCCGCAACGCGGTCGAAAACCTCGTCGAGTACTTCGGCGAGGAGCAGCCGCTGGTCGTCAAGAAGGCCGCCCTCGAAGACCTGGCGGGCGCCACCGCCGCCCTGCGCGACGACCTCGCCCGCCTCGAGAAGCGCCTGAAGAAGCTCGAAACCTGCTAACCCGGGCCCCGCTCAGGGGTACAGCCCGCGCAGCCGGTGGGCCAGCAGCACCCGCTCGCAGCCCAGCACGAAGGCGGCGGTGCGCGGCGGGATGCCCCGGGCCCGGGCCGCGTCCCACACCGCGGCAAACGCCTCGCGCATGATCCGGTCGAGGCGCGCGTTGATCTCCTCCTCGGTCCAGAAGAACGCGCTGATGTCCTGCACCCACTCGAAGTAGCTCACCGTCACCCCGCCGGCGTTGGCCAGCACGTCGGGGACGACGGTCACGCCCTTGTCCTGGAGGATCAGGTCGGCCTCCGGGGTGGTCGGGCCGTTGGCCCCTTCGGTGATGAGGCGGGCGCGGATGCGCCCGGCGTTGGCGGCGGTGATCTGGTTCTCCATCGCCGCGGCGATCAGGATGTCGGCGTCCACCCCCCAGAAGTCGGCGTCGGCCATCGGCTCGCTGCCGGGGGCGCCAGCCAGCGCCCGATGGGCGAGGCTCCAGGCCTTGGTGGCGCGCACGTCCAGCCCGGCCGGGTTGTGGATGGTGCCGGTGGCGTCCTGCAGCGCCACCACCTTCGCGCCGGCATCGGCAAACAGCCGGGCGGCCGCCTCGCCCACGTTGCCGAAGCCCTGCACCGCCACCCGCGCGCCGGCGATCTCCAGCCCGATGTGCCGGGCCGCCTCGGCGGTGGTCACGAACACCCCGCGCCCGGTGGCGTCCTTGCGCCCCAGGCTGCCGCCCAGGCCCACCGGCTTGCCGGTGACGACGCCCATCGCGGTCTTGCCCTCGTTCATCGAGAAGGTGTCCATGATCCACGCCATCACCTGCTCGTTGGTGTTGATGTCGGGCGCCGGAATATCCTTGTCCTGGCCGATCAGGATGTTGATCTCGCTGGCGTAGCGGCGGGTGAGGCGCTCCAGCTCCGCCGTCGACAGCGTCTTCGGGTCCACCCGCACGCCGCCCTTGGCGCCGCCGAAGGGCACGTTCACCACCGCGTTCTTCACCGTCATCCAGGCCGACAGGGCCATCACCTCGGAGAGGGTCACGTCCGGGTGATAGCGGATGCCGCCCTTGCCGGGCCCGCGGGAGAGGTTGTGCTGCACCCGGTAGCCCTCGAAGTGGGCGATCTCGCCGTTGTCGAGGCGGATCGGCACGTCCACGATCAGCGCCCGCTTGGGGCGGGTGAGCAGCGGTGCGAGGGGGCGCAGCGCCGGCGCCAGGTGGGGTTCGACCCGGTCGATCTGCACCAGGTAGGTCTCCCACGGGCCCAGGTGTTCGGCCGAGAGGTAGGAGGGGATGTGGGCCACGTTGTCCATGCTTGCGGATCCTCGTTCGGGTGGGGGCGACGCCTGTGCCTGCTTTGTCCGTCGATGCGGGGCGGGGTTTCATTGCCCCGCTGCATGGAGCCGATTACGGTCGGGCGGCGGCCCGGCTAAAGGGGCGCCGGGCGGTAGCCGCGGCGCAGCAGTTCGTCGCGCAGGTGGCGGGCGGTGGCCACCGCGTCGGGGCCGTCGCCGTGCACGCAGATCGAGCCGATGGGGGTGGGCAGGCGCTTGCCGCTTACCGAGATCAGCGCCTGCTCGTCGAGCATCGCCGCCACGTGGGCGAGGGCGGCGGCGGCGCCGTGGATCATCGCGTCGGGCCGGCTGCGGGGCACCAGGTTGCCGTCGTCCAGGTAGGCCCGGTCGGCGAAGATTTCGGCCACCACCGGCAGGCCGGCGGCCTCGCCCGCCTTGTAAAGCTCGGACAGGGCCGGGGCGAGGAGGATCAGCGCCGGGTTGTAGGCCTTGATGGCGCGGGCCACGGTGCGGGCCAGGGCGGCGTCGGCGCAGGCCATGTTGGAGAGGGCGCCGTGGGGCTTCACGTGGCGCAGGGCGAGCCCTTCGGTGCGGGCCATGCCGTCGAGGGCGGCGATCTGATACAAAACGATGGCCTCCAGCTCGTCCGGTTGTATCGTCATCGGCCGCCGGCCGAAGCCTTGCAGATCCGGAAAGGCCACGTGGGCGCCGATGCCGGTGCCGGCGGCTTTGGCCTGCTGGAGGGTGCGGCGCATCACCAGCGGGTCGCCGGCGTGAAAGCCGCAGGCGATGTTGGCGCTGTCGACGATGGCGAGCAGCGCGGCGTCGCTGCCCATCGTCCAGGCGCCGAAGCTCTCGCCCAGGTCGGCATTGAGGTTGAGGGTGCGGGTCATGGGGTGGGGCTCGTGTCGAAGGCTTGGGGGTCGATGGGGTCTTCGTCGCCGCGCACCGCCGCGCCGGCCAGGTTGGCGGCGAGGAGGGCGGCGCTGTCGCTGCCGGCCAGGCCGCGGGGGGCGAGGGCGGCGAGCCATTCTGCCAGCTGCCGGGCGGCCTGGGCGCGGGCGGCGGCGGCTTCGGCGGCGTCCACCAGCCGGAAGCGCAGCGCCTCGCCCGGCTGCAGGTGGGCCAGTCGCGGCAGGTCGGCGCGGATCGCCACCGCCAGCTTGGGATAGCCGCCCACCGTCTGGCAGTCGGCCAGCAGCACGATGGCGCGGCCGTCGGCGGGCACCTGGACGGTGCCGGGGGTGACGCCGTCCGACACGATGTCGGCGCCCCGGGCGTTGTGCGCCAGCCGCGGGCCGTCGAGGCGCAGGCCCATGCGGTCGCGCTCCGGGGTGACGCGGAAGGGCTCGCCGGTGAAGCGGGCCAGGGTGTCGGCGTCGAAGTGGTCGATCTGCGGGCCGGGCAGCGCCCGGATCGGGCCATCGGGGTGGACCAGCGGCGCGGGGGCGGCCCATTCGGCGGGGTCGCCGGCGAAGGGCGCGCAGGGCAGCAGCGCCGGCAGCCGCGCCAGCCCGGCGCGGGCGTAGGTGGCCCGGCTGCCCAGCACCGGCGGGGTGAGGATGCCGCCGGCCACCGCCAGATAGCCCACGCCCCGCGGGCTGCCCACCTGCAGCCGCTCCCCCGGCTGCAGGGTGACGGTGGACCACGCCGCCACCGACCGGGGTGCGCCTGCGACGTCGAGGTGGCGGGCCGCCATCGCGCCGGCCAGGGCCACGCGGATCGGCCCGCCCACCGCCCGCAGCAGCGGCCCGGCGAGCAGCACCTCCAGCCCCGCGGCGTCCGGCGGGTTGCCGGCCAGCCCGTTGGCAGCGGCCAGGAACAGCGGGTCGAGGGCGCCGGAGACGGGCACGCCGATGCGGCGGTGGCCGCTGCGGCCGCGGTCCTGGATCGACACGCCGAGGCCCGGCGCGTCGAGGTGCAGGCCGACGCTCATCCGCCCAGCGCCGCGCGGCTCACCGCCTGCCAGCGCACCCGGTCGCCGGGGGCCAGCAGGGCCGGGCGCCCAGGGTTCGCGGGGTCGAACAGGCGGGCGGCGGTGCGGCCGACGAGGCGCCAGCCGCCGGGGCTGTCCCACGGGTACACCGCCGCCATCCGCCCGGCGATGGCCACCGAACCGGCCGGCACCGCAAGGCGCGGGGTGGCGAGGCGGGGCATCGTCAGCGCCGCGGGCAGGCCGCCCAGGTAGGGAAAGCCGGGCAGGAAGCCCAGCATGTAAACCGTGAATTCGGTGGCGCACAGCAGGTCGATCGCCGCCTCGCGGGCCAGCCCGCTGGCGGCGGCCACGTCGGCCAGATCGGGGGCGCAGTCGGCCTCGAAGCACACCGGCAGCGTCCAGGCGGTGCCGCTGGCGGTGGCCTCGCGGCCTTCGCGGGCGAGGGCCTGCAGGTCGGCTGCGAGCTGGGCGGCATCGACCCGGTCCGGGTCGAAGTGGATCGTCACCGAGCGGAAGGTGGGCACCCATTCGACGATGCCCGGATGGCGTTCGGCCAGCGCCGGCAGCGCGTCGGCAAAGCCCTGCACCCGGGCGTGGATGGGGTCGGCGATGGCCGTGCCGAACTCGACGGTGAGCGCCGCGTCGCCCAGCGGCAGCAGGCGGACGGGCGGCAGCGGCGCGGTTTTGGGCATGGCCCCGGCGGCTTACTGCCCGAGCGCGCCGAAGGCCTTCCGGGCCAGATTGCCGGCGGCGCCGACCGGGTCTTTGCGGATCGCCTTCTCTTCTTCGGCGATCATCAGGTAGAGCCCGTCCAGCGCCTTGCGGGTCACGTAGTTCTCGATCTTCAGGTCGTCGCCCTTGCCCAGGCCAAACGCCCCGGCCTTGCCGGCGAGCTTGTTGTACTGCTCGGCCAGGGCCAGCTTGCCGGTGGTCTCGCGCACCGTGGGCAGGAAGGATTCGGTGAGCTGGGCGGCGGTCTTGTCGCGGAAATACTGGGTGGCCGCGTCGTCGCCGCCGGAGAGGATCTTCTTCGCGTCCTCGACGCTCATCTTCTTCACCGCATCCACCAGCAGCCCCTTGGCCTTGGGCACGGCCTGTTCGGCGGCGCGGTTCATGTTGTCGATGAGGGCGTCGAGATCCTTGCCGCGGCCCATGGCGCGCAGGCCGGCCTCCAGGGGCGCGATGCTGTCGGGCAGGCCGATCTTCACTTTCGGGTTGTTGAGGAAACCGCCGTCGGCGCCCAGTTGTCCAACCGCCTTGCCGGCGCCCTGGACGAGGGCCTCCTTCAGGCCGCCCGAGGCGTCCTTGTCGGTGAGATCGGCCAGGCCCAGGGCCCACGCCTGGGAACAGATGACAAGCAGCACCAAAGCTCTCAGAATCGCACGCATCGCAGAACCTCCCTCAGCCAGAACGCGGTAACAAAAAGATGTTTCTCAAGGCTATCACGCGCCTCGTCGCCCCTGTGCTGCTCGTTGCACTCCTTGACGGATGCAGCCAGCCCGCCACCCCCGACGTGCGCTTCACCACCCTCGACGGCCAGACCACCCCGCTCTCCGCCCTGCGCGGCAAGGTGGTGCTGGTGAACTTCTGGGCCACCACCTGCACCACCTGCGTGGCCGAGATGCCGCAGCTGGTGGACACCCACACCAGGTTCGCCCCGCGGGGCTACGAGACCGTGGCCGTGGCGATGGACTACGACCCGCCCCAGTACGTGCGCAACTACGCCGCCAAGAACGCCCTGCCCTTCAAGGTGGCCCTCGACAGCGACGGCTCCGCCGCCAGGGGCTTCGACGGCGTGCGCCTCACGCCCACCACCTTCCTCATCGACAAGCAGGGGCGGGTGGTCCAGAAATACCTGGGCGCGCCCGATTTCCCCAAGCTCCACAGCCTGATCGACAAGCTGCTGGCCGACCCGGCATGAAGGCCCGCAGCGCGATGCTGGCGCTGGCGGCGGCCGGCGCCATTGCCGCGGCCGTGCTGTGGCCCCGCGGGCGCGAGGTGGAGGTGGCGACGGTCAAGCGCGCGCCCCTCACCCAATCGGTGGTGGCCACCGGGCGCATCGCCACTCCGGCGCGGATCGCCATCGGCAGCCCGATTGCCGCCACGGTGCTCGAGATCGCGGTGCGCGAAGGCGACCGGGTGGCCCCCGGCCAGGTGCTGGCCCGCCTGCGCGCCGACGACGCCGCCGCGCTGGTCGCCCAGGCCGAAGCCGCCCGCGCCGAAGCCGAGGCCCGCCTCACCCAGGTCGAGAAGCTCGGTCGGCCGGTGGCGGCCCAGCAGCTTGCCCAGGCCGAGGCCAACCTCAAGGTGGCCCAGGCCGAGGCCGAGCGCGCCCGCCGCCTCGTCGCCCAGGGCTTCTACGCCCAATCCAAGGCCGACGACGCCCTGCGCAACGCCGCCAATGCCGCCACCGCGGTGGATGCCGCCCGCGCCCAGCTGGCCGCCCAGCAACCCGGCGGCACCGAACGCGACGCCGCCCGCGCGCGGCTCGACCAGGCTCGCGCCCAGCTCGCCAACGCCAGGGCCCGCGCCGCGCTGCTCACCCTCACCGCTCCCGCCGCGGCCACCGTGCTCACCCGCAAGGCCGAGCCCGGCGACGTGGCCGCCGCCGGCAAGGTGCTGCTCGAACTGGCCGACGCCGGCGAGACGCGCATCTACGCCACCGTGGACGAGAAGAACCTGCGCTTCCTGCAGCCCGGCCAGAAGGCCAGCGGCGTGGCCGACGCCTTCCCCGGCCAGCCCTTCGACGCCGAGCTGTACTACCTCGCCCCGGCGGTCGACCCCCAGCGCGGCACCGTGGAGATCCGCTTCCGGGTGGGCAAGCCGCCGGCCTTCCTGCGCCCCGACATGACCGTCTCGGTCGAAGCCGTCACCGGCCACCGGGACGCCACCCTCGTGCTGCCCGCCGAGGCCGTGCGCGAGGCCGACGGCCCGCGCCCCTGGGTGCTGGCGGTGCGCGACGGTGTGGCCACCCGGGTCGACGTCGCCCTGGGCCTCGTCGGCATCGGGCTGGTCGAGATCGCCAGCGGCCTTACCGAGGGCGACCAGGCCATCCTGCCCGCTGCCGGCGCGCTCGAAGGCGACACCGTGCGCGTGCGCCCGCCCAGAAAGCCCAAGGTCGGCGGCCTGCAGGTGCCCCAGGGGATGACCAAGTGACCCGCCCCGCCGCCCAGCGCACCGCCGCCCCATGAAGATCCGCCTGCCTTTTGCCCCGATGGTCGCCCTGCGCTTCCTGCGCGAGGGGCGGATGCAGACCCTGCTCATCCTCGCCGGCACCACCGGCGGGGTGGCGGTGATCGTCTTCCTCACCCAGCTCATCGCCCAGCTCCAGGCCCAGATCGTCGACCGCGTGCTGGGCAGCCAGGCCCACGTGGTGATCCGCCCCCTCGAAGAAGCCAACCGCCGCGCCATCGACGCCGACGGCTACGCCACCCTGATCGAACCCCGCGCCCAGCGCCTGCGCTCGGTGGACCAATGGGAGAACATCGCCCGGCTGGCCGCCGGCATGGAAGGCGTCACCGCCGTCTCGCCGGTGGCCACCGGCCCCGCCTTCGCGGTGCGCGGGCAGGCCAACAAATCGGTGGCGCTGATGGGCGTCGATGCCGAGCGCTACCGGCGCATCGTGCGCATGGAGGAATACATGGTGGCCGGCCGCTTTGCGGTGGATGGCCCGCGGGCGGTGATCGGCAGCGAGCTGGCCAAGGATCTGGGCATCGGCCTGGAGGACAAGCTGCGGGTGATGCTGCCCAACGGCCGCGACGAGCTGCTGGTGGTGGGCGGCGTGTTCGACATCGGCAACAAGGATCTCAACCGCCGCTGGATCTTCGTCACCCTGCCGCTCGCCCAGAGCCTGCTCGACCTGCCCGGCGGCATCTCCAACCTCGACCTCACCGTGGCCGACATCTTTGCCGCCCAGGCCGTGGCCGACCGCCTGCGCGGCGCCACCGGCCTGACCGTGGACAACTGGATGCAGACCAACGCCCAGCTCCTCGCCGCCCTGCGCAACCAGACCGTCTCCAACAACCTGATCCGCAGCTTCGTCACCCTCATCGTGGCCCTGGGCATCGCCAGCGTGCTGGTGGTGAGCGTGGTGCAGAAGCAGAAGGAGATCGGCATCCTGCGCGCGATGGGCGCCAGCCGCGGGATGATCCTCCAGGTCTTCCTCATCCAGGGCGCGGCGGTGGGCGCGGTGGGGTCGGCGGTGGGCAGCCTGCTCGCCTTCACCCTGCTCCAGGTGTTCTCCCACATCTACCGCAACGCCGACGGCTCGCCGCTGTTCTCCGCCCAGCTCGAACCGCGCTTCATCGTCATGGCCGCCCTGGTGGCCACCGGCGTCGGCCTCGCCTCCGCCGTCATCCCCGCCCGCCGCGCCGCGCGGATGGACCCCGTGCAGGCGATCCGGGCATGAGCGCCGCCGCCCGGCCGCCCGAAGGCGGCGCGCACCCTCCCTTGGGGATGTGGTCGCGAAGTGACCGGAGGGTCGTTCCATGAGCGCCGCCGCCCGGCCGCCCGTCATCCAGCTCGCCGGCCTCACCAAGGCCTACAACCTGGGCACCCCGGTCGAGACCGAGGTGCTCCACGGCATCGACCTCACCCTCGCCGAGGGCGAGTTTGCCGCCCTGATCGGCCCCTCCGGCTCGGGCAAGAGCACCCTGCTCAACATCGTCGGCCTGCTCGAGCGCCCCACCGGCGGGCGCCTGTCCATCGCCGGGCGCGACACCGCCACTCTCTCCGAGGCCGAGATCACCCAGCTTCGCGGGCGCAGCATCGGCTTCGTGTTCCAGTTCCACCACCTGCTGCCGGCCTTCAGCGCGCTGGAGAACGTGATGATGCCCACCGTCATCGCCCGCGGCCGCCCCGACGACGAAGCCGAAGCCACCGCCCTGGCGCTCCTCGACGCCGTCGGCCTCAAGGCCCACGCCCACAAGAAGCCGGCCGAACTCTCCGGCGGCCAGCAGCAGCGCGTCGCCATCGCCCGCGCCCTGGCCCTCCAGCCGCGCCTTATCCTTGCCGACGAGCCCACCGGCAACCTCGACACCCACACCGCCGACGACATCTTCGCCCTGCTGCGCGAGTTCAACGGGCGCACCCGCTGCGCCTGCCTCATCGTCACCCACGACCCCCGCCTCGCCGCCCGCTGCGACCGCATCGTGCGCCTGGTGGACGGGCGCATCGCCGACGACGGCCCGACCGCCGCCCCGCCTCAGCCCCCCGCCCCGTAGGTCGCCCTGCGGGGGCGATGGGGCCCCACGAGCCGGCCCCCGCCTCCCCGCGCCGCCCTCGCGCGGCCTCGCTGGCCCCCCAGGTCAGGCCATCGAGTGCAGCCCGATGAGGTTGCCCTCGCTGTCCTTCACGATGGCGATGTGGCCGTAGGCGCCGATGGCGAACTTCGGCTTCACCACCTCGCCGCCATTCCAGCCCGCCAGATCGGCCTGCTCCGAGCAGTCGGCGCAGCTGAAGTAAACCAGCACGCTGTTGCCGCCGCCGCCCGGCCCGAAGCCCTCCATCTTCGCCAGTGCGCCGCTGGCCCCGGCGTTGGTCGACTGCATCGGGAAGGCCCACAGGTCGATGGGGCTCTCCAGCCGGGTGAACTCGAAGCCGAACACCGCGGTGTAGAAGGCCTTGGCCCGGTCCATGTCGGCCACGTAGATCTCGAACCAGCCCACCGGGTTGGCGCCGCTGCCGCAGCGCTCGGGGGCGGCATCCAGCGCCGCCTGGGCGTCGGGGAAGAGCACCGCGCGCTCGGTGTAAGGGTTGAAGGGGGCGGAGCAGTGGTCGTGGAGGATCAGCCAGCGGCCATCCGGCTGCTTCTGCCACACCGTGGAGCTGCGGAACCAGTGCCGCCCGGCCGGGTGCCCCGGCGGCAGCTGGGTGAAGTGCCACAGGCAGTGGGCGCTGGCGAGTTCGGCGCCCACGGTGACGGCGAGGTTGCGCGTCTCGATGCGGGTGTCGTCGGGAAAATAGGGCAGGCAGCCGACGATCTTCTCGCGCATCCCCGCCACGTCGTCCACGAAGGGCGGGATGGCGTCGAACAGCACGGCGCCCGGCGCGTAGCGCGCCATCAGGGCGTCCACGTCCTTGCGGCAGAAGGCCTGCTGCCACTCGGCGAGGGCAGCGCGGATGAGGGATTCGTCGTTCATGGCGAGGTCCTTGGGGCAATCAAACGGTTCAAAGGCGGTCTGCGCCGCGCGGCAGACCTGCAGGCCGAACTTCAGCACGCGCAGGTGAGTCGGGTTAGCGCAGCGTAACCCGACATGCATCTTGTGATCGACGCAATTCGATCGCTCCCTGTCGGGTTACGCCCTGCGGGCTAACCCGACCTACCGCTTCTGTTCGTCAAGCACGCGCAGCTTACGTAGGTCGGGTCAGCTTACGTAGGTCGGGTTAGCGCAGCGTAACCCGACAACCCGCCGAAGCGCGTGTAGTCGTGTAGGTCAGGTTAGCCCGCAGGGCGTAACCCGACAACCCGCCGAAGTCACCCGACCTCCACGGCCGTCCGGGCGCCGTCGCCGGGGGCCTTTCCCCTGTCAATGCCATGCGGCTGGCCGAAGGCCGTGGTCATGGCCTAGAATCGGCCTCGCGCCGATGCCCGGCGCATGATTCCGATAACACGAACAGGAGAACGCCCATCATGACCCAGAACCTCATCTCCCTCGATTTCGGCGTGGACGACATCGCCGCCATCGACAAGGCCCTCGACATCCTCGAAGCCAAGTTCGACCGCTTCGTCACGCTCACCCCCGACCAGATCCGCCGCCTCAACAAGATGGGCGACAAGAGCGAGGCCTTCTGCCGCCAGGCCACCGTGGTGCTCGAAGAGAACCCCCAGCTCATCCCGCCCGGCTTCAGCGTGGCCGAGCTGCGCCAGGACGTCACCGACCTCGACCTCATGCGCCCCCGCTTCCTGCGCCTGCGCGAGCTGCTCGAAAAGGCGGACAGCACCGAGATGGCCCTGGGCAGCGACATCATCAACGCCGCCCTGGAGGGCTACGGCTACATCAAGATGGGCGGCAAGAGCGCCGGGCTGGACGGGCTGCGGGAGAGCATGAGCGTGCGCTATACCCGCCGCCCGCCCAAAGCCGCCGGCAACTGATGGCGGCTTGCGTGCAAGCGCCCATCGTTTGCGCGCAACTGAAAACCCCTTGTGCGCAAGCTGCCGCCATTTGGGCGCGAGCAAAAATCACTTGCACGCAAGCGACTGGACCTTGCGCGCAAGCCGCAATCACTCGTGCGCAAGCGATTTTTGCTTGCGGGCAAGCGGCCGAGACTCGCGCACGAGCGCCCGTTGCTTGCGGTTGGGTGAAATCCGCTTGCGCGCAAGGGGCCGCAACTTGCGCCCCTGCAGGTCGGGCTTCAGTCCGACCTGCAGGGAAATGTGCCGGTGCTATGGGTTGGTCAGGAAGCCTGCGCATTCGACGAGTTGGGGGTAATCGGAAAAAACAGTACGAACAGACGATTCTCGTTGGCGAAGTGATGAATTGCAGTCATCCACGAGCTTCCGATAGAACTCCCAAAGGTAATCGGCCGTATCGTATCTTTCCGCAGCGGAATCCCTTTTGCGACAAAGGGATCCCGTATCGCCATTTCGGGCGGTCACATAGGCTTCCGCGATGGTTTGAAGTTCGACTGACACTCGACTGCCGTCGCGCTCCTTGAACCATCTCGTTGAAGGAGTAAGGCCCGCGTTTCTCCAGGCCGCCACGAGGGTCGCGTGTGGGCTGTCCTGTTTTAGGCACTCGAAAAGAGTCCGATCCTTTACGTAAGCGGCACTGAGCATGAAGGCCCACATGGCATGTCTTCCGTGGGGTTTGTTGAATGACTCCAGCACCGCCGACGCCATTTCGACGACCCTGCGTTGAGACCGTAGGTCCAGATCGAATTCGGTGGCCACCCATTCGAGGGCAATGTGGCTTCCGTTTTCCTGCGGATACCCGATGAAGCCGCGCTGTGGGACGCCCGAATAGCAGTTGCCCTCGGCGAGGACAGACTTTTGGGATACGAGATCGTGGATGTATTTGGTGGGGTCTTGCCGCGGCAGCACATACCCGACATCAAAGAACCGCTGCAGATAAGCGGTCCCATCGAACCCCTCCCCATACACCGCCTTGACCGAATGGGCGAGCTGTTCGATGTTGGTGGCGACCACGAAGCACAGCCCGGGAATGTTGAAGATGTGCTTGAGCCCTTCCAGCAACTCCACCGCAAACGTCGGGCGGCAGCGGTCCAGTTCGTCGATGAAGACGAACATCGGGAGTTCGACCTCGCCGTTGTCGGCCAGATAGCGCAAGGTTCGCTCGATTTCCGTCCGGAAGTCGGCGATGAGCGCCTTGCGTTTGGTGCTCTCGGCCAGCAGTGATTTGAAGAGCGCTTCCGAGGCGGTGTCCTTGGCGGAGTCGAGTTGTTCTTCGAGCCTCGTTTCGCCGTCGTTGGAGGATTCGGATTCGGTCGCAATGTCGGCAACCGCGCCGAAAAAGCCGGGTGCATGTTTTTCCACCACCGCCCGACCCAATGCCTTGAGCGTCGGCACGACCGCCTTGCCCAGTTTGCGGACGCCATCGGCAAGGGATTTTTTCGCTTCAAAGGCCGCCGGCAGTTTCTCGATCTCGGCGTCCAGGGCGTGCTTGAACGCGGCCATGAAGGCGACGATGGGGTCGGTGTCGAAATCGGACGTCCAGGCGTCGAACAGGAAGACCGGATTGCGTGCTTCCTGCCGAAGGGCGGCCATCCAGGTCTGGAGGAAGAAGGTCTTCCCCTCGCCCCATTTCGCATCGATGGAGATGCAGAAGGGGGTCAGCGTCCGGGCGCCGTCCTTTTCGGTGACGCAGCGATTGCGCAGGTAGGTGGTGAGGAAGTCGGCGTAGGGTTTGCGTCCGAGCCGGTCGTCGGCCCAGACGTCCTGTGTTGTTTGGTGCAGCTGTTCATCGCTCATTCGAATGCTCCGACCATGCAATCGGCAATATTGTGGTGGCAACGGGGTTGCGGCGGGAAGCGCGTCGTCGGACTGTCTGGCTGCGGCAGGCGCCTCGGCTCACCCGCGCGGTGCCAGCGCGTCGTGTTCGAGCAGCCACAGGACGAACTGGCGGAGGGCGTGGTCGCCGTTGTCGGGGGTGAGGAGGAGGATGTCGCGGAAATCGCGCCGGGCGGCCTTGACGAGGGGGGCGATGGCGTCGGGGTCGCCCTTGGCCGCCCGCAGCAGGGTGACGTGCATCAGCTCGGTGTCGTCGGGGGTGTCGGCGCGGTATTTGCGCAGGGCGCGCAGCACGTCGTCGGCCCGCGCCGGCGGGAAGAGCCGGGGCACCAGCCGGGCGGCGGTGCCCGGCGGCGGGGTGAAGATGAAGCCGCCCCGCGCGGAGAACTCGAACCGGAAGGTCTCGAACAGGGCCCGCAGGGTGGCCGGGTCGAGATCGGGGAAGACGCGCCGGTGGATCTGCCCGAAGATTTCTTCGGTGTAGCGGTGGATGAATTCCGGGTGTCGTTGCAGGAAGTCCGGCGGGGCCGGGGGTTTCGGTCGGCGCGCGGCGCGCCTGCGGTGGATGGCGATGGCAATGAGGATGGCCGTGAAGGCCAGGAGCTGAAGCAGGGCGGTGTCGAGGGGCATGGCGGGCTCCGGGGGAGGGGGCATTCTACGGGCCCGGTTTCCCCCCAGGGGCGTCCTGCTCCAGAATGGGGGCCGTTGCCTTGCTGCCTGCGTGCCGTGCCGCCCATGTCTTCCCCTCTTCTCTCCTGCGGCCTGCTGGTCATCGACGAACGTGGCGAGGTGCTGGTCGGGCATTCCACCGGCAGCACCCACTGGGATCTGCCCAAGGGTTTGATCGAGCCGGGCGAGCTGCCCATCGACTGCGCGCTGCGGGAGGCGCAGGAGGAGTTCGGGCTGGTCTTCGCGCGGGCGCGGCTGGTGGATCTGGGGCGTCATGCCTATTACCGGGGCAAGGATCTGCACCTGTTTGCGGTGCGCACCGAGTCGGCGGCCACGCGGGCGGCGGATTGCGTGTGCGCCAGCTTCTTCGACGACGCGGTGACGGGGCGCCGGCTGCCCGAGATCGACGCCTTTGCCTGGGCCGACGAGGAGACGCTGGGCCTGCGCCTGGCCGCCAGCATGCGCCGGCTGCTGCTGGGGCGGGGCTTGCTGGCCCGGGCGCGGGGGGCCTGCGGCGGGGCCTGAGGGCCGGGGCGGCGGAGGCTTGCGGCTGTCATCGGGTGGGGTGGCCGGCTCAATTTTTGGGGTGGGCGTGCCGTAACGCGTGGACGGAAGGGTGAGCTTCCGGAGACGAGGAGAGAAGGCATGGGTGAATCCGCCATCGGTGGGCGCGGGCCCTGGCGGCGGTGCTTGCTGCGGATGGGGGGGCTGGGGCTGGTGCTGGGCTTGCTGGGCGGGTGCGACAAGCCGGCGCCGGTGGAGGGGCCGCGCTATGCGGCCGCGCCGACGGCGGCGGATAGCCGGGTGCATTACGTGTTCGCGGTGCATCCGCTGCACAACCCCCAGCTGCTGCACAAGAAGTTCGAGCCGCTGATGCGCCATCTGGCGGCCCACATGCCAGGCGTGGCCTTCGATCTGGACGCCTCGAACAACTACGCCGACTACGAGGGCAAGCTGCGCCAGCGGGTGCCGGCGTTCTCGCTGCCCAACCCCTACCACGCCACCCTGGCCCGGGGGTGGGGCTACCGGGTGATCGCCAAGATGGCCGACGACGAGGCGTTCCGGGGGATCTTCCTGGTGCGCAAGGACAGCCCGGTCCGCGAGCCGGCGGACCTGAAGGGCAAGGTGGTGGCCTACCCGGCGCCCACGGCGCTGGCGGCGGCGATGATGCCGCAGCTCTACCTGCAGGAGCACGGGGTGGATGTGGAGACGCAGCTCGACAACCAGTACGTGGGCACCCACAACTCGGCGATCATGAACGTCTACCTGGGCCAGAGCGCGGCCAGCGCCACCTGGCCGGTGGCGTGGGAGGCGTTCCGGAAGGCCAACCCGCGGGAGGCGGCGGAGCTGAAGGTGGTCTGGCAGACGCCGCGCTTGATCCAGAACGCGGTGATCGTGCGCGACGACGTGCCGCCGGCGGTGGCCGCCCAGGTGGCGGCGCTGCTGGCGGGCCTGCAGGATTCGGCGGAGGGGCGGGCGGTGCTGGAGGGCATCGACACGCGCGGCTTCGAGCTGTCGGACGACCGGCAGTTCGACGTGGTGGTGGCCTTCCTCCGGGAGTACGAGCGCAAGGTGAAGAAGAAGCCGCAATGAAAGGTCTGGCAAGGCGGGTCTTCGGGTTCTTCGCCGGCACCGTGCGCAGGCAGCTGATCTGGGGCGTGGTGCTGGTGCACGCGGTGATGATGACGCTGTTCGTCCACGATCTGACCCTGCGCCAGCAGGCTTTCCTGATCGACAGTCAGACCGAGGAGGCCAGCAACCTGGCCCAGACCCTGAGCGTGACGGCGATCTCGCAGATGCTGGCCTCCGATCTGGCGGGCTTGCAGGAGCTGGCGGCGGCGGTGGCCCGCTACCCCGGCGTGGCGCACGTGATGATCGTGCACAGCAGCGGCAAGATCCTGGCCCACGGCGACCCCCTGCGGCGCGGCCAGTTCGTGGCCGACATGGACCGCTTTCCGCGCGACGGCGCGGGCGGGCCGCACCTGCTGCAGCGCTCCCGGGCGCTGGTGGACGTGGTGGTGCCGGTGCGCACCGACGGTGCCCCGCTGGGCTGGGTGCGGGTGGGGATGGCCCAGGGCGCCAACAGCGCGCGGCTGGCGGCGATCAGCACCGCCGGCCTGTGGTACACGGCGCTGGCCATCGTGGCGGGGGCGCTGATCGCCGGCTTGCTGGCGTCGGGCCTGACCCGCCGGCTGACCGCCATGCGTCGGGTGGCCGACGCGGTGAGCATCGGCGACATGGGGGTGCGCGCCCCGGTGCGCCAGCACGACGAGCTGGGGCATCTGGGGCATGCCTTCAATTTCATGCTCGACGCGCTCGATGCCCGGGCGCGCAAGGAGGCCCAGCTGCAGGCCGCGCTGCAGACCGAGAAGGAGCTGGCCGAGGTGACGCTGGCGTCCATCGGCGAGGCGGTCATCACCACCGACGCGGCCGGGCAGGTGAGCTTTCTGAACGAGGTGGCCGAGCGCTACGTGGGCTGGCCCCGGGCCGAGGCCATCGGGCGGCCGGTGGAGGAGGTGGTGCGGATCGTGGATGCGGCCACCGGGCAGCCGGCGCCCTCGCCGCTGCAGGATGCGCTGGGCGCGCCTGCGGCCGGGCCGCGGGCGGAGGCGCTGCTGCTCCAGTCGCGCGGCGGCGAGGCCTTCCACATCGAGGAGTCGGTGTCGCCGATCTACTCGCCCGAGGGCGGGCTGCTGGGGGCGGTGCTGGTGTTCCGCGACGTGACCGAGCAGCACCGCTTCCAGCAGCAGCTCCAGTGGCAGGCC
>NZ_JAYRMI010000006.1:0-97714 GCF_041904905.1 Zoogloea sp. | reverse complement strand
GGAGACGATGATCTTGGCTGCGCCCAGTTCGGGGCGGGCCGACTTGGTGAGTTCGCGACCAACCAGCTTGGTGAGACCGGCATCGGCCACCGCGGCGACCTGCTCCAGCGCACCGGCACCGCCCTCGCCCGCCGCCTCGAAGGCCGTGGTACGAACGGTGATAATCTTCACCGCATCGGCAGACTTGACGGTGGCCAGCGCGTTGCCAGCGTAGATCGGGCGCACGAAGGTGTCGGCGGATTCGATGCCGACGATGTCGGAGATCTGCGCCACATCCAGCAGCGCCGCCACGCGGGGCAGCACATTCTTGCCAAAGGTGGTCGCCGGGGCCAGCACGTGGCTGATGGCACCGCCGGCCGCCTTGACGACGGCGACGATCTGGGCGGCCAGATTTTCGGCGGACTGATCGGCGAAGGCGGCCGAATCGGCCACCAGCACCTTGGCGACGCCGGCCACCTTGGCGGCGGCTTCGGCTGCCGCACCGGCACCCGCGCCGGCAACCAGCACTGCCAGATCGCCACCGAGCCTGGCGGCGGCGGAAATCGTATTGAGCGTTGCGGCCTTCAGGGACGCGTTATCGTGTTCGGCAACAACCAGAACCGTCATCACAGCACCTTCGCTTCGTTCTTGAGTTTTTCGACCAGCTGAGCCACATCAGCCACCATCACGCCCGCGCTGCGCTTGGGCGGTTCGACGACCTTGAGGGTCGTGAGGCGGGGGGCCACATCGACGCCCAGATCGGCCGGCTTGACGGTTTCAAGCGGCTTTTTCTTGGCCTTCATGATGTTCGGCAACGTTGCGTAACGCGGCTCGTTCAGACGCAGGTCGGTGGTCACCACGGCCGGCAGGGCGATCTCGAGGGTTTCCAGACCGCCGTCGATCTCACGGGTGACGGTGGCCTTGCCACTGCCCACCGCAACCTTGGAGGCAAAGGTGGCCTGGGGCCAGCCCATCAGAGCCGACAGCATCTGGCCGGTCTGGTTGGCGTCGTCGTCGATGGCCTGCTTGCCGCAGATCACCACCTGGGGTTGCTCCTTGTCGCACAGGGCCTTGAGCAGCTTGGCCACGGCGAGGGGCTGCAGTTCCACGTCGGTCTCGACGAGGATGCCCCGATCGGCGCCGATGGCCATGGCGGTGCGCAGGGTTTCCTGGCAGGCACCGACGCCACACGACACGGCGACGACCTCGGTTGCCACACCGGCTTCCTTCAGGCGCACGGCCTCTTCGACGGCGATCTCGTCGAAGGGGTTCATGGACATCTTGACGTTGGCGATATCGACACCCGAACCGTCGCTCTTCACACGCACCTTGACGTTGTAGTCGACCACGCGTTTAACGGGAACCAGAATCTTCAATGCTGCGCTCCTTCCATATCAGACGTTCTCCACTATTTTCGGCATGCCGACAGGCGGAGAGTTCCACCCCGCCTCGGGCCGACCGGCCTCTTTTTTCCGACTTGCGGACCCCGCCGCACGAATGGCTGCGCGCTGGCGGGATAAAGCAGGCAGCTTCTCACAGCAAGCCTTGCTTTGTCACTTTCCGTACGGTAGCGTATGGAGCAATAAGCGTCAATACTACTGCGTATGGACAAGCAGCCCCGCGCCCAACTCGACCGTACCACCTGGATCCACGCCGCCCTCGACACCCTCGCGGACGAAGGCGCGGGGAGCATTCGCGTGGAGATCCTGGCCAAACGGCTGCACGTCACCAAGGGCAGTTTTTACTGGCATTTCAAGGATCGCCAGGATCTCCTCGACGCCGTGCTGGAAACCTGGAAGGACGGCCGCATCCGCGACATCGTCAAGCAGACCCGCCCCGAACCCGGGCGGGAGGAAGCCCAGCTGTATCACGTCATCGACGTGTACAGCGCCAGCCGCAACAACAAGGGCATCCTCATCGAACTGGCGATGCGCGACTGGGCCCGTCGCGACCCGGCCGCCCAGCGCATCGTCGAGGAAGTGGACACCGCCCGCCTCAACTGCGCGCGGGATCTGTTCGTCGCCTGCGGCCTGCCGCTCCAAGAGGCCTCGACCCGCAGCGTGCTGCTTTACGCCTACGTGTTCGGGGTGTCGATGATGAACTGCGGCAACTTCGACGGCAACGTCGAAGAGATGAAGGCCGAGATCCGTCACATCATTGCCCGCAGCCGGGCGCCTTCCCCCCGGCCCTGAGCGCCGCCAGCCCGGGGACGACCGCAGCCGCATTGGCGCCCGTCGCGGCGATCACCGCCTCGACCGGCATTTGCCGCAGATCGGCCAGCACCCCGGCGATGCGCGCCAGGTTGGCCGGGTCGTTGCGTCTGCCGCCGCACCAGGCGGGCGGAATGTCCGGCGCGTCGGTCTCCAGCACGATGGATTCCAGCGGCAGGCTTGCCGCCAGTTCGCGGATGCGCCGCGATCCGGTGAAGGTCATCGCCCCTCCGAAACCCAGCCGGAAACCCAGCGCGATGAACGCCTCGGCCTGCTGACGGCTGCCATTGAACGCGTGGGCGATGCCGCCGGTCACCGGAATGCGCCGGAGGTACTTGAGGATCTCGTCCTGGGCGCGACGGATGTGCAGCACCACCGGCAGCGTAAAATCCTGGGCCAGCCGCAGCTGTGCCTCGAAGAACCGCCGCTGCAGGGGCAGATCGCCATCCGCCACGTAGCCGTCGAGCCCGATCTCGCCCACCGCCACCGCGGTGCCGTCGGCCAGCCGCTCACGCAGGCGCTCGAGATCGTCCGGCCCGGCGCGGCCGACATACAGCGGATGGATGCCGAAGGCGTGGCAGCAGTCCGGGTTGGCCCGGGATAAGGCCGCCACGGCATCGAGATTGGCGATTTCCACCCCCGGCACCAGAAGGCCGCCGACGCCCGCAGCGCGGGCCGCCGTGAGGATGGCCGGCCGGTCGGGGTCGAACTCGGCCGCATCCAGGTGGCAGTGGGTGTCGATCAGCACCCGGCCCGGCTCCGGCTTACTTGCCGGTCCACACCGGCTTGCGCTTGGCCATGAAGGCGTCGATGCCTTCGGCGGCGTCCTCGCACATCATGTTGCAGGCCATGACCTCGGCCGCCTGCTGGTAGGCGGCATCCAGACCCATCTCAAGCTGGGAGTAGAACATCTGCTTGCCCATCGAGATGGCCGCGGGCGACTTGGCGCAGATCGACGCCGCCAGCTTCGCCACCTCGTCGTCGAGGGCGTCCAGCGGCACCACGCGATTCACCAGGCCGCGCTGCTTCGCCTCGGCGGCGTCGATGAAGTCGCCGGTGACCAGCATCTCGAAAGCCTGCTTGCGGCCCATGTTGCGGGACAGGCCCACGCTGGGCGTGGCGCAGAACAGGCCCACGTTGATGCCGGAGACGGCAAAGCGCGCCACGTCCGACGCCACCGCCAGATCGCACATCGACACCAGCTGGCAGCCCGCCGCGGTGGCGATGCCGTGGATGCGGGCGATGACCGGCTGGGGCATGTTCACGATCTGCATCATCACCTTGCCGCACAGGCGAAACAGCGCCTGATGGAAAGCCTTGGTGTAGTTGCCGCGCATCTCCTTGAGGTCGTGGCCGGCGCAGAAGGCCTTGCCGGCACCGGCCAGCACCACCGCGCGCACCGAGCGGTCGGCGGCGATGGCCTCCAGCTCGGCCAGCAGGGCTTCGAGCATGGCCTGGGACAGGGCGTTGAACTGCCCCGGGCGATTGAGGGTGAGGGTGGCGACACCGTCTGCGTCCTGGCGCAGCAGCATGGGTTCGGTATCGGCTTGGACGACTGCGTTCATGGGTTCTCCTCCGGGTGATGGAATCGCCGGCACGTGTCGGCCGGTCGTGGATGGCTCACGCGCCGCAACGGGCACGCAAGCGGTGGGCCGGATCGGCATCGAGGGTTTCGAGCCAAGCCAGCAGTTCATGGTTCATGCGGGTCACGCCGTCGCGCAGGGCCAGCACGCCGCCCACCGCATTGGGCGAGGGCGCCGGCAGGCTGACGCCGAAACCGCGGGTGGCGATGGGCTGGTCGCTGCGGGGCGCGAGCAGCGCCGCCCTCACCTCGATCACCCCACGGCTCGCCCCTTCGGCGTCGAAGACCTGGGCAAACTCGTCCAGATCGACCCTCAGGCGGCAACCCAGCCCACCGGCCGGCGGCTCGCTGCCCTTGATGTTGCGCTTGAGGGCCAGTTCGAGGAGCTGCCCGGGGTGGGCCGCCCAGCGGTTCTCGACGAAGACGAGCCGGCGGGTGGGCTGGGCGTACAGCAGCCGGTAGTGCATGCCGGTGGAAGCCAGCCAGGGCGCCGGCACCACCTCGGTGCCGCGCAGGGGGAAGGACAGCGCCCGCGGCGGCTCGCCGTGAAGGGGGCCGAAATCGTGGACGGCATAGCCCGGCGCGGCCTTGGGCACGCTACTGCAGGCGGCCAGCGTCAGCACGCAGCCGGTGACGGCGAGGAGCAGGCGGAGCGAGGGCGGAAGGTGCATGGGCCGGTTCCGGTTGAAGGGCGACTCAGTGGCTGCCCGCCGGGCTGCCGAACCCGGCCTCGCCGGGCCCCGGGGGCGGACGGCGGCGGCCCAGGAGCAGCAGCTGCGGGGTCTCGTCGATCTCGTCGAGCAGATCGGAGAGCTGCCGCGAGGTGGTGGTGAGTTCCTGCAGCAGCACGTTCAGGCGCGGCAGGGTGCCGGTGGCGACGCTCTCGCCGGTGGTGCCGACCAGCCCGTCGATGCGCTCGCCGACGGACTGCAGGCGCGCCACCAGATTGCGACCGTCGCGGGCCAGTGGCACGGCGTCGGCGCTGAGCCGCTCCAGGTTGTCGAGGGACCGCCGGATGCGCCCGAGGTTGTCGGGGCTGACCACCTGACGCACCGCAGCGAGGGTCTGCGGCACTTCCTTCAGGGTGCGGTCGAGGCCCTGGCTGGACGACTCGAGGTTGGCCAGGGTGCGCTCGATGCGGGCAAGGTTCTCGGGCGCGGCGAGGATCGTCAGGCGCTGGGTAAGCTCGCGCACCTGACGCAAAGTCTGGACCGAGGCGTCGGCCACCTCATCCACCAGGCCGGGCGACAGCGCCAGACGCGGCGGCCCGCCGCCCTCCCCCGCCAGCGGCGTGGAGTCGTCGCCAGCGTCGTCCAGCGCGATGAAGGCCAGCCCGGTGACGCCCTGGGTGGCCAGCCGCGCCCGGGTGCCACGGGTGATCGGCAGATCGGTGCGGATGCGGGCGGTGACCAGCACCTTGCGCGGGTCGGCGGGGTCGAGGCCGATGGCGGCCACCTTGCCGGCCACGATGCCCCGGTAGCGCACCGTGGCCTGCTCGTTGAGCCCGTTCACGCTGCCGGCGCTCACCAGCAGCAGATCGCGGGTGGCGTCGCGCCGGTCGGAGAACCACCACAGCGCACCCACCAGGGCGCAGCTCAGGATGAGCGCGAAGAGCCCGGCGGCGATGGCGTGGGAACGGTTTTCCATCAGCCTTCGGCCCGTCCGCGGGCCAGCGCCGCGCGGCTGCGCTCGCTGTGGAAGAAGCGTTCGATGAAAGGGTCCTGCACCGTCATGATCTCGTCGAGGGGGCCGCAGGCCAGTATACGCCCTTCGGATAGCACGGCCACCCGGGTGGCCAGCGCAGCCAGGGTGTCCAGGTCGTGGGTGACCAGCACCACGGTGAGGCCCAGCGCCCGGTGCAGGGCGCGGATCAGCCGCACGAAGCCGGCGCTGCGATCCGGGTCGAGCCCGGCGGTGGGCTCGTCGAGGAGCAGCAGCTCCGGCTCCAGCGCCAGCGCCCGGGCCAGGGCCACGCGCTTGACCATCCCGCCGGAGAGTTCGGCCGGCATGCGCAGCGCCACGTCGGCATCGAGTTCGACCATGCCCAGCTTCAACAGGACAAGCTGGTTGACCAATTCCTCGTCGTCGATGCCGGCCTCGCGCAGCGGAAAGGCCACGTTGGCAAACACGTTGAGGGCCGAGAACAGCGCGCCGTGCTGGAACAACATCCCGAAGCGCCGACGGCGGGCGAGTTGCGCGGCGCGGCTGCCGGCGCCCAGCCGCTCGCCGAACAGGCGCACCTCGCCCTCGGTGGGCTGGAGCAGGCCCACCATCTGCCGCAGCAGGGTGGTCTTGCCGCTGCCCGAGCCGCCCACCAGCGCCACCACCTCGCCGGCCGGCACGGCCAGATCGATCCGGCGGTGCACCCAGGTCTGGCCGAAGCGGGTGGACAAGCCCTTCAGCTCGACCGGAAACGTGGTCGCGCCGCTCATCGGAAAGGCAGCCCGATGCTGCGGGTGGCAATGGCGAAAACCGCGTCCACCAGGATCACCACGGTGATCGAGGTGACCACCGACGCGGTGGTGTTGGCGGAGAGGCTCTCGGTGTTGGGTTTCACCCGCAGGCCGAAGTGACAGGCCACCAGGGCGATGAGCAGGCCGAACACCACCCCTTTACCCAGCCCGATGACCAGGTTGGCCATCGGCACGGCCCGGGGCAAGGTGTTGAGGAAGAACTCGTACCCCATGCCCAGTTGCAGCTTGGCCGACACCATGCCGCCGAAGATCGCCACCGCCGAGCCCCACAGGGTGAGCAGCGGCATCGCCAGCGCAAGCGCCACCACCTTGGGCAGCACCAGGCGCACATAACGCGAGATGCCCATCGTGGTGAGGGCGTCCACCTCCTCGGTGACACGCATCACCCCAAGCTGGGCAGTCATCGCGGAACCCGAACGCCCCGCCACCAGCACCGACACCAGCACCGGCCCCAGTTCGCGGATGATGCCAAGGCCCAGGATGTTGACGATGAACACGTCCGCCCCGAAGGCCCGCAGCTGCAGCGCCGACAGGTAGGACATCACCACGCCGATGAGAAAGCCCACCAGCGCCGTCACCGGCATGGCCTTGACGCCCACCTTGTAAAAGTTGGCGGAGATCTCGAGCCACGGCCACGGCCCGCCGCGACGCATCAGGTAGAACAGGTCGAGGCACAGCTGGCCCACCAGCGCCACGAACCCGAGCAGGTGGCGGGCCAGGTCGATGAGCAGACGCCCGAGATGGGCGGTGGCATCCAGAAACCGGTAGGGTGGCTCGCCGGGGATGCGGGTGTCGCCCAGCGCGGCGATACGCTCGAAGATGCCCTCCAGTGGCGCCGGCAACACCAGCCGCGCCGGCCGCCGGCGCCCCCAGCGCCGCCACAGGAGCAGCGCGCCGAAGCTGTCGAGGCGGGTGACGCCGGAGAGATCCCAGGCGGCCGAATCGGGCACCTCGTCCAGTTGCCGGCGCAGTGCGGGCAGCGTCGGCGAGAGCAGGCGCAGGGTCCAGTCGCCCGACAAGGCCGCCGCCGCCCCGTCGGTGCGGAGCGCCGGTTGCGGACGGGCGTCGTCCGGGGCCATCGGCCGCAGGCTCAGGCGCCGGCCAGGTTGCGGGCCGGGGCGCGCTCCACCCGCACTTTCAGGGGCAGCCCGATGGCCTGCCACTGGCGCTCTTCCTCGTCGAGGACGGCGGCGGTAAGCGGCAGGTTGCGCAGCCAGTCGCTGTCGGCGATCAGCACGTGGCCGCGCCCTTCGCGCTTCAGGCGCAGGGGCGGCACGCCGCGCCCGTCCCGGGCCCGATGCACCACCGCCGACAGGCGCAGGCACAGGATGAGCCGCCACTCGGGGCTGTCCGGCCCGAGGGAGCTGACCCGCGACAGCTTGCCCCGGTGGGCGAGCACCATCCGCGCCAGCCGGCCCTGATCCATCCGCGAGAAGCCCGGCATGTCGGCGTTGCCCAGGATGTAGGCGCTG
Source organism: Zoogloea sp. (assembly GCF_041904905.1). GTDB lineage: Bacteria > Pseudomonadota > Gammaproteobacteria > Burkholderiales > Rhodocyclaceae > Zoogloea. Next base: position 89,997 of record NZ_JAYRMI010000006.1, on the reverse strand, counting down.
TGCTTGTGATAGCTGGAGTGGGCCACCGAGACCCCCACCTCGTGGAGCAGCGCGGCCCATTCGAGGAAGCGCCGGTCGACGTTCTCCTCGTCGGTGGCGGAGGGGTCGAGCTGGAGCAGGAAGGCCCGTGCGGTCTCGGCCACCTGACGGGCGTGGGCCCGATCGACGCCGTAGCGCTCGACGAAGGCCGACACGGTGGCATCGCGCAGATCGTGGTGGTGGTAGCGGCCCAGCAGGTCGTAGAGCACGCCCAGCCGCAGCGCGCCTTCCGAGAAGGTCATGCGCTCCAGGCCGAACTCCTGGAACACCGCCCACATGATCGAAAACCCGCCGGTGAGCACCGGCAGGCGATCCGGGCGCAGGCCTTCGAGCTGCAGGTTGTCGATGCTGCCGGCCTTGAGCATGGCGGTGCGCAGGCGCTCCAGCCCGGTGCGGGTGATGCCGCCATCCGAAAAACCGTTGAGTTCCAGGATATCCACCAGCGCCTTGGCCGAGCCGCTGGAACCCACCGCCTCGTCCCAGCCCACCTCGCGGTAGGCGTGGGAGATGGTCTGGATCTCCTTCTGGGCGGTGAGTTCGGCCTCGCGCAGGCCGCGCTTGTCGATGCGACCTTCCGGGAAGAAGCGCAGCGAGTAGCTCACGCAGCCCATGTAGAGCGACTCCAGCGCGATGGGCTCGAAGCTCTTGCCGATCACGAACTCGGTGGAGCCGCCGCCGATATCCACCACCAGCTGCTGCTTGTGGGGGTTGGGCAGCGTGTGGGCCACGCCCACGTAGATCAGCCGCGCCTCTTCGCGACCGGCGATGACTTCGATGGGAAAGCCCAGCGCGGCCTCGGCCTGAACCAGGAAGTGAGACGCGTTCTTGGCGACCCGCAGGGTGTTGGTGCCCACGGCACGGACGGCCTCGGGCGGGTAGTCGCGGATGCGCTCGTTGAAACAGCGCAGCGCGCTGATGCCACGAAACTGCGCGGCGGCATCGAGCATGCGGTCGGACGACAGGCCGGCGGCGAGGCGCACCGACTCCTTGATGCCATCGAGGGGATAGATCTGGTCATTCACGATCCGCCCGATCTGCAGGCGGAAGCTGTTGGAACCCAGATCGATGGCGGCGATCAATTCACGATTCATGAATCAGGCACAGACTGCGCCCCGGGGGCGCGGAAGCCAGGGATTCTAGCACCCGCGCGCCGCGCTTCCGCGCGCCGTCGACACAATGTCGAGGCTTGGCCAGGCTTCATCACGCGGTAACAAAATCGTCACATACTTGGCATTCAATCGGCCGATTCGTCAGGAGATTCCATGCGTCCAAACGCCACCGACCGCCAGTTCAGCCACGACCACTTCACCAACCGGGAGCTGTCCCTGCTCCAGTTCCAGCGTCGCGTCCTCGCCCAGGCCGCCGATCCCGCGGTGCCGCTGCTGGAGCGGCTGCGCTTCCTGTGCATCGTCTCGAGCAACCTGGACGAGTTCTTCGAGGTGCGGGTCGCCGGCGTGAAGGAGCAACTGCGGCTTGGCAGCGTGGCGCTCACCACCGACGGGCTCACCCCCGCCGCGCTCCACGCCCGCATCAGCCAGGAGGTGCACGGCCTCATCGGCGAACAATACGCCTTGCTCAACGACGTGATCCTGCCCGCGCTGGCCGACGAGGGCATCGTCTTCCTGCGTCGCAGCGTGTGGACCGACGCCCAGCACCTGTGGGCCCGCGATTACTTCATGCGCGAGGTGATGCCCATCCTCACGCCCATCGGGCTCGATCCGGCCCATCCCTTCCCGCGGGTGCTCAACAAGAGCCTCAACTTCGCGGTCGAACTCGAAGGCCGCGACGCCTTCGGGCGTAACTCCGGCGCCGCCATCGTCCAGGCGCCCCGCGCCCTGCCCCGGGTCATCCACCTGCCGAAGGCGCTCACCGGCGTCGACTACGGCTTCGTGTTCCTGTCGTCGCTGCTGCACGCCCACGTGGGCGAGCTGTTCGAGGGGATGAACGTGCTCGGCTGCTACCAGTTCCGGGTCACCCGCAACTCCGACATGTTCGTCGACGAAGAAGAGGTGAAGGATCTGCGCGCCACCCTCAAGGGCGAACTCCAGCAGCGCCACTTCGGCGACGCGGTGCGGCTCGAACTGGCCGACAACTGCTCGGACACCATGGCCTGCTTCCTGATGAAGCAGTTCGGGCTCGACCCCGCCGACGTGTATCGGGTGCCCGGCATGGTCAACCCGGTGCGTCTCAATCAGGTGCCCGACTGGGTGAACCGGCCCGACCTCAAGTACCGCCCTTTCCTTCCCGTGCGGCCGCGGGGCCTGGACAAGCGCGAAAACATCTTCACCGCCATCCACCGCCAGGACATCCTGCTGCACCACCCCTTCCAGAGCTTCGAGCCGGTGATCGAGTTGCTGAAGGCCGTCGCCGACGACCCGGCCGTGGTGTCGGTGAAGATGACCGTCTATCGCACCGGCACCGATTCGGTGCTGATGGAACACCTCATCCGCGCCGCCCAGAAGGGCAAGGAAGTCACCGTGGTGCTCGAACTGATGGCCCGCTTCGACGAGGAAGCCAACATCAGCTGGGCCGCCCGCCTCGAAGAGGTCGGCGCCCACGTGGTGTATGGCGTGTTCGGCTACAAGACCCACGCCAAGCTGCTGCTCGTGGTGCGCCGCGAGAACGGCAAGCTGCGCCGCTACGCGCACCTGGGCACCGGCAACTACCACCCGCGCACCACCCGCTTCTACACCGACTTCGGCCTCCTCACCGCCAACGACGAGATCGGCGCCGACGTGGCCGAGGTCTTCAAGCAGCTCACCGGGCTAGGCCAGGCCGGCAAGCTGCGCCACCTGTGGCAGGCACCCTTCACCCTGCAGCCCAACGTGGTGGCGGCGATCCGCGAGGAAGCCGAGATCGCCCGGGCCGGCCGCAAGGGGCGGATCATCGTCAAGGTGAACGCCCTGCTCGAACCCGAAACCATCGAAGCGCTCTACGAAGCCTCCCAGGCCGGGGTCGAGATAAGCGTCATCGCCCGCAGCGTGTGCGCCCTCAAACCCGGCGTGCCGGGGCTGTCCGAGAACATCAAGGTGCGCTCGGTGGTGGGGCGCTTCCTGGAGCACCACCGCATCTTCTACTTCCACGCCGACGGCGCCGAGAAGCTCTATCTTTCCAGCGCCGACTGGATGGAGCGCAACTTCTTCAAGCGCATCGAGGTGGCCTTCCCCATCCTCGACCCCAAAGTGAAACGGCGTGTGATGAAGGAGGGCCTGCGCCCCTACCTGGGCGACAACTGCCAGGCGTGGGAACTTGACGGCGACAACCACTATCGCCGCAAGAACCCCCGCACCACCCGCCGCGCGGCGCAGGAAATCCTGCTCAAGGAACTCAGCGGCGTGACAGCCGCCTGAACCCCTCGCACCGACGCCCCACGTCCGCCGGCCCGGCCGGTCGCGCGGGGGGCGGCCAGAGCCCGATGGTGATGTAGAATTCCGGCTCGATTCGTTCATCGATGGCCAAACCCATGCCCGTGTCCCGCCTCCGCATCGCCCCCGCCCCCCTTCTCGCCGGCAGCCTCGCCGCCCTGATGCTCTCCGCCTGCGGCGGCGGAGGCAGCGAGGGCGAAAGCGCCACCCCGGCGCCGACCGGACTCGCCGTTGCGGCGGGCGACGGTCAGGTCACGGTCACCTGGGATGACAACACCCGTTACCAATACTGGCTCTACTACGCCCCCAACCTGAGCTTCTCCACCGTCTCCGCGTGGAGCAAGATCACCGGCGCGCAGTCCAGGGTCGGCTACAACAACGACAAGGGCATCCGGCCGCCGACGGTCGTCACCGGCCTCACCAATGGCACCCCCTACTACTTCGCGATGAACGGCCGCGACGACGGTGGCAAGGGCGGCCCGCTCTCGGCCATCCACTCGGCCACCCCGCGCGCCTCCGGCGACACCTGGCCGGCCGGCGGCACCTTCACCGGCAGCCCCACCCTGCGCAGCCTCGCCCTGGGTGTCGACAGCAGCGACTCCACCAGCGACTACGTCGCCGTCGGCGATGGCGGCGCGATCTACTCCGCCCCGGCCTACACCAGCACCACAGCCCTCGAGTGGACCGCCAAGGCCACCCTCGGCACTCAGCTCAACGGCGTGATCTACACCCTCAGCAAGTACGTCACCGTAGGCGCCGACGGCAAGACCTGGTACTCCACCAACCCCACCACCTGGACCGCCGGCACCGTAAGCGACGCCGGCACCGCCAACCTCAACGCGCTGGCCAGCAGCGGCGCCACCCTGGTGGCGGTGGGCGACAACGGCCGCATCGTCCGCTCCACCGACGGCCAGAGCTGGACCCCCGCCGCCTCGGTGCCGGCCGGCACCCCCAACCTCTACGGCGTCGCCTACTCCGCCAAGGGCCAGTGGATCGCCGTAGGCGCCAACTGCACCGTGCTCACCAGCACCGACGGCAACACCTGGGCCACCCAGGCCGTCACCCTCAGCGGCGCCGGCTGCACCGACCTGCGCAGCGTCGACACCGTCGCCGTCACCACCAACAACGTCACCGCCTACTACTTCGCAGCCGTGGGCACCGGGGCCAGCGGCGGCGCCGTCGTGGTGAGCAGCGACGGCAGCACCTTCACCCAGCTGGCCGACGTGGGCAGCGCGCCGCTCTACGCGGTCGCCGCCTCCGCCGACGGCCGCTTCGCCGCAGTGGGCGCCAGCAACGCGATCTACATCGCCACCGCCATCGACACCTGGGTTGCCCCCACCACCAAGCCGACGCCGGGCGCCACCCTTTACGGCATCGCCCGCGCCAACGCCACCTACACCGCCGTCGGCGCGAGCGGCACCAGCATCTACTCGTACTGAGCACTGCCTACGCAACACCCATTCATCACCGGCAAAAAGTGGAGCGGCTCCCCGGAGCCGGCTCCACTTTGTCCTTCTGAAGCCAGCGCCATGTCCGTCGATCCCTCCTCCGCCAACGCCAGCCTCCTCGGCCGCTCCCTCGCCGCCGTGTGGCATCCCTGCACCCAGATGAAACACCACGAGCAGCTCCCGCTGGTGCCCATCAAGCGGGGCCACGGCGCCTGGCTCTACGACATGGACGGCCGCCGCTACCTGGACGGGATCAGCTCCTGGTGGGTCAACCTCTTCGGCCACGCCAACCCGCGCATCGGCAACGCCCTGAAGGCGCAGCTCGACCAGCTCGAACACGTGATGCTCGCCGGCTTCACCCACGAGCCGGTGGTCGAACTCTCCGAGCGCCTCGCCGCCCTCACCCATCACCGGCTCGGCCACGCCTTCTACGCCTCCGACGGCGCCTCGGCCACCGAGATCGCCCTCAAGATGAGCGCCCATTACTGGCGCAACCACGGCGAGCCCGGCAAGAACCGCTTCGTCAGCCTGGCCGGCAGCTACCACGGCGAAACCGTCGGCGCGCTCGCCGTCACCGATGTCGCCATCTTCCGCGACGCCTACGCCCCGCTGGTGCGCGCCGGCAGCTGCGTGCCCAGCCCCGACGCCCGCCACGCGGCCCCCGGCGAGAGCGCAGTCGATGTAGCCCGCCGCGCCGCCGCCGCCCTCGACGCCCACCTGGCCGAACACGCCTTTGAAACCGCCGCGCTGATCGTCGAGCCGCTCATCCAGTGCGCCTCCGGCATGGCGATGTACGACCCGGAATACCTGCGCCTCGCCCGCGAGATCTGCACCCGCCACCGGGTACATCTGGTGGCCGACGAGATCGCCGTCGGCTGCGGCCGCACCGGCAGCTTCTTCGCCTGCGAGCAGGCCGGCATCTGGCCGGATTTCATCTGCCTCTCCAAGGGCATCTCCGGCGGCTACCTGCCGCTCTCCATCGTGCTCGCCACCGACGACGTCTTCGCCGCCTTCTACGACGACGACACCGCCCGCGGCTTCCTGCACTCCCACAGCTACACCGGCAACCCGCTGGCCTGCCGGGCGGCGCTGGCCACCCTCGACATCTTCGCCCAGGACGAGGTGCTCGCCGCCAACCGGCGCAAGGCCGAACGCCTGGGCGCCGCCTTCCAGGCCGCGGTGGGCAGCCACCCCGCCGTACGCCACCTGCGCCAGCGCGGCATGATCCTCGCCTTCGACGTGGCAGGCGCCCCAGCCGGCTTCGCCCGCCGCTTCTTCACCGAAGCCCTCTCCCGCGAGCTGCTCCTGCGCCCCATCGGCAACACGGTTTACACCATGCCGCCCTACATCCTCAGCGACGCCGAACTCGACCACCTCGCCAGCCAGACCGCCGCCGCCCTGGAGGCCAGCCTTGTCTGAGCCCATCGACCCGCTCCTCGAACTCTCCGCCGGCCTCGCCGATCTCGACGAAGCCGGCCTGCGCCGCCGCCGCCGGGTCGTCACCACCCCCTGCGCGCCGGTCGCCGGGCTGGCCGACCGACCCGACCCGGTCATCGCCTTCTGCGCCAACGACTACCTCGGCCTCGCCGCCGAACCCACCCTCGCCGCCGCCGCCGCCGCCGGCGCCCAGGCCTGGGGCGTCGGCTCCGGTGCGTCGCACCTGGTGAGCGGCCACTACGCCGTCCACGACGAACTCGAAACGCGCCTCGCCCGCTTCGTCGGCATGGACGACGCGCTCTTTTTCTCAACCGGCTACATGGCCAACATCGGCGTGATGCCGGCCCTCGTCGGGCGGGGCGACGCCATCTTCGCCGACAAGGTCAATCACGCCTCGCTGGTGGATGGCGCCCTCCTCTCCCGCGCCGACCTCATCCGCTACCCCCACTGCGACCTCGCCGCCCTCGCCGCCCGCCTTGCGGCCTCCACCGCCCCGCGCAAGCTCATCGTCACCGACAGCGTGTTCAGCATGGACGGCGACCTCGCCCCGCTGCCCGAACTCCTCGCCCTGGCCGAAGCCCACAAAGCCTGGCTGCTGGTAGACGACGCCCACGGCTTTGGCGTGCTCGGCCCGCAAGGCCGGGGTAGCATCGCCCATTTTGGGCTTTCTTCGCCACGCCTCATCTACATGGGCACCCTCGGCAAAGCCGCCGGTGTATCGGGTGCCTTCGTCGCCGGCCAGCGGGATGTCATCGAGTGGCTGGTGAGCAAGAGCCGCAGCTACATCTTCACCACCGGCGCCCCCCCGCTCATCGCCCACACCCTGCTCAGCGCGCTGGATCTGATCGAACACGGCGACGCCCGACGCGCCCACCTCAACGCCCTGATCGCCCGCTTCAAGGCCGGCCTGCGCCTCACCCGCTGGCAGCTCCTGCCCTCCGACACCCCGATCCAGCCGGTAGTCATCGGCGACAACCACGAGACCCTCGCCGTCTCCCGCGCCCTCGACGCCGAAGGGCTGTGGGTGCCGGCCATCCGTCCGCCCACGGTGCCCAAGGGCGCAGCGCGGCTGCGCATCACCCTGTCGGCGGCCCACCGCTTCGATCAGGTGGATCGCCTCGTCGCCACCCTCAACCGCCTCGAAAGCAGCCGGCCATGAGCCCCCCCATCGTCCTGCTCCACGGCTGGGGCCTGTCGTCGGCGGTGTGGGCGCCCCTCACCGCGCAGTTGAGCCCCCAGCTCGCACTCCACGCCCCCGACCTCCCCGGCCACGGCGACGCCCCCATCGCCGGCGACACCCTCGCCGACTGGGCCGACGCCCTGCTCCCCGCCTTGCCCGACGGCGCCACCGTCGTCGGCTGGTCCCTCGGCGCCCAGCTCGCCCTGCACCTCGCCGCCCACGCGCCGCGCAAGGTCGCCCGCCTGGTGCTGATCGGCGCCAGCCCGCGCTTCGTCGCCGCCGACGACTGGCCCAACGCGATGCCCGTCGACACCCTCACCGAATTCCGGCGCAGCTTCGACCTCGACCCCGCCGCCACCCAGCGCCGCTTCATCGCCCTGCAAGCCCTGGGCGACGCCGCCCGGCGCGAGGTGTCGGCCACCCTCACCGCCGCCCTCACCCCCGCCGACGCCAGCCACCAGCCGGCGCTCGCCACCGGCCTGCGCCTGCTCGCCGACACCGACCTGCGCCCCCTCGTCGGCCACATCGCCCAGCCGGTGCGCCTCCTCCACGGCAGCGCAGACACGCTGATGCCCGTCGCCGCCGCCGAATGGCTGGCCGACCACCTGCCCAACGGCCGCCTGTCGGTCTTCCAGCACAGCGGTCACGCGCCCTTCGCATCGCGCCCGGCCGACTGCGCCACCCTCCTCGAAAGCTTCATCCGTGACTGACGCCCCGGCCCCCAAACGCGCCGTCCGGGCCGCCTTCGACAAGGCCGCCGACGCCTACGACGCCGTCGCCACCGTCCAGCGCGCCGCCTGCGACCGGCTCCTCGCCCTCGCCACCGGCCAGCCCTCCGCCCCCCGCCGCATCCTCGACGCCGGCTGCGGCACCGGCTACGCCCTCGCCGGCCTCGCCCGCGCCTACCCGGCCGCCACCCTGTTCGCCCTCGACTTCGCCCCGGCGATGCTACGCCGTCACCCACCCGGCCTCGCCCTGCCCGTCTGCGCCGATCTCGAAAACCTGCCCATCGCCGACGCCAGCCTCGACGCCCTGTGGTCCAGCTACGCGCTCCAGTGGTGCAACCCGCGCCGCGCCCTGCCCGAACTCGCCCGCGCCCTCGCCCCGGGCGGGCGGCTGTGGATCGCCACCCTCGGCCCCGGCACGCTCACCGAACTGCGCGACGCCTTCCGCCACGTGGACGACGACGAGCACGTGCTGCGCTTCCAGCCCCCCGAAGTGGTGGCAGACGCCGCCGAATCCGCCGGCCTGCGGGTGCTCGACAGCGACCGGGACACCCTCCACGCCTGGGCCCCCGATCTGCGCAGCCTGCTCACCGACATCAAGACCCTGGGCGCCCACCAGACCGGCGCCCCGCGCCGCCGCGCGCCCCTGGGCAAATCCGCCTGGGCCCGCCTCTCCGCCGCCTACGAAGCCCACCGGGGCCCGGACGGCCTGCCCGCGTCCTACGACACCTTCTGGCTCGTCGCCGAGAAAACCTGAAACCCAAAATGAGCGCCTACTTCATCACCGGCACCGACACCGAGATCGGCAAGACCTTCGTCACCTGCACCCTGCTCCACGCCGCCCGCGACCGCGGCCTCACCGCCCTGGGCATGAAACCCATCGCCGCCGGCGCCGAAAGGGTGAACGGCGAGTTCCTCAACGAAGACGCCGCCCGCATCCGCGCCGCCTGCAGCTTCGACCCGGGCCTCGCGCTGCTCAACCCCTACTGTCTGGCCAGCCCCATCGCCCCGCACATCGCTGCCGCCGAAGAAGGCGTGACGCTCGACACCAGCCGCATCCTCGACGCGTTCGAAACGCTCAGGGCCAAGGCCGATCTGGTGTTGGTGGAAGGGGTCGGGGGCTTCCGCGTGCCCCTGTCGGACAACTACGACACCGCCGATCTGGCCCGCGACCTGGGCCTGCCGGTGATCGTGGTGGTGGGCATGCGCCTGGGCTGCATCAACCACGCCCTGCTCACCGTCGAGGCGGTGGCAGCCCGGGGGCTGACGATTGCCGGCTGGGTGGCCAACCAGGTCGATCCGGCCATGCTGCGTTTCGATCAGAACCTCGACGCCCTCACGGCCCGCATGCCGGCGCCGCTGCTGGGGGTGGTGCGTTTCCAGCCCGACGGCAACGCCGCCGCGGCTGCCGCCGACCTGCGCCTGCCCTTACCGGCCTGACGCGCGCCGCTGGCGCAGCTGCTCGAACAGGCACACGCCCGCCGCCACGCCCACGTTGAGGGACTCCATGCCCCCCGGCATCGGGATCAGCACCCGGCCGGTCGCAAGCCCCGCCACCGCCGCCGACAGGCCCTGCCCCTCCGAACCGAACAGCCAGGCCACCGGCCCGCGCAGGTCCAGGTCGTAAAGCTCGACCGAATCCCGCAGGTCGGCCGCGAGGATCTGGCCCGGATACCCGGCAAGCGCCGCGGCCACGTCCACGCCCTCCCGGATCGCCAACCCGAAATGGGCACCCATCGCCGCCCGCAGCACGCGGGGCGCCCAGGCCTGGGCACAGCCCGGCGTGAGGAGCACCTCCGGCACCCCGGCCGCCGCCGCCGTGCGCAGGATGGTGCCCAGGTTGCCCGGGTCCTGCACGCCGTCAAGCACCACGCAGCTGCCCAAGGGCCCCGCGCCAGTGGGCTGGGCGGGGATCGCCATCGTCGCCAGCACCCCGCTGGGTGCATCCACGGGACTCACGTGGGCAAACAGGCGGTCAGGCAGCTCGACGCAGATCTCCGGCGGGCACGCCGCCAGCAGCGCCGCGATCTCCGGCTGCCGCCGCCCGCTCTCGCTCACCGCCACCCACCGCAGCCCAGCCCCCCGCGCCAGCGCCACCTCCAGCAGGTGAGCGCCGTCGAGCAGCGTCTCGCCGCTGGCGCGCCGGTCCCGCGCCGACGTGGCAAGGGCGTGGAGGTGCTTGACGGTCGGGTTGTCCCGGGAGGTGAGTTGCTTCACGGTTCAGAAGGCCAGACCAAGGGTGGCGAGCGCCACCGTGAGCGCGCCGAGAATCAGGTTGAGGGTGACCCGCTGGCGGATCGCGTTCATCGCCTTGGCGCCCTGCGCCCAGCTGGTTTCACTCACCGCCTGCTGCAGCCCCCGCCAGGGCCCGAACCAGATGCTGGCAAACACCGCGGCCATCGCCAGCCCGATGGCGGCCATCCCGTGCCACGAGCGCGGCGCCTGGGCAAAACCCACTTCGAGCAGCATCGCAAAGCCGCTCACCACGATGGCCCCGATCGCCACCCAGACGATCCGGAAGAAACGCCCGAGCACGCGGCTCCACAGCCCGAGCCGCTCGGCCGGCGGCAACTCCAGCGCCGCCGGGCGCAGGCAGAAGTGGGCGAAGGCCATCCCGCCGATCCACACGATCACGCCGGCCAGATGGATGAACAGCATCAGGTGGTGGAGCTTCATGCGCAGTCCTCGTCGGTCCAGAGGGGCGGGTTGGCGATCACATCGCGCACCGGCCCGAAGCTCTTGCGGTAGATCTCGCAGGCGCCATGGGCGCGCAGCGCGGCCAGATGTGCCGGCGTGGGATAGCCCTTGTGGCCGGCCAACCCATATTGGGGATAGCGCTGGTCGAGGTCGCGCAGCAGCGCATCCCGCGCCGTCTTGGCGAGGATGGACGCCGCAGAGATCTCGGGCACCAGGGCGTCGCCCTTCACGATGGCCTCGCAGGGCACGGCCAGTTGCGGGCAGCGGTTGCCATCCACCTGAGCCCGGGTCGGCGCGGGCTTGAGCCCCGCCACCGCCCGCTGCATGGCGAGCATCGAGGCGTGGAGGATGTTCAGCCGGTCGATCTCTTCCACGCTGGCCTCGGCCACGCACCAGGCCAGCGCCTTCTCGCGGATCTCGGCAGCCAGCGCGACGCGGCGCTTCTCGGAGAGCTTTTTGGAATCGGCCAGCCCGACGATGGGCCGGGCCGGATCGAGGATCACCGCCGCCGCCACCACCGGACCGCACAGGGGGCCACGGCCGGCTTCATCGACGCCGCACAGGCGGTCCATCAGGCGTGCCCGCGCAGGTAAGGCAGGATCGCCGCGGCGGCCTTGTCGGCGGTGTTCTGGCGCAGCTGGAGGTGCATGTCGGTGAAGACCTCGCCCAGCTCGGCAGCGCGCGCCTTGTCGGTGAGCCAGCCATCGAGGGCATCGGCCAGCGCCTGGGGCGTTGCGGCATCCTGCAGCACCTCGGGCACCACCTCCCGGTTGGCCAGCACGTTGGGCAGGCCGACCCACGGCAGGTAGGCCATGCGCTTCATCAGCCGGAACGACCACTTGCCGATCTTGTAGGTGATGACCATCGGCCGCTTGAGGAGCGCGGCTTCGAGGGTGGCGGTGCCGCTCGCCACCAGCACCACGTCGGCGGCGATCATCGCGTCGGTGGCGTGGCCGAACAGGATGCGGATGGGCAGATCGACATGGGCGTGGCGCCGCAGCGCCTCCTCGAACAGCAGGCGCGTCTCGCGGGTGGCCAGCGGCACCAGGAAGCGCGCGTCGGGATGGCGCTCGTGGAGGATCGCCGCGGTGGCGATGTAGGTGTCGGCGAGGTTGCGCAGCTCGGACTGGCGGCTGCCCGGCAAGAGCGCGAACACCGGGCCGTCGCCGCTGATCTGCAGCATCTCCCGGGCGCCGGCGCGATCCGGCTTGAGGGGAAAGACATCCGCCAGCGGATGGCCAACGTAGCTCACCGGCACGCCGGCCGCCCGGTAGAGTTCTGGCTCAAACGGAAACAGGCACAGCATGTGGCTCACCGCCCGGGCGATGCCCTTCAGCCGCCCCTTTCGCCAGGCCCAGATGGACGGGCTGACGAAGTGGATCGCCGGGACGCCCTTGTCCTTCAGGCGGCGCTCCAGCCACAGGCTGAAATCCGGCGCATCCACACCGATGAAGGCCGCCGGCCGATCGGCCAGCAGCCGGCTCAAAAGGCTGCGGCGGATGCCGGAGAGCTCGCGATAATTCTTGAGGGCGTCCACATAGCCGTGGACCGAGAGCTTCTCGGCCGGCCACCAGGCCTTGAAGCCCTCGGCCTGCATCTTGGGGCCGCCGATGCCGAAGAACTCGGCATCGGGGAGATGGCGCTTGAGCGCCCGGATCAGGTGGCTGGCGAGGAGGTCGCTGGAGGCCTCGCCCGCCACCATGGCGATGCGCACAACCATGGATCAGCGAACGATGCCACGCCCGGAATCGGCGATGAAGTCGGAGAACTGCTGCAGCTCGGGCGCCGACGCAGCCGCTTCGGCAATCTGCCGGCGGGCCTCGTCGAGGGTGAGGCCGTTGCGATACAGCGTCTTGTAGGCGCGCTTGATGGCGGCGATGCCCTCGGCGCTGAAACCGCGACGCTTGAGGCCTTCACTGTTGATCCCGTGGGGCGACGCGGGGTTGCCGGACACCGTGACAAACGGCGGCAGATCCTGCAGCAGCACCGTGCCCACACCGCAGAAGCTGTGAGCGCCGACGCGGACGAACTGGTGCACGCCGGTGAAGCCACCGAGGATCGCCCAGTCGCCCACCGTGACGTGGCCGGCCAGCGTCGCGTTGTTGGCGAAGATGGTGTTGTCGCCGACCATGCAGTCGTGGGCCACGTGCACGTAGGCCATGATCCAGTTGTTGTTGCCAACGCGGGTCAGGCCGCCGTCCTGCACCGTGCCGGTGGAGAAGCTGCAGAACTCGCGAATCGTGTTGCCGTCACCGATCTCGAGCCGCGTGGGCTCGGCAGCGTACTTCTTGTCCTGGGGCTCGGAGCCGATGGAGCAGAACTGGAAGATCCGGTTGTCGCGACCGATCTTGGTGTGTCCTTCGACGACCACGTGCGGGCCGATCCAAGAGCCTTCACCGATCTCGACGTGCTCGCCAATGATCGAATAGGCCCCCACCTGCACGCCTTCGGCGAGGCGGGCACCGGGATGGACAATGGCAGTCGGGTGAATCGTCATCGCTTGATCGCGCACATGAATTCGGCTTCGGTCGCCACTTCGCCGTCGACGCGGGCGACCCCCTTGAACTTCCAGATGTTGCGGATCGTCCGGACGATCTCCGCTTCGAGCATCAGCTGATCGCCGGGCACCACCGGGCGCTTGAAGCGCACGTTATCCACGGAGGCGAAATAGACCATCGCGTCGGGGTCGGGGATCGAGCCTTCGGTCTTGAACGCCAGCACCGCCGCCGCCTGGGCCAGCGCTTCGATGATGAGCACGCCAGGCATCACCGGGCTGTGGGGAAAGTGGCCGGGGAAGAACGGCTCGTTCACCGTGACGTTCTTGAGGCCGACGACGCGCTTGCCCTCTTCCAGTTCGACGATGCGATCCACCAGCAGGAACGGGTAGCGGTGGGGGATGTACTTCTTGATCTCGTTGATGTCGATGATGCTCATTGTTCTTGCTCCCTCATGATTCCTTGGCGCCGAGCTTCTTCTCGAGTTCGCGCAGCCGCTCGGCCATCGCGTCGAGCCGACGCAGATGGGAGAAATTCCTGACCCAGTCCGCGTGGGACTGCAGGGGGAGCATCGACGTGTAGACGCCGGGCTTGTCGATGCTCTTGGTAACGTTGGTGTCGGCGGAGACGGTCACGTCGTCGGCCACCGACAGGTGCCCCGAGAAACCCGCCTTGCCGCCCACCATGACCCGCTTGCCGACCTCGGTGCTGCCGGCCAGGCCCGCCATTGCCGCCATGATCGAGTCGTCGCCCACCCGGCAGTTGTGGGCCACGTGGATGAGATTGTCGAGCTTCACGCCGTTGCCGATCACGGTGTCGTCGAGGGCGCCGCGGTCGATGGTGGTGTTGGCCCCGATCTCCACGTCGTCGCCGACGATGACCCGGCCGATCTGGGGGATCTTCACCCAGTGCTTGTCCGCATCCCGGGCGAAACCCAGGCCGTCGGCCCCGATCACCGCACCCGAATGAATGATCGCGCGGGCGCCGATGGCACAGTTGTCGTAGATCTTCACTCCCGCGTGGAGGAGCGAACCGGCGCCAAGCCGAACGCCATCTCCCAGCACACAGCCGGGACCGATGATGCAGTCTTCACCGATCTCGCAGCCCTCGCCGATCACCGCCTGGGGCGCCACCGATACCGACGCCGGCAGCTCGGAAGCCACTACCGCCGACGGGTGCACACCGGCCACCGGCCGCTTCGGCGGGTTGAAAAGCTGTGCCGCGCGGGCGAAGTAGAGATAAGGATCGGGCGTGAGGATGCGGGTCCGATCCGTGAGGCCGGCAGCCTTGGGCGACAGGATGAAGGCCGACGCGCGGCTCTCCGCCAGGGCACCGACCAGCTTCGGGTTCGAGAGAAAGGCAATCTCGCCGGGCCCGGCGGCTTCGAGGGAGGCTATCTGCCGAACGCGCACCGTCGCGTCGCCAACCAGTTCGCCACCCAGCCGGGCGACCAGCTCACCAAGGGTGATTTCCATCGGTGAGCGCTTACTTGGCTTCGGTCAGCGCCTTGATCACCTTGTCGGTGATGTCGATACGCGGACTGGCGTAGACGGCTTCCTGGAAGATGATGTCGTACTTCTCGGCCTCGGCGATCTGCTTGATCGTCTTGTTGGCGCGATCGAGCACCCCGGCGAGTTCCTCGTTGCGGCGCTGGTTCAGGTCTTCGCGGAACTCACGCTGCTTGCGCTGGAAATCGCGGTTGAGTTCGTTGAACTCCCGCTCCTTGTTGCGCCGCTCGCCTTCGGCCATGGTCATGCCGTTCTTCTCGAGGTTCTCCTGCATGCCCTGGAGCTGCTTGGCGATCCGCTGCAGATCCTGGTCGCGCTTCTCGAATTCCTTCTCGAGCTTCTGCTGGGCGCGCTTGGCCGGCGGCGCTTCCTTCATGACGCGGTCGGAGTTGACGAAGCCAACCCGCACCTCGGCGAGCGCCGTCTGAGCAAAGGCCGCGAGCAGAAGCGCCGCGAGCGTGGATAAACCGATACCTTTCACCTGAAACCTCCATCTGCACCCGATACGGCTGCGATCAGAACACCGTACCCAACTGGAACTGGAATTTTTGCGTCTTGTCCCCTTCCTGCTTCTTCAGGGCCTGGCCAAGACTGAACTTGAGCGGACCAACCGGCGAACTCCAGCTGAACGCCAACCCGGCACTGTACCGCAAATCCGACGCCTGGACCTTGTCGTCCGCGCCCCAGACATAGCCGGCATCCCCGAAGAGCGACAGGCGCATCGACTTGTCCTTGCCACCGGGCATCGGGAAATAATACTCCACGTTGCCAACCACCCGACGGTTGCCGCCGAGGGCCCGGACATAACCGTTGCTGTCGGTGTAGCGCGGGCCCAGGGTGCTCTGCTGGTAGCCTCGCACCGAGCCGATACCGCCCGCGTAGAAATTCTTGTAGAACGGCAGCTCCTTGCCATCGTAGCCGTGGGCGTAGCCGACGTCGCCGTTGAGCATCAGCGCGTAGCCACCGCCGAAGGGAATCCAGTACTGGTGCTGGTAGCTGCCCCGGAAGTAGCGCATGTCCAGGGCCGGCGTGGCCACCTCCATCGACGCCCGCTGGTAGACACCGGACGTGGGATACAGGAAGCTGTCGCGGCGATCCCGCGCCCAACCGGCCGTCGCCACCAGGCTCCGGGCGGTGTCCCCGAAGGTATTGACGAAGTTGATGTAAGGCGGCGGGCTGGTATCGAAGACCTTGATGGAGGTCTGATCCACCGCGAGACCGAAGTTGATCCGGTCGTCCTCGGCAATCGGATAGCCGAAACGCAGGCCCGCACCGATGGACGAGGACTTGTAGGTGGCGACGGAGAGCGAGGTGGGGTCCACGTTCCGCTGGTAGATGTCCCAACCCAGGCTGATACCGTCGATGGTCCAGTAGGGGTTGGTGAAGGACAGCGCCACCGTCTTGTTGATGCGGCCGGTGTTGACCTGCAGGGTCATCGCGTTGCCGGTGCCGAAGAGGTTCTGCTGGGCGATCGAGCCTGACAGGATCACCTTTTCGGCGCTGGAGAAGCCCGCGCCCAGCATCAGGTTGCCAGTGGCCCGCTCCTTGACGCTGAAGTTGGCGTCCACCTGATCGGTCGAGCCCGGCACCGCCGGCGTCTCGATGGTCACGTCCTCGAAATAGCCGAGGCGGTCAAGGCGAGCCTTCGAGCGATTGATCGCGGCACCGTCGTACCAGGCGCCTTCCATCTGGCGGATCTCTCGCCGGATCACCTCGTCGCGGGTACGGGCGTTGCCGGAGAAGTTGATCTTGCGCACATAAACGCGCCGCCCGGGATCGACGAAGAAGGTGAAGGCGACCTCGCGCTTCTGCTTGTCCACTTCCGGCGCCGCATTCACGTTGGCAAAGGCGTAGCCGTCGTTGCCGAGGCGGTCGGAGATCGCCTTGGTGGTGGCCGTCACGGAATCCCGCACGAAGGTATCCCCAGCCTTCAGCTTGACGAGCTTCTGGAGCTCCGCTTCGGGCACGGGCATGGTGCCGGCGAGCTTGACGTCCGAGACAGTGTACTTCTCCCCCTCGCTGATGCTGAGGGTGATGTAGATGTCCTTCTTGTCGGGCGTGATCGAAACCTGGGTCGACTCGATGGTGAAATCCAGGTAACCGCGGTTGAGGTAGAAAGAGCGCAGGGCTTCGATGTCGCCGGACAGCTTGGGCTTGGAATATTGATCGCTCTTCGAGAACCAGGTGAACCAGCCCGGCGTGGTGAGCGAGAACAGCTCGACCAGCTCCTTCTCCTTGAAGGCCTTGTTGCCGATGATGCTGATCTGGCGGATCTTGGCGGCCTCGCCCTCCACCACGTTGAAATTGACGCCAACCCGGTTACGTTCGAGCGGGGTGACGGTGGTGGTGATCTGGACGCCGTACAAGCCCTTGGCGAGATACTGGCGCTTGAGTTCCTGCTCGGCGCGCTCAAGTACGGCCCGGTCGAAGATGCGGGATTCGGCAAGGCCAACTTCCTTCAGGCCCTTCTTGAGGGCGTCCTTCTCGAATTCCTTGGTGCCGACGAAGTCGATCTGCGAGATGGCGGGCCGCTCGTCCACCAGCACGATGATCACATCGCTCTCGACTTCGATCCGCACATCCTTGAAGAAGCCGGTGGCGAACAGCGACTTGATCGCCTGGGCGGCCTTGTCTTCCGAGAAGCGCTCGCCCACCTTCACCGGAAGATAGCTGAACACCGTCCCGGCTTCGGTCCGCTGGATCCCTTCAACGCGAATGTCTTTGACAACGAATGGCTCGAAAGCCAAGGCGGGCGAGGCAGCGAAAAGCGCGGCGATCACCCCGGAGAGGAGCGTGGATTTCATCCGATTTCAGCTAGCAACAAGGCGGTTGATGTCGTTGTAGAAGGCAAAAGCCATTAGCGCCGCCAGCAGAGCCATTCCAATCTGCTGTCCGATTTCCATGACGCGTTCGGAAACCGGGCCGCCCTTGATGATCTCTATCACATAATACAGCAAGTGCCCGCCATCGAGCACGGGCACCGGCAGCAGATTGAGGACCCCAAGGCTGATGCTGATGAGCGCCAGAAACTTGATGTAATGGGCCCAGCCCATGCGGGCCGACTGGCCGGCAAAGTCGGCAATCGTCACGGGCCCGCTGAGGTTCTTGACCGACACCTCGCCCACGAGCATGCGCCCGAGCACCGAGAGGCTCATCGTCGCGGTCTCCCAGGTCTGGCCCACGCCCTTGCCCAGCGCCTCGCCCAGGCCGTACCGGACGGTGACGAACATCAGTTCGCGCTGCCCTTCGGCGTCCGCCATCGCCACGCCGATCCGCCCGATCGTTCGGCCGTTCTCTTCGACCGCACGCGGCACCAGCGTCACCACCACGGTCTCATCGCCGCGCAGCACGGCCACTTCAAGGGCCTGACCGGCGGCGTCGCGCACACCGGCAACCAGGTCCGACCAGGATTCGATCGCGCGCCCACCGATCCGCACCACCCGATCCCCGGTACGGAGGCCGGCGCTGGCGGCGGCGCCGTCGGCGCTCAGCTGCCCCAGCACCGGCGGCAGCTTCGGGCGGTAGAGACGCAGCCCGAGCTGGCTGGCCACGTCATTCTGGGCCTGATCCACATCCACGCTGGCGAGATCCAGCTTGCGGAAAGAAATCTCGTTGTGGACATTGATGGTCTCGACGGTCACCGCGCGATGCTCAAGCGCGTCGTTGAGCAGATGCCAGCGAAACTCGGTCCAGGTCTGAACGGCATCGCCATTTACCGAACGCACCAGTTCCCCTTCCTGGAAGCCTGCTTGGGCCGCCTGACTGTCGGCCTGCGGCGCGCCGACCCGCGCCCGCAGCTCCTCCACACCGCCGGTGTAGAGGCCCCAGTACAACGCGATCGCCAACACGAAATTGGCGAGCGGTCCGGCCGCCACGATGGCGATCCGCCGCCAGACCGACTGACGGTTGAAGGCGCGATGCAGTTCGTTGGCGGGGACCGGCGCCTCCCGCTCGTCGAGCATCTTGACGTAACCGCCAAGGGGAAAGGCCGACAAGGCCCATTCGGTCTGGTCCGCCCCGAGACGCCGGACGAACAGGAGCTTGCCGAACCCCAGGGAGAAGCGCAGCACCTTCACGCCGCACAAGCGCGCAACCAGATAGTGGCCGAACTCGTGGACGAGAATCAGCACACCGAGGGCGACCACGAACGGAAGGATGTAGTCGAGCAGATTCACTGCACGCCCCCTTCAAGCTGGAACTGCATGGACAACCGCGCTCCGGTCACGAGCGATACCGACCCACGAACTCAGCGGCAACCTGTCTGGCCTGACGATCCGCGTCAAACACGACCTCGAGGGATTCCGCCACCTGCGGAGCGATCTTGTCGAGGGTCGCTTCGATCACGCTGGCGATGCGATCGAAACGCAGCCCACCTTCGAGGAAATCCGCCACCGCCACCTCGTTGGCGGCATTGAGCACGGCCGGCGCGACACCGCTTTCCTTCAGCGCCCGGTAGGCCAGCGCGAGACAGGGAAAACGCTCGAGATCGGGGCGCTCGAAATTGAGCTGGCCGACTGCAAACAGATCGAGTGGCCTCACCCCGGCGTCGACCCGCTCCGGGTAGGCCATCGCATGGGCGATGGGGGTGCGCATGTCAGGGTTGCCAAGCTGCGCCAGCACGGAGCCATCCACGTAGGCCACCATCGAGTGGATCACGCTCTCGGGGTGGATCACCACCTCGATCCGCTCGGCCGGCGCACCGAACAACCAGTGAGCCTCGATGACCTCGAGGCCCTTGTTCATCATGGTGGCGGAGTCGACGGAGATCTTGCGACCCATGACCCAGTTGGGGTGCGCGCAGGCCATCTCGGGCGTGACCCCGGCCAACTCCTCCACGGGCTTGCGACGGAACGGACCGCCCGATGCCGTGAGGAGGATGCGGGTGACCTCGGCGCCATCCACTCCCTGCCGAAAACCGGCGGGCAGGGCCTGAAAGATCGCGTTGTGCTCGCTGTCGATGGGCAGGAGGGTGGCGCCGTTGGCGGCGACCTCGTGCATGAAGAGCGCGCCGGACATCACCAGCGCCTCCTTGTTGGCCAGCAGGATGCGCTTGCCCGCACGGGCGGCGGCGAGGGTGGGCACAAGCCCCGCAGCACCGACGATGGCCGCCATCACCATGTCCACCTCCGGAGCGGCAGCCACCGCCACCAGCGAAGCCGCGCCGGACAGCACCTCGGTACAGCAGCCAGCGGCGTCGAGACGGCACTGCAGGGCCTGTGCATCTTCGGCCCGATCGAGCACCGCGTACGCCGGCCGGTGCTGCAGACACTGTTCGTAGAGCTTGTCCACCTGCCGGTGGGCGGTGAGGGCAAAGACGCCATAACGCCCCGGGTGACGAGCGACCACATCGAGGGTGCTGACACCAATCGACCCGGTCGCACCGAGGACGGTGATGAACTTTCTTTCGGAAATCATGGCTTACCGGGCAAACCAGAGGGCCAGCAGACCTGCCAGCGGAAGTGTCGAGGTGAGGCTGTCGATGCGGTCGAGGATGCCGCCATGCCCCGGCAGCAGCGTACCGCTATCCTTGACGCCGGCCTGCCGCTTCAACATCGATTCAAAGAGGTCGCCGATGATGCTGATGGCGGTGAATACCAGCAGCCCGAGCGCGGCGAGCGCCATCCGGCCCGCCCCCAGGCCGTGAGGCAGGAAGGCGGACAGACAAATCAAGCCATAGATCACCACCCCCACCGCGGCGCCGTAAGCGCCCTCCCAGCTCTTCCCCGGGCTGATGGCCGGCGCCAGCTTGCGACGACCGAAGGCGCGGCCGGTGAAGTAGGCCGCAATGTCGGCGATCCACACCGCCGCCATCACCCCCAGCAGCAGCCACGGGCTGAGCAAACGCAGATGGATCATTGCGAGACTCGGGGGAATGAGCAGCACGAACCCCACCAGCGCTGCAGCTCCGGCGCCGGGCAAGGCCCAGCGGGCGCGCAGCCAGAACGGCACACAGAAGATCCAGAACAACGCGCTCAAGCCGTAGGCTGGCACCAGATTGAAGGGCGCCACCGTGGAGTCCAGGTGCAGCCCCGCCGCCAGACCGCCGAAAAGGCAGAGCAACCCGAGCAGCAGCGCGTAGACCCAACGTTGCTTGCCCTGGTAGCCAACAATCCCCCCCCATTCGTGGGCAGCAGCGCCGCAGATGAGCGACACGAAAGCCAGCCATCCCCACGACGGCAGCAGAAAAAGCGCACTGACGAGACCGACAAGCAGGAAGATCGCGGTGATGACCCGCGCTTTAAGCATGGCCTGAACCGGCGGAATCCGCCCCGTCGCCGACAACCTGATCGCTCGTCCGGCCAAAACGGCGCTCACGCCCCTGGTAGGAAGCGATGGCCGCATCCAGCTCGGCCTCGCCGAACTCGGGCCACAGCTTGTCGGTGAAATACAGCTCGGAGTAAGCAAGCTGCCACAGCATGAAGTTGCTGATCCGGGTTTCGCCGCCGGTGCGGATGAACAGGTCGGGCTCGGGACTGAAACTGAGCGCCAGGTGAGGAGCGAGATCCTCCTCGCCGTAGCCGCTGTCCTGGGGGCCGCCTGCCGCAATCATCTTGGCGACGGCCTGCATGATGTCCCAACGCCCGCCGTAGTTGGCGCAGATCGTCAGGTTCATCTTGGCGTTGTTGGCGGTGAGCGATTCACCGTCGCGGATGAGATCCACGAGCCCCTGGTCGAATCGGGACAGATCGCCCACGACGCGCAGGCGAATGTTGTTGCGGTGGATGCGCTCGATCTCCGCCTTCAACGACTTCACGAACAACTGCATCAGGAAGGACACTTCATCCTTCGGCCGGCGCCAGTTCTCGGAACTGAACGCAAAGACGGTGAGGTACTCCACACCCCGGTCGAGGCAGGTGCGGATCACCTCGCGCAGGGAGTCAACGCCCTTGGCGTGGCCGGCAACCCGCGGCATCAGACGCCTGCGCGCCCACCGCCCGTTGCCGTCCATGATGATCGCGATATGCCGCGGAACCTGCGCAGCCTCGGGTACGCCCCGCGTGGAACTGGTGAACGGCAATCGCACGATGTAATCTCCGCCTGACAAAGAACCGGGAAAGCAGATACCGACCTGGCGGTCAGATCTGCATCAGCTCTTGTTCTTTCTGTGCGAGCAGCTTGTCGATCTCGACAACGGCTTTGTCGGTGAGCTTCTGGACGTCGTCCTGGGCACGACGCTCGTCGTCCTCGGAGATCGTCTTTGCCTTCACGGCATCCTTCAGGGCGGCGTTGGCGTCGCGGCGCAGATTGCGCACAGCCACCTTCGCACCTTCCCCTTCGTGCTTGACCACCTTGATGAGCTCCTTGCGGCGCTCTTCGGTGAGCGGCGGCATCGGAACGCGGATCACGTCGCCCTGAGAGGCCGGGTTCAGGCCCAGATCGGAATCGCGGATGGCCTTTTCGACCTTGGCGATCATCGGCTTTTCCCACGGCTGCACGCCGACGGTGCGGGCGTCGATCAGGGTGATGTTGGCCACCTGATTGACCGGCACCAGACTGCCGTAGTAATCCACCATCACATGATCCAGAATGCCGGTGGTCGCCCGGCCGGTACGCACCTTGGCGAGATCCAGCCTGAGCGCCTCGATGGACTTCTGCATCTTGGCTTCGGTAGTTTTCTTGAGTTCCGGGATCATCGGTTCATCCTCAGCAATAGACCAGCGTACCCTCGTCCTCGCCCATCACGACACGCTTGAGCGCACCGCCCTTGAACAGGCTGAAGACGTTGATCGGCAGACGCTGATCGCGGCACAGCGCGAACGCAGTCGCATCCATCACCGCCAGATTGCGGGCGATCGCCTCGTCGAAGGAGATCCGCTGGAAGCGCGTCGCGGAGGGATCCTTCTTCGGATCGGCGGTGTAGATGCCATCGACCTTGGTGGCCTTCAGCACGATGTCGGCACCGATCTCGGAACCGCGCAGCGCTGCGGCGGTATCGGTCGTGAAGAACGGGTTGCCGGTGCCGGCACCGAAGATCACGACCCGGCCTTCTTCGAGATAGCGGATCGCCTTGCCACGAATGTACGGCTCGACCACCTGATCGATCCGCAGCGCGGACTGGACCCGCGCATTGACCCCCGCGGCGCGGAACGCATCCGCCAGGGCCATGGCATTCATGACGGTGGCCAGCATCCCCATGTAGTCGGCAGTGGCGCGATCCATGCCGGACGCGGCCCCTGCCATGCCACGGAAGATGTTCCCGCCGCCAATCACAATCCCGATCTCGACCCCCAGACGGGTGACCTCGACCACATCGCGTACGATGCCGGCGACGACCTCCTGGTTGATGCCGTAGGCGTCGTCGCCCATCAAGGCTTCGCCGGAGAGTTTGAGAAGAATGCGCTTGTAGGCGGGCTGGCTCATCGTCGGGCGACTCCTTACTTCTGGGCGGCAGCGGCAGCCTGGGCGGCCACTTCGGCGGCGAAGTCGGTCACCTTCTTCTCGATGCCCTCACCCACCACGTACAGAGTGAAGCTGGCAACGGAAGCGCCCTTGGCCTTCAGCAGCTGGGCAATGGTCTGCTTGCCGTCTTCGGCCTTGACGAAGACCTGGTCGAGCAGGGTGACGTCCTTCAGGTACTTCTGGACGGTGCCTTCGGCGATCTTCTCGAGCATGGCTTCCGGCTTGCCGGCTTCGCGAGCCTTCTCGATGGCGATGCGACGCTCGACATCCAGCAGTTCGGCGGGCACGCCGGAGGCGTCGAGGGACTTCGGCTTGGACGCGGCGATGTGCATGGCCAGATCCTTGGCCAGGGCTTCGTCGCCACCGACGAGGTCGATCAGCACGCCGATCTTGGCGCCACCGTGGATGTAGCTGGCGACAGCACCCTTGGCTTCGGTACGGACGAAGCGGCGGATGGACATGTTCTCACCGATCTTGCCGACCAGCGCCTTGCGGACTTCTTCCACGGTCTGACCGCCGATCTCCAGCGCAGACAGGGCTTCCACGTCGGCCGGGTTCTTGGTGGCGACGAGTTCGGCGACGTTCTTGACCAAAGCCAGGAAATCGTCGTTCTTGGCAACGAAGTCGGTTTCGCAGTTCACTTCCACCATCGCGCCGAGCTTGGCGTCGGCGGAGATGTAGACGCCGACGATGCCTTCGGCGGTCACGCGGGCGGCAGCCTTGGAGGCCTTGTTGCCCAGCTTGACGCGCAGGATTTCTTCAGCCTTGGCCATGTCGCCGGCAGCTTCGGACAGGGCCTTCTTGCATTCCATCATGGGCGCGTCGGTTTTCTCGCGCAGCTCCTTGACCATGCTTGCGGTGATTTCCGCCATGCTTGCTCCTAGATAACTAATTGAATGGTATTCGGTCGGACGCAAAACGGGCGCCCAAGGCGCCCATTCCGGGGGATCAGGCCTGCTCTTCGGCGCCGTCTTCCACTTCGACGAACTCGTCGGAGCCGGCGGCAACGATTTCCTGGATCACGGCGTTCTTGCCTTCCAGCACGGCATCGGCGACGCCACGGGCGTACAGACGGATGGCGCGGGAGGAGTCGTCGTTACCCGGGATCACAAAGTCCACGCCTTCGGGGGAGTGGTTGGTATCGACCACGGCCACAACCGGAATGCCCAGCTTGTTGGCTTCGGTGATGGCGATCTTGTGGTAGCCGACGTCGATGACGAACAGGGCGTCCGGCAGGCCGCCGAGATCCTTGATGCCGCCCAGGCTCTTCTGCAGTTTCTCGAGCTCACGGGAGGCCATCAGGGCTTCCTTCTTGGACAGACGCTCGACGGAGCCGTCTTCGACCATGGCTTCCATGTCCTTCAGGCGCTTGATGGAAACCTTGACGGTCTTGAAGTTGGTGAGCATGCCGCCCAGCCAGCGCTCATCGACGAACGGCATGCCGGCGCGCGCGGCTTCCTCGGCCACGATTTCGCGGGCTTGACGCTTGGTGCCGACGAACAGGATGGTGCCGCGGTTGGCAGCCAGCTTGCGCACGAAATCCATCGCCTCGTTGTACTTGACGAGGGTCTTTTCGAGGTTGACGATGTGGATCTTGTTGCGCTGACCAAAGATGAACGGAGCCATCTTCGGGTTCCAGAAACGGGTTTGATGGCCGAAGTGGACGCCCGCTTCGAGCATTTGACGCATGGTGACAGACATTGTGTAACTCCAGTTACCGAGGTTTGACCGCCGCCCGGCCTGCCAGCCCCGCCATCGCGAAGCCACGCTTAGCCGCGAACGCCGCACCGTACCCGGTGACAACATCCGCCGGACCCCAATGGGCCGAACGTGTGTATTTTGCCTGGCACCCTTGCCAGACAAGCCGCAGATTGTAGCAGCATCCCGTTAAAGCGCTCAAGGCCGGCATTCGCGACAGCCCGGAAAGCGGGCGCGCGGATTGCCCCGAGAGGCCGCATGAGCTAGCCTAGGCGACTGGAAAACCCCGCAGATCAAGCCCCATGAGCGTCACCATAAAAACGCCGGAAGAAATCGAAAAAATGCGTATCGCGGGCCGCCTCGGCTCGGAAGTGCTCGACTACATCACCCCGTTCGTCAAGGCCGGCATCAGCACCGGCGAGATCGACCGCCTCTGCCACGACTACATGGTCAATGTGCAGGGCTGCATCCCCGCCCCCCTCAACTACGCGCCGCCGGGCTACGTCCCCTACCCCAAGTCGATCTGCACCTCGGTGAATCATCAGGTCTGCCACGGCGTGCCGAACGAAAAGGTGATCCTCAAGAAGGGTGACATCGTCAATCTGGACATCACCGTCATCAAGGACGGCTATCACGGCGACACCAGCCGGATGTTCATCGTCGGCGAAACCTCGATCCGCGCCAAGCGCCTGTGCCAGATCACCTATGAATGCATGTGGCTGGGCATCGCCCAGGTCAGGCCGGGCGCACATCTGGGCGACATCGGCGCCGCCATCCAGAAGCACGCCGAAGGCAACGGCTTCTCGGTGGTGCGTGAGTTCTGCGGCCACGGGATCGGTGCCAGCTTCCACGAGGAACCCCAGGTGCTGCACTACGGCAGGCCAGGGACCGGCATCGAGCTCAAGCCCGGGATGATCTTCACCATCGAGCCGATGATCAACGCCGGCAAGGCCGCGATCTCCGAGTTGCCCGACGGCTGGACCATCGTCACCCGCGACCGCAGCCTGTCCGCCCAGTGGGAGCACATGGTGCTGGTCACCGAGACCGGCGTCGAGGTGCTCACCCTGTCGGCCGGCAGCCCACCCCGCCCCGACGTCGTCGCCCCGTTCTCCGCCCAGATCAAGCCCTGAGCCACCCAAGATGTCCCAGATCGCGCCCGCCGTGCTTTCTCCCGAAACCGCCCGGGAGTTCATCGTCCGTTTCAAGCAGCGCCTGAAGAGCGGCGGCGAGGCGCTGCGCAGCACCTATGAAGCCCACCCGCTCACCGAACCCATCCTCAAGGGCCGGTCGCGGCTGGTGGATGGCGTGCTGCGCGACATCTGGAAGGAGTTTGCGATTCCCGCCTCGGCCGCCCTGGTGGCGGTGGGCGGCTACGGCCGTGAGGAGCTGTTCCCCTACTCCGACGTGGACCTGCTGTTCCTGCTGGACGCGACGCCCGATCACGACCTGAGCGAACGGCTCACCCAGATGATCGGCCTGCTGTGGGATGTCGGCCTCGACATCGGCCACAGCGTGCGCACCGTAGACGAGTGCCTGGAGGAAGCCGGCCTCGACGTCACCGTGATGACCAACCTGCTCGAAGCACGGCTCATCGGCGGCAACGAGCGACTCTTCGAGCGCTTCGGCCGGCAGCTTCGGGAGCAGCTCAACCCCGGTCAGTTCTACAAGGCCAAGTGCCTTGAGCAGGAGCAGCGCTACACCCGTCACAACGAGACGCCCTACTCCCTCGAGCCCAACTGCAAGGAAAGCCCCGGCGGGCTGCGCGATCTGCAGATCATCGGCTGGATCAGCCGCGCTGCCGGTTTCGGCACCCACTGGCGCGACCTCGCCCGCCACGGTCTGGTCACCGCCGAAGAAGCCACCGAGCTGCGCGATCTCGAACGCTTCCTGCAGCACGCGCGCATCCGCCTGCACCACATGGCGGGCCGCCGGGAAGACCGCCTGCTGTTCGACCACCAGGAGAAGCTCGCCCACCGCTTCGGCTTCCACGCCAACGAGCACCGCCGCGCGTCGGAAGTCTTCATGCAGGAGTATTACCGCACCGCCAAGAAGGTCACCCAGCTCAACACCATCCTGCTCCAGAACTTCGGCGCCGAGTTCTTCCCCTACCGCTATCCGGTGGCGATCAACATCAACGAGCGCTTCCAGTGCGTGCGCGAACTGCTCGACGTTCGCGACGAAGGCGTGTTCGACCGCCACCCCGGCGCCCTGCTCGAGTGCTTCCTGATCCTCCAGCAGCGCTCCGAACTCAAGGGCATGACCGCCCGCACCCTGCGCGCCCTGTGGCGCGGACGCAAGCTCATCAACGCCGAGTTTCGTCAGAATCCGGCCAACCGGGCCATGTTCCTGCGCCTGCTCCAGCAAAAGCGCGGGGTCATCCAGGAGATGCGGCGGATGAACCAGTACGGCATCCTCAGCTTCTACCTGCCGGCCTGGCGTCGCATCGTCGGCCAGATGCAGCACGATCTGTTCCACGTCTACACCGTGGATCAGCACACCCTCCAGGTGCTGCGCAACGTGCGACGCTTCATGGTATCGGAGCACGCCCACGAGTACCCGCTGCTCACCCGCCTCGCCACCAGCTTCGAAAAACCCTGGCTGATCTACATTGCGGCGCTGTTCCACGACATCGCCAAGGGCCGCGGTGGCGATCACTCCAAGCTGGGCATGAAGGACGCGCGGGAATTCTGCACCGCCCACGGGCTCGACGAGACCGACACCGCCCTCGTCGAGTGGCTGGTCGAGCACCACCTGTCCATGTCCAACGTGGCCCAGAAGCAGGACATGTCCGATCTGGATGTGATCCGCCGCTTCGGCGAACTCGTCAAGACCGAGCGCCGGCTCATCGCGCTGTACATCCTCACCCACGCCGACATCCGCGGCACCAGCCCGAAGGTCTGGAACGGCTGGAAGGGCAAGCTCCTCGAAGACCTCTTCTTCGCCACCCAGCGCCTGCTGCGCGGCGCCACGCCTCACCAGGCGCTGGGCATGCCCCTGCGCCAGGACGATGCCCGCAATCTGCTGCGCTACTACGGCCTGCGCCCCGGCACCGAAGACAAGCTGTGGGCCCAGCTCGACACCGTGTACTTCATGCGCCACGACGCCGAGGAGGTTGCCTGGCACGCGCGGATGCTCTACTACCGGGTCGAATCCGACGAGCCGGTGGTCAAGGCCCGCCCCAGCCACGGCAGCGAGGGGCTCCAGGTGATGATCTACATGAAGGACCAGAAGGACGTCTTCGTGCGCCTGTGCGGCTTTTTTGCGCGGCTAGGCTTCTCCATCGCCGACGCCAAGATCCACACCACCCGCCACGGCTACGCGCTCGACAGCTTCCTGCTGCTCGACCCGGGCCAGGAGATCCACTACCGCGACGTCATCAACCTGCTCGAACACGACCTTACCGAGCGCCTCCGCCAAGCGGATTCGCCCATCGACCAGCCGGCAAGCGGGCGCCTGTCCCGCGAGGTCAAGCACTTCCCGATCACCCCCGGGGTCACGATTCAGCCCGACGAGCGCGGCCAGCACTACATCATGTCGGTCACCGCCGCCGACCGCCCCGGGCTACTCTTCGGCGTGGCCGAAACCCTGGCCCGCCACGGCATCAACCTCCACACAGCCAAGATCGCCACCCTCGGCGAACGCGTCGAAGACACCTTCCTCATCAGCGGACCCGAGCTTGCCCAGGACACCCAGATCCTCAAGATCGAGGCGGACCTGCTGGAGCGCCTGGCGATCTGACGCTAGTCGTCGCCCGCCGGCAGGCTGCCCGGGAACAGCACCTCGGTAAAACCGAAGCGCGAGAAATCCCGCACCCGCATCGGATACAGCACGCCATCCAGGTGGTCGCACTCGTGCTGCACCACCCGGGCATGGAAGCCCTCGGCCACCCGGTCGATGGGCGCCCCTGCGGCGTCGAAACCCGTGTAGCGCAGCGACCGCCAGCGGGGCACCCAGCCCCGCAGCCCGGGCACCGACAGGCACCCCTCCCAGCCGCCCTCCTCGTCGTCCGAGAGCCGCGTGAGCACCGGATTGATGAGCACCGTATCGGGCACCGCCGCGGCATCCGGATAGCGCGGGCTCGGCCCGCCGCCAAAGATCACCACCCGCAGATCCACCCCGATCTGCGGTGCCGCCAGCCCGGCGCCGGAGAGATGCGCCATCGTGTCGCGCATGTCGGCGATCAGGGCCGCCAGCGCCGGCGTGCCGAAGGCCGTCACCGGCTGCGCCCGCCGCAGCAGACGCGGGTCGCCCATCCGCAGCACGTCGCGGATCATTTTGCCGGCCCCGCGCAGAGGTGCTCCAGCACCTCCCGAACCCGCCCCATCGCCTCGCGCAGCACCACGTCGATGCTGCCGAAGCAGATCTGCGCCGCGCTGTTGCCCCGGCCGGCCGCGAAGTTGGCCACCACGTTGATGGCCGCGTACGGAATGCCCAGCTCCCGCGCCAGCGCCGCCTCCGGCATGCCGGTCATCCCGACCACGTCGGCGCCGTCCCGCTCCAGGCGGTTGATCTCCGCGGCGGTCTCGAGCCGCGGCCCCTGGGTGGCGGCATACACCCCACCATCCACGATCGCCTGACCGGCCGCGGCGGCCGCGGCCAGGATGCGCTGACGGACCCCCTCGTCGTAGGGCCGGGTGAAGTCGATGTGAACCACCGGCTGCTCGGCGCTCTCGTGGAAGGTGCTCTTGCGCCCCCAGGTGTAATCGATGATCTGGTCCGGCACCACCAGCACGCCGGGCCCCATGTCGGCGCGGATGCCGCCCACCGAGGCCACCGAGATGATCGCGTCGGCCTTGGCTTCCCGAAGGGCCCACAGGTTGGCCTGGTAATTCACCCGGTGCGGCGGGATGGTGTGCCCGTAACCGTGTCGGGCCAGGAACACCACCGGCTGCCCGCACAGCTGCCCGAAGGTCAGGGCACCGGACGGCTCGCCGTACGGGGTGCGCATCACCTCGCGACGGATCACGTTCAGGTTGGCCAGTTGGGTAAGACCGCTACCGCCGATGATTGCCAGCATGCCGGACGACTCCTCAGAAAACCGAATGGGCCGGGCATCTTATCACGCACCCCTGCAGCACCCGACCCGCCCACCGATGCTGCGATGCGCAAAAGCATGGTAAAATTCTAGGTTTACAAGTACTTCGGTATCCACCCCCATGTCCCGCGCCATCCGCAACATTGCCATCATCGCCCACGTCGACCACGGCAAGACCACCCTCGTCGACCAGCTCCTGCGCCAATCCGGCACCTTCCGTGAAAACCAGCAGGTTACCGAACGGGTGATGGACAGCAACGACATCGAGAAGGAACGGGGCATCACCATCCTCTCGAAGAACTGTGCCATCCAGTACGGCGAGACCCACATCAACATCGTCGACACCCCGGGCCACGCTGACTTCGGCGGTGAGGTCGAGCGCGTGTTGTCGATGGTCGACAGCGTGCTGCTGCTGGTCGACTCCGTCGAAGGCCCGATGCCCCAGACCCGCTTCGTGACCCGCAAGGCCCTGGCCCTCGGCCTCAAGCCCATCGTGGTCATCAACAAGATCGACCGCCCGGGCGCCCGCCCCGACTGGGTCATCAACCACACCTTCGACCTCTTCGACAAACTCGGCGCCACCGACGAGCAGCTCGACTTCCCGATCATCTACGCCTCCGGCCTCAACGGCTTCGCCATGGAGAACCTCGAGGACGAGCGCAAGGACATGCGCCCCCTGTTCGAGGCCATCCTCAAGCACGTGCCGGCCCCCGAAGTGGACGCCGAAGGCCCCCTGCAGATGCAGATCTGCTCCCTCGACTACTCCACCTACATGGGCCAGATCGGCATCGGCCGCATCAAGCGCGGTCGCATCAGGCCGAACCAGGAACTCGTGGTGATGTACGGCGACGAGAACCGCGGCAAGGGCAAGGTCAGCCAGATCCTGACCTTCAAGGGTCTTGAGCGCTCCCCCGCCGAAGAAGCGGAAGCCGGCGACATCGTGCTGGTGGCAGGCATCCAGCAGGTCAACATCGGCGTCACCCTGTGCGACCCCGAATGCCTCGAAGGCATGACCCCGATCGCCGTGGACGAACCCACCCTCACCATGAACTTCATGGTCAACAGCTCCCCGCTGGCCGGCCGCGAAGGCAAGTTCGTCACCAGCCGCCAGATCCGCGAGCGCCTTGAGAAGGAACTCCTGAAGAACGTCGCCCTGCGCGTCAACTTCACCAGCGACTCCGACACCTTCGAAGTCTCCGGTCGTGGCGAACTGCACCTCACCATCCTCCTCGAAAACATGCGCCGCGAAGGCTACGAGCTGGCCGTGGGCCGTCCCCGTGTGGTCTTCAAGGACATCGACGGCGTCAAGTGCGAGCCCTACGAGATGCTCACCGTCGACGTGGAAGAAGAACACCAGGGCGGCGTGATGGAAGAACTCGGCCGTCGCCGTGGCGAACTGCAGGACATGGCGCCGGACGGCAAGGGCCGCGTGCGTCTTGAGTACCGCATCCCCGCCCGTGGCCTGATCGGCTTCCAGGGCGAGTTCCTGACCATGACCCGCGGCACCGGCCTCGCCAGCCACGTGTTCGACGACTACAGCCCCATGGCCGGCGCCATGAGCGAGCGCCGCAACGGCGTGCTGATCTCCCAGAACGACGGTGAAGCCGTGGCCTACGCCCTGTGGAACCTGCAGGATCGCGGCCGCATGTTCGTGAGCCCGGGCGATGCGCTGTACGAAGGCATGATCATCGGCATCCACACCCGCGACAACGATCTGGTGGTGAACCCGATCAAGGGCAAGCAGCTCACCAACGTGCGCGCCTCGGGCACCGACGAAGCCGTACGCCTGATCAACCCGATCCAGCTGACCCTCGAATCCGCCATCGAGTTCATCGCCGACGACGAGATCGTCGAGATCACCCCGAAGAACATCCGCCTGCGCAAGCGTTACCTCAAGGAACACGAGCGCAAGCGCGCCGCCCGCGACGAGGCGTAAGCCACTTCCGCCCGGCCGGGGAAACCCGGCCCGGAGGCGACGATCCAAAAAAAACGCGGCTCACGAGGCCGCGTTTTTTACGTCCGGCAATCGTTCAACCGGGGCTGCCGACGCTCCGCGCAGCCAGGAAGGCGGCGAACTCCGCCCCCACCTCCGGGTGCTTCAGCCCCAGCTCGACGGTGGCCTGCAGGTAGCCCAGCTTCGAGCCGCAGTCGTAGCGCACACCCTTGAACTGGTAGGCCAGCACCGCCTCTTCCTGGAGCAGCGAGGCGATGGCGTCGGTGAGCTGCAGCTCGCCACCGGCGCCTGGCTTCAACTGGCGCAGGTGCTCGAAGATCCGCCCGGTGAGGATGTAGCGGCCGATCACCGCCTGGGTGGACGGCGCCTCCTCGGGCTTCGGCTTCTCGACGATGCCGGTCACCCGCTGAATCTCGCCATCGTCCCGCTGGGTGCTGACGATGCCGTACTGCTTGGTCTGCTCCCGCGACACGTTCATCACGCCCAGCACCGAGCAGCGGTTGTAGTTGTACACGTCCACCATCTGCCGCATCACCGGCAGATCGCCCTGACCGTCCAGCAGATCGTCGGCCAGCAGCACCGCGAAGGGCTCGTCGCCCACCACCGGCGCCGCGCACAGCACCGCGTGACCCAGGCCCAGGGCTTCGGCCTGACGGATGTAGATACAGTTCACGTGGGACGGCACGGTATCGCGGACGATCTTCAGCAGCTCGGCCTTGCCGCGCATCTCAAGCTCGGTCTCCAGCTCGTAGGCCTTGTCGAAGTGATCCTCGATGGCGCGCTTGGAGCGGCCGGTGATGAACACCAGATCGGTCACCCCCGCCGCCACCGCCTCTTCCACCGCGTACTGGATCAGCGGCTTGTCGACGATGGGCATCATCTCCTTGGGGCTCGCCTTGGTCGCCGGCAGGAAACGGCTGCCAAGGCCCGCCACCGGGAACACCGCCTTCGTAACTTTCTTCATCGATCTTCCTCAAATAGTCCAATCTGCCTATCGGCGGGCGCCGTATCGGCCGGGGCCAGCAAAGCCCGCAAACCGGCTTCGTCAAGAATGGTCACGCCCAGGGCCTGGGCCTTCTCGAGCTTGCTGCCGGCGTCGCTGCCCGCCACCACGTAATCGGTCTTCCTGGAGACGGAGCCGGACACCTTGCCCCCTGCCGCCTCGATCATCGCCGCCGCCTCGTCGCGCCGGAGCGCGGGCAGCGTGCCCGTCAGCACGAAGGTCTTGCCGGCGAAAGCGCCTGCCACGGGCAGCGCCGCCGGCTCGGACTCCGGCCAGCACAGGGCCGCCCGCAGGCGCTCGATGATCTCGCGGTTGTGGGCTTCGGCAAAGAACTCGACGATCGACTTCGCGACGATCGGCCCCACATCGGGCACCTGCAGCAGCGCGGCTTCGTCGGCCGCCAGCAGGCCGTCGAGCTTGCCGAAGTGGCGCGCCAGATCCTTGGCCGTCGTCTCGCCCACGTTGCGGATGCCCAGCGCGAAAATGAAGCGCGCCAGCGTGGTGTCGCGGCTCTTGTCGATGGCGGCAACCAGATTGGTGGCCGACTTCTCGCCCATCCGTTCAAGCCCGGCCAGCACCTCGGCGTTCACCTTGTCGGCGTCGTAGAGGTCCGCCGGGGTCTTCACGATGCCCGCGCCCACCAGCTGATTCACGATCTGCTCGCCCAGCCCGTCGATGTCCACGGCCCGGCGGCTGGCAAAGTGGAGCAGCGCCTGCTTGCACTGGGCCGGGCAGAACAGCCCGCCGGTGCAGCGCGCCACGGCTTCATCCTCGCCGCGCACCACGTGGGAGCCGCACTCCGGGCACTTGTGCTCGATGGCCGCCAGCAGGTCGAAGCGCGGCAAGTCGCCTTCGCGCCGCTCGACAATGGGGCCGACCACCTCGGGGATCACGTCGCCCGCCCGGCGCACCACCACCCAGTCGCCGATCCGAACGTCCTTGCGGTCGATCTCGCCTTGGTTGTGGAGGGTGGCGTTGGTCACCGTCACGCCACCAACGAACACGGGCTCGAGCCGCGCCACCGGCGTGATCGCCCCGGTGCGGCCCACCTGCACGTCGATGCCCAGCAGGCGGGTGGCGACCTCCTGGGCCGGATACTTGTGGGCCACCGCCCAGCGCGGCTCGCGGGAGACGAAGCCCAGCTCTAGCTGGCGGGCAATCGAATCCACCTTGTAAACAACGCCGTCGATGTCGAAGGGCAGCGACTCGCGAAGCTGGGCCATGTCGGCATGGAACTGCGCGAGCCCTTCCGGCCCCTCAACCCGGCGCCGGTGCTCGCACACCGGCAGGCCGAAGGCCGCCAGCGCGTCGAGGATGCCGCAGTGGGTGTCGGGCAGCGCCCAGCCGACCACCTCGCCCAACCCGTAGGCAAAGAAGGACAGCGGGCGCTGGGCGGTGATGCTGGGGTCGAGCTGGCGCAGGCTGCCGGCGGCCGCGTTGCGCGGATTGACGAAGACCTTCTGCCCGGCGGTGGCCTGGGCCGCGTTGAGGCGCTCGAAGTCGTCGCGGCGCATGTAGATCTCGCCCCGCACCTCCAGCACCGGCGGCGCATCGCCGAGCAGGCGCAGCGGCACCTTGCGCAAGGTGCGCACATTGCGGGTCACGTCTTCGCCGGTGTTGCCGTCGCCACGAGTGGCGGCCTGGACCAGCACGCCATGCTCGTAGCGCAAGCTGATGGCGAGGCCGTCGAACTTGAGTTCGGCCGCGTAGCCCACCGGCGGCGCGGCGTCGTCCAGCCCCAGCGCACGGCGCACCCGCGCGTCGAAGGCTACCGCGCCCTGGTCGGTGGTGTCGGTTTCGGTGCGGATCGACAGCATCGGCACCGCGTGTCGCACCGCAGCCAGCTCGGGCGACGGCGCGCCGCCTACCCGCTGGGTGGGCGAATCGGGGGTGACGAGTTCGGGATGGGCAAGCTCCAGCGCCTGGAGTTCACGGAACAGACGGTCGTACTCGGCGTCCGGCACCGTGGGTTCGGCCAGCACGTAGTAAGCGTGATCGTGCGCGGCGATCTCCGCGCGCAGGGCTGCCACCTGCGCGCAGGCTTCGGGACTTGCAGCCACCGGGCGCCCCGCTCAGGAGAACAGGCGCAAGGCCAGCGGCGAACCCGGTGCGATGCCCTGCTCGGCCATCTGCCCCTGGAACTGCTCGATCTGGGCGCGGATCAGGCCCACGGCCTTCTCGCCGAAGGGCGAGCGGTTGTCGTCCACCACCGCGCCGCCAAGGGCGTCGGCGAGCTGCTGGGCAACGCCCATCATGCGCTCGAAGACGCGCACGCCGTCGGCCACCCGCGGCACGTCGAGGGTCAAGGTGACGCCCTGGGTGACGAGGCCGCGCATCTCCTCGGCCGCAAACAGCACCGGCTCCAGGTTGGACAGCACGAACTGGCTCACCCCGAACTCGTCGCGGGCGTGGAAGCTGCCATCGCCCAGCAATTCGAGCCCGGCCGCTTCGGCCAGGCCGCGGAGCTTGGTGCCGGCAAAGCCGTGGTCGCGGGCCACCACATTGACGCCGATCTGGATATCGACGCCAGCGCACAGGCGGTCAAGCTCCGCGGCCCGACTGAGGGCGTCGGCCTTGGCCGGCAGCGACGGGATCGCCATGAACAGATCGCACATGCGCTGCAGCCCCCCGGCCAGCCGGCTCAGGTCGGCATCGCTGGCCGGGCCGCGGCGATCCACCAGCTGCAACGCAGCACACACCCAGTGATAAGCTGCGGCGCTATGGGGGCCGATGGCGTCCCAGCGGTTCTCGGTATCGGAGAAGCCGAACCAGCGCAGCGGCTTGACGAGCCCGTCGAGGTGCTCGGCAGCGGCCTGACACAGGCGGCCACCGACCACCGGCTCGATGGCTTCGATCCGCACCACCCAGTCGGCCCGCTCATCCACCTCGGCGGGCAGCAGCGGCGGCACGCGGCGGGCGCTGGCGTCCTTGACCTCGCGGGCGGTGGGCTGCGGCCGCGCCGGCGCTTCGCCGCCGATCACCGGCTCAACCCGGCTGGCAGCCGGGCGCGCGGCCTCGGCCCCCAGGGGCTCGACGCTGTCGAGCGCATCCATCTGCTTGCGGTGCTTGCGCTCCTGCCACTTGTTGAACGCAAAGATGCCGACGACGACAACGCCGCCGGCACCGATCAGACCCATCTGCAAGTCACTGATAGCCATCGAAATCCTTTGTTTCCCGCATCACGCCGCGGCGGTTTCCGCAAGACGCAGTGCTTCTTCAATATCCACTTCCACCACCCGCGACACGCCCTGCTCCTGCATCGTGACGCCCACCAGCTGCTCCGCGATCTCCATCGTGATCTTGCTGTGGCTGATGAACACGAACTGGGTCTGGGCCGACATGCGCTTGACCATCTGGCAGTAACGCTCGGTGTTGGAATCGTCGAGCGGCGCATCCACCTCATCCAGCATGCAGAACGGCGCCGGGTTGAGCTGGAACATCGAAAACACCAGCGCAATCGCGGTCAGCGCCTTCTCTCCGCCCGAAAGCAGCTGGATGGAACTGTTCTTCTTGCCCGGCGGCTGGGCGACGATGGAAATGCCTGCATCGAGGATCTCGTCGCCCGTGAGCACCAGCCGCGCCTCACCCCCTCCGAAGAGCATCGGGAAGAGATTCCCGAAATGGTGATTAACAGTATTGTACGTCTCCTGAAGCTGCTCTCGCGTCTCCCGATCGATTCTGCGGATGGCGTCTTCGAGGGTTTCGATCGCGCCTAGCAGATCCTCGGTCTGCATGTCGAGGTAGTTTTTCCGCTCCGCGGCGGCTTTCAGCTCGTCGAGTGCAGCCAGATTGACCGGACCCAGCTCGGCGATCTCCCGCCCCAGCCGGGCCACCTCCCGCTGCAGCGCCCCTTCCTTCAGATCCGGCACCAGCAGCGGGGCGAGTGCGGCCTCGTCGGCCTGAGCCTCTTCGAGCCGGGCCGCGTGCTGGGCTTCGGCCATCTCGACCGCCTGGACCCGCAGCCGCAGATCGGCCACCCGCTCGCGCTGGGGCGCGGCGGCGTGCTCGGTGCGCTGGCGATCTTCCTCCAGCCCGCGCAGCTGACCGTTGACCGCCTCCAGGGTGTTGCGGCTGGCGGCAAGCGCGGTCTCGCGGGTGGCGCGCAGGGCCACCGCCTCCTGCAGGGCGGCGGACACCGACACCTCGTCGATCTCCATCAACGACTCGCGGCGCTCGGTAAGCTCGTCGGCGATGCGTTCCAGCTGCTCGCCGGCCAGCGCCCGGTTGCGGGCGATGTCGTCGAGCTTGCTCACGCATTCGCGCTCGGAGTGGCGGGCTTCCTGCAACTCACGGGCCAGCGCGGATTCCAGCGCGCGGGTCTCGCGCAGGCTGCTTTCGCGCTCCCGGCGCACGGCCTCGGCGGCGTCGAGCCGGCCGCGCTGCAGCTCGGCCATCTCGCGGCTGCGCTCCAGTTCGGTCTCGGCGCGCATCAGGCGGTCGCGTTCGGCCTGTTCGGCGTGGGCGATCTCGCCCAGATCCCGTTCGATCTGGCCGCAGCGCTCCTCGTAGCGCTGTCGGGCCTGGCTGAGCTTGAGCACCTCCACCTGCTCGGCGTGCACCCGCGCCTGCAGGGCCTGGGCGTCGCGTCGCAGCCCGGCCAAGGCGTCCTGCACCCGGGCGGCCAGCGCCTCGGCCTCGGCCATGGCTTCCCGCGCCATCGCCGCGCCATCCTGGGCAGCCTCCACCTCGGCGCCCAGCTGGTCGATTTCCCGCTGGCGCTCGATGACGCCGTGGGTGCGCGAATCCGGCGCATAGTGGATCAGCGCGTGACGGCTCAGCAGGCGACCGTCCCGCGACACCAGCACCGCCCCGGCAGCGAGCGACTCGCGCCGGTCGATCCAGGCTGCCAGATCGTCGGCGACAAACACCCGGGCCAGCCAGCTCTCCAGCACGGCGGCCAGCTCGCCATCGGCGCCGACCTTCTCCGCCAGCGGCCGGCAGCCTTCCGGCGGCGGTACGACATCGCCCGCCACCGGCGCACCGGCAAGCAGAAACGCGAAGGCGCCCGGCACCTTGTCGGCCAGCGCCACCAGCGCCACCTTGCCATCCTCGGCCGGCAGCGCGGCGAGGCGTTCGCGCAGCACCGCCTCGACGGCCAGCTCCCACCCGGCCTCCACGCGGATGCACTGCCACAGGGGCTTGAGCGCGTCCAGCTTGTGGCGCTTGATCCAGTCGCCCAGCTGGCCCTGCACCTGCACCTTGTTCTGCAACTGCACCAGCGCCTCGCGGCGCGCCCGCAGCTCGGTGGCGTGGCGCTGGGCCTGACGTTCGGCGTCCAGGGCCTGCTTGAGGGCCTGCTGGGCCGCGGGCAGCTGGGCCTGGGCGTCGGCGATCTCGGACTGGCGCTGGTCCAGGGCCTCCTCGGCAGCCGCCAGCGCCGCCTCGCGCTCGGCGAGCAGCCGCAGGTCGGGCGCCTGGACGGCGGATTCCTCCTGCTGCAGCCGGGCGCGACGCTGCGCCAGGGTGTCGAGCGTGCGCTCGCTGCTCACCCGGTGGGCATCCTCGACGCGGATCTGCTGCTCGGCCTGGTTAAGCTCGCGGCGGATCGCGGCGGCGGCGGCGTCGGCGGCGTTGAGGGCCTCCTCGGCCTCGGGCAGGCGGTCGCCCACCTCGGCGTGGCGCGCCTCGGCCTGCTCGGCACGGATCGCGGCGTTGTCAAGCAGGCCCTGCCAGCGCTCGCTGTCGGCGGCGAGGCTCTCGAGCTGGCTGCGCCACTGGGCGTCGTCGCGTTCCAGCTGGGCCAGCCGACTTTCGAGAATCCGCCGGCTGTCGCGCAGGCGAGCCAGCTCGCCTTCGAGCCGGGTCAGTTCGGAACTCACCGCGAACAGCGCGCTCTGGGCGTGCTGCACGCCCTCGTTGGCGGCAAGCTGGGCCTCGCGGGCGGTTTCGAGCTGGCTTTCAAGCTCCTGCAGACGCGAGGAATCGGCCTCGATGCGCCGGGTAGCATCGGCCAGCTCGTCGGCCAGCCGGGCACGCTCGGCCCGGGCCTCGTTGCGCTTCATGAGCCACAGCAGGTTCTGCCGCTCCGACAGGCTGGCGTTGAGCTGGCGGTACTTCTCGGCCACTGCCGCCTGCTGCTCCAGCTTGCCAAGCTGCTGACCAAGCTCGTTGCGGATGTCGTCCAGGCGGGTCAGGTTGTCGCGGGCGTCAGTCAGGCGCCCTTCGGTCTCCTTGCGCCGCTCGCGGTATTTGGTGACGCCGGCAGCCTCTTCGAGAAAGCCGCGCACCTCCTCCGGCTTGGCCTCGATGATGCGCGAGATCATGCCCTGCTCGATGATCGCGTAGGCCCGCGGCCCAAGGCCGGTGCCCAGGAACAGGTCGATCACGTCCTTGCGGCGCACCTGCATGCCGTTGATGAAATAGGTGGAGTCGCCGCTGCGGTCGAGCACGCGCTTGACCGCCACCTCGGCGTAGGGTTTCCACTGGCCGGCCGCCCGGCCCTCGGCGTTGTCGAACACCAGCTCGACGCTGGCCCGCGACACCGGCTTGCGGGTGGTGGAGCCGTTGAAGATCACGTCCATCATCGAGCCGCCCCGCAGCGCCGACGCGCGGGATTCGCCCAGCACCCAGCGCACCGCGTCGATGATGTTCGACTTGCCGCAACCGTTCGGCCCCACCACGCCCACCAGGTTGCCGGGCGTGAGCACGGTCGTCGGGTCGACGAAGGTCTTGAAACCAGCGAGCTTGAGTTTGGCGAGACGCACGGAAATCCGGATAAGGAACGGGAAGAGTCAGGGCTGGCGGCAATCGGACAGCACGCTTGCTGCACTGCCACATAAACGGCGGACGCTATAATAGCATTCGTTAAAAATCAGGCCAGCGGCTTTGTCTTGCCCTGTGCTGCACCGCCGCCCCGTGGCGTTTTTGCCGCAGCGCCCGGCCATCCGCACCGGGCCGACCCCAGGACGAACACAGGAAATCCCCCGAACGTGAACCCGCACCTCCAGGATCTTCACCCCTACCCCTTCGAGAAACTCCGTGGCCTCTTCGAAGGCATCGTGCCGCCCGCCGGCTATTCGGCGATCCGCCTGTCCATCGGCGAACCGCAGCACGCCACGCCCGAATTCATCAAGCAGGCGCTGGTGGATAACCTCGGCGGCCTCGCCAACTACCCCACCACCCAGGGCTCCGACGCCCTGCGCCAGTCGATCGCCGGCTGGCTCACGCGCCGCTACGGCCTGCCGCAGGTGAGCGCCGCCGCCCAGGTGTTGCCGGTCAATGGTTCCCGCGAGGCCCTGTTCGCCTTCGCCCAGTGCGTGATCGACGGCAGCAAGCCGGACGCCCTGGTGCTCTCGCCCAACCCGTTCTACCAGATCTACGAAGGCGCGGCCTACCTGGCCGGCGCCAAGCCCTACTTCGTCAACAACCTGCCGGGCGACCGCTTCGCCTCCGATTTCGACGCCGTGCCCGAATCCGTCTGGCAGCGCGTGCAGCTGGTCTTCGTGTGCTCGCCGGGCAACCCCACCGGCAAGGTGCTCTCCCTCGACGAGTGGAAGCAGCTGTTCGAACTCTCCGACCGCTACGGCTTCGTGATCGCCGCCGACGAGTGCTATTCCGAGATCTACTTCGACGACGCCCACCTGCCCATCGGCGGCCTCGAAGCCGCCCACCGCCTCGGCCGCACGGATTTCCGCAACGTGGTGATGTTCTCCAGCCTCTCCAAGCGCTCCAACGTGCCGGGCATGCGCTCCGGCTTCGTGGCCGGCGACGCCGAGATCCTCAAGCGCTTCCTGCTCTACCGCACCTACCACGGCTGCGCCATGAGCCCGTCGGTGCAGGCGGCCTCCGCCGCCGCCTGGAACGACGAGGCCCACGTGGCCGAAAACCGTCGTCAATACCGGGAGAAGTTCGCCGTTATCACCCCCATGCTCAAACCCTGGCTCGATGTAGACCTGCCCGACGCCGGCTTTTACCTGTGGGCCAAGGTCTCCCGCCTGGGGGTTTCGGATACCGAGTTCGCCCGCCGCCTGCAGGCTGAATATAATGTGACGGTTCTGCCGGGCAGCTTCCTCGCCCGCGAGGCCCACGGCGTCAATCCCGGCGCGGGCTTCGTGCGCATCGCGCTGGTTGCCGACCTGGCAGAGTGCGTCGAAGCGGCGGGTCGCATCGTCGCCTTCGCCCAACACCTCTCCGAACGCTCATGACCAAGAACCTCAACCCCAATCACCTTCACATCATGCCCCACCACGAAAATCCGTTTGCCGCCCTCATCGAAGACCTCTGGGAACGTCGCGCCGAGCTGTCCGCCGCCACCGTCTCCAGCGAGCAGCTGCGTGCCATCGAGCACGTCATCAACGAACTCGACCAGGGCAAGCTGCGCGTCGCCGAAAAGATCAACGGCCAGTGGGTCACCCACCAGTGGATCAAGAAGGCGGTGCTGCTGTACTTCCGCACCCACGACAACAAGAGCATCTCGGGCGGCGAAGCCCGCTACTTCGACAAGGTCCCGACCAAGTTCGACAACTACACCGACGCCGACTTCCAGGCCGGCGGCTTCCGCGTGGTGCCCAACGCCGTCGCCCGCAAGGGCAGCTTCATCGGCAAGGGCGTGGTGCTGATGCCCTCCTACGTGAACATCGGCGCCTACGTCGGTGAAGGCACGATGGTCGACACCTGGGCCACCGTCGGCTCCTGTGCCCAGATCGGCAAGAACGTCCACCTCTCCGGCGGCGTCGGCATCGGCGGCGTGCTCGAGCCCCTCCAGGCCAACCCGACCATCATCGGCGACAACTGCTTCATCGGCGCCCGCTCCGAAGTCGTCGAAGGCGTCATCGTCGAAGACAACTGCGTGATCTCGATGGGCGTCTACATCGGCCAGAGCACCAAGATCTACGACCGGGCCACCGGCGAGGTCATCTACGGTCGCGTGCCCGAAGGCTCCGTGGTGGTCAGCGGCAACCTGCCCTCCGCCGATGGCAAGTACAGCCTGTACTGCGCCGTCATCGTGAAGAAGGTCGACGCCCAGACCCGCGCCAAGACCAGCATCAACGAACTGCTGCGCGACTGACCCCGATCCGGGCCGCCCACGGTTACCCCTCCGGGAACCCCGAAGCGGCCCTGCCCTGTTGCCGTCGGAGCTGACTGATGATCATCGACAAGCTTTTCTCCCTGATGGCCGAGAAGAAGGCCTCGGACATCTTCATAACCGTCGGCACCCCGATCCACATCAAGATCGACGGCAACACCCTGCCCATCAACCAGCAGGCCATGGACCCCACGATGGTCCAGCGCATGGCCTACGAGATGATGTCGCCCGAGCAGGTCGAGCGCTTCGAGCGCACCCGGGAGATGAACCTCTCCTTCGGCCGGCGCGATCTGGGCAACTTCCGCGTCAACATCTTCTGGCAGCGCAACAGCGTCGCCATCGTCGTCCGCTACATCTCGGGCGACATACCGCGCCTCGAGAGCCTCGGCCTGCCGCCGGTGCTCAGCGAGGTCATCATGGAGAAGCGCGGCCTGATCCTGGTGGTCGGCGCCACCGGCTCGGGCAAGTCCACCACCATCGCCTCGATGATCGACCACCGGAACGAGAACCGTTCCGGCCACATCCTCACCATCGAAGACCCGATCGAATATCTGTTCAAGCACAAGATGTCGATCGTGAACCAGCGTGAGATCGGTCAGGACACCGCCGACTGGCACCAGGCCCTCAAGAACGCCATGCGTCAGGCGCCCGACTGCATCCTGATCGGCGAGATCCGCGACCGCGAGACCATGCAGGCCGCCTTGTCCTACTCCCAGACCGGCCACCTGTGCCTCGCCACCCTGCACGCCAACAACGCCTACCACGCGCTCAACCGCATCTTCAGCTTCTTCCCGATGGACGGCCGGGCCCTGCTCGCCCTCGACCTCGCCGCCACGCTCAAGTGCATCGCCTCCCAGCGCCTAGTCAAGAAGCCCGACGGCGGTCGCATTCCGGCGGTCGAGATCCTCCTCAACTCCCGCCAGGTGTCCGAACTCATCGAGCGCAGCGAGATCTCCGCGATCCGCGAAGCGATGGAGCAGAGCCTGGCCCAGGGCTCCCGCACCTTCGAGCAGGATCTGTTCCGGCTCTACAAGGAGAAGGTCATCACCCTCGAAGAGGCACTCACCAACTCCGATTCGCCCACCAACCTGTCCTGGCTCATCAACAACGCCCAATTCGGCAACACCAACAACGAGGCCAGCCGCAACGCCTCGGCCATCGACTTCGAAAGCACCCAGCCGGACGGCTCGTCCTTCCGCGAGTTCACCCTCGAACTCGACGACGACTGAGCGTCGCCCCGGCCGGCCCGCCGCATCGGCGCCCCGCCCCGGGGCGGCGGCGGGCCCATCGCCTGCCTCAACCAAAAACAATACACGTCATGAACCCCACCCTCGAACTCACCCGCAGCCTCATCGCGCGCCCGTCGGTCACCCCCGAAGACGCCGGCTGCCTCGACCTCATCGCCAGCCGTCTGGCGCCCCTCGGCTTCGTCTGCGAACGCATCGACGGCGGCGGCGTCAGCAACCTGTGGGCACGACGCGGCACCGCGCGCCCGCTGGCGGTGTTCGCCGGCCACACCGACGTGGTGCCCACCGGCCCGCTGGACGCCTGGACCTCCCACCCCTTCGAGCCCACCGAGCGTGACGGCATGCTGTTCGGCCGCGGCGCCGCCGACATGAAGACGTCGCTCGCCGCCTTCGTCACCGCCATCGAAGCCTTCGTCGCCGCCCACCCCGATCACGCCGGCTCCATCGCCCTGCTCCTCACCTCCGACGAAGAAGGCGACGCCACCCACGGCACCACGCTGGTCGTCGAAACCCTGCGCGCCCGGGGCGAAGCCCTCGACTTCTGCATCGTCGGCGAGCCCACCTCCACCAACACCCTCGGCGACACGATCAAGAACGGCCGCCGCGGCAGCCTGTCGGGCAAGCTCACCGTCAAAGGCGTGCAGGGCCACATCGCCTACCCGCACCTGGCCAAGAACCCCATCCACCTCGCCGCCCCGGCCCTGGCCGAACTCGCCGCCGAAAAATGGGACGAAGGCAACGAATACTTCCCGCCCACCTCCTGGCAGATGTCCAACATCAAGGCCGGCACCGGCGCCACCAACGTCATCCCGGGCACGCTGGAGGTCCAGTTCAACTTCCGCTTCGCCACCGTGCACACCGCCGACCAGCTCAAGGCCCGCGTA
This sequence comes from Zoogloea sp., assembly GCF_041904905.1. Classification (GTDB taxonomy): domain Bacteria; phylum Pseudomonadota; class Gammaproteobacteria; order Burkholderiales; family Rhodocyclaceae; genus Zoogloea. The sequence goes on along the minus strand of NZ_JAYRMI010000006.1, from coordinate 45,857 downwards.
CACGCCGTGCTCGACCGCCACGGGTTCGACTACGACCTCGCCTGGACCCTCGGCGGCAAGCCCTTCCTCACCCCCCGCGGCAGCCTCGTCGGCGCGATGGAGACCGCCATCCGCGACACCCTCGCGATCAGCCCCGAACTCTCCACCACCGGCGGCACCTCCGACGGCCGCTTCATCGCCGACATCTGCCCCCAGGTGGTCGAATTCGGCCCGGTGAACGCCACCATCCACAAGCTCAACGAGTGCATCGCGCTGGACGCCATCCAGCCCCTGTCGGACATCTACCGCCGCACCCTCGAAAACCTGCTCACCCCATCGGACAAGGCATGAACGACCACCACGACGACCCGCTCGACGACGACGAGCACGCCCACGAACACGGCCCCCTGGCCGAACTCGTCACCGTCCGCGACTGGCTGCGCTATGCCGTCACCCGCTTCAACCGGGCCGGCTGCTACTTCGGCCACGGCCTGCCCGACGCCTACGACGAAGCCGTCTACCTCATCCTCCACACCCTCGCCCTGCCGCTCGATCGCCTCGAACCCTTCCTCGACGCCTGCATCCCGGGCGACGAGCGGGAAGCCATCTTCGAAGTCATCGAGAAGCGCGCGGTGGACAAGCTCCCCGCCGCCTACATCACCGGCGAGGCCTGGCTGGGGGATTTCCGCTTCGAGGTGGACCCACGGGTCATCGTGCCCCGCTCGTATTTTGCCGAACTACTGGAAGACGGCTTCGCGCCGTGGGTCCAGAACCCGGAAGAAGTCACCGCGGCCATGGACATGTGCACCGGCTCGGGCTGCCTCGCCATCCTGATGGCCCACGCCTTCCCCAACGCCCACATCACCGCGGTCGACATCTCCCAGGACGCGCTCGATGTGGCCGCCGCCAACATCGCCGCCTACGGCCTTGAAGACCGCATCGCGCTGGTCAAGTCCGACGGCTTTGCCGCGGTGCCCGAGCAGCGCTTCGACTTCATCCTCAGCAACCCGCCCTACGTCACCCGCGCATCGATGGAATCGCTGCCGGCCGAATACCTCCACGAGCCCGGCATCGCCCTCGGCTCCGGCGAGGACGGCCTCGATCTGGTGCGCAAGCTGCTGGCCGACGCCCCGCGCTTCCTCACCCCCGAGGGCGTGCTGGCGATCGAGGTCGGGCACAACCGCGCCCTCGTCGAGGCGGCCTTCCCGGCCCTTTCCGCCACCTGGCTATCGGCTCCGAGCGGCGACGATAAGGTATTTGTCGTCGAAGCCGGTCAATTGTTGTAAAACCCAGCGATTTTTGAGAACTAGGTCAACCCGGTCGCCTACGTACCGTACTTATGATCTTGCCTGAGAGGGGAAGGTGTCTGCCCTCCGCACAACAAAACCAGGCAAAACGATAATAAGGTCAAGGAGTAGCTATGGCGACCGACCGCCCCATCCTCCTCGTTGAGGACAATCCCGACGACGAGGCACTCACGCTCCGCGCTTTCACCAAGAACAAGATCGCCAATCAGGTCGTCGTGGCGAGAGACGGTGTCGAGGCGCTGGACTACCTGTTCTGCACCGGTCAGTACAGCACCCGCGACAGCCTCGTGATGCCTGCGTTCGTGCTTCTGGATCTCAAACTGCCGCGCATCGACGGGCTTGAGGTGCTCCGGCGCATCCGTGCCGACGAACGCACCGCGCTCCTTCCGGTGGTGGTGCTCACCACCTCCAAAGAGCATCAGGACATTTTTGAAGCCTATCGGCTGGGTGCCAACAGCTACATCCGCAAGCCGGTGGATTTCGAACGCTTCCTGCAGGCCGTCGGCCAGTTGGGGCTGTACTGGCTGTCTCTCAACGAGCCGTCGGACCCGACCGCGCGCTGAACCCGGCCCCTACAGCAGCGCCTCGATGTCTGCCGCCAGGGTTTCGGGTGGGGTCGTCGGGGCGTAGCGCCGGATCGGCCGGCCCGCCCGATCCACCAGGAACTTGGTGAAGTTCCACTTCACGGCACGGCTGCCCAGCACGCCCGGCAGCGCTTCGGTGAGATAGGCGAAGACCGGATGGGCATCCGGTCCGTTCACCTCCACCTTGCCGGCCATCGGAAAATCCACACCATAGCTGCGCTCACAGAACGCGGCGATCTCGTCTGCGCCGCCCGGCTCCTGGCCGCCGAACTGGTTGCACGGGAAACCCACCACCACCAGCCCCCGCCCCGCAAACTGCCGGTGCAAGGCCTGCAGGCCCCGATACTGGGGCGTGAAACCGCAGCGGCTGGCCGTGTTCACCACCAGCAGCACCTTGCCCGCGAAATCCGAGAAGCGGATCAGCCCGCCCTCCAGGCTCCGGGCTTCGAAGTCGTGGATGCCCGGCATGGCACGCGGCCGTCAGGCCACTTCGTCGATCCAGGCCTGCTGGATCGCTTCCAGCACCCGTTCGCCGCAGCGCTTGGGGTCGTCGTCGAACTCGGGCAGCGCCACGACCCAGCGCATCAGGTCAACAAAGTTGACCTTTTCCGGGTTTACGTCGGGGTGTGCCTCGGACAGCTGGATGGCGATTTCCTGAACGTCGGTCCACTTCATCAGTGCTTGCCCTCCCGGGCCATGTTGATGGAGTACTTGGGAATCTCCACGGTGAGCGGCGTGGTGCCCACCACCGCCTGACACGACAGGCGCGAATTGGGCTCCAGGCCCCAGGCCTTGTCGAGCAGGTCTTCTTCGAGTTCTTCGGCCGGCTCGAGGCTGTTGAAGCCCTCCCGCACGATCACGTGGCAGGTGGTGCAGGCACAGGATTTCTCGCAGGCGTGCTCGATCTCGATGTCGTTGGCGAGCAGGGTGTCGCAGATCGTCTGGCCGGGTTCGGCCTCGAGCACGGCCCCTTCGGGGCACAGCTCCACGTGGGGGAGCACAATCAGGGTCGTCATGTTCGCGCTTAAATCTTGATGTCGTCGATCTTGTGGCCAGCCAGGGCCTCGCGGATGCTCTTGTCCATCCGGCGCGAGGCAAACTCGTTGGAGGCGCGGTTGAAGGCTTCAAGCTGGAGCTTGATCGCCCGCACGTCCTGGCCTTCGGCGGCAGCCCGCAGCGCGGCGATGGCCGCATCCAGGGCAGCCCGCTCGCCGGTGTCGAGCAGCCCGCCATCGACGGCCAGCGCCTTCTCGGTCGCCTCGAGCACCCGCGATGCCTCAACCTGCTGCTCGGCCAGGCCGCGCAGCTCCATGTCGCGCTGGGCGTGCTCGAAGCCCGCCTTGAGCATCTCGGCGATCTCGTCGTCGGCGAGGCCGTAAGAGGGTTTCACCTCCACCCGCGCCTCGACGCCGGTGGTCTGCTCGCGGGCGGTGACCGACAGCAGGCCGTCGGCATCCACCTGGAAGGTCACGCGGATGCGGGCGGCGCCGGCCACCATCGGCGGAATGCCGCGCAGCTCGAAGCGGGCCAGCGAGCGGCAGTCGGAAACCAGCTCGCGCTCCCCCTGCACCACGTGGAAGGCCATGGCCGTCTGGCCATCCTTGAAGGTGGTGAATTCCTGGGCGCGGGCGGTGGGAATGGTGGAGTTGCGGGGGATGATCTTCTCGACCAGCCCGCCCATGGTCTCGATGCCGAGGGACAGGGGGATCACGTCGAGGAGCAGCCACTCGTCCTCGCCCGCCCGGTTGCCGGCCAGCACGTTGGCCTGCATCGCGGCGCCCACGGCGACGACGGTGTCGGGGTCTAGGTTGGTGAGGGGCGTCTGGCCGAAGAAGTCGCCCACGGCCTTCTGAACGTGGGGCATGCGCGTGGCACCGCCCACCATCACCACGCCCTTCACGTCGGCAGGGTCGAGGCCGGCGTCGCGCAGGGCTTTCTTCATGGGGCGCAGGGTTTTGTCCACCAGCGGCCGGGTAATGTCCACGAACACCTCGCGGGCGATCACGAGATCCACCTCGTCGCCGCTGTCGAGGCTCATCTGGATGGGCACGGACTCGTCGAGGGTCAGGCGCTCCTTCACCTCGCGGGCCTTCATCAGCATGCGCCGGGCGTCCCGGTCGGACGGCAGCGAGATGCCGGCGTTGTCGAGCATCCAGCAGAACAGGCGGTGGTCGAAGTCGTCGCCGCCCAGGGCCGCATCGCCGCTGGTGGCCACCACCTCGAACACCCCGCGGGAGAGCCGCAGGATCGAGAGGTCGAAGGTGCCGCCGCCCAGGTCGTACACCGCATAGACGCCTTCCGAGGCGTTCTCGAGGCCGTAGGCGATGGCCGCCGCGGTGGGCTCGTTGAGCAGGCGCAGCACGTTGAGCCCGGCGAGGCGGGCCGCATCCTTGGTGGCCTGGCGCTGGGCGTCGTCGAAGTAGGCGGGCACGGTGATGACCGCGCCGGTGAGCTCGCCGCCCAGGCTGCGTTCGGCGCGCAGGCGCAGATCCTTGAGGATCTCGGCGGAGACCTCCACCGGGCTCTTGACGCCCTGCACGGTGCGCAGGCGGACCATGCCTTCGGTGTCGACGAAATCGTAGGGCATGGTCTCGACGTGGGCGACGTCCTTCAGCCCGCGGCCCATGAAGCGCTTGACCGACACGATGGTGTTGCGCGGATCGACCGCCTGGGTGGCCATCGCCTTGCGGCCGACGACGATCTGGCCGTCGGGCAGGTAATGCACGATGGACGGCAACAGCATCTTGCCGTCTTCGTCCTGCAGGCACTGGGGGATGCCGTTGCGCACGGTGGCCACCAGGGAGTTGGTCGTGCCCAGGTCGATGCCCACCGCCAGCCGGTGCTGGTGCGGGAGGGTGGACAGGCCCGGTTCGGAGATTTGCAGCAGAGCCATCAGGATTCCAGCGCCGTCAAGGCGTCATTGATTTCGTGTTGCAGCTTCTCGAGGAACTTCATGCGGCGGACGGTATCGGCCGCGGCGTCGAGGTCGGTGGCGTCGTCGAGCTGGCTGCCGAGCTGCTCCACCATCGCGCGGGTGCGCTGGCGGATGCGCCGGGAAAGCTCGTCGAGCACATCCTCGTCGGCAGCGTCACGCGCCTCGCCCAAGGCCTCGCGCCACTCCATCTGCTCCATCAGGAACTCGGCGGACATGGCGGTGTTGGTGTCGAAAGCCGGATCGACCCCACGCAGTTCGAGCAGGTAATGCCCCCGGGTGAGCGGATCGCGCAGGGTGCGGAAGGCCTCATTCACGTGGGTGGCCCACTGCATCGACTGGCGCCTCTCGGCGTCGCTCAGGTGGGCGAAGCGGTCGGGGTGCACCCGGCCCTGCAGATCGAGGTAAGCCTGTTCGAGCCGGTCCTCGTCGAGCCGGAAGGCCGGGGTCAGGCCGAACAGGGCAAAGTAATCCTGCTTGAGATCGAGCATCGTGGACGTTCGCGCTTCAGACGGTGAAGCTTTCGCCGCAGCCGCACTGGTCCTTCACGTTCGGGTTGTTGAACTTGAAACCCTCGTTGAGGCCCTCGCGCACGAAGTCGAGTTCGGTGCCGTCCATGTAGGGCAGGCTCTTCGGGTCGATCAGCACCTTGAGCCCGTGGCTCTCGAAGACGATGTCCTCGGGCAGCACCTCGTCGGCGAACTCCAGCTTGTACGCCATGCCGGAGCAGCCCGAGGTGCGCACGCCGAGGCGGATGCCGACGCCCTTGCCGCGCTTGGCGATGAAGTTGCCGATGTGGGTTGCCGCCTTGTCGGACAGGGTTACTGCCATGATCGAACTCCTTGTCAGCCGTTGTGCTTCTTTTTGTAATCCTCGACCGCGGCCTTGATGGCGTCTTCGGCCAGGATCGAGCAGTGGATCTTCACCGGCGGCAGGGCCAGCTCTTCGGCGATGGCGGTGTTCTTGATCTCGAGCGCCTGATCGAGGGTCTTGCCCTTGACCCACTCGGTGACGAGCGAACTGGAGGCGATCGCCGAACCGCAGCCGTAGGTCTTGAACTTGGCGTCCTCGATGATGCCATCCTTGCCGACCTTGATCTGCAGTTTCATCACGTCGCCGCAGGCCGGGGCGCCGACCATGCCGGTGCCCACGCCGTCGTCTTCCTTGCCGAAGGCGCCGACGTTGCGGGGGTTCTCGTAGTGGTCCAGGACCTTTTCGCTGTATGCCATTTTCGCTCTCCTGTCAGTGCGCTGCCCACTGCACGGTGTCAAGGTCGATGCCTTCCTTGAACATGTCCCACAGGGGCGAAAGTTCGCGGAGCTTGCCGACCTTGCGCTGCAGCAAGTCGATTGTATAGTCGATTTCCTCGTCCGTCGTGAAGCGGCCGATGGTGAAACGGATGGAGCTGTGCGCCAGCTCGTCGTTGCGGCCCAGGGCGCGCAGCACGTACGAGGGCTCCAGGCTCGCCGAGGTGCAGGCCGAACCGCTCGACACGGCGATGTCCTTGATCGCCATGATGAGGGATTCGCCTTCCACGTAGGCGAAGCTGATGTTCAGATTGTGGGGCACGCGATGCGTCATGTCGCCATTGACGAAGGTCTCCTCGATCTGGCCGAGGCCCTTCAACAGGCGGTCGCGCAGGGCGCCGACGCGCTTGTTCTCGTCGGCCATCTCGAGGCGGGCCAGCCGGAAGGCCTCGCCCATGCCGACGATCTGGTGGGTGGCCAGGGTGCCGGAGCGCAGACCGCGCTCGTGGCCGCCGCCGTGCATCTGGGCCTCCAGGCGCACGCGGGGCTTGCGCCGCACGTAAAGGGCGCCGATGCCCTTCGGGCCATAGGTTTTGTGGGCGGAGAAGGACATCAGATCGACCTTCAGCCTGGCGAGGTCGATCTCGACCTTGCCGGTGGCCTGGGCCGCATCCACGTGGAAGACGATGCCCTTCTCGCGGCAGATCTCGCCGATCTCGGCGATGGGCTGGACCACGCCGATCTCGTTGTTCACGAACATCACCGAGACCACCGTGGTGTCGGGGCGGATCGCCGCCTTCAGGGCATCCAGGTCGATCAGGCCGTCTTCCTTCACGTCGAGGTAGGTGGCCTCGAAGCCCTGGCGTTCAAGCTCGCGCACGGTGTCGAGCACGGCCTTGTGCTCGGTCTTGACGGTGATGATGTGCTTGCCCTTGCCGGCGTAGAAATGCGCAGCGCCCTTGATCGCCAGGTTGTTGGATTCGGTGGCGCCGGAGGTCCAGATGATTTCCTTGGGATCGGCACCCACCAGCGCCGCCACTTCCTCGCGGGCTTCCTCGACGGCCTTCTCGGCGGTCCAGCCGAAAGCGTGGCTGCGGGATGCAGGGTTGCCGAACAGCTCGGTGAGGTAGGGGATCATCTTCTCCGCGACGCGGGGATCCACCGGCGTGGTCGCCGAGTAATCGAGGTAGATCGGAAACTTGAGCATCGTCGTCTTCTCCGTACTGCAAAAATTTAAGCTGTTCAGAAACTTAGACCGCCATCGCGGTCAGGGTTCGGAGGCCGGCGAGCATCTCGCCGAGGGCCTTCAGAAAATCGTCCACGTCGCGCGGGGCCGTGCCGGCGCCGACGCTCACCCGCACCGCAGCGCGGGCCAGCCCGGCCTCGACGCCCATCGCCAGCAGGGTGTGGGAGGGCTCGGGGTTGGCGCTGGAGCAGGCCGAGCCGCTCGCCACCGCAAAACCGGCCCGGTCGAGCTTGCCGACCAGGGTCTCCCCATCCACGCCACCAATCGCGAAGAAGGTGGTGTTGGGCAGGCGCCGGGCATCTGCCGAAAAAACTTGCGCGCCCAAGCCAACCAGCCCGGCTTCGAGCCGCTGCTGGAGCCCGGCCATCTGCGCAGCGCGGCTTTCGACTGCAGCCGCCGCCAGCTCGCAGGCCTTGCCGAAGCCGACGATGGCCATCACGTTCTCGGTACCGGAACGCAGGTTGCGCTCCTGGCCGCCCCCGGCCACCAGCGGCGCGAGTTCGACCCGCTTGTCGACCACCAGCGCCCCGGCTCCCAGCGGGCCGTAAATCTTGTGGGCCGACAGCGTCAGGCCCTGCACGCCCAGGGCGCGAAAATCCAGCTTGATCTTGCCCAGTGCCTGCACCGCGTCGCAGTGCATCCAGCCACCGGCCGCCCGCACTGCCTTGGCCAGCCCGGCCACGTCCTGGATCACGCCGGTTTCGTTGTTGGCGAGCATCACCGACACCAGCTTCGGCTTGCCGGCCAGGCAGGCCTCGAAAGCCGAAGCGTCGATGCGCCCTGCCCCATCCACCGCGATCTCCTCGAACTGCCAGCCCTGGCGCACCAGCTGCCGGGCGGGCTCGCGCACGCAGGGGTGCTCGATGGCGCTCACCGCGATGCGACCCGGCCTCATCAGCGCCGCGGCGCCCTTGATGAACAAGTTGTTGGCCTCGGAGCCGCCGCTGGTGAACAACACCTCGGTGGGATGCGCCCCCACCGCCGCAGCCACCTGGGCCCGCGCCTCGTCGATCGCCTTGCGCGCCGCGCGGCCGTATTCGTGGCGGCTCGACGCGTTGCCGAAGCGCTCGCCGAGCCACGGCAGCATGGCCTCGCGCACCGCCGGATCGAGGGGTGTGGTGGCGTTGTGATCGAGATAAACCGGCGCAAACACCGATCGCTCCCCGATGCTCAGGCCGCTGCCGCCGGCACGACGCCGGCGCCCTTGCAGGCGGCCCCGCGCTCATCGTGGAGCACCGAAACCTGGCCCATCTTGGCCCGCTGCTGTTCGACGAGGTTGGCCAGCGTCACCGAATGCAGGTATTCGTACATGCGCCGGTTGAGGTTGGTCCACAGCTCGTGGGTCATGCAGCGGTGCTCGTCCTTGCAGTTTTCCTTGCCGCCGCAGGAGGTGGCATCCAGCGGCTCATCCACCGCCGCGATGATGTCGGCCACGGTGATCGACGCCATGTCCCGGGCCAGCGCGTAGCCGCCGCCGGGGCCGCGCACGCTGCTGACCAGCTCGAAGCGCCGCAGCTTGCCAAAAAGCTGCTCCAGATACGAGAGGGAGATCTTCTGGCGGTCGGCGATGCCCGCCAGCGTAACCGGCCCGTCGGTACAACGCAGCGCCAGATCAATCATTGCCGTGACGGCAAAACGACCTTTGGTGGTGAGTCTCATGGTGGCTCCTGGGGACGGACGGGCTAATAGTTGAACGTTTCAGTCAAGAATATCAAACCCGACAAAATCGATCAACTATTTTCACGCCGGCGGCGCCGGCCGCTCAATCCACCATTTTGCCCAGCCCCTGCGGGTCGAAGGCGTCCTCCGACTTGGCGGCTTCCTCGACCGGAATCCCGGCCTCGGCCAGCTTGTCGAGCAGCACGCGGATGCGCCGGTCGGTCTCGACGGCGTGGTCGAGCAGGCCGTGCAGCGCCTTGGAAACCGGGTCGTCCAGATCGCGGGTGACGCCGTAGGCGGTAAAGCCCATCTGCTCCGCCTTGGCCTCGCGGGCCCGGGCGGCGTCGTCCTTGCCCGCCTCGATGACGCGGGCCGGATTGCCCACCGCGGTAGCCCCCGCCGGCACCGGCTTGACCACCACCGCGTTGGAGCCCACCTTGGCCCCGTCGCCCACCTCGAAGCCGCCCAGCACCTTGGCCCCGGCGCCGATCACCACGCCGCGACCCAAAGTGGGGTGGCGCTTGGTGCCCCGATACAGCGAAGTGCCGCCGAGAGTCACGCCCTGGTAGATGGTGCAGTCGTCGCCAACCTCCGCCGTCTCGCCGATCACCACCCCCATGCCGTGGTCGATGAACACCCGCCGGCCGATGGTGGCGCCCGGGTGGATCTCGATGCCGGTCAGCATCCGCCCCACGTGGCTGGTGAAGCGCCCCACCCAGCGGAAACCGTTGAGCCACGCCACATGGGCAAAGCGATGCAGCCACAGGGCGTGCATCCCGGGATAGCAGGTGAGCACTTCCCACCTGGAGCGTGCGGCCGGATCTCGCTCAAGCACATTGGCGATGTCCTCACGCAGACGACTGAACATGAAAGGGAACTCCCGAAACGAATCGCGCTGTTTTCCGCCCCGCGCCAGCCTGAGTGCAACCGAGCGAGGTGTTCTTATATCCGACTATTTTAGTCTACTTCTTCTCGAAGGCGCTCAGCATTCCGCGCAGGATGTTGATCTCGTCCTTCTCCAGCCGAATCCGCCCGAACAGCCGGCGCAGCCTTGGCCACAGGCGCTTGGAGTTGCTCGGATGAAAGAAGCCGCTGGCCGTGATGGCCTGATCCAGGTGGGCGAAGAAGCCCTCCACCTGCTCGAAGGTGGCCGGCTCGGATTCGAGGTTCGGCGGCGCGCCCGGATCGAGGGCCGCCATCCGCAGCTCGTAGCACAGCACCTGCACCGCCGCCCCCAGGTTGAGGGACGAGTACTCGGCGCTCACCGGGATCTTCACCGGCATGTGGCACAGGGCCACGTCCTCGTTGGAGAGCCCCACCGTCTCGTTGCCGAAGACCAGCGCCACGTCGCCGAACGCCGTGCGCCCCACGATGTCGCCGGCGGCCTCCCGGGCCCACTTCATCGGCACCGCGAGTTCGCGCCGCCGCGCCGTGAGCGCCGCCGCGAAGACCGTGCCCTCCAGCGCCTCGGCAAGACTGCCGACCACCCGCGCGCCTGCCAGGATGTCGTCGGCGCCCGCCGCTCGCGCGGAGGCCACCGGGTCGGGGAAGGACTGGGGTGAGACAAGCACCAGTTGCGACAGGCCCATGGTTTTCATGGCCCGGGCCGCCGCTCCGATATTGCCTGGATGACTGGTACGGGAAAGTACGACACGCACGCGCCCAAGCGCGCCATCGTTGTTCATATTAAAATGTCGGGTTTCCGAATTAGTGTCGACCGGTGGGGCAATCCTGCCCGGGCCGGCCAACCTTGCCAGACACCCATGCATCCCACTCTGAACATCGCCATCAAGGCCGCACGCCGTGCCGCCGCCGTCATCAACCGGGCTTCGAACGACGTCGAACTCCTGCGGGTCGAATCCAAGTCGCCCAACGACTTCGTCACCGAAGTCGACCGGGCAGCCGAAGAAGCCATCATCCAGGTGCTGCGCGATGCTTATCCGACTCACGCCATTTTAGCAGAAGAGTCCGGCGAGACCGGCCCGGAGGCCGAGACCGAGTACCAGTGGATCATCGACCCCCTCGACGGCACCACCAACTTCATCCACGGTTTCCCGCAGTACGCGATCTCCATCGCCCTGGCCCGCCGCGGCGTGGTCGAGCAGGCGGTGGTCTATGACCCGAACCGCAACGAGATGTTCACCGCCTCCAAGGGCGCCGGCGCCTTCCTCAACGACCGCCGCATCCGCGTCTCCAAGCGCCTGCGCCTGCAGGACGCCCTGGTCGGCACCGGTTTCCCGTACCGCCAGTTCGGCAACGTGGACACCTACCTCGCCATCTTCAAGGAACTCACCCAGAAGACCGCCGGCCTGCGCCGCCCGGGCGCCGCCTCGCTCGATCTGGCCTACGTGGCCGCCGGCCGCCTCGACGCCTTCTGGGAATTCGGCCTGTCTCCGTGGGACATGGCCGCCGGCAGCCTGCTGATCAGCGAGGCGGGTGGCCTGGTGAGCGATCTGGCCGGTGAATCCGACTACCTCACCACCGGCAACATCGTGGCTGGCACGCCCAAGGTGTTCCCGCCGCTGATGCAGATCATCCAGGGCCACTGCGCCGACAAGATCTCCGCCTGATGCGCACCGTCGCCCTCCTCCGCATCCTGCTGGCGAGCCTGCTGCTCGCCGCGCTGCCGGCCTTTGCCGGCACGGTGCTGGTGTGGGGCGACAGCCTGTCGGCGGGCTACGGCCTGCGTCCAAGCCAGGCCTGGCCGGCGCTGCTCGAGCGGCGCCTGCAGGAATCGAAGCCGCCCTACCGGGTTGTGAACGCCAGCATCAGCGGCGAAACCACCGCCGGTGGCCGCAGCCGGCTGCCGGCCGCGCTGCAGGCCCACCGCCCGACGGTGGTGGTGATCGAGCTGGGCGCCAACGACGGCCTGCGTGGCCTGCCCATCCCGGCCATGAACGCCAACCTGCAGGCCATGATCGACGCCAGCCGTCAGGCCGGCGCGCGGGTCCTGCTGGTGGGCATGCAGATGCCGCCCAACTACGGCCCCGACTACACCGCCCGTTTCGCAAAAGCGTACCAGGATCTCGCCCGGACCAATAAAGTCCGGCTGGTGCCCTTCATGATGGCCGGCTTCGCCGACCAGCCCGCGCTCTTCCAGCAGGACGGCATCCACCCCACCGCCGAAGCCCAACCCCGCATCCTCGACACCGTGTGGCAGGAGCTCAAACCCCTGCTGCGCTGACCGCGCGCCGCCCGCTCAGGGCAGGCGCAACGACGGGTTGTGCCCCTTCACCGCGCAGATGCGCTGGATCACCGCCGGCTTCGGCTCGGCCACCTCGCCCTGCTCGTAGGCCAGCACCGTGCAGGTGTCGGCCACCCGCTCGAAGAGTTCGTGGCTGCGCAGCAGGAAATCCGGATTGCTCGGCTTGCCGAAGCGCTCGTTGCCCACCATGAAGGTCTCGTAGATGAGCACGCCGCCGTGGTTGAGCGCTGTCAGGAGCAGCGGCAGACGCGGGCGGAACAGATAGTTGGTGACGACGATTGCGTCGAAATGGCGGCCGGCGTAAGGCCACGGGCCGTCTTCGAGATCGGCCTCGCGGGTGTTGAGGTGCGGCACGCCCGCCAGCAGCTCCAGGGCCACCGCGTCGCGATCCACCGCCTCCACCCGGAACCCCCGGCTCGCCAGCCAGCGCGCGTGGCGACCGCTGCCGCAGGCAAGGTCGAGCACCTCACCGCCGGCGGTGATGAGAGACGCAAAACGGGTGACCCACGGCGAAGGGGTCAGCGAGCCAGTGTGACGCATGGGCGACGAATCTCCGGAGCAAAGGCGTGAGGTTGCCATTCTGTCAGAGTTGGTGGCCGCGTCGCAGTTCCCGCCACCCGGCGCGCCTGCGGCCGCGCCGGCCTATTTCAGTTTATTAACGGATTCTGATAGCCTTCCGGCACATCCAGAAAACCCAAAATAAGGAGACAAACATGAACGGGAGATTCCGCTTTGCCGCCCTCGGGCTGGCCCTCGCCGCCAGCACCGCCGGTGCGGCCGACCTGAAGCGGGCCGAAGAGATCGTCGGCGGCCGCTGCTTCATCTGCCACGGCCTGGACGGCGAGGCCGCCTCGGCCATCTACCCGCGGCTGGCCGGCCAGCACGCCGACTACATCGCCAAGCAGCTCGCCGACTTCCAGAGCGGCAAGCGCAAGAGCGACACCATGGCCGGGATGGTCACCGACCTCACCCCGGACGAGATGAAGGCCCTCGGCCAGTTCTTCCAGGCGAAGCCCTCGGCCCGCGGCGCACGGGCCGAACCGGAGCTGGCCGGCGTGGGGCGCTACATCTTCAACAAGGGCAACCAGTACTCCGGCGTGGCCGCCTGCGCCTCGTGCCACGGCGCCAAGGGCTACGGCACGCCGCAGCTGCCGCGGCTCGCCGGCCAGCAGTCGCTGTACCTGGAAAACCAGCTCAAGCAGTTCAACAGCCGCGAGCGCAACAACGACAACGCGGTGATGCACTCCATCGCCTCCAAGCTCACCGAGCTTGAGGTGAAAGCCGTCTCCAGCTACATCTCGACGCTGGAGTAAATTCGGCTCCACCAAAAAAGAAGGCGGCGCCGGACACCTGCCCGGCACCGCCTTCGGTGGCTGGCGACCGGCACCGGGCCGGCCGCTGCCGCCGGGGTCACACCAGCATGTCGGCCCAGATGTTCCTGGCCCAGGCCAGCGCCGCCTTGCCCTCCAGCTCGTTGGCCGCGGCCGACACGCCCCCTGCGCCCGGCACCGGCAGCACCGTCTTCTTCTCGGCGTCGTACTGATGCACCGACGCCACGTGGATGACGTTCTTCGAATCCACGAAGCTGTAGCAGGTGTTCATCACCACCGGCGTCGGGTTGGGCGCCTCGCCCGAGAGCAGGTTGAGGATCGCCGCCGCCGCCACCTTGGCGTGCTGGTTGGCCATGTGGCCCGATTTGGGCATGGTCGGCGCCGGGAAGATCGCGTCGCCGATCACATGCACCCCCGGGGTGTTCACCGATTCGAAGCTCAACCAGTCGATGTCCACCCAGCGCCCGTTGATGAGCTTGACCCCCGACTTCGCGGCGATGTCACCCGCGCGCTGGGGCGGCACCACGTTGAGCACGTCGGCCTTCACCTTGTCGAACTCCAGGATCGCCGTGCGGCTGGCTGCGTCCACCTCGCGCAACTCGCTGTTCGGGCGGTATTCCAGGATGCCCGCGTACTTCTCGAAGGCCTTGGTGAACAAGCCCTTCTTGGAGGTGATCTCCTCGTTGGCGTCGAGCACCAGCACCTTGGATTTCGGCTTCTTCTGCTTGAGGTAGTTGGCCACCAGGCAGGCCCGCTCGTAGGGCCCCGGCGGGCAGCGGTAGGGCGCCTTGGGGATGGTCAGCGCGTACACGCCGCCGTCCGGCATGTCTTCAAGCTGCTTGCGCAGAGCCACCGTCTGGGCGCCGGCCTTCCAGGCGTGGAGCACCGCCGCCTGGGCCGCCTCGGTCTCGAGGCCCGGCACCTGGTCGAACATGAACTCCACCCCCGGCGACACCACCAGCCGGTCGTAGCGCAGTTCGCCACCCGAGGCGAGCTTCACCTTGCGCCCGGCCGCATCGATGGCGGTGACGCTGTCCTGCATCACCTTCACGCCCCACTTGTCGCGCAGGCCCTCGTAACCCAGGGTGATGTCGGCCATGGTCTTGTCGCCGCCGATCACCAGATTGGAGATCGGGCACGAGATGAACTGCGGGTTGCGCTCGACGAGGGTCACGTCCACACCCCGCTCGCTCCACATGCGCAGATACTTGGCCACGGTGGCGCCACCGTAGCCGCCGCCCACCACCACCACATGGCCGCGGGGCCGGCTGCCGCCCAGGGCGCAGCCGCCCAAGCCCGGGATCGCCAGCGCGCCGCCGGCAAGGGCGGCCGTCTTCAGAAAATCGCGTCGATTCTGCATGGTGTCCGCCCCCTTCATTTCTGGGCGGCGAAGTACGCCGCGATCAGTTCCAACTGGGCTTCGGTGTAGCCCTTCGAGATCTGGTGCATGATCGTCGCGGGCTTGGCGCCGGAGCGAAAGTCACGCAGCTTCTGCAGGAGCTTCTCCTTGTCGGTGCCAGCCAGCGCGTCGTTACCCGCCCCGGCGACCGCATGGCCGTTCGTTCCGTGGCAATTGGCGCAGGTGGCGGCCAGATTGCGGGCCAGGTTCGGGTCCGGCTGACCGGCGGCCTGGACCGCGCCAACCGCGCCGACCAGGCACACGGCCGAAGTCCATCGAAACAGTTTCATCACGTCTCCTCCTTGATGCCGCAGGCGCGGCGAGCAGTTGAACCAACCTATTGTTCTCCGCGGCCGCCCCCCGGGCAAGCCGCCATGGCCGTCGTGGCGCGGCCTTTCGTCGATACCTGCCTGCCGCAGCGCTCATCGTGAGCCGCAACAATATTAGCAATTGACTATATAAGTTTATGGTTATAAATTGTTCGAGATCAAGGGAGAAAAAAACTTTATGGCGCGCCTCGACGCCACCCCCTTCGACACCGACCACTGGAACAAGGGAGAGACACACCCATGGCAGACCAGCCGACCCAGCGCGGGCGGGTCCGTCCCGCGCCCGAGCACTTCCTGACCGAAGCGGACATCGCCGAGGTCAAGGACGGGCGCCGCGACTTCCTGCGCAAAGCCTTCCTCACCGCCTCCGCGGCCATGACCGCCCCGGCCATCGCCCGCGCCGCCGACGGCGACCCCGACATCCTCAACCTGCCGCCCTGGACCACCAGCCTCGGCCAGCCCGTCGCCGCGCGCCCCTATGGCCTGCCGTCGCAGTACGAGAAGGGCCTGCAACGCCGCGAATCGCCCGGGCTCACCCGCATGTCGCAGGTGTCGGTGGCGTTCACGCCGCTGCAGGGCCTGTTCGGCATCATCACCCCGTCGGGCCTGCACTTCGAGCGCCACCACCAGGGCTGGAGCGACATCGATCCGTCGAAACACCGCCTGATGGTGCACGGCACCGACGAGGGCTTCGTGAAGCAGCCCAAGGTCTACACCGTCGACGACATCCTGCGCCTGCCACCCGTGTCGCGGATGCACTTCATCGAGTGCGGCGCCAACACCGGCATGGAGTGGGGCAACGTGGCGGTGCCCACGGTGCAGTACAGCCACGGCATGCTCAGCTGCTCCGAATTCACCGGCGTGCCCCTGCGACTGATCCTCGAAGACTGCGGCATCGACTGGAAGAAGGCGAAGTACGTGCTGGCCGAAGGGGCCGACGGCTCGTCGATGACCCGCACCATCCCCATCGAACTCGTGCAGTCCGACGAGGTGCTCGTCGCCTACGGCCAGAACGGCGAGATGCTGCGCCCCGAAAACGGCTACCCGCTGCGCCTCGTGGTGCCCGGCGTGCAGGGCGTGAGCTGGGTGAAGTGGCTGCGCCGCATCGAAGTGGGCGACAAACCCTGGGCCACCAAGGACGAGGCGATCCACTACATCGACCTGATGCCCGACGGCCGGCACCGCCAGTACACCTCCACCCAGGAGTGCAAGTCGGTCATCACCACCCCGTCCGGCGGGCAGATCCTGCTGGACAAAGGCTTCTACAACATCTCGGGGCTGGCGTGGTCGGGGCGCGGAAAGGTCAAGCAGGTTGACGTATCCACCGACGGCGGCATCAACTGGCGCCGGGCACGCATCGAAGGGCCGGTCAATTCCAAGTGCCTGACCCGTTTCAACATCGACTGGGTGTGGGACGGCAAGCCCGCCATCCTGCAATCCCGCGCGGTGGACGAGACCGGCTACGTCCAGCCGTCGTACGGCCAGCTGCGCGCGGTGCGGGGCACCAAATCGATCTACCACAACAACGCCATCCAATCCTGGAAGGTAGTCGAGAGCGGGGAGGTGAGCAATGTCCAGGTTCTCTAAGACTCTCGTCGCCATCGCCCTGGCCGCCTGCGCCACCGGCGTGCTGGCCGACGGCAAGTTTGCCGGTGTGGGCCGGGCCGCCAAACCGGCCGAGATCCACGCCTGGGACATCGACGTGCGCCCCGACTTCAAGGGCCTGCGCCCTGGCAGCGGCAGCGTGGATCAGGGCATGGAAACCTGGGAGGCCAAGTGCGCGTCCTGCCACGGTAGCTTCGGCGAATCCAACGAGGTGCACACCCCGCTGATCGGCGGCACCACCAAGGACGACGTGAAGACCGGCCGGGTAGCCTCCCTCGCCAAGGGTGACGCCCCCCAGCGCAGCGCCATCATGAAGGTGGCCACCGTCTCCACCCTGTTCGACTACATCAACCGGGCGATGCCCCTCACCGCGCCCAAGTCCCTCAGCAACGACGAGGTGTACGGGCTGGTGGCCTACCTGCTCAACCTGGCCGAAGTGGTGCCCAGCGACTTCGTGCTCTCGGACAAGAACATCGCCGAGGTGCAGGCCCGCATGCCCAACCGCAACGGCATGAGCACCGACCACGGCATGTGGCCCGGCGCGGCGGCCAGCAAGGGCGGCATCGGCAACGGCGGCAAGCCCGACGTGAAGAACAGCGCCTGCATGAGCAACTGCAAGACCGAGGTGAAGGTGGGCTCGCTGCTGCCGGTGTATGCCGAGACCGCCCACGGCAACCTGGCCGAGCAGAACCGCCCGGTGGGCCCGGTGCGCGGCAAGGATACGTCGGGCAAGGCGCCCGCCGAGGTCAAGCCCGCCCCGCAGAGCGACAACGCCGCCACCACAAAGCTCGCCACCGACAACGGCTGCATGGCCTGCCACGGCGTGGCGAACAAGATCGTCGGCCCCGGCTACAACGAGGTCGCCGCCCGCTACAAGGGCCAGGCCGACGCCGAAGGCAGGCTCGCCGCCAAGATCAAGGCCGGCGGGCAAGGCGTTTGGGGGTCGATCCCCATGCCACCCCAGGGTCAGCTCAAGGACGACGACGTGCGCCGGCTCGTGAAGTGGATTTTGTCTGGCGCCAAGGCGCAGTAACCCAGGATCAATCAAGGAGAGAGACCCATGAACAACCAACGCCGTGAAATCCTCAAGGCAGGCGGCGGGCTCGGCCTGTTCGGCCTGCTGGCCGCCGCCGGCCTGATCACCCCGGGCGAAGCCCGCGCCGAGTGGAACAAGCCCGCCTTCGACGCCAAGACCATCGACGAGACCCTCAAGGCCCTGGGCGCCACCGCCCCGGCCAATTCTGCCGACGTGCAGCTCACCGCGCCGGACATCGCCGAAAACGGCGCCGTGGTGCCGGTGGGCGTGGTGTCGACGCTGGCCGGTGTCGAGGCCATCGCCATCCTCGTCGAGAAGAACCCCAACCCGCTGGCCGCCAGCTTCACCCTGCCC
Organism: Zoogloea sp.; assembly: GCF_041904905.1. Lineage (GTDB taxonomy): Bacteria > Pseudomonadota > Gammaproteobacteria > Burkholderiales > Rhodocyclaceae > Zoogloea. The sequence goes on along the minus strand of NZ_JAYRMI010000006.1, from coordinate 27,644 downwards.
GCCGGCACCGAGCCTTCGGTGCAGACCCGCGTGAAGATGGGCCAGACCTCCGACGTGTACGCCCTCGTCAAGGCCGGCGGCAAGTTCTTCATCGCGAAGAAGGAAATCAAGGTCACCCTCGGCGGCTGCGGCGGCTGAGCCCTGCGCCCTTCATTAAAGAAAGGAATCGAAATGGCAGATCCGATGAAGATTCGCGCGAGCGCGAAGGATGGCATCACCGAAGTCAAGGTGCTGATGAGCCACGAGATGGAAACCGGGCAGCGCAAGGATTCGTCCGGCAACCTCGTCCCGGCCCATTTCATCACCGAAATCACCGCCGAGCACAACGGCCGCCAGGTGCTGGCCGGCCAGTTCGGCACGGCGATCTCGAAGAACCCCTACCTCGCCTTCAAGTTCAAGGGCGGCGCCAAGGGCGACAAGCTCACCGTGAGTTGGGTGGACAGCAAGGGCGACAAGCGCACCGACGAAGTGCAGATCGCCTGATGCCCGGCGCTGCCGGCCGATACGCCGGCGGCGCCCCCCTCAAGCCGACCCCCAGACCGCCCCAAGGCGGCACGCCCCCCCCACCAGAAGGAGGAAGACACATGCAGCCCAACCTGCGCACCGCGCTGGCCACCGCCGCCATCGCCCTCGCCGGCCCGGCCTTCGGGCAAGGCGGCACGATGGACGAGATCGCCCGCTACCGGGAGATGCTCGCCGACGGCAACCCCGCCGAACTCCTCGAAGCCAAGGGCGAGGTGCTCTGGAAGAAACCCCGCGGCCCCAGGAACGCCAGCCTCGAGCAATGCGACATGGGCCTGGGCCCCGGCAAGCTCGACGGCGCCTACGCCCAGCTGCCGCGCTACTTTGCCGACACCAAGAAGGTGATGGACGCCGAATCCCGCCTCGTCCACTGCATGGTGAGCCTGCAGGGCTTCACCGAAGCCGAGGCCACCAAGCGCTGGTACTCCAGGCCCGGCCAGGATTCCGACATCGAGGCGCTGGTCACCTACATCGGCGGCAAGTCCAACGGCTTCAAGATCGACGTCCCCGCCCGTCACCCCGAGGAGGCCCGCATGGCCAAGGTGGGCGAGCACATCTTCTACCGCCGCAGCGGCCCGCAGGATTTCTCCTGCGCCATCTGCCACGGCCAGGAAGGCAAGCGCATCCGCCTGCAGGAGTTGGGCAACCTCACCACCCGGGCGGGCGCCGGCACCGCCATGGGCAACTGGCCCTCGTACCGCGTCTCGCAAGGCGCGGTGTGGACCATGCAGCGCCGCCTCATCGACTGCATGCGCCAGGCCCGCTGGCCCGAGCCCAGCTACCTCGCCGACTCCATCGTCGCCCTGGAAGTCTTCCTTCAGAAGACCGCCAGCGGCACCGTGATGCAGACCCCCGGCATCAAGCGCTGACCCCCGGAGACGACCATGAAAACCACCTTCATCGCCGCCCTCCTCGCCCTTGCCAGCGTGGGCGCCCCGGCTGCCGACCCGATCGCGGCCCAGGCCGAGCAGATCTTCCGGAGCGGCTTCCGCCCCGACAACGCCAAATACTGGATGACCCGCCTCGACCAGGACGAGGCCATGCGCCTGTGCAGCCAGTACAAGGACAACCCGCCCCCCAAGGTGCGCGCCCAGATCGAGAAAGCCCAGCAGGCCACCATCCGCTATCCGGTGGACGGCAAGCTGATCGGCGACTGGCGCGAGGGCGAGAAGCTCGCCGCGGTGGGCACCGGCGGCCACATCGGCTTCATCCAGCCCGACCCGCCCGGCCGGGTGCGCGGCGGCAACTGCTACGCCTGCCACCAGCTGGCGCAGAAGGAAGTCGCCTACGGCACCATCGGCCCCAGCCTCCAGCACTTCGGCAAGCTGCGCGGCACCGGCGACGAGATCGTCAAATACGCCTACAACAAGATCTACAACTCCAACGCCTTCACCGCGTGCACCAACATGCCGCGCTTCGGGCTGCACAGCTGGCTGACGCCCGAGCAGATCACCCACATCGTCGCCTTCCTGGTCGATCCCGAATCGCCCGTGAACAAAGATTGAGAACGGAGTCCACCGCATGTCCATGAACCGTCGGGATTTCCTCCAGGTGCTGGCCGTCGCCGCGGCCGGCGGCCTCGCGCTGCACAGCAACCCGGCCGAAGCCGCCAAGGCCGCCGGACGGATGTACGACCTGCCGCGCTTCGGCTCGGTGAGCCTGCTCCACATGACCGACTGCCACGCGCAGCTCCTGCCCATCCACTTCCGCGAGCCGGACGTGAACCTGGGCATCGGCCCGATGGCCGGTCAGGTGCCGCACCTCGTCGGTGAAAACCTGCTGCGCCACTTCGGCATCCGCCCCGGCACGCCGGAGGCCCACGCCTGCACGTATCTCGATTTCGTGAAGGCCGCCAAGACGTATGGCAAGGTCGGCGGCTTCGCCCACCTCGCCACTCTCGTCAAGCAGCTCAAGGCCAGCCGCCCCGGCGCGCTGCTGCTGGACGGCGGCGACACCTGGCAGGGCTCCGGCCTCAGCCTGTGGACCAACGCCCAGGACATGGTGGATGCCTGCAAGGCGCTGGGCGTCGATGTGATGACGCTCCACTGGGAAGCCACCTATGGCGAAGCCCGCGTGAAGGAGATCGAGGAGAAGGATTTCGCCGGCAAGGTGGATATCGTTGCCCAGAACATCAAGACCGCCGACTTCGGCGACCCGGTGTTCAAGCCCTACGTGATCCGCAACATCAACGGCGTGCCGGTGGCCATCGTCGGCCAGGCCTTCCCCTACACGCCCATCGCCAACCCGCGCTGGCAGGTGCCCAACTGGAGCTACGGCATCCAGGACGACAACCTGCAAAAAGTGGTGGACGAAGCCCGCGCCGCTGGCGCCCAGGTGGTCGTCGTGCTGTCCCACAACGGCATGGACGTGGATCTGAAGATGGCGAGCCGCGTGCGCGGTGTCGATGCCATCCTCGGCGGCCACACCCACGACGGCGTGCCCGCCCCGGTGATCGTCAAGAACGCAGGCGGCCAGACGCTGGTCACCAACGCCGGCTCCAACGGCAAGTATCTGGGCGTGCTGGATCTCGACGTGAAGGCCGGCAAGGTGGTCGACTTCCGCTACAAGCTGCTGCCGGTGTTCGCCAACCTGATCCCCGCCGACCCCACGATGGACGCCCTCATCAAAAAGATGCGCGCGCCCTACGAGGGCAAGCTCGCCGAAAAGCTCGCGGTGAGCGAGGGCCTGCTGTATCGCCGCGGCAACTTCAACGGCGCGTGGGACCAGCTCATCCTCGACGCCCTGCTCGCCGAGAAGAACGCCGAGATCGCCTTCTCGCCCGGCTTCCGCTGGGGCACCAGCCTGCTGCCCGGCGACACCATCCGGATGGAGCACCTCCTCGACCAGACCGCCATCACCTACCCGTGGACCACCGTCACGACGATGACCGGCGAGCAGATCAAGACCGTGCTCGAAGACGTCTGCGACAACCTCTTCAACCCCGACCCGTACTACCAGCAGGGCGGCGACATGGTGCGCGTGGGCGGCCTGCAGTACGCCTGCGACCCCAACGCCGCGATGGGCAGGCGCATCACCGACATGCGCCTCGCCGGCAAGCCCATCGACGCCGGCAAGACCTACAAGGTGGCTGGCTGGGCGCCGGTGTCGGAAGACGCCAAGAACGCCGGCGGCGAGGCGGTGTGGGATCTGGTCGCCCGCTACCTCAAGGGCCAGAAGGTGATCCGCGCCCGGCCCCTCAACCTGCCCACCCTCAAGGGCATGGCCGGCAACCCCGGCATGGCCTGACCGCCCCCACCCGCCCGAACAAGGAGACGACGATGAACCGCGCCAACGCATCCCTCCCCGCCTGGCTGCGGCTCATCGTCGCCATCCTTGTTCCGCTGCTGGCCGGGCTGGCCGCGGCAGCCGAACTCAAGCCCATCCGCGTCTCCGAACACGCCTGGTACGTGCTGGGCGATTCGGGCATGGCCTCCGGTGCCAACCAGGGCTTCAACAGCAACGCCGGCTTCGTGGTGACTCGCGACAGCGTGGTGGTGATCGACGCCCTCGGCACCCCGCCCCTGGGCGAGGCGCTGGTCGCCGCCATCCGCAAGATCAGCGACAAGCCCATCCGCCGGGTGATCCTCACCCACTTCCACGCCGACCACTTCTACGGCCTGCCCGCCTTCAAGGCCGCCGGCGCCCAGGTGTGGGCCCACCGGGCCGGGCGCGACTACTTCACCAGCGGCGAGGCCGCCGCCCGCCTCGCCCAGCGGCGGCAGGATCTCTTCCCGTGGGTGGACGACCACACCCGCCTCGTCGAGGCCGACCGCTGGCTCGACGGCGACACCCGCTTCGAGGAAGGCGGGCTGCACTTCCGGGTCAGCTTCCTCGGCCCGGCCCACTCGTCCGAAGACCTGATGGTCAGCGTCGAGGAAGACGGCGTGGTGTTCTGCGGCGACATCCTCTTCGCCGGGCGGATTCCCTTCGTGGGCAGCGCCGACAGCCGCCGCTGGCTCGTCGCCATCGACCAGCTCACCGCCCTCAAGCCGAAGATCCTCATCACCGGCCACGGCCGCCACTCCACCGACGCCGCCGCCGACCTCACCCTCACCCGCGACTACCTCATCTACCTGCGCGAGCAGATGGGCCGCGCTGTGGAAGAGATGGTCCCCTTCGACGAAGCCTACGCCCGCACCGACTGGCGGCGCTTTGCCGGTCTTCCCGCCTTCGAGGCCGCCAACCGCATCAATGCCTACGGCACCTACCTCACCCTCGAGCGCGAATCCCTCGCCCGCTGATCCCATGCGCGCCGGCCTGCTTGCCCCGATCCTCGCCGCCGGCCTCGCCCTGGCCGGCCCGCCCGCCTTCGCCAAGGGCCCGCTGGAATCCCGCCTGCACGAACCCGCCGCCCGGCCCGACGTGCTCTACGTCGTCCTCTTCAGCCTGCCCGACTGCCCCTACTGCGTGGCGATCCGCGACGCCTACCTGCCGGCCTTGCCCGACGACCCGCGCTTTCGCGAGCGGGTGCGCATCCGCGAGGTGTCCATCGGCAGCCCCCGCAGCCTCACCGACTTCGACGGCCGGCCGGCCCGCCACAGCGACGTGGCCCGCCGCTACGGCGTGAAGTTCGCCCCCACGGTGCTGTTCCTCGACCGGAACGGCCAGGCCCGCGCCGAGGCCCTGCTGGGCGGCGACAGCGTGGGGCTCTACGGCGGCTACCTGGAGAAGCGCGTGCTGCAGGGGCTCGATGCCGCGGCAGGCCACTGACGCCGCCGCGCCCCCCCGAGCCGGCTACTTGAACTGGTAATAGCGGTGGTTGAGCCAGGCAACCACATCCTCCTCGTCCTCGGGGAACCAGCCGGTCTTCAGCTGGGTGCTGCAGAAGCTCACCTGGGCGTGCAGCTGCGGCAAGGTCTTCACCTTGCGGTCGCCGCGCAGGTAGAGCTTCGAGCCATCGCCGCCGATCAGGCGTTGATGGCAGGCCGCACAGTTCTTGTCGGTCACCAGTTTTTCGCCCGCGGCCGGATTGCCGGCCCAGGCACCCGCGGCCACCGCAAGGCCGGCCGTCAGCGTCAGGAATCGCATTGCAGTCATGGTCTGCCTCCCCGGAGGTCGATCGGATGAAACCCAGGGAGGAAGTATGAAACATTTTGCCGCCGGCGCGACGATCGCGCTGTTTGCCATCGTGCTGCCGCTGCCCGGCTTCGCCCAGGTAGACCCGGCCGGCGTGCCGGAGATCAAGCGCAGCCGGCTCCAGCTCTACCTCACCGCCCGCGAAGCCCACGAGATGTACGCCCGCTCCCCCGCCCGCGTCCTGTTCCTGGACGTGCGCACCCGGGCCGAAGCCATGTACGTGGGCATGCCCAGCGACGCCGACGCCCTGGTGCCCTACGTCGAACACCAGGAGCTGATGACCGACTGGGACGAGCGGCGCCACATGTACCAGCTCATGGCCAACAGCGACTTCACCGCCGAGGCCGAGCGCCGCCTCAAGGAGAAGGGCCTCGCCAAGACCGACCCGGTGATCCTCATCTGCCGCTCCGGCGACCGCAGCGCCCGCGCCGCCGACCTCCTCGCCAACGCCGGCTACACCCGCGTCTACAGCGTGGTGGAGGGCTTCGAGGGCGACGCCGCGAAGGATGGCCCCAAGGCCGGCCAGCGCATCGTGAACGGCTGGAAGAACGCCGACCTGCCCTGGTCGTACAAGCTCGACCAGGCCAAGATGTACTTCCCGCGCTGATCCCCGCCGGCTCGGGCCGCTTGGCACCGCCGCCCCCGCGCCCGTAAGCTACGGGGCTCCGGCCCTTCCGCGTCTCCCGCCATGTTCGCACTCCACCCCCTCGCCGCGGCCGCCGCCGCGCTCCTCGTCAGCCTCGCCACACCGGCCCACGCCGGCAAGACCCTCGACGCCATCAAGGCCCGCGGCCAGCTCGCCTGCGGCGTGAGCACCGGCGTGATCGGCTTCTCCGCCGCCGACAGCCAGGGCCAGTGGCGCGGGCTGGACGTGGACGTGTGCCGCGCCATCGCCGCCGCCGTGCTGGGCGACCCCGCCAAGGTGCGCTGGGTGCCCCTCACCGCCCAGCAGCGTTTCACCGCCCTCCAGTCGGGCGAGGTGGACCTCCTCTCCCGCAACACCACCTGGAGCCTGACCCGCGACGCCGGCCTGGGCCTGCACTTCGCCGCCGTCACCTACTACGACGGCCAGGGCTTCCTGGTGGCGAAGAAATCCAGGGTCGCCAGCGCAAGGCAACTGAAGAACGCCGAGATCTGCGTGCAGTCCGGCACCACCACCGAACGCAACCTTGCCGACTGGTTCCGCGCCCAGGGCATCAAGGTCAAGCCGGTCGTGTTCGACAAGTTCGAGCCCTCCATCAAGGCCTTCTTCAGCGGCCGCTGCCAGGCCTACACCACCGACGCCTCGGCGCTCGCCTTCATCCGCACCAAGGAGGCCCCCAACCCCGACGACTACCTGGTGCTGCCCGAGATCATCTCCAAGGAGCCCCTCGGCCCGGCCGTGCGCCGCGGCGACGACGAGTGGTTCGCCATCGTCAAGTGGGTGGTCAATGCGCTGATTGAAGCCGAAGAGCTGGGCATCGCCCAGGCAAAGGTGGACGCCCTCAAGGCCTCGCCCGACCCGGCCATCCAGCGCTTCCTGGGGGTGGGCGAAGACCTGGGCAAGAGCCTCGGCCTCGACCGGGAATGGGCCGCCCGGGCCGTCAAGGCCGGCGGCAACTATGGCGAACTCTTCGAGCGCAACCTGGGCGCCGGCTCGCCCCTCAAGCTGCCCCGCGGCCTCAACGCCCAGTGGACCAAAGGCGGGCTGATGTACGGCCTGCCCCTGCGCTGACCCGGGCACCGCCACCCCATGCGCAACACCCCCGGTGCCCGCATCGCCGCCCAGGCGCTGATCGTCCTCGCCGTCGCCGGCCTGCTCGCGCTGCTGGCCAGCACCGCTGCCGACCGTCTCGCCCAGCGCGGCATCCGCAGCGGCTTCGACTTCCTGCTCGAACCCGCCGGCTTCACCCTGGGCGAGAGCGCGATTCCGCTGGACGCCGGCGACTCCACCCTGCGCGCCTTCGTCGCCGGCCTCGCCAACACCCTGCGTCTGGCCCTCCCCGGCGCGGCGCTGGCCCTGGGGCTGGGCGTGCTGGTGGGCTTCGGGCGGCTGGCCGATCACCCGCCGCTGCGCGGCCTCGCCGGCGCCTTCGTGGCCGCCTTCCGCAACGTGCCCCTGCTGCTCCAGCTGCTCGGCTGGTACTTCATCCTCACCGACCTGCTGCCCGCCTCCGACGCCGCCCTGCGCCTCGCCCCCGGCGTGTTCCTCAGCAAGTCCGGGCTGGCCCTGCCCTGGTGGGGCGAGGGCGGCTTCGAGATCCCGGAGCCCGCCGGCTTCGGCATCGAAGGCGGCGCCCGCCTCACGCCCGAATACCTGGCGATGCTGGTGGGGCTCACCGCCTACACCGCCGCCTACATCGCCGAGATCCTGCGCGCGGCGGTCGAGGCCCTGCCCCCCGGCCAGCGCCTCGCCGCTCTGGCGATGGGCATGACGCCCCGGCAGGCCTTCCGCCTCGTGCTGCTGCCCCAGGCCTGGCGCGCCGCGCTGCCGCCGGTCACCAGCCAGCTCCTCAACCTCTCCAAGAACGCCTCGCTGGCGGTGGCCATCGGCTACCCCGATCTGGTCTCGGTGGCCGGCACCAGCCTCAACCAGACCGGCCGCGCCATCGAATGCCTCGCCATCGTGATCGCGGTGTACCTGCTCCTGTCGCTGGCCGGCGCGGCCCTCAGCCACCGGCTCGAACGGCGCAGCCTGCGGGGCGGCGTGGCGTGATGGGGCTGCCCGATCCCGCCGCGCTGCGCCGCCGGCTGTTCGGCGACCGCCTCGGCACCGCGCTCACCCTGCTGCTGGCGGCGGTCGCCGTCGTCGGGCTGCCGCCGCTCGTCCGCTGGGCGGTGCTCAACGCCCAGTTCGCCCCGGACGCCGCCGCCTGCACCGCCCTCGACCACGCGGGCGCCTGCTGGGGCGTGGTGGCGGAGAAGGCCCGCTTCATCCTGCTCGGCCGCTACCCGGGCGACGAAAGCTGGCGGCCCGTCGCCGCCGCCGGGCTGATCCTCGCCGGCTGGCTCGCCGTGGCCTTCGGCCGCATCGGCGGGCGCGCGGCGCTGCCCGCCCTGGCGCTGCCGCCCGTGCTGGCAGTACCCATCCTGGGCGGCGGCGTCGCCGGCCTCGCCCCGGTGCCCACCGAACTCTGGGGCGGCCTGCCCCTCACCCTGCTCCTCACCGCCGGCGGCATGACCGGCGCGCTCCCCCTGGGCATCGCCGTGGCCTACGGCCGACGCGCCCGCCTGCCGGCGCTGCGCGCCCTGCTTACCGCCTACGTCGAGCTGGCGCGGGGGATTCCCCTCGTCGCCGCGCTGTTTGTGGCCTCCTTCCTGCTGCCCCTGTTCTTCCCGGACGGCGTGGCCCTCGACATGCTGTGGCGGGTGCTCATCGCCATCGTGCTGTTCGCCGCGGCCTACCTGTCGGAGATCGTCCGCGGCGGGCTGCAGGCGATCCGCCCCGGCCAGCGGGACGCCGCCGCCGCGCTGGGCCTGTCGCCGTGGCAGACCGAGCGCTGGGTCGTGCTGCCGCAAGTGCTGCGGGCCACCGCGCCGTCGCTCGCCAACAGCGCCATCGCCCTGTTCAAGGATACGTCCCTGGTCACCGTGGTCAGCCTCTACGAACTCACCGGCTCGCTGGGCCTCGCCCTCGCCGGGGATGGCGAATGGCGGCCGTTCTACCTTGAAGCCTGGCTCTTCCTGGCCGCCATCTACTGGCTGGGCTGCGCCCTGCTGGCGCGGATCAGCGCCGCCCTGCCCGCCCGCGCCTGAGTTCAGCCCGACACCCCCGCCACCGCCGCCTGCAGCATCTCCGCCAGACAGCGCACGCCGGGCCCGGCGCAATCCGGGTCGGCGATCACCAGATACAGCGGCACCCGCCGCAGCTCGGCCCCGCCCAGGGGCAGCGGCTTGAGCCGGCCCTCCGCCAGCTCCCGGAAGATGTGCGCCTCGGGATACCACGCAAACCCGTGCCCGGCGCAGGCCGCCGCCACCGACATGGCCATGCTGCCGAAAGTCCAGCGCTGCTCCACTTCGACGGTGGTGGTGCGACGATCCCGCACCGAGCCGGTGGCCCGCACCGGCAGATGCCGCCACGGCCGCAAGTCCTGCTCGCCCAGCTCGCGCCCAGCCCGGTGGAGCGGATGATCCGGCGCCGCCACCGCCAGCAGCGGCACGTCGATCAACGGCGTGCCCAGGAAGCCCGGCGGGATCTGCGGCGTCACCGCCAGATCGGCCTGACCGCCCAGCAAGGCCTCGGCCGTGCCGCCCAGCACCGACTCGATCACCTCCACCCGCGTCCGCGGCGCCTCCGCCCCGAAGCGCCCCAGCGCCTCGATCAGCAGATCCGGCGGAAACAACACCTCCACCGCCAGCCCGATCTCCGCCTCCCAGCCCGCCGACAGCTTGCGCGCCGCCTGCTCCAGATCCCCCGCCTCGGCCACCAGCGCCAGCGCCCGGCGGTACAACATGTGGCCGGTGGGGGTGAGCACCGCCTTGCGCCCGTGGATCTCGAAAGCCCTCACCCCCAGCACCGACTCGATCTTGTGCACCGCGTAGCTGATCGACGACTGGCTCTTGTGGAGCGCCTCGGCCGCCTGGGCGTAGCCCCCCGCATCCACCACCGCGATGAGGGCGCGCCACTGGTCAAGGCTCAGGTAAGGGGCGGGGGCAAGGGTCATGATCGAATCATCCGATAGATTTAAACCAAATCTTCTCCTTTTTTATCTTCGCGTCAAATCGTTTAATACACTCATCGCCACGGGCACGCGCCCACCCCACCAGGAGCCCCACCATGAGCACCCGCCGCCTGCAGACCATCGTCCCCTCCGTCCCGGTGTCCGACGGCGCCGGCGTCAAGCTGCGCCGCAGCCTCGGCCACAGCCAGCGCCTCGACCCCTTCCTAATGCTCGACGAGTTCGCCTCCGACAACCCCGACGACTACATCGCCGGCTTCCCGCCCCACCCCCACCGGGGCTTCGAGACCGTCACCTACATGCTCGCCGGCGCCTTCGAGCACCGCGACCACCTGGGCCACACCGGCCACCTGCGCGGCGGCGGCGCCCAGTGGATGTCCGCCGGGCGCGGCATCGTCCACTCCGAGATGCCCCTCCAGGACAGCGGCCGCCTCCACGGCTTCCAGTTCTGGATCAACCTGCCCGCCGCCGAAAAGATGAAGCCCGCCGCCTACCGCGACATCCAGCCCGAAGCGATCCCCGAGGTGGCGATCCCCGGCGGCAGCGTCAAGGTGATCGCCGGCACCCTCGACGGCGCCGGCGCCGCCCCGGTGCCCGGGCCGATCCAGGGCCTCTCCACCGCCCCCCTGTTCCTCGACGTGCGTCTCGCCGCCGGCCAGGGCTTCGCGCAGACGGTCGACGACGGCCACACCGCCTTCCTCTACCCCTACGCCGGCAGCCTGCTGGTGGGCGACGACGCCCGGCCCCTCGCCGCGCGTCAGGCCGGCGTGCTGTCGGCGGGCGAGCGCATCGCGGTCGCCGCCGGGCCCGAAGGCGCCGGCTTCCTGCTCCTCGCCGCCCGCCCCCTGGGCGAGCCGGTAGTGCAGTACGGCCCCTTCGTGATGAACACCCGCGAAGAGATCGAGCAAGCCCTCGCCGACTACCGCAACGGCACCCTCGCCTGAAACATCGGATTGCACAATCCCGGAACGCGGCGCCCCCGCGCCGTGTCCCACCCCATATTTCACCAAGGAGCCCCCATGGCCGGATTTGAAAACTACGCCCAGGACACCCACGACATCGAACTCGAGATCGAACGCAAGGGCGTCGCCCTGGGCATCGACTGGCACGACGAGGAACACGTCCGCGCCTTGGCCCGTGAAGCGCTGGATTTCGCCGGCGCCGACGAACGGGAGAAATCCTTCGACGAGCAACACCCCGATTACGCCCGGCTGGCCAAGATCGAGCTGTTCGGCCTGGCCGGGCTGATGCTGCGCACCATGCAGGAAAGCGCCGCCACCGCCGGCTTCGAGAGCCACGGCGGCGACGCCTGGAAAGCCTTCGCCCGCGCCCTGTGGGCCGAAAAGAAGCTCCGCCAGCCCGGCTGATCCGCCCCCCGCCCCGCCGTTCGTCGGCCCGCCCGGCCGCGCCTTGATTTGCCAATTTGCATGTGCTTCACTGCACTGGCAGCGCCCTGCCGGGTAGCGTTTTCCGCTCATCGTCCCCGCATGCCCGCGGCGGGTTTCCCCATGCCCGGCGCCCTTCGCGGCAGTCTCCTCCTGCCGCGGGGCGTCGACATGTTGCCAAGCTGTTTCATCCCGCCCCAGAGGGTTTACGTTTCATCGGATTGGTGTAGATTGCATAGACGGAAGCAGACGTATCGGTAACGTCACCACGCCCACAAACTTGCATCAAGCACCCCACCCGGGAAGGCGATGAAATGTTTATAGCTGGAACAAGTGCCACCCTTCGACGCCTGATCGAAGACCAGCTGGTCGCCACCGGCGGGCTGGATGGCTACGACGTCCAGCTCTTCTCCACCCGCAACTTCACCGGCACCATCACCAACAAGGTCGCCCTGTTCCTCTACCGCGTCGAGGTGGATGAATCCCGGCGCAACATCGATCTCCCCCGCCTCGCCCCCAACGCCCCCCGCCGCCAGGCCCTGGGGCTCGAGCTGCACTACCTCCTCACCGTGTGGGGGCAGCGCAACGCCGAAGGCGAACAGGTGATGCTGGCCCGCTGCATGGACATCCTCGACCGCCACGCGCTGGTCAGCGGCCCGCTCCTCGACCACACCTACCCCTGGGAGCCCGAAGACAGCCTGCGGGTTGCCATCAACCACCTCAGCACCGAAGACATGCTGCGCCTGTGGGACAGCCTCGAGCCCCCCTACCAGCTCTCGGTGCCCTACGTCGTGCGCACCGCCCGGCTCGCCGCCCGCGAGCGGCCCGACCCGGCCATCGCCGATTCGCGCACCCTGGTCTTCACGCCCCAGGTGCCCTGATGCTCGCCGCCGCCGACACGCCCCTCGCCTGGGCCGCCCGCCACTCGCCCGATCGGATCGCCGCCGTCGGCGTGCTGGCCGTGAAGGCGCTGCGCTACCTCACCGACAACGCCGACCCCGGCCTCACCCCCATCCCGGGCCTGCGGGTACGCGTCGCCGGCCACCCCGAGCGCCCCCTCTGGCACGAGACCACCGGCCTCTACGGCTTCCTGAACCTCCCGCCGGGCGAAGCCCGCATCGAGATCGACGACCCCACCGGCCGCTACCAGCCCCAGGCCATCGTCGCCACGGTGCCCGACCGGGCCGATCTCAAGGCCGCCCTCGAAGCCGGCGAGACGCCCCCCGCCGCGCCCACCCCGGCCTACCCCCAGCTCGCCCTGCGCCCGGCGCCCACCCTGCCCCTGCCCCCCGGCACCAGCGCCCTGTGGGGCGTGCTCAAGGACGCCGGCCGCCCGGTGCCCGGCGCGCTGCTCCGCCTCGCCACCGTGCGCAGCGGCGCCGCCGACAGCATCACCGCCCTCAGCGGCCCCGACGGCAGCTACCTGCTGGTGCTGCCCTTCGAGGTCATCGACCGCAGCGTCACCCCCCCGCTGCGCGCCTTCGACCGCCTGCTCACGGTGCTCGCCCCGCGCCCCGCGCTGGCCACCGCGCTCGCCACCAAAGGCTTTCTCGCCGGTCAGCCGGCCAACGTTTTTGGACTCACCGCGGCCGCGCAGAATGCGCTGTTCCTGCCGCGAAACTTTCAACTGCGCGACGCTGGCGGCGCCCTGCACCCGCAGGTCGGCGACCAGAATCCGCCCGCTTCGGTTTCGGTCGGCACCAAGATCCGGCTGGATATCGAGTTGTCACCCTAGCCAAGATGGAGGCTCGAAATGCCTGAATACCTCGCCCCGGGAGTTTACGTCGAAGAAACCAGCTTCCGCGCCAAGTCCATCGAGGGCGTGGCGACCTCCACCGCCGGCTTCGTCGGCCAGGCCCGCTTCGGCCCCACCGCCGGCCTGCCCACCCTCGTCACCGGCTTCGAGGAGTTCCAGCGCCACTTTGGCGACGGCGACGATCTGCTGCTGGGCGGCGTGCCCACCACCAACCAGCTCGCCCACGCGGTGAGGCTGTTCTTCGAGAACGGCGGCAAGCGGGTGTACGTGTCGCGCATCTTCGTGCCCACCGGCGGCGGCTCGGTGGCCGCCAGCCGCTCGGCCAGCAGCGCGATCTCGGTGCTTGGCACCGACCGCTTCCTGCGCGCCCGCTTCCCCGGCCGGGCGGGCAACGTGGTGGTCAAGATCGCCGCCACCCGCAGCGGCAACCTGCTCACCGGCGCCGCCGGCAGCCGCCGGGTGATGGGCCTGCGCCTGGGCGACGTGGTCGAGGCCGGCGCCCTCAAGGAGAGCACCGTCACCGCCGCCGGCCCCAACGCCGTCACCGGCGCCAACCTCTACAGCGTCAGCTTCGACGCCGCGGGCAGCCCGCTCCTCACCAACGCCGGCGGCACGCTCGATCTCAACGGCGCCGCCCTCGCCGCGGTGCAAAAGATCACCCTCGACATCGCCGTCGGCCCCAACCTCGACGGCTCCACCGGCAGCCGCAGCGAGCAGATCCAGCGCCTGTCGCCCCACCCGGATTCCGACCAGTTCGTCGGCCGCGTGCTGCGCCACGAAGATCCGGACGCCGGCGTCGAGCCGCCCGCCGACCGCAGCCAGCGCATCTACTTCGACGCGATGGTCGACCTGCCCAGCGTCGCCGCCCAGCGCACCACCTTCGCCCGCGACCTGCTCACCGGCCTCGTCGCCGCCTCGCCGCTCACCCTCTCCGGCGGCAGCGACGGCATCGCCCCGGACGCCGCCGCCTTCACCGGGGGCGGCAGCGGCCACGACGCCACCGGCCTCGCCGCGCTGGCCGAGATCGAAGACATCGCCATCGTCGCCGCGCCGGGCTCCGCCGCCCTCGCCTCGCCCATCGACCAAGCCGTGCGCGACGCGCTCGTCAGCCACTGCGAAAACCTGCGCTACCGCTTCGCCATCCTCGCCGGCCCGCGGGACGCCGACCAGGCCACCATCCGCCAGGTGCGCGGCCAGCACGACTCCAAATACGCCGCCATGTACTACCCCTGGCTCGTCGCCAGCACCCCCGGCAGCGCCCGCGAAACCGTGCTTTACTCGCCCGAAGGCGCGATGGCCGGCATCTACGCCCGCAGCGACATCGAGCGCGGCGTGCACAAGGCCCCGGCCAACGAAACCGTCCGCGGCGTGCTGCGCTTCTCGCGCAATGTGAACAAGGGCGAGCAGGACGTGCTCAACCCCGAAGGCATCAACTGCCTGCGCTTCTTCGAAGGCCGCGGCTACCGCGTGTGGGGCGCCCGCACCATCAGCTCCGACCCCGAGTGGACCTACATCAACGTGCGCCGGCTGTTCATCTACCTCGAACACTCCATCGACCGCGCCACCCAATGGGCGGTGTTCGAGCCCAACAACGAAGAGCTGTGGCTCAAGATCCGGCTCACCATCGAAGGCTTCCTGTACGACGTGTGGCGCACCGGCGCCCTGCTCGGCTCGCGCCCCGAAGACGCCTACTTCGTGCGCTGCGACCGCAGCACCATGAGCCAGTCGGATCTCGACAACGGCCGCCTCGTCTGCCTGATCGGCGTCGCGCCCACCAAGCCGGCCGAGTTCGTGATCTTCCGCATCGGCCAATGGACCGCCGACGCATCCATCGTCTGAGCACCGATAACCGACGTTTCAAAGGAGACCGGCAATGGCCACCCTGCGTGAAGACCCCTACGGCCCGTTCAACTTCAAGGTCACCATCAACCCCGCGAGCGGCGGCGAATTTCGCGGCGGCTTCTCCGATGTCTCGGGGCTGTCCACCGAGATCACCCACGCCGACTACCGCGAGGGCACCGACGCCTTCAACCGGCCCCGCAAGGTGCCGCTGATGTACAAGGCCGGCGACGTCACCCTCAAGCGCGGCATGATCGCCTCGCTCGACCTGTGGAACTGGGTCAATCAGGTTCGCCGCGGCAACATGGACGCCCGCGCCACCGTCGTCATCGAGCTGATGAGCGAAGACCGGGGCAGCACCGTCGCCCAGTGGAAGCTCATCAACGCCCGCCCGTCCAAATGGACCGGCCCCACGCTGGCCGCCAAGGGCGCCTCCGACGTGGCGATGGAAGAACTCACCCTGGTCTGCGAAGACCTGGAGTTCGAATAAGCCGCCCATCCGACACGCGCTGAACTGAGGTCCACTCCATGACCGTCGCGCTGCTGGGCAGCCTGTGGCGTCCCGGGCTGCCGCCCGGCATCTACGAGGAACGGCCCGCCGTGGCCACCCGCTCGAGGGTGCGCCTGGATGTCGCCGCCCTGATCGGGCTCGCCGAACGGGGGCCGGTGAACACGCCGGTCGTCATCGACGACGCCCGCCAGTTCGAAGCGATCTTCGGTCGCGCCCTGCCCGGCCTGCAGCTACCCCTGGCGGTGCGCCTGTTCTTCGCCAACGGCGGCCGGCGCTGCGTGGCGGTGCGCTGCGTGGATCACGTCAACGTCCGCACCGCGCGCCTGCTGCTCCCCGGCGTCAAGGCCGTGCGCGGCAGTTCCCGGCGGCAGGCACGCCTTGCCGCCCGCAACCCGGGTAGCTGGGGCAACCGGCTGCAGGTGCGCGCCCAGCTCATCCAGCGCCCGGTGGCGCTGGGCTTCGATCCCGTCACCCACGCCATTCGCATCCCGCCCGACCGCCCCGCCGTGGGCGCCACCCTGCGCCTCACCGGCCGCCCCACCAGCCCTGGCGCCGCACCGCGCAGCCGCTGCTTCCGGGTCGCCCTCGACGCCACCCGCCAGCCCATTCTGGTGCCCACGCCCACCGCGCCCTTCCTCGACGCCGAGCTGCTCACCGCCGCCGTCGAACTCAGCCTGCGGCTCGACGTATACCTCGACGGCAGGCGCGTCGAAACCTGGGACGACGCCGCCCTCCACCCCAGCCACCCGCGCTTCCTGCCCCGCCTGCTGGGCCGCCGCGCCGCCAGCGAAGCCCTGCTGCCGCCCCGCACCGACACCCCCGACCCCGACGCCCCGTCCGCCGAGCCCGACCGCCTGTGGGGCAACGCCGACGAGCCCTGGGGCTCCGACTACCTGCGCCCCAGCGCGCTGCTCGCCGACGCCTGGCTGTTGCCCACCAAGGCCCTGTTGGCCGCCCCCACCGGCATCCTGCTCACGGCCGCCGAGATGCCCGCCTCCCGCCATGGCCGCGACGCCACCGCCAGCACCGGGCGCCAGCATTTCTTCGAGAGCACCGCCATGGCGCTGGACGACCTCGTCGAGGATTCCGACCACCGCTTCGTGGCCTTCAACGCCCGCCCGCCGGCCCTCGACGCCCTCGCGGTGTGGGATCAGGCCCACCCCTTCGAGCCCGTCGCGCTGGTCGCCCTGCCCGATCTGCTCCACCCCACCCCGCCCGAAGCCCTCAGCCTGCCGCCGGCCCTGCCCGACGAGTTGTGCTTCGGCGCCCAGTGCAGCCGCGGCAAGGCCGACACCACCGCCAGCGCCCTGCACTACCCGCTGCTCGGCTTCGACGCCGACGAGCTGCAGGCCTGCCAGCTCGCCCTCATCCGGCACTGCGAAGCGCTGGATGCCCGCCTCGCCCTGCTCGACCTGCCCCCCGGCCTGCGCGCCGGCGACATCGTGCAATGGCGCCACGCCCTCGCCAGCCCCCGCGCCGCGCTGTACACCCCGTGGCTGCGGGTCGACGCCGACGGCACCGCCGCCACCGTGCCGCCCGCTGGCGCCGCCTGCGGCATCGCCGCGCAAGTCGAGAACGACACCGGCGTGTGGGGCGCGCCCGCCAACCGCAAGGTGCAGGGCGCCTTCGCCCGGGCCGACGACGCCGGCCTGCCCGACCCCGGCTTCCTGTTCGAAGAGCGCATCGACGAGATCCGCCGCACCGAGCGCGGGCTGATGCTCCTGGGCGCCCGCACCACCGCCACCGACCGGGACTGGACCCACATCCCGGTGCGCCGCCTCATCGACTGGCTCAAGGCCCAGCTCGCCGCCGATCTGGCCTGGGCGCCCTTCGAGCCGAACGACGCCGTGCTGTGGTCCGCCATGGCCGGCACCGCCCGCCGGCGCCTCAAGGCCCTCTTCAACGCCGGCGCCCTGGCCGGCCGCACCGACACCGACAGCTACTTCATCCGCTGCGACGCCAGCACCCACACCCAGGGCGATCTCGACGCCGGCCGGGCGATCATGCAGGTCGGCGTCGCCCCCGCCGTGCCGGCCGAATTCATCGTCTTCCGCCTCGTGCGCAGCGGCGCCGACGCCCCCCGCATCGAGGTGATCTGATGCCGGCCCAAGCCATGCTCACCCACTTCAACTTCGCCGTGCAGATCGAGCTCTCCGGCCTCGGCGGCGACGAAGGCCTGGCGCTGGGCGGGCGCAAGGGCGCCTTCTCCGAAGTCCAGGGCCTCGAGATCACCCTCGAGCCGGTCACCTTCCGCGAAGGCGGCTACAACCGCGGCACTCGCCAGCTCGTCGGCAAGACCACCAACCCGCCGCTGGTGCTCAAGCGCGGCCTGTCCCTCGACCCCGCCTTCTGGGCCTGGGTCCAGCGCTGCATCGACGGCACCTTTCCGCTGCCCTACGTCTCCGGCACGATCCGGGTGATGCAGGCCGACAGCACCGCCGCCGGCGCCGGCGTGTGGCGTTTCGAGAACGGCATCGTCACAAAGGTCAAGTGTGTTGACCTGAATGCCGCCACCGCCCGCGAAGTGGCCCTCGAAGAACTCCACATCGTCCACGAAGGCCTGAGCCGGGAGCAGTCATGAGCGCATCCGCCCAGCCGCCCGAAGGACGCGCGACTCCTCCCTTGGGGAGGGTTGAGCCGGGGAGTCACGACGCCCTGCGCCGTGCCGGCGAAACGGGCCGGCCGTGCAAAGCCGGCCCACCGTCCGCCTGCGACAGGAGGGCCGTACCATGAGCACCGCCCAGTTCCGCCGTGCCAAGCTCGTCCCCTTCGACGCCGGCGGTCGCAACGTCGAAGAGAACCGCGCCATCCCCCTCGACTTCAACCCCGAGACCCTCACCCTCAAAGTCTCCGCCGGCGAGCAGCGCGACCGCGGCCGCCGCGGCCGCCAGCAGGTGCAGAACGTCGGCTCGTCCAAGGCCACCCTGTCCTTCGAGTGCTACTTCGACTCCACCCGCCCCCGCGACGACGACACCAACGAGGGGGGCGGCGGCGAAGAGATGCTCGACGTGCGCGTGCGCACCAAGCCCATCGCCGATCTGGTGCAAACCTACGGCAGCGGGCGCGAGCAGGCCCCCCGGCGGGTCCAGTTCCGCTGGGGCACGCTGCTCTTCAACGGCGTCATCTCGTCCCACCAGGAGGTCTTCGACTACTTCACCCCCAGCGGCGTGCCCCTGCGCTCCAAGGTTCAGCTCACCCTCACCGAGCAGGAGTTCCGCTACGAAGTGAACGCCAGCGACGCCGCCCAGCGTCGCCAGGCCGTGGAGCAGGCGAGCAGCGGCGCCCGCAGCCAGGCCGCCGCGGCCGGCGCCGGCAGCCTGCTGGGCGGCGGTGCCAACGGCGGGCTGGGCTTCGATCTCTCCGCCGGCTTCGCGCTGTCGGCCAGCCTCGACGTGAATCTGGACGTGAGCCTCTCCGCCCAGGTCGGGCTGTCGGCCAGCCTGGGCGCCTCGGCCGACATCGGCCTGTCGGTAGGCGCCGGCATCACGCTCGACGCCTCCACCGCCATCGACGTCTTCGGCCCCGCCGCCCTCGGCGCCACCGGCGACCTGGGCAAGAGCGGCCTCGCCATCCCCAAACCCTCGCCCGGCCTCGCCGCCGCCGGCGTCACCCCCAACCCGTGGGCGCCCGACGGCCCGGCCCCCGGCAGCAAGGCCGCCGGGCTCGCCGCCGTGGTGAGCGACCAGCGCGCCGCGGGCGCCGTGCCCCCCCTGCCCAAGCCCACCGGCGGCGGATCGGCCTCCGGCGCCAGCAACTCAAGCCCAAACGCCCCGCTGCCCGTGCGCGGCAGCCCGCCGCTGGCCCTGCGCCGCAGCCCGCCCGCCGGCAGCCCGCTGTTCGCCACCGGCGGCGCCCCCGTCGAGCTGGCCGCCGGCGAACGCCGCCCCCGCTGGGAGACCCTCCCCGCCCCCGCCGCGTCCGCCAGCGGCGCCGCCAACTCCACCTGCACCTGCGGCGGCTGTGGCTGCCAGCGCTGCTCGGATTGCTGACCATGCCCGTCACCATCGGCGAACTCTCCACCACCATCGAAACCCTGCCCGGCGACAGCGCCGAACGGGGCAGCGGCGGCAGCGCGCCGGCCGACGACACCGCCTTCGAAGTGCGCATCGAAGATCTGCGCGCCCTCGTCCGCGCCCTGGTGGCCGAAGAACTCGAACGCCAGCTGCGCCACCGCGGAGACTGCCCGTGAGCGACGCCCCCCTCCTCGCCAGCGGCCGGCCGCAGATCACCGTCGATGGCCGACGCGCCGACCGCCTCGAAGCCGACCTGATCCGCCTCGAAGCCCGGGCCGACGCCGCCGGCGTAGCCTCCCTCGAAGCCGTGTTCCTCAACTGGGGCAGCCGCGAAACCGGCCAGCCGGTGGATTACGTGCACTTCCACACCGCCGATCTCGATTTCGGCAAGCGCCTCGCCATTTCATTCACCACCGGCGGGCAGGCACAAACCGTCTTCGACGGCCTCATCACCGGCATGGGCGCCGCCTTCCCCGAGCTGCGCCCGCCCGAATTCAGCCTGCTCGCCGAAGACGACCTCGCCGCCCTGCGCTACCACCGCCGCACCCGCCTCTCCGAAAACCAGAGCGACGGCGACATCGCCGCGCGCATCCTCACCGACGCCGGCCTGAGCCCCGACGCCGGCCGCAGCGGCGCCAGCCACGTGGCGCTCCTGCAAGTGAACGAAGACGAACTCACCGCCCTGCGCAACCGCAGCGGCGACGCCCTCATCAGTCTTCGCGACGGCACCGCGCACATCAGCGAAGCCTCCGCCCTCACCGACCCGCCCATCCGCCTCACCCGCGAGAACGAGCTGATCCGCTTCACCGTGCTCGCCGACCTCGCCCACCAGCGCGGCGAAGTGCGCGTGCATGGCTACGACGTGGCGGCCAAGGCGGCCATCCACGAAAGCGCCGACGCCGACGCCATCCGCCCCGAAGCCGGCCCCGGCCGCCTGGGCCCCGAGGTCGTCGGGCGGGTCTTCCCCGACGCCTCCGACGACCTGCACCTCGAAGCCCCCGCCACGGCTGCCGAAGCCCGCGCCGCGGCCGAAGCTGCCCTGCGCCGCCGGGCCCGCCGCTTCGTGCGCGGGGTCGGCGTCACCCGCGGCACGCCGCAGCTGCACGTCGGCTCGAAGGTCGAGCTGGTCGATCTCGGCCCGTGGTTCGCCGGCACCTACCTGGTCACCGCCGTCACCCACCGCTTCGACCAGCAGGACGGCTACCGCACCGAGTTCGAAGCCCAGCGGCCCAACCTGGGAGACGCCTCATGATCCCCGGCGCAAGCGCCCCCCCGGCCGGCGACCGCCCGCGCCTCTACGGCGTCTACCCGGCCCTCGTCACCGACGTTCAAGACCCGGACAACCAGGGCCGGGTACAGATCAGGCTGCCCTTCGTCGAAGAGAGCGACGGCGGCAGCGCGCTGGCCTGGGCCCGCCTCGCCACGATGATGGCCGGCGGCGACCGGGGCACCTGGTTCATCCCCGAGGTGGACGACGAAGTGCTGGTTGCCTTCACCGCCGGCGACCCCCGACGCCCGGTGGTGATCGGCGCCCTCTGGAACGGCGTGGACGCCCCGCCCGAGACGATGGACAGCGCCAACAACCTGCGCTCCATCACCTCCCGCAGCGGCCACACGCTCACCTTCGACGACACCGCAGGCGCCGAAAAAGTCGAACTCAAGACCAAGGGCGGCCACACCTTCACGCTGGACGATGCTGCCGGCGGCACCGTCACCCTCGCCCACAGCAACGGCGCCACCGTCAAGATCGACGCCGCCGGCAACATCGAGATCACCGCCAACGTCAAGGTCAAGGTCAACGCCCCCGCCGGCCTCGACGTCACCGCCGCGATGGTCACCGTCAACGCCGCCATGTCCAGCTTCTCCGGCGTGGTGAAGGCCGACACCGTCATCACCAACAGCGTGGTGTCGGCCAGCTACACGCCCGGCGCGGGGAACATATGGTAGCCAAGGCCCCCGCCGCGCGGCGGCTCCTCGTCCCGGCCAACCGCCCCCCCTCGCGGGAGCACCTGTTTGCCGCCGATCCCTTCTTCCTGCGACCGTCCGACGCGCAGCCCGTCGCCGCCCGCCCGCGCATCCTCTCCTTCGAGAGCGATGCCTTCATGGACGACTTCCTCGCCGTCGCCGCCGGCAAGCGCCTCGCCCCGCCCCGGCTCCTGCCCTGGCGCGACTGGGCCGAGCCGCCCGCCGGGCTGGTGGACGCCGCCGGCGCGCCCCGCTACCCGACCACCGCCCCCACCGACCTCGTGCGCCGCCCGCCCGGCGCTGCCGACATCGACCCCGCCAGCGGCCCCGCGATGGACGACGACGGCATCCCCCACGGCCTCGTCAGCGGCGAGAAGACCACCACCCCGCCCTGGCTACGCAAGCTCTACCTGCCCACCCACGAGCGCTTCAACCTCATCGGCTTCGACCTGATCTGCGGCGCCGCCGGCCTGCCCCGGGTGGCCCGCAGCCGGGTGAAGGGCAGCGGCGCGGTCATCCGCCGCCTCGTGCCCGACCCCACCCAGGAGCGCTGGGAAGACTGGGTCACCGTCGATGAAAAGCACGGCGCCTGGCTGCCGCTGCTCCCCGCAAGCCTGCACACCGGCACACCCGTCGACCCGGCCGCCCTCACCCCGCCGGCCGGCCTCGAAGCCCGCCTGCGCACCCTCTTCGGGCTCACCGCCGCCACCCCGCTGCCGCCCATCGCCCTGGCCAGCCAGCCCCTCGTGCTGCTGCCGCCCGACGCCGGCCACGCCGCAGACCACTGCACCCTCTACGGCTACCTGCCGGTGTTCAGCGCCGCCCGGGAAATCCCCCTCCAGCCGCTCACCGGCAGCACCGTCGCCGAGATCGCCGCCGCCCTCGCCCAGCAAAGCCGCAGCCGCCTCGACACCCTGTTCCAGCACGCCGCCGACCTGCGCGACGCCGCCCGCCCCCATCTGCGCTCCCTGCTCGACGCCACCGTGCTGCCCGCGCGCCCCGGCACCGCCGCCGCGGCCAGCGCCGAAACCTTCGCCGCCGGGCTGGCCGCCAGCGCCCCCCCCGGGCTCGGACAAGTGGGCAACGTGCTCGGTCGCAGCATCGACCTCGCCCTGCGCCAGGCCCTCGCCCGGCTGTGGCGGTTCGCCACCGACCCCACCACCGACGACGACGACATCGCCGGCACCTTGCGCAGCGCCGACACCCTGTGGGCCGACAGCCACGCCGCCACCGCCGCCAGCGAGCCCGGCCTCTTCGACAACCTGCCCGATTTCAGCCCCGTGCCCGGCAACCAGACCGCCCAGTGGCTCGCCGCCAGCGCCCCCGCTGGCGCCTGGGACACCCTGCTGCGCCTGCGCCTGCACCAGCTGATGGACGCCTGGCTCGCCGGCGCCGCCCTGCCCCCGCCGGCCCTGGGCGGCGCCAGCCTCATCAACCCCGGCCACCTCGCCCTGGTGGTGGCAATGGCCCTGCTGCGCCTGCGCGGCTGCCGGCTCACCATCGCCGCCAGCATCAACCAGGCCCTTTACGGCGACCGCAAGCCCGCCGAACTCAAAGCCTTCGCCGCCGACGGCAAGCGCGAACTGGGCCTGCCGGCACTGGCCGAGACGATCGAAGCCGTGCTGGCGATGGAAGCCGCCCGGAGCGACATCACTGCCATTCCGCCGTGGCCGCAGGTCGCCCTGCCGGCCCAGTGGGTTCTTGACGTACACGACGACGGCCAGGCCATCGCCAGAATCTACGCCCGCTTCGACGACGGCCTCGCCACCGCCGGCAACGCCGCCATCGACCAGCTCAAGGCCCGCGCCGCCAGCATCGAAGGCCAGCTGGACAGCGCCCTGCACACCTGCGACGCCGGCCTCGACATCGACGCCGCCCGCCTCAGCTTCACCGAGCAACCTCTGTGCGGCCTGCTGGTGCTGCCCGGCATCCGCCTCGACAGCACCGCCTTCACCGCCTTCCGCAACGCCGCAGGCGCCCGCTACATCGCCGACCCCGAACGCGCCGCCCTGCCCGAAGCCCGTACCGACGACGCCCAGCCGCGCCTGCGCTTCGACGCCGAACACCTCTACGCCGCCTGGGCCTGGGTGCGCGTCGCCGGCCGCACCCCCTGCGAACCCGAGCGCATCGTCTGGACGCAGCGCACCGAACCCTTCTCCATCGCCGACCCCACCGACCTCCTCGGCGCCCGCCCGGCCAGCATCCAGATGCCCGACATCCCCAAGCTGCTGCGCGACATCCCGCGCATCGCCCGGGCCCGGGCCAAGCCCTTCGCCGGCATGGCCTCGCCGCCTGGCTCCGGGGTCGTCACCGGCGAAGACATGGCCGACACCCGGCGCGATTTCGGCATCGGCATGATCTGCAACTTCGGCATCCCCATCCTGACGATCTGCGCGCTGATCCTCTTCAAGATCATCTTCACCGTCCTCATCGCGCTACCCTCGTTCAGCTGGATGCTCTTCCTCAAGTTCTGCCTGCCATTTCCCAAGAGGGGACCATGAGCACAGCCAAGCTCGGCACCGGCCTTCGCTTTCCGCTCGTCACCGGCGACGGCTTCGGCTGGATCTCCGGTGCCGGCGCGGTGGAGCAATCCATCCGCAGCATCCTCCTCACCGAACCCGGCGAGCGCATCGCCCGCCCCAACTTCGGCGTCGGGCTGCGGCGTTTCCTCTTCGCGCCCAACAGCCTCGAACTGCGCACCCAGATCCGCGCCGCCGTCACCGACGCCCTGGCCCGCGACGAAGCCCGCATCCGCGTCGAATCGGTCGCCGTCAACACCGACCCGCGGGAACCCACCGTGCTCTCCATCGCCATCCGCTACCAGATCCTCGACGAGCCCGGCGTGCAGAACCTCGTCTTTCCCTTCTATCTGAACGGGGGTCGCTGAGATGAAACAACGCCCCCCGAAGCACCAGCGGCGAGGAGGGCCGGCCGCTCCGGAGCGGCCGAGCGCGGCCGGCCTGTGGCCCGTTTCATGCGCCATGGGTGGTGCACCGCTCAATGGAGAACTGACATGAAACAGCCCCACATCGACGGCCTCTGTGCTCTCCGCGGCGAACCTCGCCGCCTCTCCACTGCAGGGCGGTGCTGACATGGCCATCCTTCCTCCCCGCCTCGACGACCGCGCCTTCGACGACCTGCGCGCCGAACTCATCCGCCGCATCCCCACCCACGCGCCGGAATGGACCGACCACAACGCCGCCGATCCCGGCATCGCGCTCATCGAGCTCTTCGCCGCCCTCGGCGACAACGTGCTCTACCGCCTCAACCGGGTGCCCGAAGCCGCCCGGCTGGCCTTCCTCAACCTGCTGGCGATCCCGCCCAAGCCCGCCCGCGCCGCCCAGGCCATGGTGAGGCTCGACGCCCGCCGGAGCGTGGCGCCGGTGCCGGTGGATTTCACCATCGGCAGCCCCACCCTCGAATTCACCGCCGGCGACATCCACTTCCAGGCCCTCGACGAGATCACCGTGCTCCCGCTCGAACTCAGCGCCTGGATCAAGCAGCCCTATTCCGGCCCCGTGCTCGCCGGCGGCATCGAGAACGTCAGCACCCTGCTCGCCGATCACCTCGGCAGCACCCCCGAACTCGCCCAGTACCGGGCCTTCCCCCTCGATGCCCCCCAGGGCGGCCGCCTGCCGGCGCCCCTCTCGTCCGGCGCCAGTCTCGACGGGCGCATCTGGCTGTGCCTCGCCGCCCCCGAAGCCACCTGGGCCGACGCCCTCAAGGCCGCCGGCAACGATGCCGCCGCCGCCCGCACCGCCCTGCGCCGCGGCCTCTCCGGGCAAGTGCTCAACCTGGGCGCCCACACCGACGACGCCCTGTGCGGCAGCACCGATCACCACCGCTGCCCCGACGCCGGCACCGACCCCGAACGCTGGCCCCTGCGCTGGGAGATCTCCACCGGCGGCTTCACCGGCGCCTCCGCGCAGGTGGACCGGGTGCGCTACCAGCGCCTCGCCGTGGTGGCCGACACCACCGACAACCTCGGCCGCCGCGGCACGATCCGCCTGCGTCTGCCCGACGCCGGCGCCAGCGCCGAACCCTTCGGCAACTGGACGGCCGCCAGCTTCGCCACGCCCGACCCCGACCTGCTGGGCATCGGCGAACTCCCCCCGCGCATCGACAACGACAAGCTCGCCCAGCGAGTGCTCGGCTGGATCCGCGTCAGCCGCGCCGACGCCACCCACCCACCCATCCGCCTGCGCTGGATCGACGCCAACGTGGTGCGGGTCGAGCAAGCCGTCACCGCCGCCGCCGAGCTGCTGGGCTACGGCGACGGGCGCACCGGCCAGCGCCACACCCTGTCGCGCACCCCGGTCATCCCGGGCAGCCAGCAGGTGCAGGTATCCGGCCCCCTGGGCTGGGAAAACTGGCAGGCGGTAGACGACCTCGCCCTCGCCGGCCCGGACGACCCCTTCTACACGCTGGACCCGACCGACGGCAGCATCGCCTTCGGCGACGGCATCCACGGCCGCATCCCCCTGCCCGGCGAGGCCATCCGCTGCCTCACCTACAAGTACGGCGGCGGCGTGCGCGGCAACGTGGGCGCCGAGCGCATCAACCGGGTGTTCCGCGCCGCACCGCCGGCCGCGCTGGCCCTGAAGGCCACCAACCCGCTGCCCGCAGAGTTCGGCGCCGACGCCGAAACCCTGCCCGAAGCCAGCGCCCGCATCCCCGAAGTCCTGCGCCACAACGACCGCGCCGTGGCCACCGACGACTTCGCCGCCCTGGCCCTCGAAACCCCCGCCGTGCAGGTGGGCCGCGCCCAGGTGCTGCCCCGCCACAAGCCCCACGAGCGGGTCGATGGCGTGCCCGGCGTGGTCACCCTGATCGTGCTGCCCGCCTACGACCCGATGCAGCCCGACCAGCCCACGCCAGACAAAGAGATGCTGCGCCGCGTCTGCGCCTGGCTCGAACCCCGTCGCCTCGTGACCACCGAGCTTTACGTCACCCCGCCGCAATACGTGCGCCTGTCCTGCTCGGTGGCCGTCGAACCCGATGCCGGCGCCGCCGAGGAAACCCTGCGCCGCCACATCGAGCTTGCCCTGCGCCAGCACCTCGCCCCGCTGCCGCCCTACGGGCCGGATGGCAAGGGCTGGCCCTTCGGCCGCCCCGTGCGCGACCGCGACATCGAAGCCGCCACCCTGCGGGTGCAGGGCGTGAAGCTGGTGAACAAAGTGTTCGTGGTGGGCGAGGAGATCAGCCGCACCGGCGTGCGCACCGCGGTCGACGAGGCCGTCGCCCTGCTGCCCTGGCAGCTGCCGGTGCTGCTGGAGGTCAAGGTCGCCATCGGCGCCGACGCCACTGCCGAAGCCCTGCCCCCGCTCGACACCGAAGCCCTCCCCACGCCGGTAAGCAGCATGCCGGTGCCGGTGGGCAAGGAGGAATGCTGATGAACCCCCGCCGCACCGCGCCCCCCGTCGCCCGGTGCCCGGCCCCGGAGACGCTGCCATGACCGGCCCGCGCTTCGCCCACCTCACCGGCCGCCCCATGTGGGAACGCTGCGACCACGCCGGCACGCGCATCGAAGGCGCGCCCGCCGCGGTGGTGCTCGCCCCCAAAGGCACCGGCACCGACGCCCCCCCGCCCCCCACCCCGGCCGACTACGCCGCCTGGCAGGCCAGCCTGGGCAGCGCGGCGGTGCTGCCCTGCCCGCCCGATCAATGCACCGACGGCCACGTGGTGCTCGCCCAGCCCGGCCGCCCCCTCGCCATCCTCACCCCCGCCGGCTGGCTGCCCCTGCCCGCGCCCCGCCCGGCCCCGGCCCCCGCGCCCGCCCCGGGGCTGGATTTCGCCCCGCTCGCCCCCCCGCCGGCCCCCGCCTCGCCCGACGCCATCGCCCTCGACCCCCTCGGGCGCTGCTGGCTGCTCGACCGGGCCGGGCGCCGCCTGCTCCTGCTCACCCCCGAATTCCACGTA
>NZ_JAYRMI010000005.1:0-97840 GCF_041904905.1 Zoogloea sp. | reverse complement strand
AGCTCGGCCCGGTTCGGGGTGATGACCGTAGCCCCCGCGTACTTGCTGAAATCGTCGCCTTTCGGGTCCACCAGAACCGGCTTGCCGGCAGCCCGGGCCAGCCGGATCATCTCGCCGATGTGCGCCAGCCCACCCTTGCCGTAGTCGGACAGGATCACCGCGTCGCAATCCGCCACCCGCTCGGCAAACTCGGCCAGCTTGGCGGCGAGCACCTCGTGGGACGGCGCCGTCTCGAAGTCGATGCGCAGCAGCTGCTGCTGCCGGCTGATGACCCGCAGCTTGACGATGGTGTCGAAGGCCTCGTCCTCGTGGAGCGACGCGTCGATGCCGCCCTCGGCCATCAGGCGCCGCAGGCTCGCCCCCGCCTCGTCGCGGCCGACCACCGACAGCAGCGTCATCCGGGCACCCAGCGCAGCGGCGTTGCGGGCAACGTTGGACGCCCCGCCGGGTCGCTCTTCGGTGCGCGACACGCGAACGACCGGCACCGGCGCCTCGGGGGAGATCCGATCGACATCGCCGAACCAGTAGCGGTCCAGCATTACATCGCCCACGACGAGAACGCGCGGGCCACCTACATTAAGATTAGAAGCGCTTTGCACGCACATCCTTTCACAGTGTCATGTGGCTTGTCGCCCCTTCGGCCTCGACTACCGACGCGCCATTTTAGCGTCGTGAGCATCGCTCCAGCTTTTCAATTACCCAGAATTGTGCCCCTGAGCATACGCAAGGGAGGATTTCCGCACATTTAGCGCCCAAACCCGAGCGTCTGCAGCAAAATCACCGAGTGAATCGCCCCTGGCTTCCTAAATGTGAAGGTTCAATAGGATTTTTCGGTGTATCACCCGGTGCGGGCAGGTGGCTGCACAGCTATCTTGCTACGGGTACTGCCGGCCTGCACTACAGGCTTTTGCGTCGGACCGGGCTCTCGTGACCCACAACCGAAGCAACCCGTCCAGCGCCATGAGCGCAAGACGCCCGGCAAGTTGCTCCACATAGATATCAAGAAACTGGGGCACTTTGATCGATCAGCTACCCACTCAACGTCTTGACTGTTCAAACGAGGCGATTCATAGATCGGGACCACTCGCGACACAGTCGCGCATCCAGTCGAGCGTCTGGGTGAGCCCTTCGTGCAGATCGACGCGGGGGGACCAGCCCAGCTCTGCCCGCGCACGGGAAATGTCGAGCACGCTTTTAGGAATGTCGAACCCCCGCGGCGGATGAACGATCACATCCGCCTTCTTGCCAGTCAGGGATTCTAGCGAGGTAAGGATTTCACGCACAGAGTAACCCTGGCCCGAGCCGATGTTGAACACAGTACGGCGGCCACCATACGCAGCAGCCGCACGCATCGCTGCGGCCACATCCTTGACGAAGACGTAGTCACGCACGACCGAGCCGTCGCCCCACATATCGACGGCATGGTCCCGAAGGATTCGCCCCGAAAACACGGCAATCACTCCCTGAATGGAGTCCGGGCGCTGACCTGGACCATAGGGGTTGGCGATGCGCAAGACCACAGAACTCACACCGTAAAGCTCTCGGTAGAGCTGCAGGTACTTCTCGATGGCCAGCTTGGTGATGCCATACGAGCACAGTGGCTCGGTGGGATGATCCTCACCGACCAATTCTCCCCTTAGCGTTCCGTAGACGGTGCCACCCGACGACGTGAAGACGATCCGCACGTTATGGCGCCGAACAGCCTCAAGCAGATGCAGCGTCCCTACCACGTTTCCCATCACGTCACCGATCGGATCATCGTTGGAGGATTTTGGAACACTGGTGGAAATCAGGTGGTAGCAGACCCTAACCCCTTTTAGAATCGCCCCCCAGTTGGTCTCCTGCTGGAAGTCGCCAGGAATGCACATGACCTGGGGATAATCCTGCGCTATCGCGTGCAACGATTCCGCTCGATCGTAAGCCACGACATCCTGACCACTGGCCAAAAGTTCACCGACCAAATGCCGGCCAATGAAACCACAAGCACCAAGCACTAGGCAGCGCATGATTCGACATCTCCGGAAATAGCTCCTGGATCGCCAGCCGCTGCCGGCATGTAGCCAGGGATGGCCGCGATTGCCTGCGCAAAAGATGCCCCCGAGTGCTCGCTCTTCACATACTCACGCGCCCTCGCAGCCTTGGATTCAGCCCCAACCGGATCGCCGAGCGCCTCGTTGATTCGCGCCACGTAAAGCGCTACGTTGTCGATGTCCGCGATCGGGTAGCCCCGCTCCTCGGTCACGATATCTCCTACGCCGCCGACTCGGGATGCAACGATGGGAATCGACGCCAGCGCAGCAGCAATGACCATCGTCGGCGTACCGTCCCACTGGGACGTGTACAGGAAAGCAGAAAAGGCCCCAAAAGGCAGGCTCTCGACTCCGTCGAACCCTCCCAACATGCGGACATTCTTTAGCTGTCGAAGGCTGTCAACAACACTGGTCTTGTAATCGAGCACGGCATCGCCGTATACATGGAACTCGACGTCGGTGAGCGCTTGCGCAATGGCCAACAGCAGATCAGGGCGCTTCTGGCGATCGAGCCGCCCCGCCCATAGCACCCTGCGCCCCTCGGGCTTACGAACCGAGGGCACCGACAGTGATGCATCCACCGGGCTCTTCAGAACGTGGAACAACTCGGGGCTGTAGCCGTAGGTCTGGCGCAGGAGTTCTGGGAAAGCGTTGTTGTCTGTGAATACACGAGTCAATCGGCGATAACAATCAGGAAGGTACTGACGGGCAAACCCCACTGGCTGACCATAGCGGTCGAAATCGTCGCAATAGATCGACGCAAAGATCTGAGTGCGCTGCGAAACGGCAAGACCATAACGGCACACGATCTCCCAGACATGCCGGGAATTGATGACGTGCAAGGTGTCGATCTGCAACTGAACCACGATTCGCACTAGAATCAAAAGAAGTTCGTCATGGGAGATTTCGCCCACGAACAAGGACGCGTCGACGACATCGACACCGGCGGGAATCCGCGACAACCATGGAGAGTCACCCGGCTCGGTCATTATGACCAACACCTTGCAACCAGGGGTCCGGGCACTCGCTTCTATGTGCTTAAGCGCCACCAAATCGGCACCACCCCGCTTCAGCCAGGGAATCGCATAGCAGTGGGTGTAATGGTCGGCCCTGCAGCATTGCATCAATTCACGATAGATCTTGCCGGGACGCGGCAGGACTGGAAAAGAGTAGTAACGGCAGTTGGCCAGAAACTGATCGGTCGGATAGAGAATGGGGTCGATGTCGCGCGCCAAGTCCTTCATTTCATCCAGCACCCAGCCTGGAATCGCTGGCGGCATCCAGACCACACTTTGCGGAACGGGTCCAATCTCGGAGGGAGTCGGGATATAAGCGCCGTATTCGGGGAACAGGGATGTCTTGATCCTGTAGCTCATCCGAATGTAGTTCTGCCTGAACCGGCTGCCGAAAACAGAAGTCAACGAGCGGTCCAGCGCCAGGTGCACTACCCGAAGGAGCATAAATACGCTTCGCCGGTTCATGGGGTGTCCTTGCAGGGTGAGTTACGCGCAAAAAGGCGAGATGACGGTACGATGGCCCCCGAGGCAGCGGTCGACGTCACGAGGCTAGTCTTCTTACGGCGATAAAAACCCACTGTGCCCCATGCCAGGCGATGCTCGTAGCCGGCGGCAATCGATTCGCAATTCCAGTGCCAGTCTTCGTAACCGAATCCGGTCTGGAGGGGACGGGTCACCGAATAAGGGCAGGCCAGGTACACCGAACGCTTGGCAAAGGTCCACGAGGTCCAGTAATTATTCACGAGAAGGCCATCCTGCTCGTAATACTGTCCAGCCTGATCAACCTGCCAGCAATATGCCGCATGCGCACCGAAGTTCACGACGAACTCAGGATGAAGAATGGCTTGATCGCCATACTCCTTGAGATAGAACCAGGCTCGCTCGATCCAATTCGTCGAAAAGTAATCATCGCCATCGAGGATAGCCACGGCCTCTCCACGCACCACCTGGATACCTGAATTCCGCGACGCCCCGAGATCTCGATGGGCGACCTCGACGATCTGGACGTTGCCCCCGGCTGCCGGGTGGGCCATCAGCACCTCACGGGTTTCGTCATTAATGGCATCCAGCACCCAAACATATTCGGTTGTAATCCCTGCGGCTTCAGCGTATCTGCGGCAACGTTCGATTGAGTTCAGTGTTGAATGCGCGAGCACACCTTCACCATGGAAGGTAATCAACAGACTCACATCAACGGCATTTTCTTTATTCATTAGCCGAATTCTTTCGAGCTTGATCAATCACCTCGACCCGGTGACCAGCGCCTCCGGGCCAAAGCACCTGCCTATTTTGCGGTTTTAGCTTCTAGCATCGCCACCAGTTCAGCGTTGTTCTTCGCCTTGGCCAGGTCCAGGGCTGTATAGCCGTCAGCCTTCTTCATGTTCAGGTCGGCGCCTGCGTCCAGCAGGACCTTGACCAGTTCGTTGTTTTCTTTCCAGACGGCCTCCATCAGGGCGGTGCTGCCCTCGACGGTTTTCGCGTTGATGTCGGCCTTTTTCGCCAGCAGCAGCTTCACAACCTCGGTCTGACCTTGGGAGGCTGCGCCGATGAGGGGCGTCAGGCCAGCCTGAGTCGCCACATTGGGGTTGGCGTTGTTATTGAGCAGCAGCTCGACGACCTCCTTCTTGCCGGCCCAGGCGGCGGTATGCAGCGGGGTGTTGCCAGCATTGTCCCTGGCATTCGGATCTAGACCTGCCTTGAGCAGCAGCTCAAGGCTGTGCTTGTCACCCTGAGACGCCGAATAGGTCAGGCCTTCGGCGGAAAGGGCCACGCCATTCTTGTTCAGTTCGGCGATTGCATCGTCCTTCGAACTGCACGCAGCCAGACCTACACATGCAATGGCGGACAATAAAACGATACTTCTCTTCACGCTATCTCTCCACAAATCAAAAAAAATTGAAAAAACCCAGCTTCCTGAAAAACCGGAACAGTCGGCTTTGCTTCAACCTGAGTGACTTGTCGTGAGCCACGACCAGCTCAGCTTCAAGCCCGGCCTTCTCCGCACCGAGCGCCCCCAACTGTGTCTCTGCCGTTTCGAGCCCAGCCACCAGTCTGGCGATCTCAGCTTGCTGCAAGTGGATGCGACGTTCGCGATTCTCGAGCTCGACGCCCCGGGCAGACCACTGAGATTCGAGCCAATCCTTACCCGCCGACAGGACACCGAGCTCTACATCCTTCAAACGGGCCTGCTCCTGCCACGCCATCCACTGCTGCTCGAGCCAAGTCTTGCTCTCGACCAGTGCAGCGATTTCCGCCAGCTGGCGGGAACATTCTCCCTGCGCGGCTCGCCACTGACCCTCCAGCCAATCCGCTCGATCCGTCAGATTGGCCAGCGCGGCCTTGACCGCCTCCCATTGCCCCTCGAGCCAGCGCTTACTCTCAAGGACGCCCTCCAGCTCAGCGGTCTTGAGACTGATCAAATCCTGCCCCGCCTTCCACTGAACTTCCAGCCAATCCTTGCTGGCCATGAGCGTAGCGAGTTCAGTGCCTTTCGCCTCAAGCTCGGACAGCACATGCGTCCATTGATCTTCGAGCCAGAGCTTGCCTTCCAGCAGCGCTTCGAACTCGGTGCGCTGTTGGGCCAAGGCGTCCTGCCCCACCTTCCACTGTTGCTCCAACCATGCCTTGCCACGTTCCAGTTCGGCAAGTGCCTGCTGCAGGCGGCTGCGCTCAGCCTCCGAAGCTCGCCACTGCGCTTCGAGCCACGCCTTGCCCACCTCGAGCACCGACGCCTCCTTCTGACAGGATTCGAGTGCTTTGTCACTCGCCTCACGCTGACGCACTAACTCGTTCTGCAAGGCTGCCGTCTGCGTCTCTAGCCACGCCTTGGCCCCAGTCAGATGGGCCAGCCCGTCATCGCGGAGCCGAACCTCGTGCTGCAAGGCGCTCCATTGCTGCTCGAGCCACCCCTTCCCAAGGGAAAGCTCTTCGAGGCCCGTTTGCTGATCGAGAAAATCCCGTCGCAGGTTCGCAAGCAATCGCTCCAACTCGCCAAGCGTCCGCGATTGAAACACACTATCCGCGTGACATTCATCGTGGAAAATGCCGGAACGGCTTGCCAAACTGCCCCCATGCGTGGCTGCCGCGAGGAGCCGGCCGCATAACGAAAGGGCCGTGGCGAGCTCCCGGACTTCGAATACCGGTGGCCGGGAGCTGTAACCACGCGTCAGTCTCTCCCCCAAGGCAGCAAGGATTCGCTGGAAGGTATCCCACCAGATACGTTGAGCCTCGGCGCCCTGCCCTTCCGCGGCAAGCAACAACCCGAGCAGGTAAGAGGCCTCCGCCGGCTTGGTGAGCAGGGTGGCACTATACGAAGCGACTGGGGCAGCGAGTACGCGCTCGAAATAGCTGCGAGCCCTGCCCCGCTGACCGCCGGCCAGTGCCAGCAGTCCGCCAACATACAGCAACGACACGTGCCAGCGCAGCACCGTTGGATTCAGCGCGTCCCGTTCGCCAACGATATAAC
The DNA here is from genome assembly GCF_041904905.1 of Zoogloea sp. Lineage (GTDB taxonomy): Bacteria > Pseudomonadota > Gammaproteobacteria > Burkholderiales > Rhodocyclaceae > Zoogloea. The sequence goes on along the minus strand of NZ_JAYRMI010000005.1, from coordinate 91,328 downwards.
CATCAATCCAGTCGAGCAACGTCGCACTCGGGAGCTCACTCCCCTCTGCCTGGCTCGCGTAAGCCAGAACGCACAACGCAGCCCCCCGGTCGGCGTCACCCGACCTCGGATCACGCCAGACCGCCTCTGCCCATTGAGCACGGAGCGACACGTTATCGGTGCGAAGCCCGATCGAGACCATTGCGCGGATTAGCCAAGGATTAGCATAGTCCCGGGCAAAGGCCAGCGCATTACCGGCCTCCCACTGCTCGTCCGGCGAGAATGCGTTCTCTCGGTACGGAACCTGCCAACCGTCCAATGGACTCTTGGTCGCCACAGCGAGCAACCATTCGGCCTCGATCTCGTCTCGGTCCACCGGAATGTCGCTGAGCGATCTCGGACGTTTCAACCAGACACACGCATCGCCCGGCTGCTTGACGCGATCTGCGGTTTGCGCGACGAGACGTTCGAGTTCGAAGTAGCGCCCCAACTCCGAAAGAAAGCGCGCCTTGTCATACACATGGAAGTGGAAGGGGTTGGGATCCCTTCCGGTTTCGTCACTCCAGTCATGAGGCACGCTGCAGGTCAGGCGTCCACCAGGGGTCAATATCCGCTGGAATTCAGCCAGCAGTCGCACCGGATCCTCGACATGCTCGAGTGTCTCGAAGCACAGTACGTGATCAACCGAATTGTCCGAAACGCTGGCAAGGCACTCCGGCAACATACCCTGACGAAAGGTGATAGCCTCGCCGGCGAAATTGAGCCGGGCGTAGTCGACCCCGTATTCGCTTGCATCGATGCCGATAAAGCTCCGCGCCCGCGTCTCGCTGCGAACGACATATGTGCCATACCCTAGGCCGCACGCCGCATCCAGCACCACGTCGCCCGGACGAACGAAACGGGCGGCAAAATGGTAGCGCCCGACGTGCGCATCGGATCGGCTTCCCGACTCGCGCAGCATATCCATGTGAAGATCGCGCTCTTCCCGCAATGCCGCCATCGGGTAGCACGCCCACGCATTCGCAGGCACTTTCTCGAGCGGGACGAAGATCCACGCGCTGTCTCGCTCAAGGGCCGTGTAGTCGTTACAGCGATAGAAAAGCGGATGCTTTCTGAATCCCGCATCGAAGCAGGCGACCTCCCAGCCGCGACGATTCTTCAGCGCGTCATCCACCGCTCCCGAGGTATCGACGAACAACAGTAAGGCGCGTCGGGTTATCCGCCGGATCTCGGCGAGCACAGCCGGCAGAAGCTCAACCTCAATGGACTCGAGTCCGCCGAAGGAGACAACCGCATCGAAGCTGTCCTCGGCAAAAGGTAAGTGAAACTCCGCACCAACCGCAATAGCCTCGACGTCGAAACGACTCGCATCGAAGCCGACCTCCCACAAGGCGCGCAACAGCTCGTCTGTGTCGCGTCCCACGACCAGCACTCGACAAGGACCGCAAGTCATTGCAACCTGTGTCGCTAGAGCCGTTACATCGACCACGCGTTCACTCCGCTCAACGGACATCGGGCATTCCAAAATCACCTGTGCAAATCGACTGAAAGACGCTCACAACACCCCCCGATTCACCAGCTCGCCCGCATCTTCAGATCGGACACTCCGCCGAAAAAATACTCATCGCGCTTCATGAGCACCTGGAAGAAAGCCGCTTCGTCAATCCAGTGTAAGATTCGCTGCGTCATGTAATCTGGGGTCTCTTCATAAGAGATGGACCCCTGAACCTCGTATAGATTGACCCCCAAGGCACATTGCATTTCCAGGTCGACCTGAAATATCTCTCCAGCCTGCACCGTGTGCGTCCAAAAGAGCGCGTCGCTCTCGTTACGGGCACGACGCGCCATATCCTGATTGAGTGTGCCCCAGGAATAAACCTTGACACCTTCCTTGTTGCGGATACGGACCCCGACATTCAACTTGTCTGTCGTGATCGAGGACTGACAGGTCATCCGTATCCGGACAACGTCACCCGGATAAAAAACCGTAGCCGGCTCGCCGTCCAAAGTAAAGGTTTCCACCTTCAGGATCTTGGCTTCCCCATCACCGAATGACAATCTGTCGGACCTCGAAGCCCCCGTCAGCCCGACGCTCTCCTGCGCCTGCGCCTCTGGCAATGCGGCCGAAACGTCGAGCTTGACGGCATTCGCCTGGGCCGCCTTGTCACCAATGCGTTTTGCGATCTCACCGAAATAGGCCGATTCATCATCATGCAGCTGACGGCGATATTCCAGCACCACCTCCGACGACACACCAAATGCCGCGACGCGCCCCTTTTTCAGCAACACTGCGCGATTCGTAAGCGTTCGCACGCTCTCCTGATCATGGGATACAAAAAGCAATGTAACTCCGTCGCTCAACAAACGCTCGATTTTCTGGAAACAGCGTTTCTGGAACAATGCATCGCCCACGGCAAGCGCCTCGTCAATGATCAGAATGTCGGGCTGAACCTGGACCTGTACGGCAAAAGCCACCCGCAGCAACATACCACTCGAATAGGTCTTCACAGGCTGATCGAGATAATCCCCAACGTCAGCAAAGGCTGCGATGTCATCGAACAGATCGTCAATGCGGGATCGTTCGAATCCCAGCAGCGCACCGTTCAGGTAGATGTTCTCCCGCCCGGAAAACTCGGGATTGAAGCCTGACCCGAGCTCGAGCAATGCGGCGATACGACCATTGGTTCGAACCTCTCCGGACGTCGGCGTTAAGGTTCCGGTTATGATCTGCAGCAGGGTACTCTTACCACTCCCGTTCCGACCAACGATGCCGACTGCTTCGCCTCTGCGGACTTCGAAAGATACATCCTGAAGCGCCCAGTATTCCTTTGCGTACCGCCGGGAGCCCATGCTGAGCATCTGCAGAAGACGGTCACGCGGCCGCTCGTAAATGGAGTAGCACTTGCTTACATTGGCGACTGAAACGGCGAAATCAGAGGACATCTGCAAACCCCTTACGTGTTTTCTGGAACCACGCGAATCCGAACCACGCCGCAAGCAAGCCGAGGATCAGGTTGCCCATATAAGTCTGAGCGTCGGGAATACGCCCCCAGTAAATGACATCGCGCAGCATCTCGATCGACGCGGTCAGCGGATTAATAAGCAAAATGCTCTGAAACTCCGACGGCAAGGCCGAAATGGGATAGAACACGGGCGACATGAACATCAAGACACCGGTGAGCACCGTCACAACCTGCGCAACATCGCGCAGGTAGACGCCGAGCGAGGCTAAAAGCCATGAAAGCCCTAAGGTCAGCAGAACAAGAGGCAGAAAAACGAACGGCAGAAGCAGTGCAGTTACCGGCGGTACGCCAAAAAAAAATAAATAGAAGATGAACCACACCCCAGTGCTGACCAGCCCATGGAACAGGGCTGCCCCCATTGTCACGACCGGCAGCAGCTCTAGCGGAAAAACAACCTTTTTCACGTAATTCGGATTAGAGACGATCAAGATTGGCGCCCGATTGACGCACTCCGAGAAAATTCCGTAGGCAATCAATCCCGCAAACAGCACCAGCGCGAATTCGGTCTTCGACTCACTGGCGACATTCCACCGCGCCTTGAAAACAACACTAAATACGAACGTATAAACGGCGAGCATCAGGATGGGGTTGAAGAACGACCACATAACCCCCATCACCGATCCGCGATATCGCCCCAGCACTTCGCGCTGAACAAGCGCCGCCAGCAACTCTCGGTCTCGCCATAGGCCGCGGCAGGCCCTCCCTGGCGAAACGGAAAAAACATTCGAAGACACGTTAAAGAAAACCCCCAGAAAAATGACGCTAGCAAAACCGCCAAAAAAAACGGACCTACCTCGTAGGTCAGGCTCGATCATGAAATAACTTTGATAAACAAACAGTCAGAGCTTGCCAAGGAAGGCCGAAAGGTAAAGCGACGCATTGCCGGTCCAAGTCTGACGATAGACGCCCGCCGCCCGAATGCCTGCAACCCGCCCCAAAGGCCCCTTACCCCGCCCATCGAGAAAGGACTGAAGTCGTCGGACATTCTCCGGGGTCATGCGATGGCGCAAGCGCTCCAAGGCACGGACATTGCGGTCAATCCAGCCACGATAAACACCCTTCAGATGCGTATGCCAGATACGTTCCATCGAGGCTTTGACACCGTCACCTGCACCGATCAGGTTGTTACCATGTTGCCTGTACCGTAACGACGGTCGCTGATCGAAATGGACTGCGCCGCCGCACCCGGCCACGACCAGATAAACCCACCAGTCATGCACGACGACATCGACATCCCCCCCTGCCTCACGCAACAACTCGCATGCAGCCTTGTTAAATACCATAGTATTTCCCCCGGCGATGCTCTGCACAAGCGCATTCGCGAACCCCGGCTCCCGGGAAAAGGGCGGAGACACACCGAGCTTGATCCTATTCGAATCATCTACCAACAGGGTCCTTGAACAGTAGAGCGCAGGCCGACCCCGACCGACCCCGTTTAACCAGTCAATCGCACGCTCCAACTTATCGCAACCCCAAACATCGTCTTGGTCCGAGAAAGCATAATAATCTGCCGATATTTCATTACTACAAACAAGCGACATGAAGTTAGCCACAACACCGCGCCGACCTCCTCGCACAATCGACATGGCAGGCCCGAGTTGCGACTGCCAATAAGTGAGGCGCTGCCAGGTTTCATCGCGTACCGAATCGTCAGAAACCCACAGCTTCCAATTACGGAAGCTCTGAAAGAAAATGGAACGCATTTGATCGTCGAGATACTGACATCCTTCATATGTCGCCATCAGGATGGCCACTGTGGGCCCGCGCAACACAGGACACTTCAGCGAGTCAAAGGATATGAGAGCCTCCATTAAACACAAACTTCGCTACACAACCCATTATCCACTCGAGACACATTGATTCGAATGCAAAAACAACCTTCGAAGAGAGGTCTCCCCCCCGCCGCCACACTAAGCATCTCCATTAGCGACGCATCCTAAATCGAATTTATTACTGCATCGCAGTTTTCGAATCTGAACAACACAGCAACCAGCGAAGTTGAGTTAACCACAAGACACGATGCCATTTGGGCGGCCGCGAGCTTTTCGGGCCGCAGCCCGCCTCGCGCTCAGATTGAATAAGCGAAGGATTTTACCTCGACCGCCAGCGCTTCGGCCTAGAATCAGTACCACGGATCGCTAGATGACGTCCACGAAATGCAGCGAGCGCTCTTACCTCAACATGCAATAAAATGCGAACTATCGCACGAATCGCTGCGTAGGAGCATCTCAAAGCGCATCATCCGTTCATCTGCCGGCGCCCCAGCCTAGCTATCTCGCCCTATGCCGCCCTCCATCGTTCCCGCCACTCTCGAGTTCAGAGCGGAAAACACCCCCTACTCCCACGCGTATGACGACGTCTATCACACCACCTCGGGCGGACTCGGACAGGCGCGGCAGGTCTTCCTGGATGGCAACAGGCTTCCGTCGCGCTGGATCGGGCGCGAGCACTTCACCATCATTGAAACGGGCTTTGGCCTTGGCCTGAACTTCCTCGCTACCTGGGACGCCTGGCGCAGCGATCCGGCGCGCTGCGCGCAGCTCCATTTCGTCTCGGTTGAAAAACACCCCTTCTGCGCCGACGACCTGGCACGCCTGCACGCTCCCTGGCCTGAGCTCGCCCCGCTGTCCGGCGAACTGCGCCGCCACTGGCCGGCGCTCACGCCGGGCATCCACCGGCTCCATCTGGACGACGGACGGGTCGTGCTGACGCTCATTTTTGGCGATGCCGTCGATGCCCTGCCGCAGGTGCACGCGGCAGCCGACGCCTTCTTTCTCGACGGCTTCTCCCCCGTGCGCAATCCAGACCTGTGGTCGCCGGCCGTGTTCGCCCAACTCGCCCGCCTTGCCGCATCAGGGGCCACGCTGGCAACCTGGTCGGTCAGCGGCAATGTCCGCCGAGGTCTTGAGACGGCCGGCTTCACGCTGGAGCGGCGCCCTGGCTTTGGCGGCAAGCGCGAGATGCTCACCGGCCACCGTGCGGATGCCCCAGTTGCCAACCCGGACCAACCCCGCCGGGCGCTGGTGATCGGCGCCGGAGTCGCCGGAACATCGGTGGCCGAACGCCTCGCCGCCCGCGGATGGCAGGTCACCGTGATCGACGAAGCCGACGGTCCCGGACAGGGCGCCTCGGGCAACCGGGCCGGCGTGTTCCGCCCCCTGCCCAGCCTCGACGACAACCGCCTCGCCCGCATCACCCGGGCCGGCTTCCTGTACGGCCGGCATCACCTCGCCCGCCTCGCCGAAGCTGGCCACCCGGTGCGCTGGGCGCCCACCGGCGTGCTCCATCTGGCCCGCGACGACAAGCAGGCCGCCAAGATGCAGGCCGTCGTCGACACCCACCAGTACCCCACCGACTACCTGCGCTTCGCCGATCGGGACGAGGCCTCACGCCTCGCCAATTGGCCGGTGGCGCAGGGGGGTTGGTGGTTTCCGCAGGGCGGGTGGATCCAGCCGCCAACCCTTTGCGCGGCCAATCTGGCGGCGGGCGGCGACCGCATCACCACTGTGTTCGGCCGCCGTCTGGCCCGGCTCGAAAGGCGCGGCGACGACTGGCTCACCTTCGACGAATCCGGCGCCGAGATTGCCCGGGCTGCGGTGATGGTGCTCGCCAACGGCGTCGGCATCCGCGCCATCCCCGAAGCCGCCAGCCTGCCCGTGCGGCCGGCCCGCGGCCAGGTGTCGCATCTGCCCGCCACGCCCGACAGTGCGCCGGAGGTCGTGGTGTGCCGACTGGGCTACGTGAGTCCCGAGGTGGACGGCGTCCGCTGCGCCGGCGCCACCTTCATCGCCGACGACGATGGCACTGAACTGCGTGAGGCCGAGCACCGCGAGAACCTCACCAAGCTGGACTTCATCCTGCCCGGCTTCTCAGCCCCCTTCGATCCGGCCAGCCTCGACGGCCGGGTGGGCTTCCGTCCTGCCTCACCGGATCGCCTGCCGATGGTCGGCGCGGTGCCGGCGGTGGCAAACGCCGAACGGACCACGCCACTGGCCGACATCCCCCGCCAGCCCGGGCTGTTTGCCGCGACAGGCTTTGGCGCCCGCGGGCTGGTGTGGGCAAGCCTGGTCGGCGAGCTGCTGGCCAGCCAGATCAATGGCGATCCGCTGCCCCTTGAGCGGGATCTCGTCGACGCACTCGACCCGGCCCGCTACCTACTCAAGCCGCCGCGCCCCGGCGCCGGCAGCGAAGACTAGGCCCGCACGTCATACCGGATGATTTTGTAAGCGGCCTTTGCCACGGCGCGCCATACCCGGGTTGCAGCGTTAAGCTGTCAACTCGAACGGAGAACCCACCATGAGCACGACCCCGAACAAACCCGGCCTGCACCCGATGTTGTGGGTGGCTGCCGCATCCGTCACCGCCGTCAGCCTGGCCGGCGTCGCCAAGCTGGCGGGCGTCCTGCCTGACTTCAGCAAGTCTCCCGCACCCGAGAGCGTGGCGGTCGCCCCCCCGACGCCCATCAAATCGATTGAGGCGCCCCCGCCCATCGCAGCCGCTGAGCCCACTCCGGCGCCCGCGCCCGCGGCCGAGGCGAAGGCCGAGCACAGCGCCCCGGCCCCGGCCAAGACGGCGCCTCCGAAACCCAAGCCCCATCCCAGACCGGCCCAGGCGGCTGCCGGTAACCCGCCGCCTGACGACGCAGTGCCTGCGCCCCGCGACGCACCGCCCCCGGGCGAACACGCCAGCCGTCGGGTGGCGGATGCGCCCCCCGCCCCGCCCTCCATCTGCCGCGACTGCGGCGTGATCGAGAACATCGAGGCGATCCAGCAGAAGGGCGAAGGCTCAGGCCTTGGCGCGATCGGCGGCGCCATCCTGGGCGGGGTGCTGGGCCATCAGGTCGGCGAAGGCTCCGGCAAGCAGATCGCCCGCATCGGTGGCGCCGTGCTGGGCGGTTTTGCCGGCAACGAGGCCGAACGCCGCTACCGCACCGTCAGCCACTACCAGATCACCGTGAAGCTCGAAGACGGCACTCGCCGGGTGATCGAGCAGCAGAGCGCGCCAGTCTGGCGCGTGGGCGACCCGGTGCGGGTCCGCAACGGCCAGATCGTCGCCGGCGCCGAACAACCCCGCCGCAGCGCCGACTTCTGATCCAGCCGGCCGGCTGGCAAGCCAGCCGCTCCAAACAAAAAGCGCGACCCACGGGCCGCGCTTTTTGTTGTTCGAAAGCCTGCCGATGGCCGGACTTACAGCACCCGATCCAGCCGCGCCAGCACCAGCTCGCGCCCCATGGTCTCTAGCACGGCGTCGATGGACGGCGTCTGGGGCTGGCCCAGCAGCGCAACGCGCAGGGGAATCGCCACCTGGGGCATCTTCATGCCGTGGGCGGTGCAGGTTTCCTTGATCGCGCCGCTCAGCAGCGCCTTCTCCCAGGCCACGTCGGCCAGCTTGCCGCGCAGGGTGGCGAGCGCAGTGCGGGCGGCGTCGGTGAGGTGCTGGGCGATGAGTTCGGGCGCCGGGTGCAGGTCGATGTAGAAGGGCTCGGCAGCGTCGGCCAGCTCGACGAGGGTGGACACCCGATCCTTGTACAGGGCGATCAGCGCCTCCAGGGCCGGGCCGGCCTCGGGGTCGACGCCGCGCAGGGCGAGCCGGCGCGACACGTCGGCGGCCAGCCGGGCGTTGTCGGCCTGCTTGATGTAGTGGGCGTTGAGCCACTTGAGCTTTTCGGTATTGAACTGGGCGGCCGACGGGGTGATGTGGTCCAGGTCGAACCATTCCACCAACTGCTCGCGGGAGAAGATCTCGTCGTCGCCGTGGCTCCAGCCCAGGCGGGCCAGGTAGTTGATGACGGCCTCGGGCAGGTAGCCGTCGTCGTCGTACTGGGTGACGCTCACCGCGCCGTGGCGCTTGGAGAGCTTCTGGCCGTCGTCGCCGAGGATCATCGAGAGGTGGGCGTACTGGGGCACGGTGGCGCCCAGGGCCTGGAGGATGTTGATCTGGCGCGGGGTGTTGTTCACGTGGTCGTCGCCGCGGATGACCTGGGTGATGCCCATATCCCAGTCGTCCACCACCACGCAGAAGTTGTAGGTGGGCGTGCCGTCGGCGCGGGCGATGATGAGGTCGTCCATCTCGGCGTTGGCGATCTCGATGCGGCCCTTCACCAGATCGTCCCAGGCCACCACGCCATCGGTGGGGTTCTTGAAGCGGATCACCGGTTGCACGCCGGCGGGCGGCTCGGGCAGCACCTTGCCCGGCTCGGGGCGCCAGCGGCCGTCGTAGCGGGGCTTCTCGCCGCGGGCGCGCTGGGCCTCGCGCAGGGCGTCCAGCTCTTCCGGCGGCATGTAGCAGGGGTAGGCGGTGCCGACGGCGAGCATCTGCTGGATGACTTCCTTGTAACGGTCCATCCGCTGCATCTGGTAGAACGGGCCTTCGTCCCAGTTCAGGTCGAGCCAGCTCATGCCGTCGAGGATGGCCTGGACGGCCTCGGGCGTGGAGCGGGCCACGTCGGTATCCTCGATGCGCAGGACGAAGGTGCCGCCGTGGCGACGGGCGTAGGCCCACGAGAACAGCGCCGTGCGCGCCCCCCCGATGTGCAGGTAGCCGGTAGGGCTGGGGGCGAAGCGGGTGCGGACGGTAGAAGCCATGGCGGAATTCCGAGTGAAGACGAAAGCCGCGATTCTATCAAAAGCCCCATCGCCACCGGCCCGCCGGAAAGCAGAAGGCCCGGTGCATGACCGGGCCTTCTACCTTGGGCTGATCTGTGTGCGGATCAGATCGCCGATTCGTTGGTCTCGCCGGTGCGGATGCGGACGACCTGCTCGACCGGCATCACGAAGATCTTGCCGTCGCCGATCTTGCCGGTGCGGGCGGCCTTGATGATGGCGTCCACGGCCTGCTCGACCACGTCGCCGGCAACCACCACCTCGATCTTGATCTTGGGCAGGAAATCCACGACGTACTCGGCGCCGCGGTAAAGCTCGGTGTGGCCCTTCTGCCGGCCGAAACCCTTCACTTCGGTGACGGTAAGGCCGGTGATGCCGACTTCGGACAGGGCCTCGCGGACTTCGTCGAGCTTGAAGGGCTTGATGACGGCTTCGATCTTCTTCATTGGCGGTCTCCAGGAAACGATGCGGCATTCTAGCCGGAAAGGCCGGCCCGGGGCGTGCCGGGCCAAACCGTCGGGGTGCGGACAGCCGGGTCAGGCGTCGCGGTAGCGGGAGGTGATCGGGTAACGCCAGTCCTTGCCGAAGCCGCGCTGGGTGACGCGCACCCCCGGCGGCGACTGGCGGCGCTTGTACTCGTTGCGGCGCAGCATCGCCACGGCGCGGTACACGTCCACCTCGGGGTAGCCCTGGGCGACGATCTCGCGGGGCGAGCGGTCGTCTTCCATGTAGGCGGCGATGATGGCGTCGAGCACCTCGTAGGGCGGCAGGGAATCCTGGTCGCACTGGTCGGGTTTGAGTTCGGCCGAAGGCGGACGGGTGAGGATGTTGTCGGGGATCACCGGGCCGCCGGGCTGGGCGTTGCGCCAGGCGCACAGGCGGTAGACGAAGGTCTTGTAGATGTCCTTGATGACCGCAAAACCGCCGGCCATGTCGCCGTAGAGCGTGGCGTAGCCGGTGGCCATCTCGCTCTTGTTGCCGGTGGTGAGCACGATGGCGCCGGTCTTGTTGGAGAGCGCCATCAGGATCATCCCGCGGATACGCGACTGGAGGTTCTCCTCGGTGGTGTCCTCGGGCAGGCCGGCGAACTGGGGCGCCAGCATCGCGGCGAAGGTGTTCATGGCCGGTTCGATGGCGATCTCGTCGTAGCGCACGCCGATGCGGCGCACCATCTCGCGGGAGTCGTCCAGGCTCATCTGGGCGGTGTAGGGCGAGGGCATCATCACCGCGCGCACCTTGTCGGCGCCCAGGGCGTCGACGGCGATGGCCAGCGTCAGCGCCGAATCCACGCCGCCCGAGAGGCCGATCAGCGCCCCGGGGAAGCCGTTCTTGCCCAGATAGTCGCGCACGCCCAGCACCAGGGCCTGATACACGTCGGCCTCGACGGGGCGGGCTTCCGGCACCTTGCGCTCCTGCCAGCGGCCATCGGCAAAGTGCAGCAGCGACAGCGCCTCGGCGAACATCTCGCCCTGCCAGGCCAGCGTGCCGTCCTCGTCGAGGGCGAAGGAGCCGCCGTCGAAGACCAGTTCGTCCTGCCCGCCCACCAGGTTGCAGTAGGCCACCGGGAGCCCGGTGTCGGCGATGCGCTCGCGCAGCACGTCGTAGCGCAGCTGCTGCTTGTTCATGTGGAAGGGCGAGGCGTTGAGCACCAGCAGCAGCTCGGCGCCGGCCTCACGGGCACCGTCGGCGGCGCCGGCTTCCCACACGTCGGCGCAGATGTTCACGCCGATCTTCACGCCCTTCAGCTCGAACACGCAGGCTTCCACGCCGGGCTCGAAGTAGCGCTCCTCGTCGAACACCTCGTAGTTGGGCAGGCGGTGCTTGAAGTAGGTGTGGGTGATGCGCCCGTCGCGGATCACCGCCGCGGCGTTGTAGCGTTCGCCGCCAAACAGCGCGGGATAACCCACCAGCGCGGTGATGCCCTGCACCTGGGCGGCGAGGGCCGCCAGCTCGTCGGCGCAGGTGTCGATGAAGGCCGGGCGCAGGAGCAGATCCTCGGCCGGGTAGCCGCACAGGGCGAGTTCAGGGGTGAGGACCACGTCGGCGCCCGCGGCCTTGGCCCGGGTCACCGCTTCCAGGATCCGGCGCGCATTGCCGGAGATGTCGCCCACGACCGAATTGATCTGGGCAATCGCGACGCAGAGTGGGGTTTTCATGGGGCGACACTATACCGCCAACGTGTAGCATCCGGGCTGACCGAACCGCTTCCACGCCCATGCCCGACTTCCGCCTCCACCCTGCCATCGCCGAGATCCCCGCCGACCCGTGGGACACCCTCGCGGGCGGCCAGCCCTGCCTGTCCCACGCCTTTCTGGCGGCGCTGGAGAGCAGCGGCTGCGTGGCGCCGGGCACCGGCTGGGTGCCGCAGCACGCGGCGCTGTGGGATGGCGAGCGGCTGCTGGCGGCGATGCCGCTGTACCTCAAGCATCACTCCTACGGCGAGTACGTGTTCGACTGGGCGTGGGCGGATGCCTACCGGCGCCACGGGCTGGATTACTACCCCAAGTGGCTGGCGGCCCTGCCCTTCACGCCGGTGCCGGGCCGGCGGGTGCTGGGGGTGGATGCGGCGAGCCGGCGGGCGCTGATCGCGCAGGTGATCGCCCAGGCGGAGGATTCCGGCGCGTCGTCGCTGCACGTGCTGTTCCCCACCGAAGAGGAAACCGGCTGGCTGGCCGAGGCCGGGCTGGAGATCCGCCACGGGGTGCAGTTTCACTGGCAGAACGCCGGCTACCGGGATTTCGACGATTTCCTCGCCCGCCTCGCCCAGCCCAAGCGCAAGAAGATCCGCCAGGAGCGGCGCAAGGTGGCGGATGCGGGGGTGAGCTTCCGGGTGCTGCAGGGCGCGGCCATCGGCGCGGACGAGTGGGCCTTCTTCCACGCCTGCTACCGCCGCACCTACGCAGAGCACCGCTCGTCGCCCTATCTCACACTGGGTTTCTTCGAGGGTTTCCACCGCGCCCGGCCCGACGCCTGCGTGCTGATGATCGCCGAGCGAGGCGGCCAGCCGGTGGCGGCAAGCTTCTTCCTGCAGGACGCCGAGGCGCTCTACGGCCGCTACTGGGGCGCGACCGAGTTCATCCCCTGCCTGCACTTCGAGGCGTGCTACTACCAGGCCATCGACTACGCGATCCGGCAGGGCCTCACCCGCTTCGAGGGTGGCGCCCAGGGCGAGCACAAGCTGTCGCGGGGGCTGGAGCCGGTGCGCACCGCGTCCGCCCACTGGATCGCCGACCCGCGCTTTCGGGATGCGGTGCGGCGCTTCCTGGCCCAGGAGCGCAACGGCGTCGACGGTTATCTGGACGAACTCACCGAGCACCTGCCCTTCAAGCGCTAGCCCGACCGATCAGCGGACGCCGCAGGCGGCGGGCTGGAGCTTCTCCTCGCGGATCGGCAGGTTGACCAGCGCGGCGAGGCTGGCCAGCACCATGTCGGCGTACCACATCCAGTCGTAGTTGCCGGACTCCACCAGCGCGATGCCGCCCAGCCACGCGCCGAAGAAGGCGCCGATCTGGTGCGACAGCAACGTGAGCCCGAACAGGGTGCCCAGGTAGCGCAAGCCGAACAGCTTGCCCACCAGCCCGGCGGTGGGCGGCACGGTGGCGAGCCAGGTGAGGCCCAGCCCGATGGCGAAGACGTAGAAGGTCAGGTCGGTCTTCGGCGAGACGAGGTAGATGCCCACCATCGCCGCCCGCGAGCCATACATCCACACCAGCAGCCACTTCATCCGGTAACGCTGCCCGAGCGCGCCGGCCGACAGGCTGCCGACGATGTTGGCCAGCCCGATCAGCGCCAGCGACAGGGCCGACACGTTGGCCGGCAGGCCGCACAGGTCCACCGCGCCGGGCAGGTGGGTGACCAGGAAGGCGATGTGGAAGCCGCAGGTGAAGAAGCCCGCGTGCAGGCACCAGTAGCTACGGTCGCGGAAGGCGATGCCAAGCTGTTCGGTGAGGCGCATGCTCACCGCCGCGCCGCCCGCCGGGTGTTCGGCCTTGTGGCGCAGCGGCCACGACAGCGGGATCGTCAGCAGGGTGATGGCGGCGAGGCTGAACAGGGCCGTGGCCCAGCCGAAGGCGCCGATCAAGAACTGCGACAGGGGCGCGAAGACGAACTGCCCGAACGATCCCCCGGCGTTGATGAAGCCCGACGCGAAGGCTCGCCGCTCGGCCGGCAGGCGCTGGGCCACCGCCCCCAGCAGGATCGAGAAGCTGCCCGCCCCGGCCCCGGCGGCCACCAACAGGCCGACAGTGAAGGTGAGGGCGAACTCGCTGTGGGCGAAGGGCGTGAGGGCCAGCCCCAAGGCCATCAGCACGGCGCCGCCAAACAGCGACCCGGCCGGGCCGTAGCGGTCGGCCAGGGCGCCGAACACCGGCTGGGAGGCGCCCCACACGAACTGCGACACGGCCATCGCAAAGCTGATGCCGGCGATGCCGATGCCGGTGGCCGTGTTGATCGGCGACACGTAGAGCCCGAGGGACAGGCGCACGCCGACGGTCACCATCAGCACCGCGGAGGCGGCGAGGATGAGGGGCCAGCAAGACGCCGGCGACGGGTTGGCGGAGGTCGGGGTCATCGGGAGATGCGGGGCGGACGAAAACGGGGCTGGCCAGCATCCACCGAAAGCCCGGCCCGGTCAATCAGGGCGTGTGCGCGGCAAGGATGGCCCGGGCGGCGGCAAAGTCATACTGCTCGACGGCGCCCATGAAGCGCTCCAGGTCGGGCCCCAGGCGGGCCGCCAGCAGCCCGGCGACGTCCCGGGCGATGCGCTGCACCGCCACGTTGCCGTCGGCCAGCAGGGCGTCGATGCGCGCCACCGCCTGGGCCACGGCGGCGGGGTCGGCGGCCACGGCGTCGGCCGGCGCATCGGCCGGCAGGGCCGCGATGGCCGCCACCAGCGCGGCCTGGGCGGCGGCCACCGCATCGAGCCGGGCGGTCACGGTGGCGCGGTCCAGCCCCTCGCGGATCGCCGCCTCCAGCTCGGCGGCCAGCTGCTGGACCCCCGTGGCGCCGATCATCCCGGCCACGCCCTTGAAGGAGTGGGCGAGCCGCCGCAGCTCCACCTGATCGCCCCCCGCCAGCGCCGCGCGGAGGCGCGCCGGATCGTCGGCGTGGCCGGCGGCAAATTTGTGGAGCAGGCGCAGGTAGTTGGGAATCCGCCCGCGCAGGTTCTTGAGCCCGTAAGCCGCGTCGAGGCCGGGCACCTGCGCCAGACGGCTGCGGATGTCGGCCGCGGGCACGGGCGCGGCGGGTGGCGCGGCCTCCACGGCGGCCCCGGCTTCCGGCGCGGCGACCTGCGGGGCCGGCCGGGGCGCCGCCACGGGCTGGGGCCGGGGCAGCCACTGGATGAGCTTGGCGTAGAGGGCGGCCGGGTCCACCGGCTTGGAGAGGTGGTCGTTCATCCCGGCGTCCAGGCAGCGCTGGCGATCCTCGCCGAAGGCATTGGCGGTCATCGCCACGATGGGCACGCTGCGCTGGCCGGCGCGGCGGATCGCCCGGGTGGCCTCGACGCCGTCCATCACCGGCATCTGCATGTCCATCAGGACCAGGTCGTAGGCGCCGCGGAGCACCCGCTCCACCGCCTCCACGCCGTTGCCGGCCACCTCCACCTGCAGGCCGACGCCTTCGAGCAGCGACAGGGCGACCTCCTGGTTGATGGGGCTGTCCTCCACCAGCAGCACCCGGGCCCCGGCGTGATCCCGGGCGAGGATCGCCTCGCCGGGCAGGCGCTCGGGTGCCGCCGCGGCGGGCGCGGCTTCGTGGTTGAAGATGGACTGGATCGCGTCGTGGAGATCGGACAGGCTGACCGGCTTGGCCAGCACGCCGGCCGCCCCGCCCGCCAGGGCCTCGTCGCGCCGGCCCAGGCTGTCGCCCACGGTGAGCAGGAGGCAGCGCGGCGCCGGCTGGGCGGCGGGCTGGGCGACGAGCCGGGCCACCACCTCGCCCCCGCCCATGCCCGGCATGTCGTCGTCCACCAGCACCAGATCGAAGGGGTCGCCGACGGCGCGGGCTTCGTCCACCCGGGCCAGGGCGTCGGCGCCCGATTCGCTGCTGGCGCCCCGCATGCCCAGGGTGGTGAGCATGGTGCCCAGCACCTGACGGGAGGCGGCCAGATCGTCCACCACCAGGATGTGCAGCGCCGGCAGCGGGCGGGCGCCCCAGGCGTCGCTGGCGACCTTGGCCAGGCGCACCGTGAGCCAGAAGTTGCTGCCCCGGCCGGGCTCGCTATCCACCCCCGCGTCGCCGCCCATCAGGCGGGCCAGATGGCTGGTGATGGCCAGGCCCAGCCCGGTGCCGCCGAAGCGCCGGGTGGTGGAGCCGTCGGCCTGCTCGAAGGGCCGGAACAGGCGCTGGCACACCTCCGGCTCGATGCCGATGCCGGTGTCGATCACCTCGAAGCGCAGCAGCACCGAGTCGGGGTCTTCGTCCTCGATCCGGGCGCGCAGCAGGATCACCCCCTGCTCGGTGAACTTCACCGCGTTGCCCAGGTAGTTGAGGAGCATCTGCCCGAGATGGGTGGCGTCGCCGCGCAGGCGGTCGGGCACGTCGGCCACATCCACCACCAGCTCGAGCCCCTTCTGGTGGGCCCGGTCTGCCACCAGGGCGCAGGTCTTGCGCAGCACGTCCTCGAGCCGGAAGTTCACGTCGTCGAGGGTCAGCTTGCCGGCCTCGATCTTGGACAGGTCGAGGATGTCGTTGATGACGGTGAGCAGGTGGCCGGCGGCGTCGCTCACCTTCTGCAGGCGCACCTGCGCCTCCTCGTCGGCGACGCTGCGGCGCAGCAGGTGGGTGAGTCCGATGATGGCGTTCATCGGGGTGCGGATCTCGTGGCTCATGTTGGCGAGGAAGGCGCTCTTGGCCCGGTTCGCCGCGTCGGACTGCTCCTTGGCCTCCTGCAGCTCGGTGGAGCGCTGGGAGAGCACCTCGTTGGTCTCCTCGAGCTGCCGGGTGCGCTCGGCCACCCGCTGCTCGAGCTGGTCCCGGTAGCGGGCCAGCTCCGCCTCCACGTGCTTGCGCTCGGTGATGTCCTGCTGGATGCTGAGGTAGTGGGTCACCCCGCCGCCGGCCTGGACGATGGGCGACACCCGCGCAAACTCCACCCAGGTCTCGCCGTTCTTGCGCCGGTTGATGAACTCCCCCTCCCAGGGCTGCCCGGCCTGCAGGGTGGCCCACAGGCTGGCGTAGGTCTCGGGCGGGGTCTGGCCGGATTTCACGAAGCCCACCCGCTGCCCCACTGCCTCGGCGGCGGTGTAGCCGCTGGTGCGCTCGAAGGCCTGATTGACGTACTCGATGGTGCCCGCGGTGTCGGTGATGATGACGCTGGCCGGGCTCTGCTCCACCGCCAGCGACAGCTTGACCAGCTGCTCGGCGGCGCGCCGCTTGTCGGTGGAGTCCCGCCACACGCCGGCCAGATACTGCCGGCCGCGGATCTCGACGGCCCGGTAACTGAGTTCCATGTCGCGCACGCTGCCGTCGGCCGACCGGTACTGCTGCTCGATATTGACCGAGCGCTTCTGCTGGACCAGATAGCGGATCTGGCGCTCCACCTCGGCCGGGGTGAGGGTGGCCTGGATGTCCGCCGCGGTGAGCCCGGCGAAGGTCTCCCGCGAGTAACCCAGGCCCTGGCAGGCCGCGTCGTTGAACTCCACGAAGCGCCCGGTCTCGGTGTCGAGCAGCACGATGCCGTCCGCCGCCTGGCTGACGATGGCGCTGAAGATCTCCTCCCGCTCCCGCAGCGCCGCCTCGTCGCGGCGCTGCTCGGTGATGTTGCGGGCGATCCCGAACATCCCCACCACCGTGCCGTTCTCGTCGTGGAGCGGGCCCTTGGTGGTCTGGAAGACCGCCGGGCCGTCGCAGGTGGTGAGCGCCTCCTCCCACATGGCCACGGAGTCGGTCTCCATCACCACCCGGTCCTGGCGGCGGATGCCGGCCGCCTCGTCGGGCGGAAAGAAGTCGTCGTCCAGCCGCCCCACCAGCCCGGCCGGGGTGGTGCCCATGACCCGCGCCACCTCCCGGTTGGCGAAGAGATACCGGCCCGCCGTGTCCTTGGCGAAGATCGCATCGGTCGAGCCGTTGGCCATCGCGTCGAGCAGGCGCAGCTCCTGCAACTGGCGGCCCTGCACCTCGGCCCGCTCCCGGGTGAGGAGCAACTCCCGGCGCTGGGACAGGAGCAGCGCGGCCACCCCGACCGCCAGCAGCGCGAAGCCCGCCGCCAGGGCCACCGACCACACGTAGCCGCTGGTCGGCGCGCGCACCTCGTCGGCATCGATCTTGACCAGCAGCAGCCAGTCTGTGCCGGGCACCGCCCGCGCCATGCCGATCGCCGGCACGCCCCGATAGTCGCCCCCCTCGATGGGCACGCCCAGCATCGCCGGGCCTCGGGCAAGCTGCGCCGACAGGGTGTCCGCGTCCGCCGCCGGCATCGACCGGCCGAAAGCCAGCCCCGGGGCATGGCGCACCGGCGAGGCCAGCCGGAGCTGGCCCTCCTCCTGCTGGAACAGCAGCGTCTCGGCGGAGGCGCTGGGCACCGGCCAACGCTTCAGGCTATCGAAAAGGAAGCTGGCCGGATCGGCCCGCAGCACCACCGCCACCGGCGCACCGCCCGGCACCGGCAGGCGCACGATGAAATCCGCCAGCACCCGCGTCGCCCCATCCGCCCCCGGCTGCCCGTAGAGCCGCACCGGCGCTGCCCCGAGCCGAAGCGCCACCCGCTGCGCGCTGCTGCGGGTGACCGGGGCGAGGGCGAGATCGCCGCTACTGAGCAGCACCTTGCCGTCCCCGTCCAGCAGGGCCACCTGGGCGTAGCCGTAGGCGCTGCGGATCGCCTCCAGCGCCGACAGCAGCGAATCGCGGGCCGCGCCATCCTGGCCACGCTGCCAGCGCTCGAAGAGCAGCCCCAGGCTCCGGTTGCGCTCCACGGCGAGGGCGTCGCGCCGGCGCTCGTCGAGCCACAGGGCGAGCTGATCCACCTTCAGGTCGGCAATCGCCTCCAGGCGCCGGAACGCCTCGGCCCGGTGCTCCCGCACGATAAAGCGTGCGCTCAGGTAGCCCAGGGCAAGCACGCCGATGGCCAGCAGCGCCACCGGCAGCACCAGCGAGCGCCAGCGCCCGGGGGCAGGGTCGGGCCCCGCCGACGCGCCGGCCGCCGGCACGCCGCGGGTCAGCCGCCGGAGCAGCCCCCACAACAGCAGCGAGGTGACCGCCACGAAGGCCCAGCCCTTGACCGTACTGGCCCGGTGGATCGAATCGGGATCGGAAAACAGGCTCGTCACCAGCAGATCCGAAAACAGGATCCACCCCGATGCGAACACCGCGTAGATCAGGACGACGCGGAGGATGCGGCTACCCACGGGTCGGCCATCCTGCGTCGAGGCGGCCTGCGCGCGCCTTCGGGCGACCGGCGGCAGGCAGGGAGGGGGCGGATCGAAGGCGGGTCACGGCGTGGATCAATCCTGTGGGAGGAGCGGTGAAACAATACCGGGGATGCGCCCGTGTGCGACGTTATCGTCCCCGAAACCGGCTTTCTTGAGCAAGGCAGGCACCGCGGGGCGGGGCCCGTCGTGCAGCGGCGTGACCGGCGCCATGCCCTCAGGCTAAACTTTTGAATTCCCGACGATCCGCCCACCCCCAAGCGCCCGCCGATGCCCCCCGCTCCGCCCCCGTTACTCTACCGCCTGCTGCCCTTTCTCGGGTGGCGCGACCGGCTCGATGCCCGCACCCTGCGCGCCGATCTGCTGGCCGGCTTCACGGTGGCCCTGGTGACGATCCCCCAGGCCCTGGCCTACGCCCAGCTTGCCGGCCTGCCCGCCTACGTGGGGCTCTACGCCTCGCTGCTGCCCTCCATCGTCGGCGCCCTGTGGGGCTCGTCGGCCCAGCTCAACACCGGCCCGGTGGCCCTCACCAGCCTGCTCACCGCCGCCGCCCTGTCGCCCCTGGCCCTGCCCGGCTCCGAAACCTGGCTGCTGCTGGCGGTGCAGCTGGCGCTGCTGGCCGGGCTGCTGCAGCTCGCCTTCGGGCTGCTGCGCCTCGCCCACTTTGCCGATCTGCTGTCCCACCCGGTGCTCCACGGCTTCATCAACGCCTGCTCGCTGCTCATCATCGCCTCCCAGCTGCCCACCGTGCTGGGCCTGCCCTCGGCGGGCCAGCGGCCCTTCGTCGAGGCCATTGTCGACCTCGCCCGGGCGCTGCCCGACGCCCACCTGCCCTCGGCGGCCCTGGGCGGGCTGGCGGTGGCGCTGCTGCTGGTGCTGCAGCGCCTCAAGGTGGGCGGGCCGGGGGTGCTGGCGGTGGTGGCCGGGCTGTCCGCGGTGGGCTGGCTCAGCGGTTTCGAGGCCGCTGGCGGCCGGGTGGTCGGCCCCCTGCCCGGGCAGCCCCTCGCCTTCGCCCTGCCCAAGGCCGACTGGGCCCAGATCACCGATCTCCTGCCCGCGGCCCTGGTGCTGGCGCTGGTGAGCTTCATCGAGGCCATGTCGAGCTGCAAGCTCGCCTCGGGGCGCACCGGCCAGCGCTGGGACGGCAACCGGGAGCTGATCGGCCAGGGGCTCGCCAAGCTCACCGCGTCGGTGTGCCAGGCCTACCCGGTGAGCGGCTCCTTCGGCCGCTCGGCCTTCCTGCTGGCGGCCGGCGCCCGCACCGGGCTGGCCTCGGTGGTGGGGGCGCTGGTGGTGCTGGGCGCCCTGCTGCTGGTGCCCGAGCCCATCGCCCACATCCCCCGGCCGGTGCTGGCGGCGGTGATCCTCGTCACCCTGGCCCGGCTGTTCTCGGTGGCCCCGCTGCGCGAAGCCTGGCAGGCCGGCCGGGACGACGGGCTGGCCGGCACCGTCGCCTTCGTGGCGACGCTGGCCTTCGCCCCCCACGTGGAGATCGGCATCCTGGCCGGGCTGTTCCTGTCCCTGGCGCTGCTCATCTACCGCAGCATGACGCCCCGGGTCGCCCTGCTCGGCCGCCACCCCGACGGCACCTGGCGCGACGCGGCGCGCTTCAACCTGCCGCCGCCCCATCCGCGGCTGGCCATCCTGCGCTTCGACGGCCCGCTGCACTTCGTCAATGCCGCCACCTTCGAAGACGCCGTGCTCGCCGCCTGCCGCGATCAGCCCCAGATGGCGGTGCTGGTGCTCGCCTGCGCCGGCATCAACGCCATCGACGCCAGCGGGGTGGAGGCCCTGCGGCGGGTGCGCCGCCAGCTGCTGGCCGACGGGCGCACCCTCGCCTGCTGCGGGCTCAAGAAGCAGGCGATCGACGTGCTGGAGCACACCGGCCTGTGGGCCGACCTCGCCCCCCACGCCGCCTTCCGCACCGAAGACGACAGCCTGCGCGCCTTCCTGCCCGGCCTGGGCGGCGCGCCGGATCGACCGCCCCCGCGCCGCGGGCTGGAGTGGTAGCGCGGCTTTGTTGACCTGGATCGTTGTTCTACGGGGCTTGCAGGCAGATACTTCCGGAATCTCGTGTTTCGGCTTTCAAAAATAACTGCAAAGGGAGCAAGCATGACACCCACCTCGGTCCGCGACATCCGTAACCTCTGCCTCCTCGGCCAGTCCGGCAGCGGCAAGACCACGCTGCTGGAAAAGCTGCTGGCCGCCGCGGGCGCCATCGGCGCCGCCGGGTCCGTCGAAAAGGGCGACACCGTCAGCGACTACGACCCCCAGGAAAAGGCCTTCGGCCACTCCCTCAACAGCAGCCTCGCCCACCTGGAGTGGGCCGAACATTGGGTCAACATCCTTGACACACCGGGCCTGCCCGACTTCCTCGGCCGCGCCCTGGCCACCCTGCCCGCCGTCGAGACCGCGGTGGTCGTCATCAACGCCGCCGCCGGCGTCGAGACCGTCACCCGCAAGGCGATGGACGCCGCCGCCGGCAAATGCCGGATGATCGTCGTCAACCGCATCGACGCCCCGGGCGTGGATTTCGCCGCCCTGATGGAACGCATCACCGCCAGCTTCGGCCGCGAATGCCTGCCGATCAACCTGCCCACCGCCGACGGCAACCGCGTCATCGACTGCTTCTTCAAGCCCGACTACGACGCCCAGCCGGCCTTCTCCAGCGTCCGCGCCGCCCACGACCACATCGTCGATCAGGTGGTCGAGGTGGATGAAGACCTGATGGCCCTCTACCTCGAGCAGGGCGAAACCCTCCAGCCCGAGCAGCTCCACGACCCCTTCGAGATCGCCCTGCGCGAAGGCCACCTGATCCCGGTGTGCTTCACCTCGGCCCGCAGCGGCGCCGGCCTCACCGAACTGCTCGACATCATGGGCCGCCTGCTGCCCGACCCGACCGAAGGCAACCCGCCCCAGTTCCTGAAGGGCGAGGGCCCGGCCGCCGAATCCGTCTCCGCCACCACCGACGCCGACAAGCACGTCATCGCCCACGTCTTCCAGGTGAGCAACGACCCCTTCCGCGGCAAGCTCGGCCTGTTCCGCATCCACCAGGGCACCGTCACTCCGAGCACCCAGCTGTTCATCGGCGACGCCCGCAAGCCCTTCAAGGTCGGCCACCTGCTGCGCATCCAGGGCAAGAACCAGACCGAGATCGACGTGGGCATCCCCGGCGACATCTGCGCCGTGGCGCGGGTGGACGACATCCACCGCGACGCCGTGCTGCACGACTCCCACGACGAGGACCACTTCCACCTCGTGCCGCCGCGCTACCCGCAGGCGGTGTTCGGCCTGGCGCTGCAGCCCGAGAAGCACGGCGACGAGCAGAAGCTCTCCGAAGCCCTCCACCGCCTGCTCGACGAAGACCCCTGCCTGTCGGTCGAGCACAACGTCCAGGCCAAGGAAACCGTGATCCGCGGCCTCGGCGACGTGCACCTCAAAACAGTGCTCGAAGCCCTCAAGACCCGCTGGAACCTCAGCCTCGGCACCCGCCCGCCGGCCATCCCCTACCGCGAGACCATCGCCGGCACGGCCGAAGCCCGCTACCGCCACAAAAAGCAGAGCGGCGGCGCCGGCCAGTTCGGCGAGGTCGCCCTGCGCATCGAATCGCTCGAACGCGGCGCGGGCATCCAGTTCGCCGACGAAGTGAAGGGCGGCACCATCCCCTACAACTTCATGCCGGCCGTCGAGAAGGGCGTGCATCAGGCCATCGCCGAAGGCGTGATGGCCGGCTTCCCCCTGCAGGATCTGAAGGTGACGGTGTTCGACGGCAAGCACCACGCGGTCGACTCCAACGAAATCTCCTTCGTCACCGCCGCCCGCCACGCGGTGCAGGAAGCGGTGAGCAGCGCCCGCCCGGTGGTGCTGGAGCCCCTCATCACCCTCACCGTGCGGGTGGCCGACGAGCACTTCGGCGGCATCAGCGCCGAACTCTCGGGCCGCCGCGGCCGCGTCACCGGCACCGACAGCCCGCAGCCGGGCTGGACGGAAATCACCAGCCAGGTGCCGATGGCCGAGATGGAAGGCTTCGAGTCGCGCCTCAAGTCGATCAGCGGCGGCGACGGTAGCTGCAGCATCGCCTTCAGCCACTACGAGCCGGCCCCCAACGACGTGCAGCAGCGCCTCGCCCGCGAACATCAAGGCAAGCGCGGCGGCGAGCAGTAAGCCCTCGCCGGCCCCATCGACCCGCCCCGCCCCGTGCGGGGCTTTTTATTGCGGACGGGAGGCGCCGGCCAGCAGGGCCTCGCAGCCGCCGATCATCCGCTCCATCGCGAAGGGCTGGGTGAAGCCGGCGTTGCGCTGGCCGTAGGCCGCCGCGGCGGCGGCGAAGGCCGGCGTGCCGAACACCCGCCTGAGACCCTTCTCCAGCTCCCGGGGCGGCTGCTGGGCTGGGTGGAAGAGCCCGCAGCCTGTCGCCTCCACCCGCCGGGAGGTCATGGTCTGCTCCATCTGCATGGGCAGCAGGAACACCGGCCGACCGGCCTGGAGCATCACGTCCACCATCCCGCCGGCGTGGCACACGGCCATCTCCACCTGCTCCCGCACGCTGCGCATCCGCAGGGGCTCGGCACTGAAGGCGAGGTTTGCCGTCTGCAACCGGAGCATGGTCTGGCGGGCCAGGCCGGGGGCGAACACCAGCACGCTCGCGTCCAGCCGGGCAAGCGCCGCCACGGCGGCCTCGAACTGGCCGTAGTGGGGCTTCAGGTAGGCGAACACCCGCCGCTCGGGGCCCGCCGGCCAGCGGGGCTCGACGCCCTGATCGAGCACGTTGATGGCGCCCACGTAGCACGCCGCGTCACGCGGGCCATACACGTCAAGCTCGGGTGCGCCGGTGATGAGCGTCGCCTCCGCGTCGTACAGATCGGCGACGCAGCCGATCGGCGGGGCGCCCAGCGCGGCCAGCGCATGGTTGGCGTTGCGCACCAGCCGCTCCTCGCAGTCGCGCTCCCGCTGGGGCGCGCCGGCCTTGGGGTTCCACCACTCGTAAAGGGGCAGCGGGGTGCGCCGCGGCGGCACCGCAAAGCTGTTGCCGGTGACGATGCGCGGCAGGCCCAGCCCGCGGCTGGCCAGCAGCGCCGTGGGCGCGTGGTCGAAGATCAGCAGCCCGGGCTGGAGCAGGGCCAGCAGGGCGCGCCAGGCGCGCAGCACCGACAGCAGCCCCGCCGGCTGCAGGAAGCCGAACAGGAACAGCGACTCGGTAAAGTTGATGGGCGCCGGCAGCCCCTGCACCGGCGGCAGCCACAAGGGGGCCTGCAGGTATTCCAGCCCGTGCCGGCCGAGCATCTCGTCGGCCCGGGAGATGTCGCGCAGGATCATCACCGGACGGTGCCCGCGGGCCTTCAGCTCGAGGGCGATCGGCAGGAAGCGGCCGATGTGGCCGTAGTCGGAACCCAGTTCCCAGATGAGTGCAATCGTGGCCATGATCGGTGGTGGTCGGTCGAAGTGAAACGGGCCGCCCACAGGCGGCCCGCACAGGCTAACCGAAGCGCTTGCGGCGGATCAACGCCGACGGCGACGGACGACACCGAGCGCAGCGAGCCCGATGCCCACCAGCGACAGGCTGGCCGGGTCCGGCACCTGATTGACCAGCGAGCCGGTGATCTGGAAGTTCGCGCCGCCCGGCGGGAGGGTGCCGCTCGCATCGGCCGGATCGCCCAGGCCACCGCCGACGGAGGCGGTGCGGTAGCAGGTGCCGCCGTAGCCGCCGTAGCCGTCCACCACCGCAGCCAGCGCCACCGGCTCGCCGTAGCCCCACTCGCCGCAGGCGTAGCTCTCGAGGGCGAAGGTGCCCATCGCGGTGGAGACCAGATCGAAGTCGATGGTCTTGCTCGCGCCGGCGGCCAGCACGCCCAGGTCGAGGGTGACGTAGGTGCCGTCCCAGGAGAACGACAGGGAGCCGCCGCTGCCGTACAGGGTGGCGTTGTTGAGGGGGTTGGTGGCCGAGACGACGCCGCTCGAATCGAGCACGGCCGAGCTGGCGTAGAGGCTGGTCATGCCGCTGGTGAGCTTGAGGTCGTAGCCCACCGAACCGCTGCCCGCCACGCCGGCGTAGTTGTCGATGTAGAGGCCGCCGTAGTAGATGAAGAAGTTGAGCGCGAAGCTCGCGTCGCCGCCAAGGCTATTCACCACTTCGAGGGTGCGGTGAAAGTGCGACATGCTGGAGAAGGTGCCGTCGCCGTAGGCGGACGCGCGGTAGGTGCCGTGGTCGTTACCCCAGGCCGACGCGGAGGCGCTGCTGCCCGCGCCGTCGAAGATGAAGGCGCCGTCGCTGACGTAGGTGGTGTTGGCGGTGGGGCCGAAGGCCTGGGTGTTACCCGGCACGGTGACCGAGCCATTGACCGACAGGGAATCGGCCTGGGCGGCGCCCATCGCCATCAGGGAGACGGCCAGAATCGCAAAATTTCTTTTCATGAGTAGCTTCCTCGGTAAGTCAACAAAACCAGACTCGCCAAGCAAGCTTTACGCCAAAAACAATAAGCCCATGAAGAAAATAGCAAAAAGATTCAAATTCGGCCACCAGATTGGGTCTTTGTAAAATTTTCCAGAAACCCTGTCTGGCGGAGGGCTACAGCAGGCGGTCGAAGGCTGCCAGATCGACCGGCGGGGAGAACAGGTAGCCCTGCCCCTGGTCGCAGCCCAGGCGGCGCAGGGCGTCAAGCTGGGCCTCGGTCTCGATGCCTTCGGCCACCACCGAGCAGCCGAACAGGTGGGCGATGACGACGATGGTCTCTACCAGCTTCTGGTCGTCGGCGTCGTGGCCGATCTCCCGCACGAAGCTGCGGTCGATCTTCAGTTCGGAGACCGGCAGCGACTTGAGGTAGGAGAGCGAGGAGTAGCCGGTGCCGAAGTCGTCGATGGACACGCCGACGCCTGCCGCCCGCAGCGCCCCCAGGCGGGCCTGGGCCTCCTTCAGGTCGTGGATGAAGCCCGATTCGGTCACCTCGATCTTGATCCGGCCGGGCGGCAGGCCCGCCTCGGCCACCCGCCGCAGCACGCTCTCCACGAAGCCGTCGTGCTGGAGCTGGCGGCTGGACACGTTGAGGGCCAGGGCGAAGTCGTCGGCCAGCCGGCCGGCCGCGTGCCAGCCGCGCAGGTGGCGGATGCCCTCGTCGAGCACCCAGTCGCCGATGGCGAGGATGTCGCCGGTCTCCTCGGCCAGGGGGATGAACAGATCCGGCCGCACCGCCCCGACGCTGGCCGAATGCCAGCGCAGCAGCGCCTCGGCGCCCACCAAGCGGCGGCTGACAAGCTCGACCTTGGGCTGGAAGACCAGCGCCAGCTCGCCGCCGGGCACGGCCTGCTTGAGCGCCCGACGCAGCTGGCGGCGGTGGGCCAGGGCTTCGTCCAGCCCCGGGCCGTAGCGCCCCACCCCACCTGCGAGCCGCCCGGGGATGGCCGCCGCGGCCTTGCGCAGCAGGTCTTCGGCGCCGGCGATGGCGTCGCCGGAGTGGGCGATGCCGATGCGGATCGGCGTGGCGAGGAGCAGCTCGTCCACCCGGTGGTCGCCCTCGAGCAGACGCAGCAGGCGATGGGCGGTCTTTTCCAGCGCGGCGGGGTCGTCCGACGGCTGGACGAGCACCAGCTCGCTGCTGCCCCAGCAGCCGACGATGCCGCCCCGGGCCACCGGGCTGCCGGCGGCCAGCTCGCCCAGGGACTGGAGCAGCTTCTCGGCCACCGGGTAGCCCTGCAGGCGGGCGATGTCCTCCACCTCGTCGGCCACGATGAAGAACACCGCCACCCGCCGGCCGATGGCCAGCAGGTCGCCGACCCGGGCGAGCACCGCCCGCCGGTTGGGCAGGCCGGTGGCGCTGTCGGTGAGGGCGATGCTGCGCAGCTCGGCGGTCTGGCGATCCACCAGGGTCTGGAGCAGTTCGGTCTGGCCACGCAGGTCGCGGGACTGGCAGTGGGCCGCCAGGATGTTGTGGATGCGCTGCTGCACCTCGCCCTGGTCGAAGGGCTTGTTGAGGAAGTCGATGGCGCCCAGTTCGAGCGACTCGGAGCGGGTTTCCCGGTCGGTCTGGGCGGTGAGCACGATCACCGGCGGCGCCATCACGCCCAGCTGCCAGCGGATCTGGCGCAGCACGTCGAAGCCGGAGAGCTGCGGCATGCGGATGTCGAGCAGCACCAGATCGGGCAGGCAGCGGGCGATCTCCGGCGCCACCGCGCGGGGGTCGGTGAGCCCCAGGGTGTTGCGGTAGCCGGCATCGTCGAGGATGTCCAGCAGCAGCTCGACGTTGGCCGGGGTGTCGTCGACGACCAGGATGCGGGCGTCGGCCAGGTGGTCTTCAAGCATCGGGCGGGTTCCCCAGGTGGTGTTCGAGCACGGCGTAGAGCCGGGTGAAATCCAGCGGTTTGGTGAGGTAGTCGGCAAACCCGGCGGCCAGCCCCCGCTCGATGTCGGCCGGCATGGCGTTGGCCGACAGGGCCACCACCGGAATGGGGCGGGTGACGGGGTCGGCCTTGAGGGCCGCCAGGGCGGCGTAGCCATCCATGCCCGGCAGGTTGATGTCCATCAGGATCAGCGCCGGCCGCTCGGCGCGGGCCAGCTGGATGCCCAGCGCGGCCTCGTGGGCGCAACTGAGCCGGGCGG
Organism: Zoogloea sp.; assembly: GCF_041904905.1. Lineage (GTDB taxonomy): Bacteria > Pseudomonadota > Gammaproteobacteria > Burkholderiales > Rhodocyclaceae > Zoogloea. The sequence continues at coordinate 63,769 of NZ_JAYRMI010000005.1, read as the reverse complement.
CGGCGAAGTCCTCGAAGATGTCGGTCATGAGGCGCTGGTTGGCCGGGTTGTCCTCCACGTAGAGCACCTGCAGGCGGGGGACGTCGGCCGGCACCGGCGGCGGGGCGACCGCGCCCGCGGCGGCCGGCAGGGCGTCGCCCCCGGCGGCGAGGGGCAGCTCGAACCAGAAGCAGCTGCCCGCCCCCTGGGTGCTGCTCACCCCCACCCGGCCGTCCATCTTCTCGACCAGCTGCTTGGTGAGGGCCAGCCCGACGCCGGCACCTTCCACCCCGGAGTGCTCGGCGCCGATGCGGTTGAAGGGCTGGAACAGCTCGCCGATCCGCGCGGCCGGAATGCCGATGCCGGTATCGCACACCTCCACCCGCAGCCGGCCGCCTTCGACCGGCGCCCAGCCCAGCTCGACCCGGCCGCCGTCGCGGTTGTACTTGATGGCGTTGGACAGGAAGTTGATGAGCACCTGCTTGGTGCGGGTGAAGTCGGCCAGCACCCGGGGCCGCCCGTCGGCCGACGGGCGCACGCGGATGGCGACGCCCCGCGCCTCGGCCAGCGCGCTCACCGAGGCCACCGACTCGTCGATCGCCCCGGCGATCTCCACCGGCTCGATGGAGAACACCAGCCGGCCGGCCTCGATGCGAGCCAGGTCGAGGATGTCGTTGATGAGGGTGAGCAGGTGCTGGCCGCTCTTGAGGATCTGCTCCACCTGCCCGGCCTGGCGCTCGGGCAGCGGCTGGCGGCGGTTGTTGAGGAGCAGCTGCGAGAAGCCGATGATCGAGTTCATCGGCGTGCGCAGCTCGTGGCTCATGGACGACAGGAACTCGGTCTTGGCGCGGCTGGCCTGGGCCTGCTCGGCGTGGGCGATCTCCAGCTCGCGGGTGAAGCGGGCCTGCTCGTTGATGCGCCGGTACAGGTTGATGAGCAGCGCGCAGGTGGCGGTGAAGGGCTCCAGCCAGGCCAGCAACTCTTCGTCCACCTTGTGGCGGGAGTTGGCGATGGCGTACATGCCGATCACCTGCCCCTGGTCGTGGATCGGCACCCCCAGGTAGTTGTGCAGCGGCGGGTGGCCGTGGGGGAAGCCGGTGCGGCGGGTCTCGGACCCGAGGTCGCCGGTCATCACCACCTCGCCGCCGGCGAACACCCGCCCGAGCATGGAATCCGGGTTGGTGAGCATCATGTCGCCGGAACGCAGGCGCTCCATCAGCCGGCGGGAGTCCTCGTTCCACGACAGGTCGGTGATGGCGTGGATCTTCAGCCCGGGCTTGCCCTCCACCGGCACCACCTCGCCGATCAGGGCGTAGTCGCTGCCGGTCAGGTCGCACAGGGCGTCCTGGAGGAAGGACCACAGCTGGTCGCTGGACATCAGGGCGGCAAAGTCGGTCATGCCCCGGTGCAGCACCTGGAGCAGGCGGTGCTGGGCCTGCTCGCGCTCCCGGGCGCCGTAGAGTTCGGACAGGTCGGAGAGGATGCCGATGAACTCCACCTCCTCCTGGCCGGGAATCGTCACCTCGCTCACCGCCAGATGCACCGGAATCGTCCGCCCCGACTTGTGCAGGGCCTGCACCTCGCGGCCGCTGCCGATCACGCTGGGCGGGCGGCCGTTGAGGTAGCTGGCGAGGTAGCCGTCGTGATGGGCGGCCCAGCGCTCGGGCATGATGACCCGCACGTTCCGCCCCAGCAGCTCGTCGGCCGAATAGCCCAGGATCTGCTGGGCGAAGGGATTCACCTGCTCGACGATGCCCCGCGAGGTGATCCGGACGATCCCCACCGCCGCCTGGTTGAGCAGGGCCTGCTTGCGGGCGACGGCCCGTTCGAGAGCGTCGTGCTGGCGGCGGGCCTCCAGGCCGGCCCGGTGGTGGCGGATCAGCGCCTCTGCCTGCCGGGCGAAGCGGGTCAGCGTGTCGCGCTCGGCGGCGCCGAACGCGCGCGGCTGCACATCGGCGATGCACAGGGTGCCCACCGGCTGGCCATCCAGCGGCCGCAGCGGCACCCCCGCGTAGAAGCGGATGCGCGGCCCGCCGCAGACCAGGGGGTTGTCGCGAAAGCGCGGGTCGGCGGCCGCGTCGCCCACCACCAGGGGCGCGTCCTGGCAGATGGCGTGGGCGCAGAAGGACACGTCCCGCGGCGTCTCGCGGAGGTCCGCGCCCGCCACGGCCTTGAACCACTGCCGCTCGGCATCCACCAGCGAGATGAACGCGGCCGACACGCCGAACACCGCGCGCACCAGCTCGACGAGGTTGTCGAAGGCGGGGTCGGGCGGGCTGTCGAGCAGGCCGATGGCGTGAAGGGTGCGCAGCCGGGCGGCCTCGTCGGCCGGAACGGGGGGAGTCTGCATCGGGGCGAACCTGTCTGGAATTGGGCGGGCGCGGCCCTGCCGGGGCATCGCCCGCGTGAGAGGCCCGCGTACGGGCGAGCGCAGCGGGCTCACCGTCTTATCGACGGCGGCGCCGGGCGCTTGAGGGCGGGCGCCGAAAACCGTCGCCGAAAGGGAAACGGGGAGGCTTGCGCCTCCCCGTCTCCCTCGCCCCCACTGCCAGTCGATCGTCTCCGACTGGATCAGCGGAATTCCTGGCGGCCCGGGCAGCCATCCGCCGCCGAACCCCCGTGATTCACCTGTTTACGGCCGCCGGCCGCGGCCCTTGAAGCTTCCGCCTCGCGCCTGCGCGGAGCGCCGGCCAGCCACGACAACTCACATTCCAGATTCCGGCCCCGCACACCTGAAGTTAGTCCTTTTGAATCGGCGCTGCAAAAGCCGCCCGCAGCGCCGCGCCAACTCGGTCACGCCCGCCATGCATCCGGCCTGCCGCCCGCCAGCCGGATGGCATCGGGTCAGCGCGGCCGGCTCTCCCAGATCTTCTGCAGGCGCTTCACCGACACCGGCATCGGCGTCTTCAGCTCCTGGGCGAACAGGCCCACCCGCAGCTCCTCCAGCAGCCAGCGGAATTCCTCCAGCTGGGGGTCGGTGACGCCGGCCTTGGCCTTGGCGAGCCACTCGCGCTCGAAGGGCTGGGCGAGCTTCTTCCAGTCGCCCATCAGCTCGGCGTCCCGCGCGGGGTTGTTGCGCAGCTTGTCGATGCGCACCGTGGCGCCCTTGAGGTAGCGCGGGATCTGGGCGATGCGCTCGTAGGGCAGCGCGACGAGGAAGTGCTTGGGCATCAGCCTGGCCACCTGGGCGTTGATGTCGGCCACCACGTCGGGGAAGGTCTTGAGGCCGGCGAGGCGTTTGGTGAGCGTGGCGTGCTCGACGATCAGCTGGCCGGTGAGGCGCATCAGCTCCTGGGCCACCAGGGTGATGCGCGGCTTGGCCTCCTGGCAGCGCTTGTCGAAGGCGTCGGCGTCGGCGGGCAGCGGTTCGAGCAGGCAGCAGCGCGCCAGGGTAGCGGTGACGAGCTGGGCCTTCAGCTCGGCCTCGCTGCCGTAGCCGATGAACTGCAGCGCCAGCTCGCGGATGCCCGGCAGCTTCTCGATGGCCTTGACCTGGGCCGACAGGGCCAGCGCAAAGAGCCGCGCGAGGCCGCCGCGATGCACCTTGGCGGCTTCCTCCGGCGTGTCGTAGGGGCGCAGCGAGACGCTGGCGCCGTCGTCGTGGAGCGCCGGGAAGCCGACGATCTCGCGGCCGGCCACCTTCACCTCCAGCAGCTCGGGCAGCGGGCCGAAGCTCCACCCTGTGAAACCGGCGAGTTGCCTGTCGGCGCTGGGCGCGGGGGCCGCAGCCTTGGCGGGCGCTGGATCAAGGCCCTTCTTCGGCGCCGGCGCGGCGGGTTCGGCCGCCGGCACGATACGCGCGCTCTGGAAGCGCTGGGCCACCTGGTCGCGGAATTTCGTGCGCAGCTCGGCCAGGTGGCGCGACTGGCCGAGGATGCGGCCGTGCTCGTCCTGCACCCGGAAGTTCATGAAGCAGTGGGGGTTGAGGTTCTCGGGCCGGAAGCTCTCCATCGGCAGCTTGAGGGACACCCGCTCTTCCACGAAGCGTTGCAGGGCCTTGATGAGCGGGTCGTCCAGATCGAACTCGCCGGCCTCGAACTTCGCCATGAAGTCCGCCGCGCTGTCGGCCATCGGCTGCAGGCGGTGGCGGTGCTTCTGCGGCACGGTGCGCAGGAGCGCGGTGACCTTCTCTTCGAGCAGGCCGGGCACCAGCCACTCGCAGCGGTTGGCGGGGATCTGGTTGAGCATCGCCAGGGGCACGGTGAGGGTCACCCCGTCGTCGGCCTCGCCGGGCTCGTGGAGGTAGGCGAGCTTGAGCTTCTGGCCCAGCACTTCGAGGCTGGACGGGAAGCGGTCGGTGGTGATGCCCTCCGCGTCGTGGCGCATCAGCTGGTCGCGGGTGAGCTGCAGCAGCTTGGGCGCCTTCTTCTCGGCGGCCTTGCGCCAGGCCTCGAAGCCGGCGAGGTCGAGCACGTCGGGCGGCAGCTTGGCGTCGTAGAAGGCGTAGATCAGCGCCTCATCCACCAGCACGTCGGGGCGGCGGGATTTGTGCTCCAGCCGCTCGATCTCGGCCATCAGCCGGCGGTTGTGGCCCAGGAAGGCCATGCCCCGGGCCGGGCCTTCGGCGATCTCGCCCTGCACCAGCCCTTCGCGGATGAACAGCTCGCGGCACAGGGCCGGGTCGATGTCGCGGTAGCTCACGCCGCGGCGGGGATACACCGTGAGGCCGTACAGCGTGCCGCGCTCCCAGCCGCGCACCGCGCCGCTGGCCTTCGACCAGTGGGGCTCGGAGATGTGGCGCTTGAGCAGGTGGCCGCCCACTTCCTCCAGCCACTCGGGCTCGATGCGGGCGAGGCAGCGGCCGAACAGCCGCGAGGTATCCACCAGCTCGGCGCACACGATCCACTTGCCGGCCTTCTTGGCGATGGCGGAGCCCGGGTGCGGCCAGAACTTGATGCCGCGGGCGCCCAGGTAGCTGCCCGCCGCCGGGCCGGAGGCGTCCTCGATCTTGCAGCCCACGTGGCCCAGCAGGCCGGTGAGCAGCGCCTTGTGGATGTCCTCGAAGCTGGCGGGCTTGTCGTTCTCCTTCCAGCCATGCTCGGCGCACAGGGTGTGGAGCTGGGTGAACACGTCGCGCCACTCGCGCAGGCGCAGCCACGACAGGAAGTTGTTCTTGCACCACGCCTTCTGCTTGCTCGATGTCTCGTGGCGTTGCACCTCTTCCCAGGCTTTCCAGAGGTTCCAGTACCACAGGAACTCGGATTTCTGCTCCTGCTCCGGCCCGCGGAAGCGGGCGTGGGCCTGGTCGGCGGCGGCCTGACGCTCGGGCGGGCGCTCGCGCACGTCTTGCGTGGAGAGCGCCGCGGCGATCACCAGCACCTCGGCGAGGCTGCCGCGATCCCGCGCGGCGAGGATCATCCGGCCGATCTTCGGGTCCAGCGGCAGCTTGGCCAGCTCGCGGCCGATGGGGGTGAGGTTCATCGCCGCCCCGCCATCGGCCTCTTCGACCGCGCCCAGCTCGGCCAGCAGCTGGTAGCCGTCGGCCACCATGCGCGGCAGCGGCGCGTCGATGAAGGGGAAGTCGGCCACCTCGCCCAGCTTGAGGGATTTCATCCGCAGGATCACCCCGGCGAGGGACGAGCGGAGGATTTCCGGATCGGTGTGGGCCGGGCGCTTGTTGAAGTCGTCCTCGTCGTAGAGCCGGAAGCAGATGCCGTCGCTCACCCGGCCGCAGCGGCCGGCGCGCTGGCGGGCCGCCGACTGGGCGATCTTCTCGATCTGCAGCTGCTCCACCTTGTTGCGGTGGCTGTAGCGCTTGACCCGCGCGAGGCCGGTATCCACCACGTAGCGGATGCCCGGCACGGTGAGCGAGGTTTCGGCCACGTTGGTGGCGAGCACCACCCGGCGGCCCTTGGAGGGCGCAAACACCCGCGCCTGCTCCTGGGCCGACTGGCGGGCGAAGAGCGGCAGAATCTCGGTGCCGGCGGCGTGGTGGGCCTTGCGCAGGGCTTCGGCGGCCTCGCGGATCTCGCGCTCGCCGGGCAGGAAGACCAGCACGTCGCCGGGGCCGCTGCGCTGGGCTTCGTCCACCGCATCGACCAGCGCGTCGTAGAGGTCGCGGTCGGGGCCGCGGCTGTCCTGGCGCGGGGTGGGCTCGCCGGGGCGGGCCGGCTTGGGCTCGTCGCGCTCGACGGGCCGGTAGCGCATCTCGATGGGGTAGAGCCGGCCCGAGACTTCGATCACCGGCGCGGGTTTGTCGGGCGTGCCGAAGTGGCGGGCGAAGCGCTCGGCGTCCAGCGTGGCCGAGGTGACGATCAGCTTCATGTCCGGCCGCTTGACGAGCAGCTGGCGCAGGTAGCCAAGCAGGAAATCGATGTTGAGGCTGCGCTCGTGGGCCTCGTCGATGATGAGCGTGTCGTAGGCCGACAGCAGCGGGTCGCCCTGGGTTTCGGCGAGCAGGATGCCGTCGGTCATCAGCTTGACGTAGCTCTGGGGGCCGATGCGGTCGGTGAAGCGGATCTTGAAGCCGACGGTGGCGCCCAGCTCGCTCTTCAGCTCTTGCGCGATGCGGGTGGCGGTGGCGCGGGCGGCGATCCGCCGGGGCTGGGTGTGGCCGATCAGGCCGGCGACGCCGCGCCCCAGCGCCAGGCAGATCTTGGGCAGCTGGGTGGTCTTGCCCGAGCCGGTCTCGCCGCACACGATCACCACCTGGTGGTCGCGGATCGCCGCGGCGATCTCGTCCTTGCGCTGGTTGACCGGCAGGTCGGGCGGGAAATCCGGCTGCGGCAGCGCCTCGCGGCGGGCGATCAGCTTCGCGGCGGAATCGGCGATGGAAAGGCGCAGCGCCTCCGGCACGTCGGCCAGGGTGCGCGGGCGACGGGCGAGCTTGCGCAGCTCCCGGCGCAGGCGCGGGCGGTCGGCCGACAGGCAGTGTTCAAGCAGGCGATAGGGGTCTTGGGCGTCGGGCGAGGCTGGCATTGCGATACAACAAAAAGGTAAGAGGCGAGCGAAACGTATCGGTTTCGCAGATCAGCCGCGCAGCGCGTGGACGGTCCACATCCCGACGGCGGTCATGCACAGGGAGCCGCCCAGGTGCAGCGCGGCAGCGCCCAGGGCCCAGGCGTAGCGGGCGGTGTCGATGAGGTGGACGACCTCCGCCGAGAAGGACGAGAAGGTGGTCAGCCCGCCCAGAAAGCCGGTCACGATGAACAGACGCGCCTCGGGCGGCAGATCGGTGCGCAGCGCAAACCACGCCACCGCCACGCCCACCAGATAGCCCCCCAGCAGGTTGGCCGCCAGGGTGCCCAGCGGCAGGTGGGCGAACAGGGGGTTGAGGCGCAAGCCCAGCCACCAGCGCAACCAGGCGCCCAGGGCGGCGCCGACGCCGATGGCGACAAGGGCGAGGACCGGAAAGTGGTGGGCGTGATCGGACATGGGCCGGGATTTTACCCTGCCCGCCCCGTCGCCGCCCGCTAAAGACCGGGCGACTTCGGCCGATAGCCTGTCTGCAGGCGTGGCGGCGGGTGTGCGCCTGCCGTCGATCAAGGTCTTCCGACGCCGCCGCGCAACCTGGAGAACAGATGGAACACCTCGCCCCCCCTCCCGAATCGCCGGCCCTGCTCGCCTACCAGCCCCGTTTCGAGTGCAGCAGCGGCGAGCTGGCGGGCGCCCGGCTGCACGTGCCCGGGCCCGACGGCAGCGCCGACGCGGCGATCGCCTCGGCGGGCGACCTGCCCATGCTGCGCGCCGCCTGCCAGCAGGTGGCGGACTGGTCCCGGGGGCGCACCCGGCCCTTCGTGCTGTCGCTGGGCGCGCGCCTCGCGGCCCTGTGCGACCCGGCCTTCGCCCAGGCCCTGTCGCGGGTGCTGCTGGACACCCGGCTCACCCCGTGCACCCTCGAGTTCGCGATCGTCACCGGCCACGACACCCTGTCCGACACCGAAGAGGCGGCCCTCCAGCACCTCAAGCGCTGCGGCATCCGCCTGTCCATCGACGCCGCCAGCCCGGCCAACGCCCACCTGGCGTGGGCCCGCCGGCTGCCGCTGGACAGCCTGGAGGTGCCCTCGCGGCTGGTGCAGGACGTGGTGGTGGACCCGGAAGGCGTGGCCATCGTACGGGCGCTGGTCAACCGCGCCCACAAGATGGGGCTGTCGGTGTGCGCCGCGGGCATCGGCGACGCCCACACCGCCTCGGTGATGACCGCCGCCGGCTGCGACGAGACCCGTGGCCCCCTGTTCTGCGGCGCCGAGCCGGCCGACCGCTTCGCCGCCCTGATGAAGACCGGCCTGCGCATCGAGGCCCACCTCCAGCGCGCCGCCCAGCCCGAGCGCACCCTGCTGCTGGTGGACGACGAGGCCAACATCCTCGCCGCCCTGCGCCGCCTGCTACGCCGCGAGGGCTACACCATCCTCACCGCCACCGGCGGCAAGGAGGGCCTGGAGTTGCTGGCCACCCACAGCGTGGACGTGATCGTCTCCGACCAGCGCATGCCCGGCATGACCGGCGTGGAGTTCCTGCGCAAGGCCAAGGACATGGCGCCCGACACCGTGCGGATGGTGCTCTCCGGCTACACCGATCTCCAGTCGGTCACCGACGCCATCAACGAAGGCGCGATCTACAAGTTCCTCACCAAACCGTGGGACGACGCGATGCTCGTCGCCAACATCGACGAAGCCTTCCGCCGCAAGCTGCTGTCCGACGAGAACCGCCGCCTGTCCACCGAGCTGTCCCGCGCCAACAGCGAGCTGGAGCGCATCAACGCCCAGCTCAAGTGCGTGCTGGCCGACCGGGAGCGCCGCCTCGGCATGGGCGAAACCTCCCTCGGGCTGGCCCAGGAAGCCCTCGCCACCATCCCCCTGCCGCTGATGGGCCTCGACCCGGGCGGCATGATCGCCCTGGCCAACGGCGCCGCCGAGCGGCTGTTCCCCGGGCACGCGCCGCTGATCGGGCTGGACGCCGTGGCGGTGCTGCCGCCCGAGCTGCTCGCCCGGATCGGCGCGGCCGCCGACGGCGCCGGCGTGGACTGCCCCGAGCTGGGCTGCCGCATCGACGTTCACCCCCTGGGCGGCAGCCGCAGCACCCGCGGCACGCTGCTCACCTTCAACCGCGGAACGCCCGCGCCATGAGCACCGCCCTCGACCTCCCCCTCGCCGACGTCCAGCCCGGCATGACCCTGGCCGACGCGGTGATGGACCGCCACGATCAGGTGCTGCTGCCGGCCGGGGTCGTCCTCACCGACAGCCACCTCGACGCCCTGCGCCGGCGTGGCATTGCGCGGCTCGCCATCGCCCCGCCGACGCCCCCCGACGACCTCACCCGCCGGCGCGAAGCCATGCGGGCGCGGGTGATGCACATCTTCCGCCACACCGCCGACGACCCGGCCGCCCAGCCCCTGCTGCACGCCGTGCTGGCCTTCCGCGAGGAGCAACTAAAGTGAGCCAGCCCAGCCTCGCCGACATCGTCCAGCACATCCACGCCCTGCCGGCCATGCCGGCGGTGGCCCTGGAGCTGCTGCAGACCCTCTCCGGCGGCGACCCCGACGTGGACGCCCTGGCCCACCGCATCGCCCGCGACCAGGCCATCGCCGCCCGCGTGCTGCGGGTGGCCAACTCGCCCTTCTACGGCCTGCAGGCGCGGGTCGGCTCGATCCACGACGCCATCGTGGTGCTGGGCTTCTCGGCGGTGCGCTCGCTGGTGCTCACCAGCGCGGTCGTCACCACCCTGCCCGCCGGCCGCTGCGACGGCTTCTCCGCCGACCGCTTCTGGCGCCACGTGATCGGCACCGCGGTAGCGGCCCAGGCCCTCGCCCGCCCCCTGCGGCGCAAGCCCGACCACCTCTTCATCGCCGGCCTGCTCCACGACATCGGCCGGCTGGTGATGGTGTCGGCCTACCCCGGCCACTTCACCCAGGTCATCCAGCGCGCCGCCGAACGGGATTGCCACCTGGTGGACGTGGAGAGCGAGATCTTCGGCTGCGACCATACCGCGGTCGGCGCCGCCATCGCCCAGCACTGGAACTTCCCGGCCGAGATCGTCGAAGCCCTGGCCTTCCACCACAACCCGGCCGCCGCCGCCCCGGGCAGCCTGGCGGCCATCGTCCACTACGCCGACGGGATCGCCAAGGCCCTCGACCTGGAGGGCGCCGACAACACCCAGATGGCCCGCCTGCAGCTCGCCGCGGTCGACGCCCTGGGGCTCGACTGGCAAGCCCTCACCGCCGTGCTGGCCGAAACCCACGGGCGCTTCGAGGCGCACCTGCCGCTGCTGGGCTGACCACGCCATGGACACCGCCACCTACACCCTGCCGGCCAGCCAGTTTCCCCTCGCCGAATGCGTGGCGACCGCCGTCGCCCTGCACCGGGGCGACACCATCCTGTTCGCCAACGGCGCCCTCGCCCGGCTCACCGGCTACAGCGAGGCCGAACTCGCCCGGATGCCCTTCGCCCGGCTGTTCCCCGGCCACGCCCAGGATTGCGTGGAGGCGCTGGCCCGGACGGCCGCCCGGGACGCCCCGCCCAGCCACCGCGAAACCTGCCTCGTCACCCGCGCCGGCGAAACGCGCTGGGTCGAGCTGACCATCGCCCGGACCGACATCGACGGCCAGCGCACCGCCGTGTGCAGCCTGGTGGACATCACCGACCGCAAGCTCGCCGAAGCCGCCCAGCAGCAGGCCAAGCAGCTCCTCGCCCAGATCATCGACGGCGACCCGGTGCCCACCCTGGTCATCGACGCCAGCCACGCCGTCACCCACTGGAACCGCGCCTGCGAGCAGATCCTCGGCCTGCCCGCCGCCGCGATGGTCGGCACCCGCCGCCAGTGGGAGGCCTTCTACGACAGCGAGCGGCCGATCCTCGCCGACCTCATCGTGTCGGGCACCGTGGACGAGATCATCGGGCTCTACGGCGGCAAGAACCTGCGCCGCTCCCAGGTCATCGCCGGCGCCTACGAAGCCGAAGACTTCTTCCCCCGGGTGGGCGGCTGCGGCCGCTGGCTGTACTTCACCGCCGCGCCCCTCTACAACGCCGACGGCGCCATGATCGGCGCCATCGAAACCCTCCAGGACATCACCGAACGCAAGAACGCCGAAAACGCCCTGCTGCAGATGCGCGCCGACCTGGAAGCCACCGTCGTCCAGCGCACCCGCGACCTGCAGGACGCCAAGGCCAGCCTGGAGGAAGACATCGCCCGCCGCGAGATGGCCGAGACCGAGCTGCTCAAGCGCTACGTCGAACTCACCGATCTCAACTGCCGGCTCCACGACACCCAGCAGCAGCTCGTCCAGTCCGAGAAGATGGCCTCCATCGGCCAGCTCGCCGCCGGCGTCGCCCACGAGATCAACAACCCCATCGGCTACGTCAACTCCAACCTCCACAGCCTGAAGACCTACATCGGCCAGCTGCTGGAAGTGCTCGACACCTACGAGGCCCACCGCAGCGCCCTGCCGCCGGCCGACGCCGACGCCATCGAGTCGGTCAAGCGCGCGGTGGATTTCGCCTACCTGCGCGACGACATCGGCGAACTCATCAGCGAATCCGCCGAAGGCACCGCCCGGGTGCGCAAGATCGTCCAGGACCTGCGCGACTTCTCGCGCACCGACGCCAGTCAGGACTGGCAGGCCGCCGATCTCCACCAGGGCCTCGACAGCACCCTCAACATCGCCAGCAACGAGATCAAGTACAAGGCCGACGTGGTGCGCGAGTACGGCACCCTGCCGCTGGTCGAGTGCCTGCCCTCGCAGCTCAACCAGGTGTTCATGAACCTCTTCGTGAACGCCGCCCAGGCCATGCCCGACAACCGGCGCGGCACCATCTGCGTGCGCACCGGCCACGACGGCGACACGGTGTGGATCGAGATCGCCGACGACGGCAGCGGCATCCCGCCGGACGTGCTCGACCGCATCTTCGACCCCTTCTTCACCACCAAGCCCGTGGGCAAGGGCACCGGCCTCGGCCTGTCGCTCTCCTACGGCATCGTGCAGAAGCACCACGGCCACATCGCCGCCAGCAGCGCGCCGGGCACCGGCACCTGCTTCCGCATCACCCTGCCCGTCCATCACCAGGCCGTACCGGGAGTAAGCCCATGACCCTAGCCGCCGCAGCCCCCGCCACGCCCGACCGGAGCCCCGCCCCGGCCCCCGCCTTCTCGATCCTGTGCGTGGACGACGAAGCCAACATCCTCTCCGCCCTGCGCCGCCTGTTCCGCCCCCACGGCTACACCGTGCATGTGGCCAACAGCGGCGCCGAGGGCCTCGAACTGCTCGGGCGCGAGCACGTCGATCTCATCATCTCCGACATGCGCATGCCGGTGATGGACGGCGCCACCTTCCTGGCCGAAGCCCGCAAGCGCCACCCCGACACCGTGCGCCTGCTGCTCACCGGCTACGCCGACATGGAATCCACCGTCGCGGCGATCAACAGCGGCCAGATAACCCGATACATTTCCAAGCCCTGGAACGACCAGGATGTATTGCTTACCGTCCGCGAAGCCCTCGAACGCCAGGCCCTGAGCCGCGAGAAGACCCGCCTCGAAGCCCTCACCCAGAAGCAGAACGACGAGCTGAAATCCCTCAACGCCAGCCTCGAGCAGAAGGTCGAGGCGCGCACCGCCGAACTCAAGAGCGCCCACGAGAAGCTCAAGCAGAGCTTCCTCACCTCGATCCGCGTGTTCTCCAACCTCATCGAGCTGCGCGAGGGCAGCAACGCCGGCCACGCCAAGCGGGTCGCCGATCTGGCCCGCAAGGTGGCGGTGCGCCTCAACTTCCCGCCGGCCGAAGTGCAGGACGTGATGCTCGCCGGCCTGCTCCACGACATCGGCAAGATCGGCTTGCCCGACGACCTGCTCGCCAAGCCCGTCTCGCACATGACCGGCGACGAGCTGGGGCTGCTGCGCAAGCACCCCATCACCGGCCAGGCCGCCCTGATGGCCCTGGAGAACATGCGCGGCGCCGCCACCCTGATCCGCAGCCACCACGAGCGCTGGGACGGCCAGGGCTACCCCGACCGCCTCTCCGGGCTGGCCATTCCGTACGGCGCGCGGGTGATCGCGCTGGTCAACGACTACGACGACATGCAGAGCGGCACCCTCTCGCCGCGCAAGCTCAAGCCCGCCGAAGCCATCGCCCTGATCCAGCAGAACCGCGGCAAGCGCTACTGCCCGCAGGTGGTGGACGCCTTCCTGGAGGTGACCGGATCGAGCGCCGAGAACATCCCGCCGCCGATGAACGAGGTGAGCGCCGCCTCGCTGCGGCCCGGCATGGTGCTGGCCCGCGACCTGGTGACCCGCGACGGGGTGATGCTGCTGGCGGCGGATTTCGTGCTGGACGAAAACCTCATCCGCCAGCTGCGCGACCTGGAAGCCTCGGAAGGCGTGCGCCTCACCATCGCCATCCAGCCCGCCCCGCGCAGCTAGCCGCCGCTGCGCCCCGGGCCTTCCGGCAGCAGCACGCTGGCGCGGCTGAGGGACTGGGCCAGCGCCCGGCTCGACATGGGCCGGGCGAACAGGTAGCCCTGCACCAGATCGCAGCCCTGCTGGCGCAGCGCCTCCAGCTGGGCGGCGGTCTCCACCCCCTCGGCCACCACCTCCAGCCCCAGGCTGTGGGCCAGCCCGATCACCGCCTTGACGATCGCCACCCCCTGCCCGTCGTCCAGCTCGCTCACGAAGGAGCGGTCGATCTTCAGGGTATTCACCGCCAGCCGGCGCAGGTAGGCCAGCGACGAGTAGCCGGTGCCGAAATCGTCCACCGCCACCCGGATGCCCATCTCCCGCAGCTGGGCGAGGGTGAGCGTGGCGTAGTCGAGATCGCGCATCAGCACCGTCTCGGTCAGCTCGAACTCGATCCGCGACGCCGGCACGCCGGCCCCGTCGAGCACCGCCCGCACGGTGGGGATCAGCTGGGCGTCCATGAAGTTCACCCCCGACAGGTTGATGCTGACCCGGAAATCCGCCGGCAGCGCGTCGCCCAGCTCGGCGATGTCGTTGCACACCCGCTCGATCACCGCCCGGGTGAGCGGCACGATCATCCCCGTCTCCTCGGCCAGCGAGATGAACTCCGGCGGCGGCACCGGCCCCCGCGCCAGGTGCGGCCAGCGCACCAGCGCCTCGGCCTTCACGATGGCCTTGCGCCCCACATCCACGATGGGCTGGTAGAGCACCTGCAGCTCCTCCTCGCCGATCGCCCGGCGCAGGTCGCCCTCCAGGGTGAAGCGCAGGAAGGCCGCCACCTTCATCTCCTCGGAGAACAGCGCCACGGATTCGCGGGTGACCCGCTTGGCCCGGTTGAGCGCCGTCTCGGCCGCCTTCAGGATGGCGTCGGCCTCGGTGGCGTGCTCGGGCATCACCGCCACCCCCACCCGCGCCGACAGGGTGATGTCCTGCCCCGGCACGCGGATCGGCGCCTGCACCGCCTGAAGCAGCTCGTGGGCCATCGCCAGCACCTCCTCCACCTCGCCCACGTCGCTCACCAGAATGCCGAACTCGTCGGCCGCCAGGCGGGCCACCTTGAGCCGCGGCAGGGCGCCGCCGCCGGCCGGCTCGGCGGGCGTGCGGTCGCCCATGCGCTCGCGCAGGCGGTGGCCGATCACCTGCAGCACCTGGTCGCCCCGCTCGGGGCCCAGGCTGTCGTTGATCCGCGCGAAGCGGTCGATATCCACCACCATCACCGCGCAGCGGCTGTCGTTGCGCAGGCAGCGGGCGGCGGCCGAAAGCAGGCTCTCGCGGAAGAACTCCCGGTTGGGCAGCCCGGTGAGCGGATCGAAGTAGGCCAGCTGGCGGATCCGCCGCTGGGCCTCGACCTGCTCGGTGATGTCCTGCACGCTGCCCTCCATCAGCAGGGTCTCGGGCTCGCCGGCCTCGTCGGTGCGCTCGGCGGTCTCGAGGAGGGTGCGCACGCTGCCGTCGGGCCACACCACCCGGTAGGTGAGCTGGTAGCCCACGCCCTTGCGGGCGCCGGCCAGGGCCATCCCCACCATCGCCCGGTCGGGGCCGTACACGTGCGCGACCAGCGCCTCCATGCCCTCGCCGAAGGTGTCGGCGTGCTGGCCGAACAGCCGGTAGTACTGGGTCGAACGCTGCACCTCGTCGGTGGGGACGAACCACTCCCAGCTCCCGAGCCGGGCGATCCGCTGGGCGCTGGAGAGGCTCTCCTTGTTGCGCACCAGCTCCTTGAGCAGCTGGGCCGAACGCAGCACGTAGCGGATGCGGAAGCGCAGCAGCGTCCAGTTGATCGGCTTGGAGATGAAGTCGGTGGCGCCGGCGTCGAAGGCCTGCTCCACCGATTCGCTGTCGTCCAGCCCGGTGAGCATGATGATCGGCACCAGCTCGCCGGCGGGCGTGGCGCGCACCCGGCGGCACACCTCGAAGCCGGACAGCCCGGGCATCATCACGTCCAGCAGCACCAGATCGGGGTGCACCGCGTCGAAGGCCGCCACGGCGCGCACGCCGTCCTCGGCCTCGGAGGTGACGAAGCCGCCCTCGCGGAGCGCCTCGGTGGCCATCATGCGGGTGAGGGGGTCGTCGTCCACGACCAGGATGTGGGGTTTTGGCGTTGCGGTCATGAGTTGATCGGGCCTTCCACCCGGCTGATTTCGTCCGCGCTCACGAATCCCTCCTGGGACAGACGTTGCGTACACGCGGCCCAGGCGTCGACGATGCGCGCAGCGTCGGCGGGCTCGGGCCGGCAGCCGGCCTTCATCCGCTCGTCGAGGGCGCGGGCGCGCACCCCCAGCTGCACCGCGCCGATCGCCAGGCAGGCCGACTTCATCTTGTGGGCCAGACGTTGCACGGCGATGGCGTCGCCCGCCGTCGCCCCGTCCACGATGCCGCTCACGTTGCGCCCGGTCTCGGCCACGAAGAGGGCCAGCAGGCGGGTCAGCATCGGCGCGTCGCGCCGGCCATTGACGCCCGGCAGGCCCATCAGGATGTGGATGTCCAGCGCCGGCTCGGTCGGCGGGGGCGCGGCCGGCCTGGGCGCCGCAGGGGCCGTGGGGGCCGGCGCCGGGGCCGTCCGCAGCCAGCGACTCAGCACCGCCCACAGCTGCTCGCCCGACACCGGCTTGACCACGTAATCGTCCATCCCCGCGGCCAGGCAGGCGTCCCGGTCCTCGCGCAGGGCGTTGGCGGTGAGGGCGACGATGGGCATCCGCGGCAGGCCCCGGGCGCGCTCGTCGGCGCGGATCGCCAGGGTGGCCTGACGGCCGTCCATCTCGGGCATCTGGATGTCCATCAGCACCAGATCGAAGCGCTGCCGGTAGCAGACATTGACCGCCTCGCGCCCGTCCACCGCCACCGATACCCGGCAGCCGAGGGATTCGAGCACCGCCACCGCCACCTCGCGGTTGATCGGGTGATCCTCCACCACCAGCAGGTGCGCCGCCAGCGCGCGCCCCACCGGCACCGCAGCCGGCGCCGACGGGGCGCCCAGGTTGCGGCACACCTCGGCGGTGGCGAGGGGGCGGCTGAGGATGATGGCGGCGCCGGTGTCGCGCATCTGCGCCACCTCCTCGCGGCCGATGCCGACGATGGCCACCAGCGTCGGGTGCCCGGCCCGTCGGCGCAGGTCTTCGAGGAGCCGTCGCCCGCAGCCGCCGTCGAAGCTGCCGTCGACGATCAACCAGTCGTAGCCGGTGCCGATGGCGAGCATCTCATCCACCGCCAGCCGGTCGTAGGCCAGCTCGGAGCGGGCGCCGGCATAGGCGAGCTGCTCCACCAGCGCGTCGCGCAGGTGGGAATCGCCCACCGCCACCAGCGCGGCCCGCCCCACCAGGGGCATCGCCGGCCCGGTGCCGGCATGGTCGCAGCCCAGCTCGAACTCCACCCAGAAGCAGGAGCCGCGGCCCGGCTCGGTGACGTAGCCGATCTCGCCGGCCATCAGCTCCACCAGCTGGCGGGCGATGGCCAGCCCCAGCCCGGTGCCGCCGAAGCGCCGGGCCATGGAGTTGTCGGCCTGGGAGAAGGATTCGAAGAGCCGCGCGCCGGCCTCCCGGGGGACGCCGATGCCGGTGTCGCGCACCTGCACGCGCAGGCGCAGGAAGCCGTCGCGGGCGCCGGGCACCGGCTCCACGGTAATCGAGATGCCGCCCTTCTCGGTGAACTTCTGGGCGTTGGACACCAGATTGTTGAGCACCTGCCGAACCCGCAGGCCGTCGCCCACCACCCGGTCGGGCACCCGCCGATCCACGTGAAGGTTGAGCTGCAGGCCGCGGGCGTAGGCCGACGTGGCGAAGAGGGTTGCCACCTGGTCGAGGGTGTCCCGCAGGGAGAACGGCAGAAGCTCCAGCTCCAGCCGCCCTGCTTCGATCTTGGATACGTCGAGCACGTCGTTGATGATCTCCATGAGCCCCCGCGCGGAATCGTCCAGCATATCAACAAAGCGCTGCTGGCGCTCGCCCAGCGAGGTCTGGCGGAGCAGGCCGATCATGCCCATCACGCCGTTCATCGGGGTGCGAATCTCGTGGCTCATGTTGGCCAGGAACTGGGTCTTGGCGCGGCTGGCCGCCTCGGCCTGCTCCATGGCGGCCTGCAGCTCGGCGGTGCGGGCCGCCACCTCGGAGGCCAGGCGCTCCCGATGCAGGGTCAGCTCCCGGTCGCGGGTGGCGATCTCGGCCAGCATGCCATTGAAGCCGGCGATCAGCTCACCCACCTCGTCGGCGTGCCCCGGCGGCGCCCGCAGGTCGTAGCGCTTGCCGGCGCCCACCGCGCGCACCACGTCGGCGAGCTTCTGGAGGGGCTCGACGATGGTGCCCTGCATTCGCCGGGAGAACAGGCTGGCGGCGATCAGCGCCACCACCAGCCCGAGCAGCGCGAAGCCCAGCCACAGCAGCAGCCGCCCCACGATGGAGCGCAGGTCGAACTCGATGACGAGCCGGCCCAGGGTCTCGCCGTCGCTCGTCAGGGGCTTGGCCACCGCCAGATGAAGGGTGCGCCAGTTGAAGGAGCCGGCAGAGGGGTAGTCGCGCAGGCGGGCCAGGTGCTCGCCGTCGGCCCGCAGGCCCGCCGGGTAGTCGGCGAAGACGCTGCCATCCGGGCGCAGCACGACGGCGGCGGCGATCCGCTCGTGGTGCTGCAGCGCGCCCAGCAGCGACTCGGCCACCTTGGTGTCGTCGAAGCGCAGCGGCGAGATGGCGTTGTCGGCGACGATCTCGGAGAGCATCCGCCCGTCCTCGTCGGCCCGCCGCAGCTCGCTGTTCACTTCGGTCAGGAAGATCGTCAGCAAGGCCACGCCCAGGGCGACGAGGGCACTGAGCTGGGCCACGATGCCCAGCTTGCGGCCGATGGGCAGATCCTGCAGGCGTGCCATCAGGGCGCCTTCATGCCGAGCACGTTGCGGCCGTGACGCAGCAGCTGCGAGCTGGCGCGCAGGCTCTCCCGCTGGAGGGTGGCCTGGTTGATGTCGAAGCGCACCCGGCGCTCGTCCACCACCAGACCGATCCCGCCGCCGGCCTCGGCAAAGCCGTCGATGTCGCTGACGGTGAGCACCCCGCGCCCGGCCAGCCCGCGCAGCAGCAAGCCGACGCGCCGCTCCTCTGAGTCGGCGATGAAGACGAGGTGGCACTCGCCGGCCGTCTCCACCCCGTCCACGGTGCGCAGCCTCACCTCGTGGCCATTCACCTGCCGCCCCTCCAGGCCCGCCAGCGCCTCGCCGAAGGGGTCGCGGCCCAGCAGGCACAGGCGCAGCGGCGAGCCCGCCGGCAGTCGCGGGGCAGGCCACTCCACGTAGCGGGTGAAGTTGAGCAGGTAGGCGGCCTTGATCTGGTACTCGCCCGGCGGCATCGCCCAGACCGGGCACGCGCCAAGGCCGAGTGCCACGGCACAGAGCAGGCGGGCGGCCCGACGGGCCAGGAAACGGCGGATCACTCCCGGCCCCTCAGAAACGCCAGACGCCCTGGACATAGGCCTGCCGCCCCATGTAGGCCGACTGGGTGGGGAGGAAGTTGGACATGTACTCCATGTGCCACCGGTCGAACAGGTTGAGCCCCATCACGGTAAGCTCGAAGGACGAGCCCGGGCGCCAGCCGTAGCGCAGGTCGATGGCCGTGTAGGCGGGCACGTTGCCGTAGGCGATGGCGCCCACCCGACGCGCCATCAGGTCAAGCTCATGGCCCCGGGCCAGATTGACCACCCCGTGCACGCTGCCCCAGTAGCGCGGCGACGCGTCCTCCATCCGCGCTCCGGCCGCGGCGGTGACCGGGTCGCTGCTGCGGGCGGCCTTCAGGTCTACCCGGGTGTAGCTCGCCTGAAAGCGCAGGCGCTCGCTCACCGGCACGTCCAGGCCCAGCTCGACGCCGGTCGAGTGGGCCTTGCCCACGTTGCCCCGGTAGATGTTCTGGATCGGCACGTAGTAGGGCGGAACCGGCAGCGGAAAGCCCGGCAGGGTCAGCCCGGCCGGGTCCAGATAGTCGCCCACCAGGCGCCGGTAGTCGTGGTGGAACAGCACCGCCTCGAAGCTGCCGTTGCGCAGGGAGCGGCGATAGCCCAGCTCGAGCGCGTCGACCCGCTCGGCCCGCGGCTCCCAGCCCGGCCCGGGGGCCGTGCGGGCGAACACCACCGGCAGCAGCGGGTTGCCGGTGCGCTGAAGGCCATAGAGGATCGACGCCCCCACCTCGCCCACCGACGGGGTGCGGGCCGCGCGGGACCAGCTGGTCCACAGGCTGTCGGCTTCGGTCGGCGTCCACATCAGGCGGGCGGTGGGCTGGGGCTCGAAGTGAGACAGGGTGGAGTGTTCGAGGCGCGCCCCCAGCGTGAGCTTCCAGGTGCGCGGCGCCAGGGTGATCTCGTCCTGCACGAAGGCGCTCATCACCTGCAGGCTGCGCTCCACCGGCGAGAGCACCAGAATGGGCGTGGCGGTGTCGATGTCGGTCTTCACGTAGCGCGCGCCGCCGCCCCACATCAGCTCGTGCCGCCCGGCGGGCGCCAGGCGGTGCTGGAAATCCACGTCGAAGGTGCCGATGCCACCGTGGCCGTACTCGCCGATGGACGCCGTCAGGTTGTCGTAGTAGGCCTGCACCGACGCCTCGCCGCCGAGCAGCCCCCAGCTGTAGCGCCCCAGCAGGCTCGCCCCCTCGAAGGTCAGGTTGAGCGGAAACAAGCCGCCGGTGCCGTCGATGGCGGTGGTCACCAGCCGCTCGTCGGTGGTCCGGCGAAAGCTGTTGCCCTGCACCGTCCAGGCGTTGGTGGCGGCGCCGACGCTGTCCATCCGGAACCCCGCCGACCAGCCCTGGTTGCGATCGGACGCCGATTGCCCGTCGGCCGTGCGGGACGGCATCAGCTCGCTACCCTTCGCGAAGACCCGCATCGCCCCCACGCCCTCGATGTCGAACCCGTGGCGCACCGCCAGCGCCGGACGGCCCTTGTCGTCCAGCCGGGCCGACACCAGCGAGCCGCGGGTCGCGGTCGCCTTGCGGGTCACGATGTTGATGACCCCCATCACCGCGTTGGCGCCCCACAGCGACGCCCCCGGCCCACGCACCACCTCGATCCGCTCGATGTCCTCCATCGGCAGGTCGAGGGATTCCCAGAACACCCCGGAGAACAGCGGGTTGTAGACGCTGCGCCCGTCGATCTGCACCAGCAGCTTGTTGGAGTAGCGCCCTTCCGCCATGCGCACCCCCACCGCCCAGCGGCCCGCGCCGATCTGCGCCACCGACACCCCGGGCACCTCGCGCAGGGCCTCCGGCACGCTGCGGGCGCCGCTGCGGCGGATGTCCTCGGCGGTCAGCACGGTGACTGCGGCGGGGGTCTCCGACAGCTTCTGCGTCTTGCGCGAGACCGTCGCCACATCCAGGCGGGCGAGTTCCTCCAGGGCCAGATCGGCAAGGAAGGCATCGTCGGCCCAGGCCGGCTGGACGCTCAGGGCAAGGGCAACAAACAGCGGAAGGCGGTAACGGCGCATCGGGGCAGTTCTCGGGAAGAGGCGGGCAGCCAGCAAGACCACATTTTTAACAAAATCACAAAGGCATCGCCACCAAACAAGTCGCAGACAAACGGTTTTGCCAGATTGCATGAACCGTACCATGAAGCCGATCACGCTCACCGACCAAGCCGTCGCAAGCCTGCGCGACGCCCGCCATCGGCTACAATCCCAAGATTACTCAGACCACCACGGCGGCCCGCCGCCCGCGCCCAGCAAGGTACGACCCAGATGACCGCTCCGACCACGCCGGCCTCCGATGCCGCGCCCAGCAACTTCATCCGCAACATCATTGACGAAGACCGTCGCCTCGGCAAATGGGGCGGCCGCGTCGAAACCCGCTTCCCGCCCGAACCCAACGGCTACCTCCACTACGGCCACGCCAAGAGCATCTGCCTGAACTTCGGCCTGGCCCTCAGCTACGGCGGCGCCTGCCACCTGCGCTTCGACGACACCAACCCGACGAAGGAAGAGCAGGAATACGTGGACGCCATCATCGAGGCCGTCCAGTGGCTCGGCTTCGACTGGGGCGAGCACCTGTACTTCGCGTCGGACTACTTCGACAAGATGTACGCCATGGCCGAGCACCTCATCACCGTGGGCAAGGCCTACGTGGATTCCCTCTCCGCCGAGGAGATGCGCGCCTACCGCGGCACCCTGTCCAGCCCCGGCAAGGACAGCCCCTACCGCAACCGCAGCGTCACCGAGAACCTGGAACTCTTCCAGCGCATGAAGGCCGGCGAGTTCCCCGACGGCACCCACATCCTGCGCGCCAGGATCGACATGGCCTCGCCCAACATCAACCTGCGCGACCCGGCCATCTACCGCATCCGCCACGCCACCCACCACCGCAGCGGCGACAAGTGGTGCGTGTACCCGATGTACACCTTCGCGCACCCCATCGAGGACGCCCTGGAAGACATCACCCACTCCATCTGCACCCTCGAGTTCGAAGACCAGCGCCCGTTCTACGACTGGCTCCTCGACAACCTGGCCGAAGGCGGTTTCTTCCCGCGCCCGGTGCCCCAGCAGATCGAGTTCGCCCGCCTCAACCTCACCTACGTCGTGCTCTCCAAGCGCAAGCTGATCCAGCTGGTGGACGAAAAGCACGTCGCCGGCTGGGACGACCCGCGCCTGCCCACCCTCGTCGGCGCCCGCCGCCGCGGCTTCACGCCCGAAGGCTTCCGCCGGTTCGCCGAGCGCATCGGCGTCTCCAAGGCCGACTCCTGGATCGACATGAGCGTGCTCGAAGACTGCATGCGCGAGGATCTCAACGAGACCGCCGAGCGCCGCGTGGCCGTGCTCGATCCGCTCAAGCTCATCGTCACCAACTACCCGGCCGGCCAGAGCGAACGCTGCCTCGCCCCCAACCATCCGCTGCACGCCGAGCTGGGCAAGCGCGAGATGCCCTTCGGCCGCGAACTCTGGATCGAGCGCGAAGACTTCATGGAGACCCCGGTCAAGGGCTACCACCGCCTCTACCCGGGCAACATGGCCCGCCTGCGCTACGGCTACGTCGTCAAGTGCACCGGCTGCGAGAAGGACGCCGACGGCAACATCACCGCCGTGCTGTGCGAATACCTGCCCGACTCCAAGTCCGGCACCCCCGGCGCCGACAACTACAAGGTCAAGGGCAACCTGCACTGGGTTTCCGTGGAGCACGCCTACGCCGCCGAGGTGCGCCTCTACGACCGCCTGTTCGCCCACGCCTACCCCGGCACCCGCCGCGAAGGCGACCCGGAAGGCCTCGAACGGGATTTCCTCGACGACATCAACCCCAACAGCCTGCGGGTCATCGCCGCGCAACTCGAACCCGCGCTGCGCGCAGCAAAGCCGGAAGCCCGCTTCCAGTTCGAGCGCCACGGCTACTTCGTGGCCGACGGTATCTACTCTGCATAGGGCGCGCGGGTATACAACCCCACCGTCCCCTTGCGCGACACCTGGAAGAAATAAGCCGGCCGCCGCCCCGGCGCCGCCTGCGCGAGCGGCGGCGCCGGGGCGCTGCCATCACCTCCCCACCCGGACCCTGTTCAAGCGATAATCATAAAGATGGATGGCACCCCCGGACGTCGCGCGGCTGCCGTCAGGCCGGTTCCGCTTAAGCTTCCGGCTTTACTGCCGATTACATTCGGACGCCCGTAGCTGGGCCCTCGTCCTGTAACCCGGCAACGCGCCCCCGGACGCCAACGCCCCTCGCCCCGTACGATATTCGTCCCAGATGTTAAGCAACCTCTCGATCCGCGTCCGCCTCCTGCTGGCCAGCACCGTGGTCCAGGTCGTGATGCTTACGCTGCTGCTCACCAACAGCGGACGCCTCATGAACGAAGCGACGACCGCGAGCCTCAACACCCTGATCGCCCAGAACGCCGCGATCCTCAACGTCGTCACCGCCACCTTCGTTCCCCAGGGGCGCTACAACGACCTCCAGGACGCCCTCGGCGAACTCCTCAACGAAACCAACGAAGGGCTGATCTACGTCCGCATCGTCGACGCCACCGGCGCCACCCGGGTCCGGGCCGGCCTGCCCGACATGCAGATCCTCCCGCCGCCCGACGACGCCAGCGCCCTGGGCGTCGACGCCGGCGCCACCCACAACCTCATCCACGTCCGCCGCCCGGTGCTGCTCGAACGCAACCAGGTCGGCTTCGTGCAGTTCGGCGTCTCGGTTGCCGCCCTCACCCTCGCCAAGCGCCAGATCCTCAGCCAGGGCATCGCCATCGCCAGTGCCGAAGTGCTCCTCACCCTGCTGCTGCTGGGCGCCGTCGGCTACCTCATGACCCGCAACCTGGGCCGGCTGCTGCGCGGCAGCCAGGCCATCGCCGCCGGCCAGCTCTCCCACCGCCTCCCCGAGCACGGCAAGGACGAACTCTCCCAGCTCTGCCAGCACTTCAACCGCATGGCCAGCGCGCTCCAGTCGCGCATCCTCGAACTCGAAGCCACCGCCCGCCAGCTCGCCAACAGCGAAGAGCGCTACGCCCTTGCCACCCGCGCCGCCAACGACGGCCTGTGGGACTGGGACATCGTTGGCAACAAGACCTACTTCGCCCCGCGCTTTGCCGAAATCCTCGGCATTCCCCCCAGCGCCGTGCTCGACGACAGCCACGCCCTCTACACCCGGCTCCACCCGGAAGACCGGGAAGCCTTCCGGCTGCGGATGATCGCCCACCTCAAGCGCGAATCCACCCAGCTCACCATCGAACACCGCATCCTCCACGCCGACGGCAGCTACCGCTGGATCCTCACCTGCGGCATGGCCGTCCACGACCCCGTCACCGGCCGCGCCGTGCGGATGGCCGGCTCGATCAGCGACATCCACCTGCGCAAGCGCGTCGAAGACCAGCTCCTCTACGACGCCCTCCACGACGGGCTCACCGGCCTCGCCAACCGCGCCCTGTTCGCCGAACACCTCCAGAACACCCTGCGTCATGCCGACCGGGTCACCGGCAGCCTGTTCGCCGTGCTCCACATCAACATCGAGCGCTTCCACGTGGTCAACGACAGCCTCGGCTACTCCGCCGGCGACGACCTCTTGCGCCTCGTAGCCGCCCGCATCCGCGCCCTCGCCCGGCCGGGCGACGTGGTCGGGCGGGTCGGCGGCGACCAGTTCGCGGTGCTCCTGAACGACATCGCCGACGCCAGCGAAGCCATCCGCTTCTCCGAAAACCTCCAGACCCACCTCGCCCAGAGCGCCGAACTCAACGGCCATGTGCTCTATCCCAAGACGCGCATCGGCGTCGCCCTCGGCAGCGGCGGCTTCCAGAACGCCGAAGACCTCATGCGCGACGCCGACAACGCCATGCAGCGCTCCCGCCGCAGCGCCGACAACACCATCACGGTCTTCCAGTCCGCGATGCACCAGCAGGTCATGCGCGACCTGCAGCTCGAATCCCAGCTCCGCGCCGCGCTGCGCGACCGCCAGCTCGTCGCCTACTTCCAGCCCATCGTCGACCTCAAGACCCGCCAGGCCAGCGGCTTCGAAGCCCTCGTCCGGTGGCCCCAGGCCAACGCCCGGCGGATCGGCCCCGACGTCTTCATCCCCGTCGCCGAATCCCTCGATCTGGTCCACGAACTGGGCATGCAGATGCTCGACCAGAGCTGCGCCCGCCTCCGCGCCTGGCGCGAACGCGGCCTGGCCGACGAGACCCTGTCCATCAGCGTCAACCTCTCCGCCCGCCAGCTCATGCAGGTCGACCTGGCCGACCAGGTCGTCGCCTGCATCGAACGCCACGGCCTGCCCCCGAGCACCCTCAAGCTGGAAGTCACCGAAAGCACCCTCGTCACCCGCAAGGAACTCGCCATCAGCCAGCTCGGCAAGCTGCGCGCCAAGGGCCTCAAGATCCTCATCGACGACTTCGGCACCGGCTATTCGTCCCTCAGCTACCTGCACTCGATCCCCTGCGACACCATCAAGCTCGACGGCTCCTTCATCCGCGAGATCGAGCGCGACACCCGCCTGCGCGCCATCGTCGGCGCCACCATCCACCTCGCCCACGAACTGGGCATGCAGGTGGTCGCCGAATGCATCGAAACCCAGGCTCAGGCCGACATCCTCAGCGAACTCGCCTGCGATTTCGGCCAGGGCTTCCTCTTCTCCCCCGCCGAGCCCGAAGACAAGGCCGCCCGCTGGCTCAACAAGCAACACGTCTCCACCGGAGTCTAGGATGACCACCCCCCCGCCCCCCACCGGCCTGCCGCCCCACCTCCAGGCCCCTCTCTTCCGCACCCGCGGGCGGAGTCGCCAGCAACGCCGGCTCCTCCGCCCGCTGCTCGCCGGGCTCCTCAGCCTCGCCAGCGCCGCCTCCGCCGCCGACGAACCGCCCCGCTTCGCCCTCTCCGGCTTCGGCACCTTCGGGCTCACCCGCAGCGACAAGGACAACTACCGCTTCCACAGCAGCAACACCCAGCCCAGCAGCATGCCGGGCCAGAACTTCGACCCCTCCACCGACAGCGTCCTCGGCGTCCAGGGCACCGCCCGCCTCGCCGACAAATTCGACCTCACGGTGCAGGCCGTCACCCGTCAGGCCGCCGGCTACGACTACACCCCGCACATCACCTGGGCCTACCTGCACTACCGCCCCACCCCGGCCCTGTCCCTGCGGGCCGGGCGCACCACGACCCCGTTCTTCATGTTCTCCGACTCCCTGAACGTGAACTACGCCACCCCCTGGCTGCGCCCGCCCGCCGAGGTCTACAGCCTCAACCCCTTCTCCGACCTCGACGGCGTCGACGCCCTCTACCGCGCTCCGCTGGGCGACATGGACCTCGAAATCCAGGGCCTCGCCGGCCAGAGCGCGGTACTCACCCGCTCCGCCTCCGGCCGCCTGCGCAACGCCCGCGGCATCCGGGTCGGCCTCGCCGGCACCGGCTTCAGCGCCCAGGCCGGCTACACCCGCACCGACCTGCAGCTGCACTGGACCGACGGCCTCCACGCGGCCCTCGGCGGCCAGCTCGCCGCCACCGGCGAGATCGACGCCATGAACGAACTCTCCGGCATCCACAGCAATGCCGAATTCTTCTCCGCCGGCTTCCAGTGGGAAAAGAACAACTGGATCACCATCGCCGAGTTCGCCAAGCGCCGCGTAGACCGCTACATCTCCACCGCCCACGCCTGGTACATCACCGTCGGGCACCGCATCGACGCCTTCACCCCCTACCTCACCTACGCCAACCAGACCCAGGACAACCCGGCCTTCGACGCCGCCGTCACAGCCGTCCACACCCCCCTGGTCAACCTCTACAACAACTCGCGCAACACCGCCCAGCACTCCCTCGCCATCGGCAGCCGCTGGGACGTCGCCCGCAACATCGCCCTGAAGGGCCAGATCGAGCGCATCACGCCGGCACCGCACAGCCGCGGGCTGTTCCCATCGGGCAATCTCGAGGACTACTACCGGCCCACCACGCCGGTTCACCTCCTGAGCCTGTCGGTGGATTTCGTCTTCTGAAGGCTGCCCGCCCATGCCACCCATGAGCCTGATCCGACTCCTCGCCTTCGCCGCGGCGCTGACCTCCTCGCTCGCCCAGGCCGAGATCGTCATCGTCACCAGCCAACGCAACGTAGCGATCGAACTCAGCCGCGAGCAAGCCGAAAAGCTCTTCCTCGGCCGGGCCACCACCCTCGCCGACGGCACCCCGGTCAAGCTGGTCGACCTCCCCAACGGCGCCACCCGGGACGACTTCTACCTCAAGCTCACCAACAAGAACCCCGCCCAGATCGTCGCCTACCGCTCCCGCCTCGTCTTCAACGGCCGCGCCACGCCGCCCATCGAGGCCGACAACGTAGGCGAAGCCCGCCAGTGGCTCACCGACACCCCCAACCTCATCGGCTACCTCGAACGCACCGACATCACCCCTGGCATGCGCGTCCTCCTCCGCCTGCCCTGACCGCCCCGCGCCCCTCCCCCAGGGGGGTGCCCGCATTTCACGGAGCGGTCTGTGAACTTGCGTCAGCAACCGCCCGATGCGGAGGAATCTTGCAAACGCATCGCGGCCGGCCGCCTAGAATTCCCCGGAACCCACTTCCCTCCCGCAACACATGACACCCAGCACCATCAACCCGCAGCCGCCTTACCGCCGCCCGCGTCCGCTGTCCGCCATCCAGACCCTGCTCTGGCTCGTCGCCGGCATCGCCGGCATGTTCGCCCTCGTCTCCACGATCTTCGCCGTCAAGCTGGGCCTCGAAGGGCGACTCCCCTTCTCCGACGCGCCCCGCGCCGCCGCCGCGGCCACGCCGCCCGCCGCGCCGCAGCCCCCGGTGCAGGCCGCCCCCAGCGCCACGCCCCTGCCCGCCGCAAGCCCGACCGCGCAAGCGCCCGCCGGCTTCGTCTCCGGCGCCGAGAGCATCCTCCCGTCGGAAGTCGCCCACCTGGCCAAGCACGTCAGTCCCCTCGACGCCCCCCCGACCGCCACCGAACCCCCGTCGGCGCCGTCCATCTCCACCCAGCCCCCCACCCAGCCCCCCACTCCTGCCGCTGCGCCAGTCGCGGCCCCCGTCGAAGCGATCCCGGCCACCCACCCGGCAGACCACAAGCGCGTCGAAGCCGCCCTCCTCGCCTGGGCCAAAGCCTGGAGCAGCAAGGACGTGGACACCTACCTCGCCCACTACGCCGACACCTTCACCCCCGCCAGCCAGCTCTCCCGCAGCGCCTGGGCCGAGCAACGCCGCCAGCGCATCGCCCGCCCCGGCGACATCTCCGTCGCCCTCGACGCCATCGCCATCCAGACCGAAGGCGACAAGGCAAGCGCCCGCTTCACCCAGCACTACCGCGCCGGGAAGCTCAAGCTCACCGAAGCCAAAACCATCGAACTGATCCGTCATGGGGACACCTGGCTGATCGTCCAGGAGCGCCTAGGCCACTGACGCAGAACACAAAACCTTTGACTCGCGCCTCGCGACTGGATAAAATTCCGCGTTTCCTGAAAACCATCACTCGGAGTACATCCATGTACGCGGTCATAAAAACCGGCGGTAAGCAGTACCGTGTCACCGTCGGCGAAAAACTCAAAGTAGAACAGATACCGGCTGACGTGGACTCGCAGATCACCATCGACCAGGTCTTCATGGTCGGCGAAGGCGAGTCGGTCAAGATCGGCACCCCCGTGGTTGCCGGCGCCACCGTCACGGCCACCGTGGTTTCCCACGGCCGTCACGACAAGGTTAAGATCTTCAAGATGCGTCGCCGCAAGCACTACCAGAAGCATCAGGGTCACCGTCAGAACTACACCGAGCTTCGCATCGAAGCCATTTCTGCCTAAGGAGCAACCCACATGGCACACAAAAAGGCTGGCGGCAGTTCCCGTAACGGTCGCGACTCAGAAAGCAAACGCCTTGGCGTCAAGCGCTACGGCGGTCAGTTCGTCCTCGCCGGCAACATCATCGTTCGCCAGCGCGGGACCGAATACCACCCGGGCGAAAACGTCGGCATCGGCAAGGATCACACCCTGTTCGCGCTGACCGAAGGCACCGTCCAGTTCACCGTCAAGGGCGCCAACAAGCGTCGCACCGTGAGCATCGTCGCCGCCGCTGAATAAGCGCCGACAGCAGGTTGCCAAAGCCCTATCCAACGATAGGGCTTTTTTTCTTTCGGGGGCCCGAAACCCCCACCACCGGAAGCACCCATGAAATTTTTCGACGAAGCCCGTATTGAAGTCATCGCCGGGGACGGCGGGAACGGCGCCGCCACTTTCCGCCGCGAAAAATACATTCCGATGGGCGGCCCGGATGGCGGCGACGGCGGCAAGGGCGGCGACGTCTACGCCATCGCCGACCGCAACCTCAACACCCTGATCGACTACCGCTACAAGCGCACCTTCCACGCCGAACGCGGTGAGAACGGCCGCGGCGCCGACTGCTACGGCAAGGGCGGCGACGACATCGAGTTGCGCATGCCGGTCGGCACCATCGTCTCGCTCCAGGAGACCGGCGAAGTCATCGCCGACCTCGACCAGGACGGCAAGCGGGTGATGATCGCACGCGGCGGCCGGGGCGGCCTGGGCAACCTGCACTTCAAGACCAGCACCAACCGCGCCCCGCGCAAGAAGACCATGGGCCAGGAAGGCGAGCGCAAGAGCCTCAACCTCGAACTCAAGGTGCTCGCCGACGTCGGCCTGCTGGGCATGCCCAACGCCGGCAAATCCACCTTCATCCGCGCGGTCTCGTCCGCCAAACCCAAGGTGGCCGACTACCCCTTCACCACGCTCGCCCCCAATCTGGGCGTGGTGCGCACCTCCGAAAACCGCAGCTTCGTGATCGCCGACATCCCCGGCCTGATCGAAGGCGCGGCCGACGGCGCCGGTCTCGGCCACCAGTTCCTCCGCCATTTGCAGCGCACCCACATCCTGCTGCACATCGTCGACATCGCCCCCTTCGACCCCGAAGCCGACCCCATCCACGACGCCCATGCAATCGTCGAGGAACTCCGCAAGTACGACGACAGCCTATACCACAAGCGCCGCTGGCTGGTCCTCAACAAACTCGACCTGATCCCCGACGAGGACGAACGCAAGGAGCGCATCGCCGCATTCCTGAAGGCCTACGGCCCGGTCGAGCGCCACTTCGAGGTCTCGGCCATCAGCCGCCAGGGCTGCCAGGAGGTCGTCTTCGCCATCCAGGATCTGCTCGACGAAGAGAAGGCCGCAGCCCAGGCCGCCGCTGACGCAGCCACCCTCGCAGCCGCCACGAACCCTGATTTCGAAGCGGCAGACGACGACATCCCCACCGATGACGCCGACGACGAAGATTACGACGACGAACACGAAGACGACGATGAGAACCGCAATCCGTAACGCCCGCCGGCTGGTCGCCAAGGTCGGCAGCGCCCTCGTCACCAACAACGGCGAAGGTCTCGCCGTCGACGCCCTCGCCGACTGGGCCCGGCAGATCGCCGGGCTGCGCGCAGAAGGCCGCGAAGTAGTCCTGGTCTCCTCCGGTGCCATCGCCGCCGGCATGCAGCGCCTCGGCTGGACCAGCCGCCCGCAGGAGATGCACCAGCTCCAGGCCGCCGCCGCCGTCGGTCAGATGGGCCTCGCCCAAGCCTACGAAAGCGTCTTTGCCGCCAACGGGCTGCACACCGCCCAGATCCTGCTGACTCACGCCGACCTGGCCGACCGCACCCGCTACCTCAACGCCCGCTCGACCCTCGTCACCCTGCTAGAACTCGGCGTCATCCCGATCATCAACGAGAACGACACCGTCGTCACCGACGAGATCAAGTTCGGCGATAACGACACCCTGGGCGCCCTCGTCGCCAACCTCATCGACGCCGACGCCCTGGTCATCCTCACCGACCAGCAAGGGCTGTACACCGCCGACCCCCGCAAGGATCCGTCCGCCACCCTCATCGGCGAAGAGCGGGCCGAGAACACCGCACTCGAAGCCATGGCCGGCGGCGCCGGCTCCGGCATCAGCAAGGGCGGCATGATTACCAAGGTCCGCGCGGCCCAGCGCGCAGCGCGCAGCGGCGCCCACACCTGCATCGCCAGCGGTCGCGAAGCAGACGCGCTGCTCCGGGTCGCCCGCGGCGAACAACTTGGCACCCTGCTCTACGCGACCAGCACGCCACTTGCCGCGCGCAAACAGTGGCTCGCCGACCACCTGCAGCTGGCCGGCAGCCTCATCCTCGACGACGGCGCCATCGAGGCGCTGAAGTCCGGCAAGAGCCTCCTGCCGATCGGCGTCATCGCCGCCGACGGCGAGTTTGCCCGCGGCGCCGTCGTTGCCTGCCGCACCCGCGACGGCAAGGAGATCGCCCGCGGCCTTGTAAACTACGCCGCCAACGACACCCGCCGCATCGTTCGCCACGGGTCGGGCGAGATCGAAGGATTACTCGGCTTCATCGAAGAACCCGAACTGATCCACCGGGACAATCTGGTTCTGATCGGGTGAGATCGACTCAAGCCCCAAATACAAAGGCCACCTCCGGGTGGCCTTTGTATTTGGGGTAACGCACACGTCACGACAGCCAGGCAGCGGCATCACATCACAGCCAGCTGCCTTCGTGAACGAAAAAACGGGCACCCGAAGGTGCCCGTTTGATTTCCGATTCAGACGAAGTCTGAATTAGAAGGAGTGACGCAGGCCCAGTTGCACGCCCTGAATGGTCGCACCGCCGGTCGCGCCGCCGTTGTAGGTGGAGTTCACGCCAACGGCGTTGATGCCGAAGTCGTAGGAGGCCTTGTCGTCGTTGTTCAGGTGAGCGTAGACAGCCTTCAGCATGGTGCGCTTGGACAGGCTGTGCTCGTAGCCAACTTCGAACAGCTTGGCGCCGGAGTCCTTGGAGGAGGAACCGTTGACCTTCAGGTCACGAGCGAAGTAAGCCTGAGCCAGCAGCTTGCCAGCCGGGGTCACGTTGAAGGTGGCACCCAGGCCGAAGACGTTCTGGGTGACGGTGCCAACGGTGCTGTAGTGGTCAGCACGAGCGCGGTCGAACACGGCGCGGACGGAAGCCATGCCGAAGTCGTAGGCGCCACCAACGCGGAAGTCGCTGATGTCGGTGTTGGCTTCGTTACCCACGGAAACGGCGTTGTAGGTGACAGCAGCCATGGCCGGGCCATTGGCGTACTTCAGGCCAACGTCGTAGCCCTTGGTGTTGGACGGGTTGAAGGCAGTACCGAAGCCGTTGTTGCTGAAGGTCTTGTTTTCGTTGGCGACGTAAGCAGCGGTCACGTTCAGGCCAGCGAAGGACGGGGAGACGTAGGCGATCGCGTTCTTCCAGCGGGTGTCGAAGATCGACGTGCAGATGGTGTTGCGATCACAATTGGGGCTGCCCACCGCGGAGTAGCTGCCGCTGGTGGTGCTGGTGGTGCCCAGCAGGTTGTTGCCCAGCTTGCCGAGCAGCGCGGAGTTGGCACCGATGCCGGTGGCGCCGGCGTTGACGTCAACAGCAGCACCCAGGGCGCGGGTCGGGCCGGTCAGGTTGCCGAGAACCACGGTACCGAAGCCGCCGGCCAGGCCGACGTAGCTGTCACGGGTGGCACCCAGAGCGCCGGTGTTGTCGAAACCGACACCGCTTTCGTACTGGAACACGGCGGTCAGGCCGTTGCCCAGCGCTTCAGCGCCCTTGAAACCGATCAGGGAAGAGTTGGTGGAAACACGGGTGGTGTTGCCCAGTTCGCTGACGGCGTTGGAGGTGCGGACGACGTCGAAGGAAGCGTCGGCAACGCCGTACACGGTGACGTTAGCTTGAGCGAAGGCGCCGGTGGAAGCCAGGCCAGCAACGGCCAGAGCGATCAGTTTCTTTTGCATATGATTCTCCTCTTGATTGAAGACTGGCACGCGCCGCTTTCGCGGGGCCGACCAATTTCACCTCTCTAACGAGAAGTTGGACTGCATTGTCTGTGGGAAGGGAGGCCAGAGCAAGGACAGCGTTGTTTTTTGGATGGGGCCGTCAGGTGGACTGTTGCATGTTCGCAACACGGCCTCGACGTCCCAGCTTGAAGGGCCCGACGGGGTACCGGAGATGCCCCACTCCGCGCAGCCCCTGTCCTTGAGAAGTCAAGGCACTCGGTCGAGCCGGGGCTGAATCTTCGTCCGCCGCAGTGCCAGCACCGTGACTCATCCGTCGATCGGCCGCTTGCGACACGCCTCGGGCTGGCGGCGCCGATCGCCCGCCTCGGCGACGCAGCGCCACGGAGCTGGCTTCGCGTGTCAAAAAAACAACGCCCCGCGCGGGCGGGGCGTTGCTGCAATCCGAAGGATTGGAATGTCAGGACATCCCGATCCGGCACAACGGATTGACGATCACTTCTGGGCGAGAACCCAGGCCACGAGGGTCTTGGCTTCGGCAGCGTTGACCTGCGGGTTGGGGGGCATCGGGATCTGGCCCCAGGCGCCAACGCCACCCTTCTGAATCTTTTCGATCAGCTTGGCTTCGGCGGTCTTGTCACCCTTGTACTTGGCGGCGACATCCTTGTAAGCCGGACCGACCAGCTTCTTGTCGACGGCGTGGCAAGCGAGGCAGTTCTTGGCCTTGGCCAGATCGGCACCGGCGTCGGCGAAGGCGGCGGTGGAGCCCATCAGGCCAGCGATGGCGGCAACAGCAACGAGTTTCTTCATTGTGATCCTCTCAAGTGGTGGTGCAGGGAAATATTAGCGGAGTCTAAACCGAGCCGGAGCGTTTGCCAATTCAAGCCGCATCGGCAGACGTTCCGGAAGGGCGCCGACGGGACGATAACGCACGCGCCGGCCGGCCCGTTGACTGTGCTCAGAAGGCGATGGCCACCGCAAACTGCAGGCGTACGCGACGGTCGCTCTGGCCGTAGGCGAGGTCGACGGCGATGGGCCCGGCGGGGCTCCGCCAGCGGGGGCCCAGGCCGTAGCCCAGGTTCAGCTTGAAGAGCTTGCGCTCGTCGTTGGCGTTGCCGGCGTCGATGAAGGTGGCGATTCCCCAGTCGCCCCAGCGCCAGTGCACGTACTCGGCACTGGTGACGGCCAGGTAGCGGCCGCCGACGGTGGCGTTGCCGTCCTGCACGCCGAGGCTCTGGTAGGCGTAGCCGCGCACGGTCTGGGCGCCGCCGGTGCGGAAGAGGAAATCCTGCGGCACGCCCTCGCGCGATTCGGCCACGGTGACGCCGCCTTCGGCGCGGACGATGAGCACGTCTCGCCCGACGGCCGGGACAAATCGCTGATAGCGCCCGTAGAAGCGGGCAAAGTTGCGGTCGGACAGCAACGCCTGGGACGCGCCGCCGACCTGCACGTTGAACACATGGCCGCGGTGGGGGTCGAGCAGGCTGTCCACGCTGCGGTGGGTCCAGGACCAGTTGGCGGTGAGGGCGGAGCGGCTTGTGCGCTGGCTGCCGTCGGGAAGCAGGACCTCGTGCTGATAGTTAAGGGCGAAACGATTCTCGATCTTGCCGCGGGGAATGGTCCGGACAACGCCGACCGACTGGCGGCGGGTCTGCAGGCCGGCGATGTTGGTGTGCTCGGCGAGCCCGCCGACGCTGTCGAGGTAGCCCTGCCGGGTGGGGGGCAGGAAGACGTCCATGTAGCCCAGCTGCCGCCGCTGCTCGATCCGCAGACCGCTGACGAGGTTGTAGGGCTCGCCCAGGAAGTGGGCATCCCGGTAGCTTGTCTCCACCCGATAACCGGTGTTGCTGCTGGCGCCAAGGCCGAAGCCCAGGCGCCGCGGCTTGGCCTCGGTGACCTGCACATGCACCTGGGCGGCGTCGGGGGCGGCGCTGTGGCGGTCGATCTCCACCACCACCGAGGCGAAATAGCTGGTGTTCTGGAGGGCGGTCTGGAAGGCCAGCAGGCGCTCCTGGCTGTAGGGCTCGCCCGGCGCGGGCGGGCGGTATCGTTCGATGAGGGCGCGGTCGTAGTCGACGAGCCCGGATACCGCCAGCGGGCCGAAGCGGAACGCGGGCCCGGAATCCACCTGGACGGTGAGCACCGCCTCGGCCGAGACCGGGTCGATCACCGCCTGGCTGTCGATGATGGCGGCGGCGGCGTGGTCGCGGCTGGCGATGGCGTCGAGCAGCCGCTGCTTGGCGGCGCCCCAGTCGGCCTGCCGGAAAGGCTGGCCCACCGGCAGGCCCCAGCCGGCCTTGAGGGCGGTCAGCCGTGCAGCCCGGTCACCTTCGTCGCGGGCAAGATCGCCGACGACGCCGATCTCGACACGCCCGATGCGGGTCCGCTGCCCGGGCAGGACGACGATGCGGTAGCTGCCATCCGGGCCGGGTTCGCCTTCGATGGAGGGCGAGAAGTAGCCCTCCGTGGCGAGGATCTCGCCAATCTCCTTGCGGGCCCGACGCAGCAGCGCCACCCGCCCGCCTTCGTCGAGGGCGGCATCGGCCGGACGGTCGAGGAAATCCAGGTGCTTGACCAGCAGCGTTCTCAGCTCATCGGGCGCCACCAGCGTCACGCCCGGGCCCGCCCAGGCGCCGACCGGCCCGAGGGCGATCAGCACGAGGAGCAGTCGAAGGGCGCAATGGGGAAACGGCACGGGACGAAAGCCTGCCGCGCGCTCCGCCATCGGAGGGATCGCGCGGCCGGGCTGCGGGGAGGCCGGTCAGCCTTCGAGGTGGTAGCGGGTAACGCGCTCGACTTCGTTCCTGGAGCCAAGCACCACGGGCACACGCTGGTGCAGATGGGTGGGCTGGATGTCGAGGATGCGCTCGCGGCCGGTGGTGGCGGCACCGCCGGCGGCTTCGACGATCATCGCCATCGGGTTGGCCTCGTACATCAGGCGCAGCTTGCCACCCTTGTCCTTCATCTTGCTGTCGAGGGGGTACATGAACACGCCGCCGCGGGTGAGGATGCGGTGCACGTCGGCCACCATCGAGGCCACCCAGCGCATGTTGAAGTCGCGCTCCCGCGGGCCTTCCTTGCCGGCCTGCAGCTCGGCGATGTAGCGCTGGACGGGCGGCTCCCAGAAGCGC
Source organism: Zoogloea sp. (assembly GCF_041904905.1). Classification (GTDB taxonomy): domain Bacteria; phylum Pseudomonadota; class Gammaproteobacteria; order Burkholderiales; family Rhodocyclaceae; genus Zoogloea. The sequence continues at coordinate 28,074 of NZ_JAYRMI010000005.1, read as the reverse complement.
TGGTTGGACGCATTGATGGCGTATTCCTTGGTGTCTTCCGGAATCGTCATGTACGGGTGGGTGTAGATGAAGCTGCCCATCTCGCGATCGAGGGTGAAACCATGCACGCCGTCGCCAACGGTGAGGATGAGCTGGGTGGACGGACCATAGACCGAGTAGCCCGCCGCCACCTGAGCGGTGCCCGGCTGCATGAAATCGGCCTCGGTGGCAGCTGCGCTACCCTCGGGGCAACGCAGCACCGAGAAGATGGTACCCACCGAGATGTTCACGTCGATGTTGGAGGAGCCATCCAGCGGATCGAACAGCAGCAGGAAGCCGCCGCGCGGGTAGTCGCTGGGGATCGGACGGATCTCCTCGACTTCCTCGGAAGCCATCGCCGCCAGGTGGCCGCCCCACTCGTTGGCCTGGATCAGAATGTCGTTGGCGATGACGTCCAGCTTCTTCTGGGCTTCGCCCTGCACGTTGTCGCTGCCGGCCTCGCCCAGCACACCAGCGAGCGCCCCCTTGGAGACATTGACGGCGATGGCCTTGACCGCACGGGCGACGACTTCCATCAGCAGGCGCAGATCGGCGCCCATCAGGCCCTTGCGCTGCTGCTCGATCAGGAATTGGGTGAGCGTGACTCGACGCATGACTCGGTTCTCCGGAATAACCAGTAAAAGTCGTGATTATCGCCCGGATCGGCCCCATCCGTCGTTTATGATTGCGGACCCACCTGAAAACAGGGCAGTCTTCCCCCGAGAAGCACGTTCAGCATCCCATCATGGAAGTTCTGGTCATAGGCGCCGGCCTCGCCGGCGTCACGAGCGCCTGGTATCTCACCCAGGCAGGCTGTCGCGTCACCGTCGTAGATCGCCGCCCCGGCCCCGGCCTGGAAACCAGCTACGCCAACGGCGGGCAGATCTCCGTCAGTCACCCCGAACCCTGGGCCAACCCGGCAGCGCCAGCCACCGTGCTGCGCTGGCTCGGGCGGAGCGATGCGCCGCTCCTCTTCCGCTGGCGGGCCGACGCCGCGCAGTGGCGCTGGGCGCTGTCCTTTCTGCGCGAATGCTTGCCCGGCCGAACCGCGCGCAATACCGAGGCCATCGCCAATCTGGCCGTCTACAGCCGCAACGCGCTACGCACCCTGCGGGCAGAGACCGGGATCGACTACCAAGCGGAGACCGGCGGCATCCTGCACCTGTTCCACACCCGTCGGGAGGTGGCCCACCTCCCAGCCAAGCTGCGCCAGCTGGAGAAGCTCGGCATCCACGGGCGGATCCTCAGCGCCGACGACGCCATCGCCCTGGAGCCCGCCCTCGCTGCCCTGCGCCCTCGCCTTGCCGGCGCCCTGCATGGGCTCGACGACGAATCCGGCAACGCCCAGCTGTTCTGCGCCGGACTGGCGGCCAGGGCCGAAGCCCTCGGCGTGCGCTTCAACTACAACACCGTGGTCCAGTCCTTCGACACCATCAACGGGCACATCAGCGGCGTGCGGGTGCTGGACGCGGCGCGACGCGCGGGCATGCTGCGCGCCGACGCGGTGGTGCTGGCGGCCGGCAGCTACAGCCCGCTGCTGGCACGACCGCTGGGTATCCGCCTGCCGATCTACCCGGTCAAGGGGTACTCGATCACCGTCCCCATCCTCGACCCCGAGCGCGCGCCGCGCCTGAGCCTGACCGACGAATCCCGCCGCATCGTGTGCTCCCGCCTGGGCGACAGCCTGCGGATCGCCGGCACCGCCGAACTCAACGGCTACAACCTCGATCCGAACCCGGCCCGCAGCCGCGCCATCGAACGCTGGCTCGAGACCCACCTGCCTGGTACCGCCGACCTCCGCCACGCGGAACACTGGTGCGGCCTGCGCCCGGCAACACCGAGCAATGTGCCGCTGATCGGGCGGACTCGGATGGAAAACCTCTTCCTCAACACCGGGCATGGCACCCTGGGGTGGACGCTCGCCTGCGGCTCCGGTCGCGCCATCGCCGACATCGTGACGGGCAAGCCCCCACAACCGGATTTCCCTTTCCTGGCCGGCCCGCAGCACTGACGCGCTCAGACGTCCGCCGATTCCTCGAACAGGGCGCGATAGACGAAGGCGGAAAGCACGACCTGCTCGGAATGGGGTAGATCGCCGAACTGCACCCCATGGTTCACCTGGGGGACTTCCCCCTCCGCCGCTGCCGACGCATGGACGGAGCGCAGCACCGCCGGCACGGTAAGGTATTCCTCCACATCGCTCACGGTGACCCGGAACTTGATCGAGACGTTGTCGTCCTTCACCCCGACCGGCGACTTCGCCGTGAGCATCGCCCCGCCCGTGCTCAGATCCACCAGCGACGCGGCATGGGCCCGCCCGTCGGCTCCGGAGACGGCGCAGATCAGGTTGACCCGCGCCCGCGCCCCGCGCCGCACCACCAGCCCCCGCACCTGACTCGGGTAGCTCAGGTGAAGATGGGGAAACGGCACGTTGGCCACCTTGAAGATCGTCGTGCCGAAGGCATACACGCTCTTGCCCGAAAACATCCGGACCACAAAGCCCTGACCTTCGCGCATCAGCAACACCTTGCCATCCACGGTGGGCGTCGAGACGATGATGCTCTTGCCCTTGAGGAAGCCGATCAGCTTGACGTAGAACCGGCTCTGCACCGAATCGCCCTGGGACTGAAGCTGGAGGGTGTCGCCGATGTCGAGCTTGATCTCCTCGAAGGCGAAGGCGCTCTCGCTCGGTTTCTCGCCGCCGCTGTCGGTGTTGAGTCTGGTCTCGCTGATCTGCAGCTTGCGGAACAAGCCCCGCTCCATCAGCGCCTTTTTCTGAGTCTCGGTCTCGACGATCACCCCGCGGGCAAGGAGCAACTGCTTCCGGTCGTCGTACAACGCCCACGGAACCGGCCGACCGACCTCCACCTCACCGCTGTTCACCCGAACGAAAGACATCACCCACCTGCCATGTAAACACGAGTGAGCGACATATCGTCAGCAGGACGCTACTACTTTAGGGGCAATTCGGCTGACTGCGCCGAGTCCGGCAAACCGGCATCGGGGCCGGCACGCCTCAGCAGGGCTGCCGCGACATGAGAAAGCCCGGCCGCCTCGAGTTGCAGGAGCAAACGGGTCATCTGGCGCTGACGCCGGGCATCGGAAACCGGATCGGCAGCGGTCGGCGCACCGGCGGCGAGCGCCCTCAACGCCTTCAGGTCGGCCACCGCCGGAGGGACATAACCCGCGTTGCGGAGAACCCGGTTGGTCATCCGCACCTCGACCGGAACCAGACAGTCGTCGTCGAAAACCAGCGGCTGCCCTTCCCCGGGCAACCCGGCCAGATCGCCCCGGGCGAGCGCTGCGCGGATGCGCTCCTCCGCAAGGACGTCGAAGATGCTCATCGGCCGCCCTTCCCGAAGACGGGGGTCAGGCCGGCTGCCCCTCGGCTGCGGGCGCGGCCGGCTGGACGGGCGGGGTGCAGCACGAAGAAGAGCCGTCCTCGCAATCTGCCTGAGGCGGGTTGCGGATCTCACCGGTCTCGGTATCGAAACCGATCGTGGCGATGTAAGACGACAACGCGGCATCCATCGTCGCCACGTGATTGTCGAACCAGACAGGCAGTTCCCGGATCAGCTGACGGCCAAGGGCTTCGTCGCCGCGCTCCATGCGCTTGCGCACGTCCCGGCAGACAGCCAACACCCGGTCGTGCTCCGCCTTGTGGCAGGCGGGAAAGCCGATCAACTCCATCCATCGGTTTTCCTGGTCGAAATGCTCGACGGTGTGGACGATGAAGGCATCCATCTCCGCCAGCAGGTCGGCGCCCGACGCTGCCAGCAGACGGTTGTAGGCGTCGACGAACTCGACGTGGGTCTGATCCATCGGCGCCAGACCGAGAACGAGTTTTTCAGACCATTCCATGGCGGCCATGTCGGGGAACCTCAAAGCGTGGTGGGTTGCAGATAGCGGGCTACTCTACGCTCGAAGCGGCGGACGCTGCTCTGAGCAAGATCAAGCCGGAAGTGCGGCTTTACTTGACGAGCTTTAGATGGCTGCGCCCAACCTTGGGCGGCTCCGGCGGCTCATCGGGAGGAACGGCCGCCTCGGGCGGCTCGCCGGAAACCGGCGACTCGGTCTCGGCCTCGAGCGCCGCGTCGTGGGCGGGCAGGCCGGCAACTTCGAACGCCATCCCATGACCGTTCTCCCGGGCGTAGATGGCCGACACGTTGTCGACGGGCACCGAGATGTTCTGGGCCACGCCGCCGAAGCGCGCCTGGAAGGCGATCAACTCGTTGCCGATCACGAGGCTCTGGGTGGCGTCGGGGCTGATGTTGAGCACGATCTGGCCTTCCTGCACGAACTGTCGCGGGACCATCGTGTGCCGATCGACCGCCACGGCGATGTAGGGGGTAAGCCCCTGATCGGTGCACCACTGATAGATGGCTCGAACCAGATAAGGCTTGGTGGAGATTTCACTCATGAGTCGAACTTTCCGGCCGGTTTGGCCTGACGCGCCTTCCAACCCGAAGTGAGGGAACGCCAGAAAAGCTCCGGAGCCGCGACAGGCGCGGCTCCGGATCGGCATTCAGCGCCGCATCACCTTCTCGGACGGGGTCATCGCGTCGATGAAACCCTGGCGGCTGAAGATACGCTCGGCGTACTTCATCAGCGGAGCCGCCGAACGCGGCAACTCGATGCCGTAGTGATCCAGACGCCACAGCAGCGGTGCGATCGCCACGTCGAGCATCGAGAACTCCTCACCCAGCAGAAACTTCTGCTTGGTGAACATCGGCGCGAGCTGGGTGAGCTGGTCACGCACATGGGCGCGCTCCTTCTCGGCACCCTTGGGGTTCTTCTCCAGGGCGTCGATGTGGGAGAACAGCTCCAGCTCGAAAGTGTGCAGCAGCTGACGGGCCCGGGCGCGCATGATGGGGTCGGGCGGCATCAACTGGGGATGCGGGAAACGCTCGTCGATGTACTCGTTGATGATGTTGGACTCGTAGAGCACGAGATCGCGATCAACCAGCACGGGAACCCGGTTGTACGGGTTGATGACCGCGATGTCTTCCGGCTTGTTGAAGAGATCGACATCAATCACCTGGAAATCCATGCCCTTCTCGAAGAGCACGATACGACACCGGTGACTGAAAGGATCTGTCGTTCCGGAATACAAATTCATCATCGTTGTGTTACCCCACGGATACTCTGAATCACGCACCACGCGCCGCGCGCGTGGTGCGTCTTGCTCAATGACAGCAAGAGATTGCATCGGCTTTACTGCTGCGGCCGATTAGTGAATGTCCTTCCAGTAATTCTTCTTCAGAAGATAGGAAAGAACGAAGAGAACGCTCAAGAAGGCGATGACGATGGCGCCGATGGACTTGCGGGTCTCGGCCATCGGCTCACCCATCCAGGTCAGGAAGGAGACGAGGTCGGCCACGGCCTTGTCGTACTCATCCTTGGACATGGTGCCGGGCTTGCCCTGCTCCAGGTGGATCTCCTTGGTCTTGCCGCCGTGACCGTCGTCCTTCTCGGTGACCTTGGCGACCTGCTCACCCTGCAGTTCGTAAAGAACGTGCGGCATGCCGACATTCTCGAAGACCACGTTGTTCCAGCCGGTGGGACGCTCGCTGTCACGGTAGAAGCCGCGCAGGTAGGTGTACAGCCAGTCGGCGCCGCTACCGAACTCGGAGGCACGGGAGCGGGAGATCACGGTCAGATCCGGCGGCGCAGCACCGAACCACACCTTGGCCTCGTCGCGCTGCATGGCAATGCGCATCGGCTCGCCGATCTTGTCGGCGGTGAACATCAGGTTGTCCTTGATCATCTGCTCGGACAGACCGATCTGCTGCAGCCGGTTGTAGCGCATGTAGCTGGCGCCGTGGCAGTTCAGGCAGTAATTGACAAAGAGCTTGGCGCCATTTTGCAGCGCCGCCGGCTCGGTGGACACCGGCGCCTTGTCCAGGTGCAGTTCGGGGCCGCTGGCGATTGCAAGCAGCGGTGCGAACAGGAGAGACGTCAAAAGTTTTTTCATGGCTTTCATTCTCATTAACCGGTCACACGATCGGGCTCGGGCTTGCACTTGTCCATCTTGGAGTACCACGGCATCAGCAGGAAGAAGCCGAAGTAGATCACCGAGCAGATCTGCGACACGATGGTGCGGCCCGGGGTCGGGGGCAGCACGCCCAGGTAGCCGAGGATGAAGAAGGCGATAATGAAGACCGTCAGGATCAGCTTGAAGAGGCCGCCCTTGTAACGGATCGACTTCACCGGGCTGCGATCGAGCCACGGCAGGAAGGCGATGATGACGACCGCGGCACCCATGGCGACCACACCCCAGAACTTGGCGTCGATCCCGAACAGCGGGTAGGTAACGGCACGCAGGATCGAGTAGAACGGGGTGAAGTACCAGACCGGCGCGATGTGCGGCGGGGTCTTCAGCGGGTCGGCCGGGATGAAGTTGTTGAACTCCAGGAAGTAGCCGCCGCCTTCAGGCGCGAAGAACACGATGAAGGAGAAGACGATCAGGAAGCCCACGACACCGACGATGTCCTTGACGGTGTAGTACGGGTGGAAGGGGATGCCGTCCAGCGGGTGGCCATCGGCGCCCTTCTTCTTCTTGATCTCGACGCCGTCCGGGTTGTTGGAGCCAACTTCGTGCAGGGCAACGATGTGGGCGGCAACCAGGCCGATGAGGATCAGCGGCACGGCGATGACGTGGAAGGAGAAGAAGCGGTTCAGGGTCGCGTCGGACACCACGAAGTCGCCACGGATCACGACGGAGAGGTCGGGACCGATGACGGGGATCGCGGAGAACAGGTTCACGATCACCTGGGCACCCCAGAAGGACATCTGACCCCAGGGCAGCAGGTAGCCCATGAAGGCTTCGGCCATCAGCGCCAGGAAGATCAGGGTGCCGAAGATCCAGATGAGTTCGCGGGGCTTGCGGTAGGAACCGTAGAGCAGGCCGCGGAACATGTGCAGGTACACCACGATGAAGAACGCCGAAGCGCCGGTGGAGTGCATGTAGCGGATGAGCCAGCCACCCGGCACGTCGCGCATGATGTACTCGACGGATGCGAAGGCCACCGGCACGCCGGAGGCGTTCAGGGAGGCATCCGGCTTGTAGTGCATGACCAGGAAGATGCCGGTCACGATCTGGATCACCAGCACCAGCAGGGCCAGCGAGCCGAAGAAGTACCAGAAGTTGAAGTTCTTGGGCGCGTAGTACTCGGTCAGGTGGCCCTTGATGGTCGACGTCAGCGGGAAGCGCGCGTCGATCCAGTCCAAAACCGCTTGAGATTTGGTCGTCATCGTTTATGCCTTTCCGTCTTCGCCGATGATGATCTTGGCGTCGCTCAGATACTTGTGCGGCGGGATCTCGAGGTTGTCGGGCGCCGGCTTGCTCTTGTACACCCGGCCCGCCATGTCGAAGGTCGAACCGTGACAGGGGCACAGGAAGCCACCCGGCCAGTCGGCGGCAACGCCGCTCTCGGCGCCGGTCTTGAACTTGTCGGACGGCGAGCAGCCCAGATGGGTGCAGATGCCGACGGCGACGAGAATCTCCGGCTTGATCGAACGGGTTTCGTTCTGGGCATAGGCCGGCTGCATCGGCTTCTCGGACTTCGGGTCGCTGACTTCGCTGTCGGTCTTCTTCAGCGAATCCAGCATTTCCTTGGTCCGGTTGATGATCCAGACCGGCTTGCCACGCCACTCGACGGTCATCATCTGACCCGGCTGCAGCTTGCTGATATCCACTTCAACCGGAGCACCGGCTGCCTTGGCTCGTTCGGACGGCGTCAGGCTCGCGACAAACGGTACGGCAGCGGCGACAGCGCCCACGCCCCCCGCAGCCGACGTCACCAGCAACAGCTGGCGCCGACCCGCATCCACTTTTTGATCCACGCTCATGGCCCACTAACCTCAATAAAAGAGACTTCGAAGATCGCAATACGGAAAACCTGCGGAGTATAGCGAAATACCCGCCCTAAAAAAAGGGCTACGGTGCTAAACCCGCGCCAGCATTGGAGATTATCCAAGTTCGGGGGGCCGCCGGAGCGCATCGACATGACCCGGAAGGCCTGCCACGGGGCGGTTTTTTTGGCGATGCAGCAAGGGTTTGGCGCCGACCGGGGCATAATCGGCCTCCGCCAGCCCGCCGCTTCCGGAACGTCACACCATGCCCCCCCTGCCCCGCTGCATCGCCCGTCGGATCGCCCTGGTCACGCTGCTTGCCAGCCCCCCGACCGCCCTCGCGGAGCCCTGGCCCGCCCCCCTCGATGCCAGCCTTGCCCGTGCCGGCATTCCCCGCGGCGCCGTGGCGGTGCTGGTTCAGGACGTGGAGGCCACGCCCCCGGTGCTCGCCCAGCGCACCCAGGAGCCGATGAACCCGGCCTCGGTGATGAAGCTGGTGACGAGCTTCGCGGCCCTCGATCGCCTGGGCCCGGCCTTTGCCTGGAAGACCCGCTTCGTCAGCCGCGGCGACATCCGCCAGCACACCCTCCAGGGCGATCTGCACGTCGTCGGCGGCGGCGACCCGCGGCTGTCCCGCGAGCGGCTGTGGCTGGCGCTGCGCGACCTGCGGGCGCAAGGCGTCCGGCGCATCGACGGCGACGTGGTTGCCGACCGCAGCCTGTTCCGCCTGCCGCCCCACGACCCCGGACTGTTCGACCAGCGCCCGCTGCGCCCCTACAACGCCGGCGCGGATGCGCTGACGGTGGATTACGGCGCGATCCGGCTGCGCGTGCAGCCGACGCCCACCGGGGCCGGCGTGAGCAGCGAGCCGCTCCCTGTCGGCCTCGCCATCGACAACCGGCTCCGCCGCAGCCCGGCCGCCGGCTGCGGCGACCCCACCGCACAGCTCGTGGCCAGCCGCACCGAGACGCCGGCCGGCGTCCGCCTCGTCCTGGAGGGCGCCCTGCCCCAGGGCTGCACCGAAGCCTTCGACTGGAACCTCGCCCCGTTGCCGCCGGACCGGCTGTTCGAGGGCATGTTCCGGGCGATCTGGAAGGAGTTGGGGGGCGAGATCGGGGGACGTTTTCGGGAGGGGAAGGCGCCGCCCGACGCCCGCCTGCTGGTCGAGACGGTCTCGCCCACCCTGCCCGAGGTGCTGCGGGACATGAACAAGTGGTCGAACAACGTCATCGCCCGGGGCCTGCTCGCCACCCTGGGGGCGCAGGCGGAGCCGGACGAGGATTCCGTCGTGGCCGGCGCCCGGGCCGCCCAGCGCAGCCTGGCCAGCAACGGTGTCCCGACCGTCGGGCTGGTGATCGAGAACGGCGCCGGGCTGTCGCGGAGCGAGCGGGTCACAGCCGCCACCCTTGGCCAGATGCTGCAGTCGGCCTGGCGCAGCCGGACCATGCCGGAGCTGATCGCATCACTCCCGGTGGCAGGCGTCGACGGCACCGCGCGCAAACGGCTGGCCGGCAGCCCGGCCGCCGGGTCGGCCCACGTCAAGACCGGCACCCTCGACGGCGTGCGCAGCCTGGCGGGTTACGTGCTGGCCAACAGCGGACGCCGCTACGTGGTGGTGCTGCTCGTCAATCACCCCAACGCCGGCGCGGCGCGGGAGGTGCAGGATGCGCTGCTGGAGTGGGTGGCCGGGCTGTAGTCAGCCCAGGTAGGCGTGGCTGCGCAGCGCGTCGAAGGGGATCACCTCCAGCGCGGCCATGTGGGTGGACTCCAGGATCACCGGCGGCGCCATGCCGGCTTCCCAGGCCTCGCGCCAGCGCAGGGCGCACAGGCACCAGCGGTCGCCGGGCTTGAGGCCGGCAAAGCGGAACTCGGGCCGCGGGGTGGATAGATCGTTGCCGCGCATCGCGCTGAACACCAGAAACTCGGCGGTCACCCTCACGCATACGTGGTGACGGCCAGCGTCTTCGGGATCGGCCTCGCAGCAGCCCGTCCGCATCCAGCCGGTGAGGGGCGCGTAGCTGCAGGCGAGCAGCGGCCCGCCCAGCACGTTGAGGGCGTCGTTGGGCGGGAGGTCGGCGCTCAATCCGGGTACCCCTGCGGGTTGCTGCTCTGCCAGCGCCAGGCGTCGGCGCACATCTCGTCGATGCCGCGGGTGGCGCGCCAGCCCAGCTCCTGCGCGGCGAGGGTGGGCTCGGCGTAGCATTGGGCCACGTCGCCGGGACGCCGGGCGACGATCTCGTAGGGCACCGCACGGCCGCAGCCCTTCTCGAAGGCCTTGATGACGTCGAGCACGCTGTAGCCCACGCCGGTGCCCAGATTGACGGTGAGCACGCCGGGACGCTCGGCCAGCCGGCGCACCGCCGCCACATGGCCGACGGCCAGATCCACCACGTGGATGTAGTCGCGCACGCCGGTGCCGTCGGGGGTGGGGTAATCGCCGCCGAAGACCCGCAGCTGCGGCAAGCGGCCGACCGCCACCTGGCTGACGTAGGGCATCAGGTTGTTGGGCAGGCCGTTGGGGTCTTCGCCGATGCGGCCGCTGGCGTGGGCGCCCACCGGGTTAAAGTAGCGCAGCAGCGCCACCCGCCACTCGGGATCGGCGGCGGCGAGATCGGACAGCACGAACTCCATCATCCACTTGGTGCGGCCGTAGGGGTTGGTGGGGCCGGTGGGGAAATCCTCGCGGATCGGCACGCTGGCGGGGTCGCCATACACCGTGGCGGACGAGCTGAACACCAGCGACTTGACGCCCGCCTCGGCCATCGCCTCGGCCAGGGTCACCGTGCCGGCGATATTGTTGTCGTAGTACATCAGCGGCTTGGCGACGGATTCGCCCACCGCCTTGAGGGCCGCGAAGTGGATCACCGACTCGATGGCGTGGGCCGCGAAGATCTCGCGCAGAGCCGCCTTGTCACGGATGTCGGCGCGGTGGAAGGCCGCCAGCTTGCGCCCGGCGATCTCCTCGACGCGGCGCAGGGCCTCGGGCTTGCTGTTGCTGAAGTTGTCCACCACGACCACGTCGTAGCCGGCCGCGAGGAGTTCGACACAGGTGTGGGAGCCGATGTAGCCGGCGCCGCCGGTCACGAGAATGGTTGCCATTTCAGTCAGTCGCGATGTTCGGTAATCGGGATGCCGGAATGATACCGCGACACGGCGGCCGACCATCCGCCAGAAGCCGTCAGACCGCGCCTTTTTCACGAAGGGCGACGATCTCCTGCGGGGAGTAGCCAAGCCCGGCGAGGATCTCGTCGGTGTGCTCGCCGAGCTTCGGCCCGAGCCATTCGGTGCTGCCCGGCGTATCCGAGAGCTTGGGCACGATGCCGGGAATCTTCATGGGCTGGCCGCCGGGCAGATTGACCTGCTCGAACATGTCGCGGGCGATGAACTGGGCGTCCTCGAACATGTCGGCCACCGAATAGACCGGGCTCGCCGGCACCTGGGCCGCCTCCATCGCGGCCAGCACGACATCGCCGTCGCGGGCTGCCACCCAGGCGTCGATCACCGCGTAAAGCTCCGCCGCGCGGGCGTCGCGGCCGGCGTTGCTGGCGAGGCCGGGGTCGTCGGCCAGATCGGGCCGACCCACGGCCAGCATCAGCCGTTTGAAGATCGCGTCGCCGTTGCCGCCGACGATGATGTGGCGGCCGTCGCGGGTGGTGTGGGTGTTGGAGGGGGTGATGCCGGGCATCACGTTGCCGGTGCGCTCGCGCACGAAATTGGCGACGTCGAACTCCGGCACCATGCTCTCCATCATCGCGAACACGGCTTCGTAGAGCGCCACATCCACCACCTGCCCGGCGCCGCCGTTTACCTCGCGGTGGCGCAGGGCCATCAGCGCACCGATGGCCGCCCACAGGGCCGCGATGGAGTCGCCGATGGAGATGCCGGTGCGCACCGGCGGACGATCCGGGAAACCGGTGATGTAGCGCAGCCCGCCCATGGATTCGCCGATGGCGCCAAAGCCGGGGCGATCCTTGTACGGCCCGGTCTGGCCGAAGCCGGACAGGCGCACCATCACCAGCCCGGGGTTGGCGGCGGAGAGCACATCCCAGCCCAGGCCGAGCTTTTCGAGCACGCCGGGGCGGAAGTTCTCGACCACGATGTCGGCCGCGGCGGCCAGCCGGCGCACCGCCGCGAGGCCGTCCGGATCCTTGAGATTGGCGGTGAAGGAGCGCTTGTTGCGCGCCTGCACCGACCACCACAGCGACGTGCCCTCGTGCAGCTTGCGCCACTGGCGCAGCGGGTCGCCCCCGTCGGGCGATTCGACCTTGATGACCTCGGCGCCGAACTCGGCCAGGATGCGGGTGCAGAAGGGCCCGGCGATCAGGGTGCCGAGTTCCAGCACCTTGACGCCGGCAAGGGGTTTGGCGGCTTGGACCATCGTGGGACTCCCGAAGGGGACGAAATCAGAGGGCGCGGCGCTCCACCAGCGCCTGGGCGATGGTGCCGGTGTCGATGTGCTCCAGCTCGCCGCCGACCGGAATGCCCCGGGCGATGCGGCTCACCTTGATGCCGCGGCTCTTCAGCAGCTCGGAGATCATGTGGGCGGTGGCCTCGCCCTCGTTGGTGAAGTTGGTGGCGAGGATCACCTCCTGGACCACGCCGTCGCAGGCGCGGTTGAGGAACTTCTCCAGCCCCAGCTCCCGCGGGCCGATGCCATCCAGCGGCGACAGCCGGCCCATCAGCACGTAGTACAGGCCGTGGAAGCTGTGGGTCTGCTCCATCATCGCCAGATCGGCCGGCATCTCGACGACGCACAGCTGGGTGGCGTCGCGCTGGGGGTTGGCGCAGCGGGCGCACACCTCGTCTTCGCAGAAGGTGTTGCAGCGGGCGCAGTGGCGCAGCACCTCCAGGGCATGCCCGAGGGCGGTGGCCAGCCGCGCCGCGCCGCGCTGGTCGCGCTGCAGCAGGTGGTAGGCCATCCTCTGGGCGGACTTGGGCCCCACGCCCGGCAGGCAGCGCAGGGCTTCGATGAGGGCGTCGAGGCTGGAGGGCGCGCTCACGGCCGGTCAGAACGGCATCTTGAAGCCCGGCGGGAGATTGAGGCCCGCGGTGAAGCCGGACATCTTCTCCTGGGTGGTGGCCTCGACGCGACGCACGGCGTCGTTCACCGCGGCGGCCAGCAGGTCTTCGAGCATTTCCTTGTCGTCCATCACCGACGGGTCGATGCTCACCCGGCGAACGTCGTACTTGCAGGTCATCTGGACCTTGACCATGCCGGCGCCGGACTGGCCTTCGACCTCGATGCCGCCGAGGCTGTCCTGCATCTTCTTCATGTTTTCCTGCATTTGCTGGGCCTGTTTCATCAGGCCGGCGATGCCGCCTTTCATCATGGTGACTTCTCCAGTGGGGGGTTCAGAGGGGTTTGACCGACGCTTCCTCGAGCGTCGCGTCGAATCGTTCGATCAGTTCGCGGACAAAGGGGTCCTGCTCCAGCGAGGCCACCGCCGCGGCGTGGCGCTCGGCCTTCTCGGCCTGGTTGCGCTGGGCCGGGGTTTCGGTGGCAATCTCGCCAACCTCGACGCTGACCCGCACCGCACGCCCGAGATGGGCAGACAGCGCCTCCTGCAGCTTCTCGGGGCCGGCCTTGTTGATCTGCAGCAGGTGGCGGTGGGTGTGGGACAGGCGCAGCCTGAAGGTGTCGTCGGCGGTGCCCAGCAGTTCGCAGTGCTGGGCAAGCTCGCGGTTGAGGCCGCCGAGGCCCAGCGCGTTGAGCAGGCCGTGCCAGCCGGCGGCGTCGGCCATCGCCGGCACGGAAGCGGGCGATGGCTCGGGCGGGCGGGTGACGGGCGGCGCCGGCCGGGTGGGTTCGGGCGCCGGTTCCGGCGGCGGGGCGATGGCGGCCGGCGGCGTTTCGCGGGGCGCCGCCGGGCGGGGCGGCGCGATCTCGTGGGCCTCCGGGGGCAGATCCTCCCAGGGCGGCACGCTGCTGCCGTCATCGGGGCCGCTGGATTCGACCGGTTTGGCGACATCTACCCGCTTCGCGGTCTCGGGGGCGCGAGCCGGCTCAGGCGGCGCCACCTCGGCACGGACGGGCGGCGGTTCGGGCGTGCGTACGGGTTCCCGCGCCACCGCAGCCGACGGGGGCGGTGCGACCGGCGCGGCGACCGGCCGCGGAGCAGGCGCCATGGCGGCAGGTGCGGGCGCAGCGGGACGGGCCGGCACCGGGCGCGCCTGCCCCTGACCGCCGCCACCCGCCACCACCGCGCCCAGCCCCGCGGGTTGATCCGGACGGAAGGCGAACAGGCGCAGCAGGGTCATCGAGAAGCCGGTGGTCTCGTCGGGCGCCAGCGACAGCTCGTCGCGGCCGTGGATGGCGATCTGGTAGGCCAGCTGCAGGAACTCGGCGTCGAAGGCCTGGGCGTAGGGCGCAAGGCGGGCGGCCTCGAACTCGTCGGTGACCGCCGCCGGCGCCAGCTGGACCAGCGCGATGCGGTGCAGCAGCGCAGCCAGCGACTGGAGCGCCGATTCAAACGACAGGCTGCGCGCCTCCATGCCATCGACGGCGGCCATCAGCGCGGCCACGTCATTGGCGACCAGCGCATCCAGCACGGCGTAGAGGTGGTCGTCGCCCACCGTGCCGAGCATGTCCTGCACGGCCTGCTCTTCAACCTTGCCGGCGCCGTGGGCGATGGCCTGATCGAGCAGCGACAGGGAATCGCGCATCGAGCCGCTGGCGGCCTTGGCGATGTGGCGCAGCGCGCCCGGTTCGAAGGGCACCTGCTCGGCCTCGAGCAGCCGGGTGAGGTGGCCGACGATGTGGCCCGGCGGCATCTGCTTGAGGTTGAACTGCAGGCAGCGCGACAGCACGGTGACCGGGATCTTCTGGGGGTCGGTGGTGGCGATGATGAACTTGACGTGCTCGGGCGGCTCTTCGAGCGTCTTCAGCATCGCGTTGAAGGCGTGCCCGGTGAGCATGTGCACTTCGTCGATCATGTAGACCTTGTAGCGGCCCTGGACCGGCGCATACACCGCCTGGTCGAGCAGCGCGGCCATGTCGTCCACGCCGCGGTTGGAGGCGGCGTCCATCTCGACGTAGTCGGGGAAGCGGTCGGCGTCGATGGCCGTGCACGCGGCGCACTGGTTGCAGGGCGTGGGGGTGACACCGGTCTCGCAGTTGAGCGCCTTGGCGAGGATGCGCGAGATGGTCGTCTTGCCGACCCCGCGGGTGCCGGTGAACAGATAGGCGTGGTGGAGGCGACCGGTGGAGAGGGCGTGGGTCAGCGCACGGACCACGTGCTCCTGCCCGACGAGCGTCTCGAAACTGCGCGGGCGCCACTTGCGGGCAAGGACTTGATAGGCCATGGCGGAATTCTATCAGGCGCCGGCGCCGGGCCGACGGGCTCGAAGGACGGCGGACGAATGTAAAAAGGGGCGTCCGCCTGGACGCCCCTTGAATTCGGGGTGGCGAGCCCGACCCCCGGCACTAGCAGGGAACGGCTGTGGCTGCTGCCTTCCGGCCCTGACCAGGTTCACCGCGCTGCTATGCGGGGAGACCCGCCACGGCGCGCATTCTAACAGCAGGCCGGGGCTGCGCCCAACTTTCTTTTAGGCTGGTTTTTGCGCTGCAGCAACGGGGCCGAAGGGCAGCACGATCTCCATCGCCAGCCCACCGTCCGGGCGGTTGCTGGCGCGGATGTGACCGCCGTGAGCCTCCACCGCCCGCCGGGCGATCGCCAGCCCGAGCCCGAAGCCCCCCGCCGACTGCCCGCCGGCGCTGCGGTAGAAGGGCTCGAAGATCGCCGTCAGGTCGGCCTCCGGCACGCCGGGGCCGCGGTCGGCCACGGTGAGCACGAAGCGCCCGTCGGCCGCGCTGGCGCGCACCTCCACCGTCGTGCCCTCGGCGGTGTACTTCACGGCGTTGCGGATCACGTTCTCGAAGGCCCGCTGGACCAGCTCCACCCGCATCTCGCCTTCCGCCTCGCCCTCGCCGGAAAAGTTCAGCTCGCGGCCGCGGCTCTGGGCCTCGAAGCGGGCGTCGTCGGCGATGGCGGCGGCCAGGTCGAACAGCTCGACTCGCTCGCTGCGGCTGTCGCGGGTGCCGGCATCCAGCCGGGCGATGGTGAGGAGCTGGCCGACCAGCTCGTCCAGTCGCACCGCCTCGCGCTCGATGCGGTCGAGGGTCGCCTCGAGCTTGGCCGGGTCTTGGCGGGCCAGGCCGATGGCCGCCTGCAGGCGCGCCAGGGGCGAGCGCAGCTCGTGGGAGACGTCGTGGAGCAGGCGGCGCTGGGCGCCGATGAGGTGCTGGATCTGCTGGGCCATGCGGTCGAAGTCGCCGCCCAGATCGGCGATCTCGTCGCGCCGGGCGCCCATCAGCGGGCCGACGCGGGTCTCCAGCTGGCCGCTGGCCACCGCCCCGAAGGCCCAGCGCAGGTTGCGGATGGGCCGCGCCAGATACCACGCGAGCAGCGCGCTGGCGGCCACGCTGGCGATCAGCCCGACCACGATGGGCAGCCACGGGCTGGGGGGCAGCGGGCCGTGACGGTCGAAGGGCGGACGTCCGCCCCGGGGTGGCTCGCCCCTGCCGGGCGGTGGCTCGCGCCGCGGGTCGAAGCGATCTCCGGGCAGTTGCGGCACCAGCAGCAGGAAGCGCTGCCCATCCGGCGCGGTGACCAGCCGGGCCGGGCGACGGGGGTCGTCGCCCTCGGCCCGGGCGCGGGCGTCCGCGACCAGCTCGGCGCTCAGCTCGCGCCCGAACATGTCGCGCCCGGCGTCGTCCACCACGAACATCCGCGGCATGCGCTCGCCGCGCCATTCGGCGATCAGGTCGCGCAGCGCCGGCAAGCCGCCGTGCCCCAGCACCGACGCCGCCGCCGACAGCGCCATCGTCACCCGGGGCCCGCCTCCCAGCAGCGGGTCGCGCTCGGCCTCGATGCGCTCGCGCTCCTTCTGCTGATGCCACCACACCGCGCTACCCACGCCCACCCCGGCCAGCAGCAGGGCCAGCCAGAAGACGAAGAAGAACTTCCAGAACAGCCGCCCGAACTTCACGCCGGGCCTCTACTCGCGGACCAGCTGGTAGCCCAGCCCGCGCACCGTCTCGATCCACGAGCGCCCATCCGGGCGCGGGCCAAGCTTGTGACGGATGCTGGACAGGTGCACGTCGATGCTCCGGTCGAAGCGCGCCAGCGGCCGCCCCAGCCCCTGCTCCGACAGCTCCGCCTTGCTCACCACCCGGCCGGCGTTGCGGGCCAGCAGTTCGAGCAGGTTGAACTCGGTGCTGGTGAGTTCGAGGGCGTCGCCCCGCCACTGGGCGCGACGCATCTGGGGCCACATCTGCAGCGCGCCGGCCACCAGCGGCCCGCCGGCGGTGTCGGCCGGCGAGACGTCCTGGGTGCGCCGCAGGATCGCCCGCAGGCGCGCCACCAGCTCCCGCGGGGTGCAGGGCTTGGGCACGTAGTCGTCGGCCCCCAGCTCGAGCCCGACGATCCGGTCCACGTCGTCGCCCTTGGCGGTGAGCATGATGACCGGCACCTGACTATGGGCGCGGATGCGCCGCAGGGCCTCGATGCCGCCCAGGCGCGGCATCATCACGTCGAGCACCACGATGGCGTAGCTGCCGGTGAGCGCCCCCGCCACCCCGGCTTCGCCGTCGTGGGCCACGTCGGCCTCGAAGCCTTCCTGCTCGATGTACTCCCGCAACATCGACGACAGCTCCACGTCGTCGTCAACCAGCAACACCTTGCTCATCCTGCACCTGCTTTCTGGATTCCCTGCCCGGATGATACGGGCGCCCGCGCCGCGCTCCCACCGGCCGACGGCGCTTTTACCCGCCTTTACATGCCTTTACACCTCACGAACCGGGCTTAACAAGACGCTGCCCGAAGATTTCACCTGTCTTCGAGCCCCCGCGCCAAACCATGCCCCGACGCCTCCGCCTGATCGCCCTCGTCACCGCCTTCGCCTTCTGCACCGGCACGCGGGCCGCGAGCCTGCCCGATCTGGGCGACGCCGCCGAAAGCACCCTCTCCCGCCAGAGCGAGCACGCCCTGGGCGAACAGACGATGCGCAGCCTGAAGGCAGCCGGCGCAATGCTGGACGACCCCGAGATCGACGCCTACCTGGACGCCCTCGGTCATCGCCTGGTGGCCACCGACCCCGATCTGGCCGGCCAGCCCTTCCGCTTCTTCGCGGTCGATTCCAACCAGCTCAACGCCTTCGCCCTGCCCGGCGGCCACATCGGCGTGCACACCGGGCTCATCGCCGCCACCCAGAGCGAGAGCGAACTCGCCTCGGTGCTGGCCCACGAGATCAGCCACGTCGGCCAGCACCACATCGCCCGGCAGATCGCCGCCCAGTCGGGCGGCCAGATGCTGTCGATGGCCGCGATGGTCGCCGCCATCCTCGCCGCCGGCACCGGCAACGGGCAGGCCGCCATGGCCGCCGCCACCGGCGCCACCGCGGCCCAGCAGCAGAGCATGATCGACTACACCCGCGAGCACGAGCAGGAGGCCGACCGGATCGGCTTTCAGCTGCTGGTGCGCGCCGGCTTCGACCCGCGGGCGATGGCCAGCTTCTTCGAGCGCCTCCAGCAGCGCACCCGGCTGGTGGAGGCCGGCACCACCCCGGCCTGGCTGCGCACCCACCCGCTCACCGCCCAGCGGGTGGCCGAAGCCGAAGACCGCGCCTTCGCCCAGCCCTACCGCCAGGTGCCCGACAGCCAGGACTACCACCTCGCCCGCGCCCTGGTGCGCAGCTACGAAGGCACGCCCCGCGACGCCGAGCAGCGCCTCGCCGCCGAACTCGCCGAAGGCCGCCACCGCGACCGCAGCGCCGCCCGTTACGGCCTCGCCGCGGCCCAGCTGCGGGCCGGCCACTTCAGCGCCGCCGAAGCCACCCTCGACGGCCTCGTCCGCGACGGCTTCCGCCACCCCATGCTCGAAGCCCTGGCCGGCCAGATCCTCAGCCAGTCGGGCCGCGACGCCGCCGCCCGGGCCCGCCTCGAGGCCGCCCTCAAGCGCTACCCGGATCACATCCAGCTCGTGTACGACTACCCCGCCCTGCTCATCCGCGGCGGCGACCACCGGGCCGCCATCGCCTTCCTCGACGCCCAGCTCGCGCGCCGGCCCGCCGACGCCACCCTCCACCGCCAGGCCGCCGAAGCCTGGGCCGCGCTGGGCCAGCCGCTCCAGTCCCACCGTCACCAGGGCGAGTACTACGCCCTCTCGGGCGACGCCAAGGCGGCGCTGGAGCAGCTCCAGCTCGCCCTGAAGGACACCGACGACGACAGCCCCGAGCGCCAGATCGTCGAAGCCCGCCTGCAGGCGCTGCGCACCCGCGAGCGCGAGACGCGCAGCGCCCCCGGCGGCGCACGCGGTAACAAACCGGAGCACTCCCTTTACCCGCATTTACCCGCCGACAACCGCCATTAACGCGGGGGAGTGGGAAATTTCATCCCGTCGGGCAAGCCCCACCGCCAGCCCGATCCGACAACCGACGCTCACAAGGAAACGCCATGAAACTCCGCAACAAGCTCCTGCTTCCCCTGGCCCTCGTCGCCACCCTCCCCTTCGCCGCCCAGGCCATGGACGGCGGCCCCCGCTGCGAGGGGCACGGCGCCCACCACTTCGGCATGCGCGGTGGCATGGACCACTTCGAGGGCGGCATGCCCATGCCCCCGTTCGTGCGCGAACTCAAGCTGACCGAGGCCCAGCGCGACCAGATCTTCAAGCTCATGCACGAGCAGGCCCCGGCGCTCCGCGAGAAGGCCAAGGAAGCCCGCAAGGCCCATGCCGACCTGCGCGCCCTCAGCTTCTCGGGCAACTACGACGAAGCCCGGGTGAAGGCCCTGGCCGAGACCGAAGCCCAGGCCATGGCCGCCATCGCCCAGATGCGGGCCGCCGGCGCCAACCGGATCTACCAGCTGCTCACCCCCGAGCAGCGCAAGAAGGCCGACGAGCTGAAGGCCCAGTTCGACGCCGACGGCCCCCGTCGCGCCGGCCCGCCGCCTGCCGACGCCCCTGCCGGCAAGCGCCGCTAAACCCACCGGCAGGGCGCACCGTCGCCCTGCCCCCACCCGCCCAGAGAGCACGCCCATTCCATGCGCCCCCTCGACCCCATCGACCGCAAGATCCTCCACGCCCTCCAGCAGGACGGCCGCATCACCATGACCGAGCTGGCTGCCCAGATTGGGCTGTCCGCCACCCCATGCACCGAACGCGTCCGCCGCCTGGAGCGGGACGGCATCATCTCGGGCTACCACGCCCGGGTGAATCCGGTCGCCCTCGGCCTGCGGGTGCTGGTGTTCATCGAGATCCGCATCGCCAACAAATCCCCCCAGGTGCTCGACGAGATCCGCCAGTCCATCGACAAGCTGGACGAGATCATCGAATGCCATCTGGTGTCGGGGGATTTCGACTACCTCCTCAAGGCCCGCCTGGGCGCCCTGGAGGACTACCACGACCTGCTGTGCACCCTGCACCGCTACCTCCCCGGCGTCACCCTGCAGCGCAGCTACGTGGTGATGGAGGAACTCAAGGAAACCCAGTACCTGCGCGCCTGACCCCCACGGGCGACGCACCTGGCGCACAATGGCGGCGGGCGGCGATCCACCCCCAGCCTCCAGCGCGCCATGAACTACCTTGCCCACGCCTATCTCGCCGGGCCGCTCGCAGCCGACCGGATCGGCGGGGTGATCGGCGACTTCGTCAAGGGGCCGCTCCCGGCCGGCCTGGGAGACGCGCTTGCCGCCGGCGTGTCGCTGCACCGGCGCATCGACAGCTTTGCCGACAGCCACCCGGCCTTCCGGCGCAGCCGGGCCCGGATCAGCGACGCCCGCCGGCGGGTGAGCGGGGTGATGGTCGACATGTTCTACGACCACCTCCTCGCCCTCCACTGGGCGCACTTCAGCCCGGAGCCCCTCGCCGGCTTCACCGCCGACACCTACCGCCTGATCGCCGCCTGCGCCGAACCGCTGCCCGCCAGCTTTGCGCCGGTCTTTGAACGGATGGCCGCCCACGACTGGCTGGCCAGCTACCGCGACGCCGCCAACGTGGCCCTCGCCCTCGACCGCATGGCGCGCTTCCGCTTGCACCGGCCCAACCCCCTGGCGGGTGCCGGCGACGAGCTGCACGCCGCCTTCGACGGGCTGCAGGCCGACTTCTTCGCGTTCATCCCCGACGCGCTGGCCTTCGCCGCGCAGGTGCGCGCCAGCCGCTGAGGCGCCGGCCCCGAGCGGCCCGCGACGGGAGCCTAAACCTTTCACCGTCCGCTTCCGTAATGGTGACTATCCACACGCCGGAGGTCACTGCCATCGCGCATCCAACCCAGCCCGGCCTTCGGCCAAACCCTGCGCGACAGAGCTTTTCCTGGAGAACACCCGATGACCGGCCTTTCATGGCAATCCCTGAGAACCAGGCTGGTCGCCGGATCGCTGTGCGTTTCGGTGGCGTCGATCTGGATCGTGATGCTCGTCATCGGCAAATACCTGCGCGCCGACATGGAAGCCGCGATCTCGGCCCAGCAGTATTCGACCGTCTCGCTGATCGCCGCGGAGATCCACCGCTCGGTCAATGAGCGCAGCGCCGTCCTGACGCAACTGGCCGGCTACCTCGGCCGCCAGGGCGACCTGCGCCACACGGCCCCCCAGGCGCTCCTCGAATCCCAGGCCGGGCTCGCCCCGCTGTTCAACTGGGGCGTCATCGTGCTCGACGCCCAGGGCGTCGCCCTCGCCAGCGTGCCGACCTCCCTCGAACGCACCGGCACCGACTACGGCGACATGCCCATCCTGCCCGAGGTGCATGCAGCCGACCGCCCGGTCATCGGCCCGCCGCGGATCGGCAAGCGCACCGGCGTGCCGGTCATCACCATCGCCCTGCCGATCCGCAGGGCGGACGGGCACTACCTGGGCGCGGTGCTGGGGGTCATCAACCTCCGCGAGCCCAACTTCCTGGACCAGATCAGCCACGCCAAATATGGCCACACCGGCGACTTCCTGGTCACCGACGCCCGATCCCGTACCTTCATCGCCTCGTCCGACAAGCGCCGGGTGATGCAAACCGGCCCGGCCCCGGGGATCAACCCCGTCTACGACCGCTACCTCGACGGCCACGAAGGCTCGGGGGTCGCGGTCAGCTCCCGCGGCGTGGAGGAGCTGTCGTCGTCGGTGCGGATCGGCGACACCGGGTGGCTGATGCAGTCCGTGCTGCCCACCCAGGAAGCCTTCCTGGTGGTCCGCCAGATGCAGCAACGCATGCTCATGCTGGCCGCGGCGCTCACCCTGTTCGCGGTGCTGATCGCCGGCTGGTGGGTGCGCCGTCAGCTCCAGCCCCTCGCGCGCTCCGCGGAACTGCTCGACCAGATGCGCCAGGGCACCCGCCCGCGCCAACCCCTGCCGGTGGCGCAGGACGACGAGATCGGCAAGCTCGCCAACGCCTTCAACGGGCTGCTCAAGTCCATCGTCGACCAGGAAGCCCTGCTCGCCAAGGTGGCCGCCACCGAACAGATGCGCAAGATCCTCGCCCACGTCCCGGGCATGGTCTTCCAGTACTACCAGCACCCCGACGGCACCGGCGCCCTGCCCTTCGCCAGCGAAGCGGTGCGCGAGATCTACGGCGTCGCCCCCGAGGTGGTGGAATCGGACGCCAGCCACATCCGGGCGCTGCTGCTGCCCGACGACCGGGAGCGCTTCTTCGCGTCCCTCGAGCGCTCCGCCGCCACCATGGAACGCTGGCTCGTCGACTACCGCATCCGCCACACCGACGGGCAGATCCACTGGCTGCACGTGGACGCCATGCCCGAAGTGGGCGACGACGGCCGGATCGTGTGGTACGGCTTCGTCACCGACGTGACCGCCACCAAAGCCCTCGAACAGGAACTCGAGATCCACCGCAGCCACCTCGAGGAACTCGTGCGCGAACGCACCGAGCAGCTCGAAGACGCCCGCAACGCCGCCGAATCGGCCAACGTCGCCAAAAGCACCTTCCTGGCCAACATGAGCCACGAGATCCGCACCCCGCTCAACGCCATCACCGGCATGGCCTACCTGCTGCACCGCACCGGCGTCACCCCCGAGCAGGCCGACCGTCTGGACAAGATCGAAGCCGCCAGCAAGCACCTGCTGGAGATCATCAACGCCATCCTCGACCTCTCCAAGATCGAAGCCGGCAAGCTCATCCTCAACACCGAACCCATCGAACTCCCCGCACTGCTCGCCAACGTCGCCTCGATCATGAACGACCGCGCCGCCGGGAAGGGCATCGCCCTGCGCGTCGACATCCCGCCGGACGTCCCCGCCGTCGCCGGCGACGGGACGCGCATCCAGCAGGCCCTACTCAACTACGTGGGCAACGCCATCAAATTCACCCAGCACGGCAGCGTCACGGTGGGCGTGCGGATCGAAGCGGAGGACGCCCGGCAGGTCCGGGCCCGGTTCGAGGTGAGCGACACCGGGATCGGCATCCCGCCCGAAGCGCTCGAGAAGATCTTCAACGCCTTCGAGCAGGCCGACTGCTCCACCACCCGCGAATACGGCGGCACCGGCCTGGGGCTCGCCATCACCAAGCGGCTGGCGGAGTTGATGGGCGGCAGCGTCGGCGTCGCCAGCACCCCGGGCGAAGGCAGCACCTTCTGGTTCACCGCCCGGCTCGAACGCCGCGACGCCTCGGCCCCCACGCACGACGTGCCGGACATCGCCCAGGCCGAAGCCGCCCTGCAGCAGGTCGCGTCGGGCAAGGTCGTCCTCCTCGTCGAGGACGAACCCATCAGCCAGATGGTCGCCGAAGAGCTGCTGACCACCGTCGGCCTCGCGGTGGACACCGCCGACAACGGCCAGCACGCAGTGGACAAGGCCGCCGCCAAAACCTACGACCTGATCCTGATGGACATGCAGATGCCCCGGATGGACGGCCTCAGCGCCACCCGCCTGATCCGCGCGCTGCCCGATCGCCAGCGCGTCCCCATCCTCGCCATGACCGCCAACGTCTTCAGCGAAGACAAGGCCAACTGCCTCAGCGCCGGCATGAACGACTTCGTGCCCAAACCCGTGGTACCGGAACGGCTGTACGCAACGCTGCTCAAGTGGCTGGGCTGAACCGGGCGGCCCGGCGCCAACCCTCACCGCAGATCGGCACCCCAAAGCAAAAGGCCCAACCACCTGAGTGATTGGGCCCTGCTTTAAACTGGTTGCGGGGGCAGGATTTGAACCTGCGACCTTCGGGTTATGAGGCTGATGATTAACATCAATGTTAATCGTAGCCAGGTGTCACAAGACTGGTCTTAAACGTCAAACAGATCATAATCTGTTGATTTATAAGAAATCTTTTAACACCGCTCTTGTGACAGTCTTCCCCGATTTCGGGAGCCGCATTCACAAAAGTTGTCACAACCGTCGTTTCAATCAACTGCAGGGTCCGCAACTATACCTTGACCGTCGGGTTAACGCAAATCACTCGTCGTGTTCTGCTCGGAGTGCGGCCCGGGAGGGCTGTACCCACCCCTGTGGCCTGTCTGCCAAGACCTGCCGAATGCCTAGGCTGAGGCAGGGATCGGCCGAAAAACGGCGGGCGGCGGCTCAGCGATTCAGCGCCCAGCGACGCAGCGTCCCGCAGATCGATGGGGGAGCCACGACACAACCGAAAGCCGATGACGTAGTGACGGAGGTCGAGCGAACTTTTGAAGCGGTAGGCAGCGCGGCAGCTAATCGGATAGTGGCTCCAGGCCCCACCGCGCAGCACACGGAACTCGCTGCCTTCACGTCGGGAGGGATCCCCTGGCCGTCGTGGATCAGCACCTTCATCCGGGTGCCGCGCCGGTTGGCGAAGAGGTAGGCGTGATGCGGGCGCGCTTCGCCGAAGACCCGCACTACTTGGGCGAGGAGCGTGTCCATGCCAGCGCGCATGTCGAGCGGCGCCACCGACACCGGAACAAGCCGCTGTCCGAGTGCCAGCAGCGGCGCAACAAGCGCATCGCCAGGACGCGGGCGCGAGTCGAGCACGTGTTCGGGGCCGTAGAGCAGATGGGCGGCAAGTTGCTTCGCACCATCGGCCAGGCACGGGCGAATTTTGCGATGACGATGATGGCGGCCTGCTACAACCTGAAGCGGCTGGTTTATTTCCAGAAGGCTGGAATCAAGGCCTTCTGACGCCCGAAATGGGCCGAATCGCGGCGGCCCTAGGCGATTCGAGGCAAAAACGGGCAACACCGCCGGGAAAACCGGTGCGTTGTCGGAGCAGTTGAACCGAATTCGGTCGCGTTCATCGTTGCGTGGCGGATTCTACTGAAAACGTCGGGTTATTCGAGGTGCCCATGTAAGTGTCCACTTCTAGTGCGTAGTGAACACTATGGTTAGCGAGCTAAGGGGCTGGAGGAAGATGGGTTTGCCGGGGGCTTACGCAAGAGCGGCTTCATCGACTTGAAGGAAGTGCACCGACAGCAGCAGTTCCACAAGCTGGATGCGGACCAGATCGTCAGGGCTATCGCACCTACATGACATACCAGCCTCCTGAACCTCTTTCACGGTCATGCATTTACGAAGCCCCTGTTCACAGCTCCTGATTTTGTGTAGCTTCCTCGTCTTTAGGGGTTCTCATGCAGACGAGGGAAGTGATGCCGCTCACGCAGAGGTTCGTTTCGATCTCCGACCCGCGCAGTGCCCGGCAGGTCAGGCACGATCTGTCCGAGTTGCTCACGGTCGCGGTATACCGAGGTGCGGCTCAATATGGAGTACGACTTCAAGCGCCGCCCGGTCGATGCCCGCATGGTCCGGATCGAGTCGCTCGGCGTCGATCATCTGGCCTTTGCAACTGTACCGTGGGACAACGTGGCCGAGGGCAGACTGGCCCGGATGCTGTTCGACCGCTGGCGCGAGGGGGGGAAGGACAAGGACGGGAACTGGGTGCGGCCGGGGCATTGCCTCAAGACCATGGCGGACTGGAGCGACTGGCAGGCGTACTACGGGCTCTACGTGGGCAACCACCAGCGGCGGGCGCGCTTCCGGGCATTGCAGGAGGCGTCGGACGTGGCTGCGGCCAAGGTTGAGGGCCTGCCGGACGAGGGACAACAGAAGCGCCTGCGCGGCCCCACAGGGCAGGTGTACGCGACGGCGCGGACTGGAATGCTCGGGACGGCGATCCGGACCTTCCTTACCGCTTATGTGCAGCGGGCGTGGGGGCTGGACGGCGCAGACCTGTCGCAAGCGAAGCTCGCCGCTTGGCTCACCGAGGTGGGCTACCCGGTGAAGGTGCATGACGTGAAGAACGCCGGGCGCTCGCAGTTGCATGAGCACGTATCACCGGTGACGCCGGAGGTAATGGCGTTCCTGACGGTCGTGAAGGCACGGTTTCCAGGACTGGAAACGGAGCGGCTTTTGGTGCGGGAGTGATTCGTTAGTGGGGGAGTGAGGAAGCAATGCTCCCAACTTAACGCCAAACCCCTTGTGAACCTGCGCCGTCACGGGTAAAATTCATACCGTTAAGTTATTGATAAATAGACAATATGAACTCAAACACTCGATCCCCAATCGCTGCTGGATGAGTTTTCCAGGTTTCTTCTCGACCCCGCCCTGGTTGATCAAGTGCGGCTGCACCCGGGCGCTTTTACCCGCGATCGCCACCTGACCTTGCCGCGCATCGCGGCAATGATGATGTCCGGGATGTGCGCCAGTGTGCAGGCCGAACTCGATGCCTTGTTCGGCCAGTTGAAGGGCATGACGGTCCGCAGCCGGGAGGTCAGCGCCCAGGCGTTCAGCAAGGCCCGACGTGGTTTTTCGGCGGAGCTGTTCCGGCTCGCCGGCCGGCACCTGCTGGCGCTGGCCCAGCCGCGGATCGATGCGGCGCGCTGGAACGGGTTGCGCGTCGTGGCGGCCGACGCCTCCCGGCTGCGCGTCTCGACCCGCGCCAACGCCAAGTTGTCTGCCGATCACTACGCCTTCGCGCTGTTTCTGCCCGGGGCCGAGCTGACGCTGCACGCGAGCCTGCATCCGGCCGACGGTTCGGAGCGCCAGATGCTGTTCGAGGCGCTGGACGAACTCGATGCCGGTCGCGACCTGCTGGTGCTCGACCGCGGCTATGTCGGCAACACGATGGTGGCGTCCCTGGCGCAGCGGGGGCTGGGCTTTTGCCTGCGGGCCGACACCCGGGGCTGGCGCTGTGTCGCGGATTTCCTGCGCTCGGGCGCCCCCGAGCAGGTGGTGACCCTGGCCGCACCGCGCGCCGCCGAGGCGTCGATCTACGAGATCCAGACCATTCCGACTACGGTGCGGCTGATTCGCGACGTCACCCCCAGCGGCAATATCCCCGTGCTGATGACCAACCTACTCGACGTCCGGCGCTACCCGGCCGAGCAGTTCGGGGCGCTCTATCACCGCCGCTGGCGGGTCGAGGAGGCCTTCAAGCGGATCAAGCATCGTCTGTGCCTCGAGGCACCCAGCGGGCTCACCTATCTCGCCTTTCAGTAGGACTTCGCCGCCAAGGTTCTGGCCGATAACCTCTGCCAGTTGCTCAGCGCGGAAACGGCGCCGCCCGACGCCACCTCCCGCCCCAACCGAACCTACGCCCAGGGTGCCCTCAAACCAATCCTCGCCGGCTGCCTCCTGGCGCTCGAACACGCCCGAAACCCGCTACAGACCGTGCTTGACGCTATCTCACGCGCCCGCTGCCACACCCAGCCCGGGCGAAGTTATCCCAGACCACCACGCGTCAAGCCGCACCAGCATTTGGCATATAAGGGGGCTTAAGTTGGGAGCATTGAGTGAGGAAGGGGCTGCGATCGCAGCCCCTTCTGCGTTCCGGGCAGGGCGCGGCCCGCGCCCTCAAGTTTTGGGGCCCGGCGAGCTTGGCTCGCTTGGTTATAGGCATCAAGCTGGCTTCATGACCCTGGCTTTACCGAGCACGACCGGGCACCTCGAAAAACCCCTGATTTCTGCAAAATTGGTCCATAAGACTTTGATTTTTATAGGCCAAAATTTCGGGGAACGAGGTTTTTCGAGGCGCCCGACCTACACTCTTATTCAGGGGGCCGCTCCTCGGCCGCAGACGGCAATGCCCATGCGCTAGAATGGTTGCTGTCGTTCATGAAGAGACGGTCGTCAGGATACTTTTCAGACATCCGAACAGCGGCTTTACAAGTGGGTAGCAGCGGCCGGCAGGATCGTGTCCCGGTGCGTGGTGTAAGAAGCGTCAGCAGAAGCGGTCGGCGGGTCATCGTCTCCGGTTTGGCAGGAGAGCGAGTCAGGCTGCGAGTGCAGACAGGCTGACGTTGGGATTGTCG
>NZ_JAYRMI010000128.1:0-2698 GCF_041904905.1 Zoogloea sp. | reverse complement strand
TCCATCAGCGACATCGAACGGGCGAAGTCGGCGTCGTTGGTGTAGCTGGTGTTGAAGCAGTTTGAGCCCAGGCAATAGACGTTGGCGGGGCAATTCGAGGCGGTGGTGGCGGTTTGGGCGGCGATCGGGCAGGTGTAGGTGTCCTGGGTGATTTCGCACAACCCGGTCGCCGCATTCATCTGCTTGCAGGTGCTGGTCGCCGGAGTGCAACCGCTGCTCGCCAGTGGGGCGCACTCGTCCACCGGGGCGCCCGCGGTGCAGGTCAGGGTGCGCTCATAGGACCAGCAGGCGCGCGTGACGGCGCGGCCGTCGATGGTCTTGGTGCCGGGGCCGTCGACGCAGCGGTCGGCCGTGGTCACGGTGCAGCGGCCGCCTTCCGTCAGCACGGCGCTCTTGTCGACCCAGACGTCGGTCTCGTGCTGCTCCATGGTCGGCTGGACGAAGGACAGGGGCAGACTCCAACCGGAGGCGCCGACCAGGGTCGCGGGTCCCGCCGGTAGGGCGCAGTGCATCCCGGCGTCGTCGTAGATCGTCATGCTGCCGGCCGGGCAGCCGGCCTCGGCATCGGGGGCAGTGAGCGTGTAGCACTGGTCGGCCGCACCACCGGAGAGGAATTCGCCGGCCCAATACCCGCTCAGCGTATCGCCGCCCACCGTTCCGGCGGGGCACGCATAGACCGGCGTGCCGAACTGGAAGGTGTAGTTGCAACTCCCGGCGGTGCAGCCCGAGCCCGGCATCATGACCACCTTGAAGGGGCTCCAGCAGTAGCCCTGCCAATGCGGCGACAAGTCGGTGACGTAGACGGCCCGGGTGGCGGGCGCCGTCGGTAGGTCGAGCGCCTGCCAGCCGATGCAGGCGCCCATGCCGCCGGCGGCGTAGAAGCGGAAACGCTGCTTGCCGTCGGCGCGGATGCGGCATTGCGCTTCCGCAATCATGTAGTCCATGCCGTTGCGGTTGACCTGGCCATGGGCGAACCACGTGCCTTCGGCGCAACTGGGCAGCAGTTCCACCTGGACCGTGAGGTCGCGCCGGGTGGTGTAGTTGCCGACGCCGCTGTAACGGTTGCAGACCTTGGTGGTCGTGCCCGCGGGCGTGGTGACCTCGGCGGTGGTGCAACCCGAGTAATAGTCGGCAAGGCTGCCCAGCACGCTCGACGGATTGCCGGCGATATCGCGGGCGGCGGCGACGGCGGGATCGTAGGCCGAAACCGGGGGGCGCGGCGTGTTGGCCGAAGTCACGGCACCGCGCTGCGCCTGGCAGACGGGATCATCGACACTGGTGGCGCAGGCGGCCAGGCGGGCATTGGCGGCCCCCGACAGGCTCGGCTGGCCGTAGTACGTGGTTTCCGGTGGCGTCGTGGTGTAGCCCGGCACGGTACTCGATGCACTCGGCGTGTTGACCGTCCCCCGGATGACGGGATTGGCCGCCTGCCCGGCGGCAGTGCCTTCCTCGAACGGACCGGCGACGGCGGCGGTCTGCGTCGTGACGAAGCAGACGAGCGTGATCCAGGTGATCCAGCGGCGCATCGTGGCCTCCTATCCCTTGATCCGTTTCAGGAAGGTGTCGGCGGGCGGGCCGAACCCGGGTGCCGAGCGCCGCATGTGTTCCAGCGCGTAGTCCAGGCTCACGTCGCCGGAGGTCCGCAGGAAACTGTCGGCCGATGCGCAACTGCCGCTGGCGCAGGCAACCGGGCGGGTGCCATCGCGCACCAGCACGAAAGCCGGTACCTGGGTGACGGCGTAGCGGTCGAAGGCCTGGGGATCGATCTGCACGGCCACCTGGCGGGAACCGATCAGGCCCTGCACCTGCGCGACGGTGTCGCGCAGCGAGCCGTTGGCGAACCCTCGGAGGACGATCGAGGCCTTTGCACGCGCGGCCTGGTCGACCAGGCGTTGCAGCGTGTGCCGGGGCATGGACAGGCTGACGAACACCAACAGCCCGGGCCCAGCCACCAACCCCTGCGCCTGAGTCATCGCCTCGGATTGCGATGCATAGCCCCGCGCCAGCGCTTCGAGGTCGATCGGGGTGCGGCTGAGGGGCTGGGGCAGCCCCTCGACGTTCGGGCGGGTCGGCACCGGCGCGGAACGGAGTTCGGCATCGCTGGGTATGCCGTACTTCCGCCGCGCCGCATCGATGTCCTGATCGGTGATGGTCGGCATTTCGCGGCGGACCCGCTCGATGTCCGCCTCGGTGATGACTGGCGGGGTTTGCGCCAGGGCCTGCGCGCTCGCCACGAGCGCGGCGGTGAGGCCGAGGGCACGGGCAGATAGACGGAGATCAGAAGCCCACACAGCAGTTCCTCTTGCGAAATAACATGAAGGCGAAGTCCTCGCCGCGCACGGGGTATTCCTTGCCGGCGCCCCAGAGCACCGTCGTGCGGCCGAAGGGCTGGCAGCAGCGGCCGGCCTCCTTCGCGGTGTTGGGGATCGGGTAGGTGAGTTGAGTCTTGTAGGCGGTCTTGTCCATGACCGGCTCGAAGTACGGTCCGCACAGGCCGGGGGTGCCGTGCCAGCCCCAGGCGATCAATTCGCGGTGCATCTTGGCGGTCAGGCGCTGGGCCATCAGCGCGGCCGTGCGCACGCCGCCCAGGTGGTAGGGCACGTGGCCGTCGAGTGGATAGATGCCCCCCTGGCAGCCGGCGCACCAGAAGAGCTCCTTGAGGCCGAAGCCGACCGAGGCGGCGACGCAGTCGGCCGCG
>NZ_JAYRMI010000088.1:0-15290 GCF_041904905.1 Zoogloea sp. | reverse complement strand
GCCGCCCCGGCCTGCGCCGACGCAATCCCCACCGCCGGGCGCGACCCCCTGCCGGCGGCCGAATTCACCGCCTTCCTCCGCACCCTCGCCCGCAAGGCCGACAAGCTGGTGGTGGTCAGCGAAACCGGGGACGGCCGCTGTCCGCCCCTCGCCCTCTCCGCCCCGCCCGGCGGCAACACCCTCACCCTCTCCGGCCCCCGCGGCACCACCCAGGCCCTGCGCAGCTGCCTGGACGGGCGCCCCCCGATCGCCACCGACGCCGGCCTGGTCAGCGGCGAAGACTGGCGCCGCTGCGCCCAGGCCGCCCTCGTCGCCCCCCGCGACGGCGGGCGCATCGCCCTGGGCGGCAACCCCGCCATCGCCCCGGCCCCCGGCCTCGCCGCCGCCCCGGCCGCCCCCCGCAGACTGCTCCAGGCGATCCACGCCCAGCGCAGCGAGCGCCGCAGCGTCACCCTCGGCGACCTGCGCGGCAGCTACCGTCCGGGCGACACCCTCCGGCTCAGCATCAGCGGCCCCCAGGGCGGGCAGCTCTACCTGCTCGCCGCCCGCGACGACGGCTTCACCCTGCTCCACCCCTCGCCCGCCGCCCCTGCCGAACGCTTCGCCGGCCACCGCAGCCTCACCCTTCCGGCCCGCGATCTGGGCACCGGCAACATCCGCCTGCTGGCCCTCGTCACCGACAGCCCGCGCAACTTCCTGCGGGCCGGCTTCGGCGGCGCCGGCCCCTTCGCCACCGCCCCGGCCGACGCCCGCAGCCTGCGCGATCTGCCCCTCGAGATCCTCGGCGGCGACACCAGCCCCACCTGCCAGCGGGCCGAAACCCGCAACCTCGGCCCCACCCAGGCCCGCCAGTGCACCACGGCCTTCGGCGCCGCCCTCGCCGACCTCACCATCAACCCTTGAGCCCCCCCGGGCCGGGCAGCACCCCCGCCCGCCCCCAACGCGGCCCACGGACAGCTCGGGCGGCGCG
This sequence comes from Zoogloea sp., assembly GCF_041904905.1. Lineage (GTDB taxonomy): Bacteria > Pseudomonadota > Gammaproteobacteria > Burkholderiales > Rhodocyclaceae > Zoogloea. Next base: position 14,320 of record NZ_JAYRMI010000088.1, on the reverse strand, counting down.
GCCGGCGGGTCGCCCGTGCTAGACTCGCCACCCGAATTTACATTCGCCGGCCCGGCCCGCCAGCCCGGCCGCCACCCTGTCGCCCCATGCAGTTCCACCTCGTCCTGCCCGGTCTCGCCTGGCCCCGCAGCGGCGCCGGACACGCCGCCGGCGCCCTCACGCTGCCCGCCCTGTCGGCCCTGCTCGGCCACGCGCGGGTCGGCTGGCAGCCCCCCGTCGCCCCCGAAACCTGGCTCGCCGCCCGCTTCGGCGCGGCCGACACCCGCCTGCCCTACGCCGCCCTGCGCCGCGCCGGCGAAGCGCCCCCGGCGCCCGCCGCCCACTGGCTGTGCTGCGACCCGGTGCACCTGCACTTCTCCCGCGACAAGCTGCTCCTGGCCGATGCCTCCGGCCTCGGCATCACCGCCGACGAAGCCGCCACCCTCCTCGCCGGCCTCAACGACACCTTCGCCGACATCGGCCGCTTCGAAGCCCCCGCGCCGGATCGCTGGTACGTCGCCCTGGCCGAAGAGCCGCGCCCCTTCTTCCACCCCCTCGCCGACGTCAATGGCCGGCCGGTGCAGCTCTTCATGCCCGAAGGCGACGACATCGCCCGCTGGGCGCGCCTGTCGAACGAGCTGGAAGTGTGGCTCTACAACCACCCGGTCAACGCCGCCCGCGAAGCCGCCGGCCAGCGCGTCATCAACGGCGTGTGGCTGTGGGGCGCCGGCCCCGCGGATATCCGCCTGCAGGCCCCCGCCCCGCGCATCCAGGCCGACGCGCCCTTCGCCCGCGGCCTCGCCCGCTTCGCCGGGGTCGATCCCGAACCCGCCGACCGCTACCTCGACGGCAGCGGCTTCGCGGTGGTCGGCACGCTCCAGCACCCCGCGCTGCATCTCGATGCCGCCGCCTGGCAGGCCGCCCTGCTGCAGCTCGAGCAGCACTGGTTCGCGCCGCTGCTGGCCGCCCTCAAGGCCAAGCAAATCCGCAGCCTCGTCATCAGCGCCCCCAGCGACAAGCACTGCCTCCAGCTCGAAGTCTCGGCCGGCAGCCTGTGGAAGTTCTGGCGCAAACCCCAACCCCTCGCCGCCCTGCTCGCCACGGCGCCGCAACCCGCCTCCACCACGCCATGACCCGCATCCTGCCCCGCCCGGCCCCGGCCCGCGCCGTCACCCGCCTGATCGAAGCCGGCACGCACCCGCTCCTCGCCCGCATCTACGCCGCCCGCGGCATCCAGAGCCGCGACGAGCTGGACTACAGCCTCAAGGCCATGCTCCCGCCGGCCCAGCTCAAGGGCGTGCGCGAGGCGGCCCAACTGCTCGCCGACGCCATCGAGGCCGGCGCCCGGATGCTCATCGTTGCCGACTATGACTGCGACGGCGCCACCGCCTGCGCGGTGGGCATCCGGGCCCTGCGCATGTTCGGGGCCGAGGTCGGCTATCTGGTGCCCAACCGCTTCGAGTACGGCTACGGCCTCACCCCTGCCATCGTCGAACTCGCCGCCCCCATGGCGCCGGACGTGCTCATCACCGTCGACAACGGCATCGCCAGCGTCGATGGCGTGGCCGCCGCCCGCGAGCACGGCATCGCCACCGTCATCACCGACCACCACCTGCCCGGCGACGAGCTTCCCGAGGCCGACGTGATCGTCAACCCCAACCAGCCCGGCTGCGAGTTTCCCAGCAAGAGCCTGGCCGGCGTGGGCGTCATGTTCTACACCATGCTCGCCCTGCGGGCCGAACTGCGCGACCGGGGCGCCTTCGAAGGCAAGGCCGAACCCAACCTGGCGGATCTCCTCGACCTCGTGGCGCTGGGCACCGTGGCCGACGTGGTCAAGCTCGACCACAACAACCGCATCCTGGTCGCCCAGGGCCTCCAGCGCATCCGCGCCGACCGCATGCAGCCGGGCATCCGCGCGCTCTTCGCCGCCGCCGGGCGCGACGCCAGCCGCGCGACCACCTTCGACATGGGCTTCGCCCTTGGCCCGCGCCTCAACGCCGCCGGCCGACTGGCCGACATGTCGCTGGGCATCGAGTGCCTCATCACCGACGACATGGGCCGCGCCCTCAACATCGCCCAGGAGCTTGACAAGCTCAACCGCGAACGCCGCGCCATCGAGGCCGAGATGCAGGAAGGCGCGATGGCCAACCTCGACGCCATCGACCCGGGCGCCCGCTCCAGCCTCGTGCTTTTCGAGCCCGACTGGCACCAGGGCGTGATCGGCATCCTCGCCGGGCGCATCAAGGAGAAATTCCACCGCCCCACCATCGCCTTCGCCCGGGGCAACCCCGGCGAACTGAAGGGCTCCGGCCGCTCGATTCCCGGCCTGCACCTGCGCGACGCGCTCGATCTCGTCACCAAGCAGGCCCCGGGGCTGGTGCTCAAGTTCGGCGGCCACGCGATGGCGGCCGGCCTCACCATCCGCGAGGACGACCTGGCGCAGTTCGAGCAGCTCTTCGAGGGCATCGTCACCGGCCTGATCGACCCGGCCAACCTCACCCGCAGCCTGGAAACCGACGGCGCCCTCGAAGACAGCCTGTACAACCTCGAAACCGCCCGCCTGCTGGAGCGGGAGATCTGGGGCCAGGGCTTCGCGGCGCCCATCTTCGACGACACCTTCCGGGTCGAGAACCAGCGCGTGCTCAAGGACAAGCACCTCAAGCTGCAACTGCGCAAGGGCAGCACGCGGCTGGAGGCGATCCAGTTCAACCGCGCCGACGCCGCCGCACCCGCCATCCACGCCGCCTTCCGGCTGGCGGTGAACGAATACAACGGGGTGTCGAGCATCCAACTGATGCTCGAACACTTCGAGGCCGCGTAAAACCGGGCAGCGTAAACGCACGAAACCCCGCCGGAGCGGGGTTTCGATCAAACACGCAGGGCAGGCAGATCAGTAACGGCCACCGCCGCCACCGCCATAGCCACCGCCACCGGGGCCACGACGACCGCCGCCGCCGGGGCCGCCACTGCCCGGGCCACGCCGCGGACCGCCGAAGCCGCCGGTGCGGGGCTCCTGCGGACGGGCTTCATTGACGGTCAGATTGCGGCCGTCGATGTTCTTGCCGTTCAGACCGGAAATCGCGCCCTGGGCTTCCTGATCCGACCCCATCTCGACGAAACCGAAGCCCTTGGAACGGCCGGTCTCGCGGTCCATGATGACCTGAGCAGAGGTCACGCTACCGTACTCGCCGAACAGTTCTTCGAGACGGGCCTTGTCGACGCTGTAAGGCAGATTGCCTACATAAAGCTTGGTACCCAATTGACGCGCTCCATGAGAGAAAGGCGGCCCGGAAGATGGTCGCTCATTCACACAATAGCAAGGCAAGCCAGTCGCGTCGAATATTTTTGTAATGCCGCAACAAGGCCTGACGCACCCCTCAGGCCAGACTGCCGGCGAGGAGGATCAAGCCGGGCATCACCACGAAGTAGAGTCGCATCGCCAGCCGCAGGCGCGAGCCGGGTTCGGCAAGGCCCATGTAGTGGCGGATCACCAGCAGCCCCTTCGCCGCCACGATGAGCGCCACCACCGCGGCAACCACGCCTGCGGAGCTGGCGCTCTCCCCCAGCCAGGCACTGCCCAGGGTCAGCACCACCAGCCCCAGCCACACCCAGGTCACCTGCCTTTCGGCATCGTCCGGCTTCGTCATCGTCGTTACCTCAACACGTAGAGCAGCGGAAAGATCACGATCCACGCCAGATCGGTGGCGTGCCAGTACAGCGTGGCGGCCTCGAGGCCCTCGTGGTCCTCGGGGCTGTAGGCCCCGAATCGGCAGCGCAGGATCGCCCAGATCAGCCCCAGGCAGCCCCACACCACATGCACCAGATGGTTGAAGGTGAGGTAGTAGTACATCGCCACGAAGCTGTTGCCGGTGCCGACCACGCCGTGGTCGATGTTCCAGCTGAACTCCCACGCCTTGATGAGCAGAAAGGCGATGCCACCGAGCAAGGTGCCGATCAGCCAGTTGCTTGCGGTGCGCGCCTCGCCCCGGCGGATCGCCAGCAGCGCGCGCACCGCAAAGTAGCCGCTGGTGAGCATCACCACGGTGTTGGCGATGCCCGCGCCGGTGAGCAGCTGCGCCGGGCCGGCACGGAAATCGTCCGGATGGCTGAAGCGGAACCACCCCCACGCCAGAAACATCAGCGCGAACTCGCTCAGTTCGCACAGGATGCCCACCCAGATGCCCCGGTTGCCGGGCACCTTGCCCATCGACATCGGCCGCCCGGCCGGAGGTGCTATCGCCAGTTCCATCGACTGCTCCTTTCAGAATCCGGAAACCACTTTATCCCGCCGTCGGCAGGCCTGGCCGGCACAGTTTTGCACCGATCCGGGCGGATCAGTTTTTATTTTTCCTTTGAGTTTCATCAAGGAAAACAAGGCCCGACCGCCTTGAGCCGGGGGTGCCGCTAAGACTTGAGATGCGGATTGAGGAAGCGCCGCATCAACTTGGTGAGGCGCGGCATCACCACCCAGGTCATGGTGGCCACGATCAGCCCGGTGAGCAGCGCCACCTTGGGCAGGAAGGGCAGGAGCGGGCGCAGCAGCGGCTCGATCAGCCACAGCACCAGCGACACCGTGGGGAAGATGCCCATCCAGGTGACCAGCGCCATCCGCGCCCGGGGCGGGTGCATCGACGCCGGCACCACCGCCGGCGCGAACCACGCCTCCAGGCCCGACAGGCTGCGGTATTCGGGCTCGGCGGCGGCCACCTCGCGCAGCAGACCGTGCATCTCGGCCCGCTCCGGGCTGGCGTCCCAGGCGGCCAGATCGGCCTCGGACGCGAAGTGCACCACCACCTGGTAGTCGCCGCCGGGCTCATGGGGCGGGATCATCTCGGCGCCCTGAAAGCCGGGGCTGGCCCGCATGTGCCGGAACATCTCGCGGACCCGCGCCTCGTAGTCGCGCTCCCGCCCGGGCAGGGCGCGACGGCGGGCGATGCGGGTGACCTGGCCGGGCTGGGCGGCGGTGGGGTGACGGTTGTCCATGCGCATCCTTGGGTGGGGTTGGGGTGCCGACGGCTCAGGCCGCCAGTCGGTGGGTGTCGCGGCAAGCGGCTTCGGCGCTCGCGGGGCAACTCACGGCTTGCAGTGTAGGGGGCGCGAACATATATTTGAAATCGATTGTCGATATTCGACCCATAACATTGGAGGATACGTCCATGGACCTGCGCCAGATCGACCTGAACCTCCTGGTCTCCCTCGACGCGCTCCTCACCGAGTGCAACGTAACCCGCGCGGCGCGGCGCCTGCACATGAGCCAGCCGGCCCTGTCGGCCCATCTGGCGCGGCTGCGGCAGGTGTTCGACGACCCGCTGCTGCTGCCCGCCGAGACCGGCCGCGGCATGACGCCCACCGCCCGGGCGCTGGCCCTGGGCCCGGCCCTGCATTCGGCCTTGAAGGATCTGGAGTCGGTGGTGAGCCACCGGCCCAGCTTCGACCCCCGCCGCGACGAGCGCACCTTCCACATCGCGGTGAACGACACGGCGATGATGGTGCTGGGGCTGCCCCTGATCGAGCGGGTTTCGGCCTTGGCCGGGCCGGGGCTGAAGGTCACCTTCCGCAACCCCGACGTGGGCCACATCGCGGCCCAGATGGAGCGGGGCGAGGTGGATCTGCTGCTGGCCTCCGACCGCCTGCTGCCGCCGTCGATGAAGACCCGCCCGCTGCTCCGCGTGCGTTTCGTGATGGCCCAGCGCAAGGCCCACCCGCGTGGCCTCGGGCCGGTGGACCTGGACGCCTACTGCCAGCTCTCGCACGTGCTGGTCACCGAGATCGGCGGCAGCCTTTCCGGCTACGTGGACGACACGCTGGCCGGGCTCGGGCGCCGACGCAACGTGGTGATGTCGGTGGAGAAGTTCATGCTGGTGCCGGAGATCCTGCGCTGCTCGGATTACGTGTGCGCCCTGCCCTCGATGCTGATGAGCCGCTTTGCCAGCGTGCTCGACATGTTCGAGCTGCCCCTGGACGACGAGGGCTTTGGCCTGCGCATGGCCTGGCACCCCCGCAACCACGTGGACCCGGCGGTCGGCTGGCTGCGCGAGCAGGTGATCGCGCTGGTGCCCGGGCAGCCCGGGGCCTAAGCGGGCAGGCCGTCGGCCAGCAGCGCCTCGCAGGCGGCGATGTTGTCGAGGTGGGAGCGGCGCATCTCGTCCAGCATGGCCCGGGCCACCTCGTCGGCGAGGCGGGGCAGCACCTCCTCGATCTTGCGCACCACCCACGCCTGCCCTTTGTTCAGGAAACGCAGCCGCGCTGCCAGGCCGTCGATGGCCAGCGTTTTCTGCACGAAGGCGCCGGTGTCGTGGGACGCCACGCCCCCCAGGCGCTGGATGGTCTTGTAGAGCACCACCGCGTTGGCGCCTTCGTCCTTCTGCAGGCGATCCAGCACCGCACGGGCGGCGCTGCGGCTGTCCAGTCCGTCGCGCAGGACGGCCAGCACCCGGGCGCCGGCCCGCTCCGCCTCCAGCAGGGCGTTGAGGCGCTCGATGGTTTCGGGCGCGGGGCCCTCGAAGGTCTCGCCGAAGTGGCCGGGGAAGCTCGCCGCGTAGCACGGTGGCGAGGAGAAGGTGGGCGCATCGGGCTCATCCGGACGGCGGGGGGTGTCCTTCATGGGCGGCTCCTTGTCAGTCGGCGGGGCGGATCGCGAACACCGCCGGGTCGTTGCCATGATCGAGCAGCACGCGGCGCACCCGGGCCTGCCACAGCTCGCGGAACAGCCGGGCCTCGTCGGGGCCAGCCATGCCGCCCAGGCAGCGCTGCATGAGCGGGGCCATCTGCGCATCGGCGGGCACATGGCGCAGATGGGCTTCGGCATCCACCGCGCGGCCGGTGTCTACCCGGGCGAAACGCAGGGCGAGGGGCTGGGCGGCGTCGAAGGCCAGCAGATGGCGCCGGTCGAAGCGCCCGGCGAGCCCCTTGAAGCCGGTGTCGGCGGTGGCGCCGGTGAGCAGCGACACCACGTTGGCGATCACCCCGGTGACGCCCTCGCTGCCGCTCTCGCGAAAGCTCACCCGCACCGCGCCGCGTTCGGGCACCGCGTCGTCGTAGAGGGCGGCGAGCGCCAGACGGGTGAGCCCGTAGGCGCCGGCCACCGTGGGGCACGAGTGCCCGGCCAGCCGGACGGCGTCCGGGTAGCCGTATTCGATCAGGCCGTCGTCGAAGGCACCGAGGAACGCCGCCAGCGGGTCGCGCAGGCGCACGCGGGGGACGAGGTCGAAGAACGGCGGGTAGGACATGGCGGCTCCGGTTTTTCGGGAATCGCCGGGGAGCCTAGCGGCGCGGACGCACCGCCGCCTTGATCGGCGACAGGCCGCCGGCAATTTGCCGCGCCGGCGGGGTCAGTGTTCCTTGCCGTCGATGCGCGGGCTGAGTAGCCGTGGCAGCAGGCGCCCGCCCAGGATCGCGAAGCACAGGAACCAGCACGTCGCCGCCAGATGCACCCACGCCGCGTAGGCGCCCGGCGCCAGTTGCGGCAGCAGCACGCGCACCGCCAGCGCCGCCAGCATGATCCAGATCAGCAGCTTGTCGCCGGCATCGAAGACCACCTTGCGGCCGGTATGGCCCTTGGAGATGCGCACCAGCATCGGCGGAATCACCAGCCCCATCGCCCCGAAGGTGAACAGGTGGATCGACACGCTGCCGGTCCAGTGGGCGACGCCGGCGAGCCCCGCCAGCTCCACCAGCAGCTGGGCGGCGATGGCCAGATAGCCCAGGTACATCACCGCCAGGTCGATGCGGGTCATCGCCAGCAGCGGCCGCCAGCGGGCGAAGCGCAGCAGCAGCAGGCCGGCGCAGGCGAACAGCAGCCCGCCGGCCAGCCAGATCGGCAGCCAGGGCTGGAACACCAGCGCCAGCGCCGAAAACTTGATCGCCCCGTCGAGGCGCGGGTCGCGCAGGATCTCGGCCTGGAAGACGCCCTTCATGAACTGGGTGAGGGTGCGCTCCAGCATCACCAGGAAGGCCACCCGGAACAGCCCCACCGCCATCGTGGCCCCGGCCGCGAAGTGCGCCGGGTCCAGCACCAGCAGCTTGGCGGCAAGAAAGGCGGGCAGGATGAGCAGGAAGAAGTAGTTGTCGCGGAAGCTGTCCTGCTGCCGATGGCGCAGCAGGGTGGCGAGCAGCATCGCCACGATGGCCCCCAGAAAGGCCAGGTTGGACAGCCAGAACAGCCCCGTCGGCCACGCGCCGCCAAAGGCCATGCCGATCCGCTCGACAACCCACGCCGCCGCCAGCACGACCAGCGGCGCGCCGTGGTAGCCGCGCACCTGCACCCAGTTCTTGGTGGCGGTGAGGAGGAACCCGCCCATCACCGCCCAGCCGAAACCGAAGAACATCTCGTGGGCGTGCCACTGCACCGGCGCGACGGGCGCCGCCGGCAGGCCGAGGTGGCCGGTGAAGACGAGGGCCCACAGCATCGGCAGGGTCATGCCGGCAAGGCAGGCGAGGAGGAAGAAGGGCCGGAAGCCGACCAGCCAGAGGGCCTGGGGAGCAGATTTCATGGGTCAGGGCGGAGGAGCGCGGGCTGTCGGCAAGGGCCGACGGAAGCGGCGACCCTAACCCGCGCCGGGCGCCGGCGCCTTGATCGGGAACAGGACGGGATCAGTCGCGCCCGCGGCCGTGCCCATGTCCGTGGCCGCGCGCCCCGCGCTCGTCGAAATGCTCGGCACGCTCCGCGTCCCGGCGATCCTCACGGCGCCCGCGGCGGTCGTCGAAGCGCCGGTCGTGGCCGTACCCGGCCTGGTAGCGAGGGGCATAGACGTTGCGATACCAGCCGTCCTGCACAAAGTAGACCGGCACGCCGCAGGCGTCGTAACGCCCGCAATGGCGTCGCCAGTCGCGGGCATGGCCGGGCGGCACGCGCAGGTAGAGGGGTGCGGCGGCGTGGGGCGCCGGGCGGATGAGCACCGGCCGGGGGTACATCAGCACCGGGCGGGGGAAGTTGCCGATGTCGATGCGCCCGTAGAAGTTGGGGTCGCCGATGCCGATCGACACGCCCACGTCGGCGGCCGTCGCGCCCTGGGCCGCCACGGCGAGGAGCGCCGCGCCGAAGATTCGCTTGATGGGTGACATTGAGGCGTCCTGTCGGGTGATTCGGGGGATTGAGCGCCGGCCGGACACCCGAAGCGTCAGGCCGATCAAGGCCCTCACTGTAGAAGCGCCCGGCCGGCCGGGCAGTAAGAAACTGTAAGGGTTTGCGATGGGCTCAGTCTTCGCCGAACACCGTGACGCGGTTGCGGCCGCCGTGCTTGGCGGCGTACATGGCGCCGTCGGCATGGAGCAGCAGGCTCTCGTCGTCGCTGCCGTGCTCGGGATAGATGGCGACGCCGATGCTCGACGACACGTCCAGGCGCAGCCCCTCGATGAGGAAGGACTCCCCCAGCGCGATGCGGATTTTCTCGGCCACCACCTCGGCGTCGTGGCCGGTATCGATGTGGGGCAACAGCACCACGAACTCGTCGCCGCCGAAGCGCCCGACGGTGTCGGACTCGCGCACGCACATGCGCATCCGCACCGCCGCCTCGCGCAGCAGTTGGTCGCCCACCGCGTGGCCGTAGGCGTCGTTCACCGGTTTGAAGCGGTCCAGGTCGATGTACAGCAGGCCCACCCGGTGCCGGTTGCGGCGAGCCGCCGACAGGGCCTGACGCAGCCGGTCGGTAACCAGGGTGCGGTTGGGCAGATCGGTGAGCATGTCGTGCTCGGCCATGTAGGCGATGCGCGCCTGGCTGGCCCGGCGTTCGGAGATGTCGCGACTCACCCCGTGCAGCTCGACCTTGCCGGTGCGGGGGTTGCGGCAGCAGGTGGTGACCACCTCGATCCACACGGTGGCGCCGTCCTTGCACGGCTGCTCCACCTCGTCGGTGTAGAAGCGCGGCGCGTTGTCCGGGCTGTCGAGAAAGCTGCGCACCCGCTGGCGCACCAGGGCCCGCAGCTCGTCCGCGTCGCGGGGCAGGAAGCTGGCGTCGAAGGGCTGCGCGAGCACCTCCTCGGCGGTATAGCCCCGCAGCCGCTCCACCGACGGACTCACGTAGATGAAGCGCAGGGAGTCGGTATCGACGGTCCACACCACGTCCTTCATGGTCTCGGTGAGGAGGCGGTATTTCTCCTCGCTGGCTTCGAGCCGCTCGGCCGCCAGCCGGGCCTCGGCCACGCTGCGGTGCAGGCGCCGGTTGATGTGGTGGATGTAGGCGGCCACCAGGGTAATCAGCCCGATCGCCGCCAGCGCGGCACCCAGGTAGGTGCGCAGGCCGTTGAGGTCGTCCCGGGCGGGCTCGTAGAGGAAGCCCTGGAAGTCGAAATCCCGGGGCAGCATGCCGATGTCGGCGTACACCTCGGCGATGTGCTTCCAGCGGCCAAGGCTCATGTAGCCCACGTCGACCAGATCGGGGCGCACCAGCGGCACGGTCTGGCGCGCCTCGTAGAGGAAGAAGTCGAGGGGCAGGCCGGTGCCGTAGCGGGCGTGGATCAGGCGGGCGATCTCGTCGGGGTGATCGAGGGCGTAGCGCCAGCCACGCAGGCTGGCCTCCCGGAAGGCGTTCACCAAGGCCGGGTTGCGGCGCAGCAGCGCTTCGCTGGCGAACAGGTTGTCGCCGTAGAAGTCGATGCCTGCCGAACGGGGGGTGTAAACCTGGAAATCCAGCCCCGCTGCCTCGAGAAAATACGGCTCGTTGGACGAGTAGGCGCTGATCGCATCCACCTCGCCGTCGATCAGCGAGCGGGGGTTGTAGCTGTGCTCCACGAACTTCAGCCGCTCTACCGGGATGCGCTCCTTGCGCAAATAGGCGAGCAGCTCGTCGGCGCCGGGCTCCAGCATCACCCGCCTGCCGATGAGATCGTGCACCGACGGCACCGCCAGCTCCCGACGGGTGAGGAGCACCAGCGGGGAATGCTGGAAGATGGTGGCGAGCACCACCACCGGCTTGCCGGCGAGGCGGTCGATCAGCAGGCTGCTGTTGCCCACCCCGAAATCGGCGCGGCCGGAGACCACCTCGTCCACCACGTCCAGCCCGGGCCGGGCGTCCAGGAGTTGCACCGCGAGCCCGGCGTCCCGGTAGTAGCCCTGCTCCAGCGCCGCGTAGTAGCCGGCAAACTGGAAGGCGTGGTGCCAGCGCAGCTGGAGCGTCACCGCCGTCTGCGCCCAGGCCGCCTGCAGCCCGCCCAGTTCGAGCCACACCACCGCCAGAAGGAGCGCGGCGCGGCAGGGGGCGACGAAGAGGGTCCGGCGGATCGGCGGCATGACGGACGTTTCGGGCGATGATCTCCGGAAGTATAGCGAGGGGCACCCGGCGGCGTCTGTTACCGGTGGCGAAATCACGATTTTCATGATGCGCGGCGGCGGCCTTGCGGTTATGTTCGCCACAAAGACCACATTCGCCCACGGAGACACCGGATGCCCGCCCGCTTCACCCCCGCCCCCCATGCCGTCGCCCACGCCGCCGCCCTGGCCGGCATCGCCCACGCCGCCGAGCAGGCGCCCCTGGCCCTCAACCCGGTGGTCGTCACCGGCAGCCGCGCGGAAGCCGCCAGCTTCGACATGCCGGCCTCCATCGACGTGCTCGACCGGGACCAGATCGCCGCCGGCCAGCCGCGCATCAACGCCTCCGAGGCCCTCGTCGCGGTGCCCGGCGTCGTTGCCAACAACCGCCAGAACTACGCCCAGGATCTGCAGATCTCCACCCGCGGCTTTGGTGCCCGCTCGGCCTTCGGCGTGCGCGGCGTGAAGCTGATCGCCGACGGCATCCCCGCCTCGATGCCCGACGGCCAGGGTCAGGCCGCCACCTTCAACCTCGACGTGGCCGAGCGGATGGAGGTGCTGCGCGGCCCCTACTCCGCCATCTACGGCAACCACTCGGGCGGGGTGATCCAGCTGTTCACCCGCGAGCCCGCCGGCCGGCCCAGCGTGGAAGGCAGCTTCGCCGCCGGCAGCTTCGGCACCACCAAGGCCGGCATCGGCGCCCAGGGCCAGCTCGACGGGCTGGGCTACGTGCTCGACGTGAGCCGGCTCAAGACCGACGGCTACCGCGACCACAGCGCCGCCACCCGCGAGCAGGCCTTCGCCAAGATCACCGCCCGGCCCGACGACGTGAGCAAGCTCACCTTCGTCGTCAATGGTTTCTGGCAGCGCGCCGACGACCCGCTGGGCCTCGACTGGGCGAGCTACAAGGCCAACCCGCGGGGTGTGGTGCAGGGCGCCCTCGACTACAACACCCGCAAGAACATCGACCACCTGCAGGGCGGCGTGGCCTACGAGCGCCGCTTCGGCCGCGACACCCTGCAGCTATCGGCCTACAGCGGCCAGCGCAGCGTGATCCAGTACCAGGCCATTCCCCCGTCGTCGGCCAGCGCCATCACCCGCGGCTCCGGCGGCGTGGTCGACTTCGACCGCGACTTCTACGGCGTGGGCGGACGCTGGATCGCCGTGCGCGACGCCGGCGGCGGCCGCCTGACCACCACCGTCGGCGCCGACTACGACGTGAGCAAGGACAACCGTAACGGCTACGACAACCGCGGCGGCGTGAAGAGCACCCTGCGCCGCCGCGAGCTGGACAAGGTCGACAGCGTCGGCGCCTACGTCCAGAGCGAATGGCAGCGCGGCGACTGGGTGGTGAGCGGCGGCCTGCGCCACAGCGCGGTCAAGTTCTCGGTGGACGACAAGTACGTCGTGGGCATCAACGGCGACGACAGCGGCAGCCGCAACTACAGCAAGACCACCCCGGTGCTGGGGGTGGTCTACAAGCTCGACCCGGCGGTCAATCTGTACGCCAGCGCGGCCCGCGGCTTCGAGACGCCCACCCTCAACGAGATGTTCTACGCCACCCCCACCACCGGCTTCAACTTCGGCCTCAACCCCGCCCGCAGCGAGCACCTCGAGACCGGCGTGAAGGCGCTGGTGGGCAACAGCAGCCGGGTCAATCTGGCGCTGTTCCAGGTCAAGACCGACGACGAGCTGGTGGTGCTCGCCTCCAGCGGCGGCCGGACCAGCTACCAGAACGCCGGCAAGACCCTGCGCCAGGGCGTCGAGCTGGCCTTCGACACCGCCTGGCGCCGCGACCTCACCAGCCGCTTCGCCTTCACCCTGCTGCGCGCCATCTACGACGAGGGCTTTGCCAGCACCGTCCCGGTGGACGCCGGCAACGCCATGCCGGGCATCCCCCGCAGCTCGGCCTTCGGCGATCTGGTCTGGAAGCCGCTGCCGGGCATCGCCGCGGCGGTCGAGGGCATCTATCGCAGCCGCCTGCAGGTGAACGACGCCAACTCCGCCACCCCGGCCCCGGCCTACGCCATCGCCAACCTGCGCCTCACCGCCGAACAGAAGGCCGGCCCGTGGCGCTTCACCGAGTTCGCCCGCATCGACAACCTGTTCGACCGCAGCTACGTGGGCTCGGTGATCGTCGGCGACAGCAACGGCCGCTTCTACGAGTCGGCCCCCGGCCGCAACGGCATGGTCGGCGTGAACGCCCGCTACACCTGGTAAGCCCGCTCCGGGCCCCGCCCGGCACGCCCCCCGCTCCCCCGCGCCGCACCCGTCGGCCCGGGGGCGCGGTGCGTTCCCGCCGTGGCGGAAGCAGGCCGTCGGCGGGGACTTTTGCTGCCTCGCAATAAAACTGTATTGCGAATCATTCGCATTTTTATTATTATTGTAACCAGATCTCTCGGGCAAGCCAGCCGTCGTCGCATTGCGCGCTTCCAGCTCCCAGCCAGCCAGCCTCGGGTCATGAAACCCCAACGCCCAATCCGGGCGCTTCATCTCCGGAGGCCAACATGGCACACAAAAAGAACCGCCGACGCCCTGCGTCGCCCCCCCGACCGCAGACCGCCCCCACCCCGCTGCCCACCGCCCTGCCCCTGGGCGCGCTGATGTTTGCCGCCTCGATGAGCGGCTGGGCGCAAACCGGCGCGGCCGACGCCGACAACGCCAAGACCCTCAAGCCGGTGGTCGTGAAGGCCGCCGCCGAAGCCGAACCCCAGGGCAAGGACAGCCTGCGCACCACCACCACCCGCATCGGCAAGGGCAAGCAGGAACTGCGCGACATTCCCCAGTCGATCACCGTGGTCACCGAAAAGCTGATGGACGACCGCAAGATCGACACCATCAAGGAAGCCCTCAAGATGACCTCCGGGGTCACCTTCCTGGCGGCCGAAGGCGGCGAGGAAGACATCCGCCTGCGGGGTTTCCCGCTCAACACCACCGGCGACATCTTCATCGACGGCATGCGCGACCCCGGCTTCTACGACCGCGACACCTTCAACATGGAACGCGTCGAGGTGCTGCGCGGCTCCTCCTCGATGCTGTTCGGCCGCGGCTCCACTGGCGGTGCGGTCAACCAGGTCAACAAGCAGGCCAAGCTGA